>NZ_JBLWFT010000039.1:0-1004 GCF_048323695.1 Aquisalimonas sp. APHAB1-3 | reverse complement strand
CGGGCGTCGGCCTCATCTTCCAGGGTGCGGTGATCGTCCGCGAGGAAGGCGGCTGTGCGGCCCCGGGGATGACCCACGTCGCCGACCCCGACTTCGTCTCCCGCCTCGAGGCGCTCACCGACCGGATTCACGCCCACGGCGGCCGGATCTTCGCCCAGCTCGAACACGGCGGGCTGCGGAGCATGGAGACCTGGCACGCTGAATTTCGGGCGCAGAACCCGGGCCTCGAGCAGCTGGCGGTCTCGCGGCCGCCGTGGCAGCTCCGGGCGCTCGATCGGCTCGGGCTCCTCTCGTTCGACCCGCACGTGCTCTCGACCGACGAGGTGTCCGAGCTCGCGGCGGACTTCGGCCGGGCGGCGGCCTGGCTCGTCGACGCGGGCTACGACGGGCTCCACCTCTCGGGAGCGAACATGGGGATCGTTCAGCAGTTTTGCTCGCCGTTTTACAACCGCCGCGAGGACGTCTTCGGCGGCTCGCCGGAGGCCCGCCTCGCGTTTCTCGCGCTCGTCCACGACGAGATCCGCGACCGGGCGGGCGACGTCCCGCTGACGACGAAGGTGCCGGCTGAGACGCCCGCCCCGCCCGTCGTGCGGCGAAAACTCTCCCTCACAGACGGCGTCGAGATCGCCCGCCGGCTCGAGCGGATCGGCTACGACGCGGTCGTCCCGGTGCAGACGTCGGTGACGTGGGATATGAGCATCGTCCGCGGGGCGTACCCGGGGCGGGCCTGGGCGAACGAGGGGCTCCAGGACGGCTACGAGGCGGCCTTCGGCTCGCCGTGGCGCAAACGGCTGGCCGCGGCGGGCAACCGGCTCCAGTCGCTGCAGTATCCGACCGAGTCAGCCTGGAACGAGGGGTTCTGTCGGCGCGTTCGCAACCGGGTGTCGATCCCCGTCCTCGCCGAGGGCGGCATCCGTGACCGGGAACAGATGGATCGGCTGCTGGGTGCCGACGGGAGCGCGGCCTGCGACATGGTCGGCATGGCCCGTCCGTTCTACGCCGAG
>NZ_JBLWFT010000038.1:0-1011 GCF_048323695.1 Aquisalimonas sp. APHAB1-3 | reverse complement strand
CATGCATGCCCTGCGGATGCAGGCGATCAAGGCGGTGCGCAATGGGCGCACGGTTGCGGATGTTGCCGAGGCGTTCGGATTCAACGAGCGCACGGTGTTCAAGTGGCTGGCGCGCTACAACGACGGCGGACAGAAAGCGCTGCAGTCGAAGCCCAAGTCGGGCCGTCCGCGCAAGCTCACCGACGATGAGATGCGCTGGATTGCGCGGGCGGTGCGCGACGAGACGCCGCAGCAGATGAAGCTGCCCTACGCGCTGTGGACGCTGTCGTTGATCCAGGAGCTGATTCGCCAGCGTCTGGGCAAGTCGCTGACACTGCCGTCGGTGAGCAAGGTGATGAAAACCCTCGGGTTCTCGGCGCAGAAGCCACTCTACGAGGCCTGGCAGCAGAACCCGGAGCTGGTGCGTGAGTGGGAGACGCACACGTATCCCGAGATTCGCCGGGAGGCGAAAGCCGTCGGGGCGACGATCTACTTCGCCGACGAGTCGGGGCTGCGCTCCGATTACCATGCTGGCACCACCTGGGCGCCGGTCGGTGAGACGCCGGTGGTTGAGGTCACGGGCCGGCGGTTCTCTGTGAACATGCTCTCGGCAGTTGGTCCGCGAGGCGAGCTGCGGTTCATGGTCCATGAGGGCACGGTCAACGCCCGGGTCTTCCGGGAATTTCTCCGGCGGTTGCTGGTGGGTGCCGAGAAGCCGGTGTTCGTGATCGTCGACGGCCATCCCGCCCACAAGGCCAAACTGGTCAAGGAGTTCGTGGCTTCGACCAACGGGATGCTGAAGCTGTTCTTCCTGCCGCCGTATGCGCCGCACCTCAATCCTGACGAGCAGGTCTGGGCGCACGTCAAACGTGACGTCAGTCGCCGGGGTGTCGAGAACATCAAGCAAATGAAGCGTATGGCCATCTCCGCGCTCAGGCGCATTCAGAAGCTCCCCGGGTTGGTGCGCTCATTCTTCCAGCAGTCGGAATGTCAGTACGCTGCAACATGACTTTACTTTCTTAAAGGTTAGTA
>NZ_JBLWFT010000037.1:0-1014 GCF_048323695.1 Aquisalimonas sp. APHAB1-3 | reverse complement strand
ACTCCTCCTGACAGTGGGAGACGAGTTCCGGCGTCGCGACGAGCGTCGCTTCCGAGAACTCACCCGCGTGGGCGATGTGATCGGCGTGGCCGTGGGTCAACAGCACGTAATCCGGCGTCTCGAGGGCCGACGGATCGAGGTCGGTCTTCGGGTTGTCGAAGAAGGGATCGATCAGCAGGGTCGTGTCGCCGACGGTGACGTGCCACGTCGAGTGGCCGTGCCAGGTGAGTTGCATAGCACCGCTACCTTCGCGCGTCGTTCACTTAAAATTTGAAACCGGTACGGAACGCCCGTTCGTCGCGACCGCAACCACGCCACAGCCCAAATATAGGTTAGCAGTTATAATATTATATTCGATAGTTATGGCGATAACCCCGGAAGGTACGATCTCCGGTGTGACAAAAGGCGACGGGAGCCGTTAGAATGGTGGTATAAAACGACGATACCTGTGCTTATCGGTTCCTTCTCTCGGAATCGGTCGGTGGATGAAGAACCGTCAGCGCCGATATCGAGCGGCAGTAGTACTATAACTTTAACGGTGTTTTTGATTAGCTATCTGTTTAAAAACCTGTCTGTCAGCCGTCTAGTATGGACTGTCACGGTCCATCGTCTTCGATGGCGTCCGACGCCTCCGCGAACCGTGATTACAGACGTACGGTTGTAATACGTCTGTATTTCAGCATCGTCGGAACCAAATGTTCATAACTGTTCTACCGGTATTTGCTCACCAGTGGGGATCCAATGATCGATCGAGTCCCGTCGAACCGGTAACCGGCAGTAACCGTCGGTTCACCCGCCAGTAGCTACCACCCACCACGGGGAAGTGGTCGTTTGGGTTTCAGTATCGTGATAACCTATGTCCCGCACGATCGTCGAGTCCCGATTCGGAAAGTGCCAACTACCGGCCCTGAAAGAACCATATACGGGTGTATCGTCGATTTCAAACGTGCCGTTGCACTCGCTTCGATCCGGGGTGAGTGGCGGAGTCGAATTCAGCATAGCCGAAAGTATCAT
>NZ_JBLWFT010000036.1:0-1021 GCF_048323695.1 Aquisalimonas sp. APHAB1-3 | reverse complement strand
GGTGTCACCGGTCGATCCCGGACGAAAACGATGCGCCCCAGTGTTTATGACGACGGCCGGAACTGCGGACGTCGCTTGCGATCGAAAAGTATCGAACGGGAGCTGTCAGTTGAATTCAAAAGTAGACAGCAATTCACCGAGATGTTCGTTTCGAGGTAGCGAGCTTCGCGATCGCGGTCTCGAACGCATCGACGAACGTGTCGAGTTCGTTGGATCCGATCTTCGTTGAGAGGTTCCCCATCCCACGCGGCGCGAGGAAAATCCCGTCGGTTCGCATCCGCAGGAACAGCTCCTCGGCGAGCGGGTCGCCGGCGGCGGAGCTCTCGCAGTCGACCACTGGTTCGTCGGTGAAGTGAATCTGGAACAGGGAGCCGTCACCGGTGATCTGGACGGGGACGTCGACGTCGTCGGAAGCCGCTCGGAGCCGATCTCGAAGGCGCTCTCCGCGGTCGTTCAGCTGATCGATCCGGTCCTCGTCGAGCATCTCAAGCGCGGCTACCCCGCCGGCCATAGTCGCCGGGTTTCCATTGAACGTCCCGGAGTGTTTGAGCACCCCGTCTTCGGGGTGGAACTGTTCCATGAGCTTCCCGTCGCCGCCGAACGCCCCGATCGGCAGGCCGCCGCCGATGAGCTTGCCCAGGGTCGTGAGATCCGGCTCGACCCCATACCGCTGCTGTGCGCCGCCGGGGGCGAGCCGGAACGACATCACCTCGTCGAAAACGAGCACCGTGTCGGTCGATTCGGTGAGATCCCGCGCCGTCTGGAGGAACTCCTCGGTCGCCGGAACCATCCCCCCGGCTCCCACGATGGGCTCGAGGATGAAGCAGGCGTACTCGTCGCCGCGACGCTCGAACCGGGCCTTGAGAGCGTCCGGATCGTTGAACCGGACCGCGTCAACCCGTTCGCCGACGGAATCGGGGATGCCGGCGTTCACCCCTTCGTCGCCGACGGCGACCTCGACCGTGTCGTGGGTGCCGTGATAGCCGCCGGCCACTTTGAGAACCCTGTCCCGGCCGGTCCA
>NZ_JBLWFT010000035.1:0-1053 GCF_048323695.1 Aquisalimonas sp. APHAB1-3 | reverse complement strand
CGGCCTGCTCCTCGGGGCGGCCGCCGGCGGCTACGGGACGGGCGTCGACGTCGAGTTCAGCGAGGAGGTCTTCTTCCCCGACGAAGACCGAATCGAGGCCTACCAGCAACTCCCCGAGCCGTTCGCCCCCGGCCAGTACAACTTCATGCGGGTCCTGAGCTACCTCGAGGACGACTTCGGGATTCCGTTCGTTCAGTCCGTGACGGTGTACGCCGACGACAGGGACGTCCGGTCGGATCACGCGCTGACGGACATCGATCGGGCGATCGCGAACCCGCCCGACGCCTTCGAGTCGACCGACCGACGCGCCGAGGCGAGCAGCGTCCTCGATTCGATCGAGGCCGAAGCCGAGCGCAACCCCGAGTTCGCCCGGACCGTCGACCGGTACGACACGACGGGCGACGGCGTGCCCGACCGCGACGTCGACCGGGTGTACGACGAGCTGTTCGACTCCGCGTCGGCCGACGACGCGCGCAACTACGTGACGACCGACCGGAGTTCGACCCGGATCGAGTTCCAGCCGGACGTCGACGCCGAGGACGACGAGGTCGTCGCCGCCGCCCACGCGGTCGCCGACGGGATGGCCCTCGACGCCACCCCGACCGGCACCTACGTCGTCAACCAGGCGGTGGCCGACCGGATCTCCGAGTCCGCCGTCAACAGCCTGTTCGTCGCGTTCGTCCTCACCGCGATCTTCCTCGTGCTCACCTACTGGTGGCTCGAGGGCCGAGCGGTCTACGGCGTCATCAACCTCGTGCCCGTACTCATCACCGTCGCGCTGCTCGCGGGCTCGATGCGGTACTTCGACATCGCGCTCTCGCCGTTCAACGCGCCCATCCTCGGCGTCTCGATCGGGCTAGGCATCGACTACACGGTCCACTTCATGCACCGGTTCGTCGACGAGTTCGACGCGCGCGGGGACGTCCACGACGCCCTGCGGGTGACCGCGCAGGGAACCGGCGGCGCGCTCACGGGGAGCATGCTCACGACCGTCTCCGGGCTGGGCGTGCTCGCGCTCGCGCTGATCCCGCTGATCGTCGAGTACGGGCTGTT
>NZ_JBLWFT010000034.1:0-1089 GCF_048323695.1 Aquisalimonas sp. APHAB1-3 | reverse complement strand
CTTGGACTCAAGAATCAAGTGCAACGGATTTTGAGAACGCATGAAGCTCTTCGTTCATGGCCTCTTCGGGTGTTTTCCAGCCGAGCGTTTTGCGGGGGCGCTGATTGAGCAGCCGCGCAATGTCGTTGAGCTGGGTCTGGCTGGCTTCGCTGAGATCTGCACCTTTGGGCAGGAACTGGCGCAGCAGGCCATTGATGTTCTCGTTGCTGCCGCGCTGCCAAGGCGCGTGCGGATCGGCGAACCAGATATCGAGTTTCAAGCGTCGGGCCAGCTCGGCATGACAGGCCATCTCGCTGCCCCGGTCGTAGGTCATGCTCTGGCGCAGGATCGCGGGCAGATAGCCCATCTGTCTGGAAAAGCCCTCCAGGGCGGCTTCAGCAGTGGTGCCGTTCATTGCGCTGAGCACCACGAAGCGCGTCTTGCGCTCGACGACGGTGCCCACCGCCGAGCGGTTGTACGCGCCCTTGATAAAGTCGCCTTCCCAGTGGCCCGGCATCAGGCGCTGTTCGATCTCTTCGGGTCGGTGGCGGATGCGCAGCGATTCCGGAACCATGGAGCCGCCCGCCGGCGTTGTTCGCCGCTGGCCTCTTTGGCTCTTGGCTCGGCGCAGGGCATCGATCATCGCCTTGCGCAGCGTCCCTTTCGGGTGGGCATAGATGGCCGCGTAAATGGTCTCGTGGCTGACGTGCTTGTCGGGATCATCGGGGTACATGGTTCTGAGTCTGCCGGCGATCTGCTCCGGAGACCAAGCTCTGTGGATCAACCGATCACGCACCCAACCATGAAGCCATGTGCCGTCCACCAATTTCTGGCCTCGCCCGCAGCGGCTGCGCCGCGTCCTGTATGCCTGCGAGGCGTGCGTCGGGCAATACGCGCCTGTAGCGAGCGAGTGGCCTCGCCGCAGTTCACGACTCACAGTCGCTGGGCAGCGACCAATCCGATGGGCCGTCTCTCGAATGCTCGTGCCCCGTTGGTGTTCACAGAAGATCACGGCGCGCTCTTCACTGCTGAGGTGTCGGTATCCAGTATTCATCGCAACAGCCTACCTCCGAAGGGGTCAGGTGTTGCACTTGAAAGTTGAGCCTAAGC
>NZ_JBLWFT010000033.1:0-1094 GCF_048323695.1 Aquisalimonas sp. APHAB1-3 | reverse complement strand
CAGCCGTGCCATTTTTGACAATTCAGCAGTCAGTAGACACGATCATTTCATTCCGTTGGATCTACACAGACAACGGTGAAGTTACTGATCGCTCTCCCCTGACCGTCTGGCGTGTCAAAGCAGACTCTACCGGGGCCTTCGAGTGAGATGGCGCGCTCGGTGGTAGCGGCTTTCACCTCCACCTGAAGATCGCAGTAGTCCGTGTCGAAACAGACTTGGATTGGCTCGCAGAGTTCGTTCTCCTTTGAAGTGTACGAGATGTTGCGGATTAGACTGTCATCAGCAGTGCCCTCCACTACAAAGCCGCAATCATCTTCACTCGTGGGTTCTTCTTCTTTCACGAACTCATACTTCACACTCGCAGGGGGACACGGCGGACATTCTTCTTCGTCGCGCCTACAGCCGCTTTCACTGATTCTTAGATTTCCAACGGTGATTTCGTTGCCCTCTCCGTCTGTGAGACTCTCGACCTCGATCGTTCCGCCACCCACATTCGTAATCTCCTCAAAGGGCTGTGTTGAATCGCCATACGGCGGTGGAATTCACTGTTTCACTGCTCGCTTGATATTGTAGACGACGGCTGTGTTGAATCGCTAGACGGCGTCGGGATAGGCCAGTAAATCAAAGGAGTTGAAGCGAGAGACTCCGGTTGACTATGACCCAAATCTCTCGCTTCATTGGGCAGGTAGCGCCGGTCGCTAAAAACGTCACTGGTGATGGAGAGGAATCCACCGCACCAGAAGGAGGCGGCGGATTCGCCGACTACGCCCTCGTTTCCCTGCACTGTCTCCGGATTTACCTCGGGACGTCCTACCGCATGACGATTGACCTGCTCAAAGAGATGCCGCAAATAATCGGGGAGATCGGCCTCAACGCGGCCGATCTCCCCTCTCCATCGACGTTATGTAAAGCGTTCGACCGGATCAGCATGCGCGTCTGTCGAGTGCTGCTGCGCCAGTCGGCGCAGCTTCACGATCCCTCCGAACACGGCGCGATCGACGCCACATTCTACGACCGTTCAGCTGCGAGCCGCCACTACTGCCAACGAACAAGCTACCGCGTCCAGAAGCTCAAAGTCACGAAACTCGTCGATA
>NZ_JBLWFT010000032.1:0-1301 GCF_048323695.1 Aquisalimonas sp. APHAB1-3 | reverse complement strand
TGGTGGACCTGAAGGTCCACCCTTGTACCTTTATCCTTGTGGTCAGGGAGACCACACCCTGATGCCGGGCGAGCAGGAGTCCACCCGAAGGGCAATTGACCCTGTGCAGTAGATTCAGGCCCCCGGCATCGCTTTCTGACCTGTCATGAGTCTGAACGGTATCCAAGGCCCTGGCTGAGTGTCCAGTGAGCCTGTGTGCACAAGGCAAGTCGGTCGGGAGGTCGAGAGCAATGACACGGCAAGTAATCGGAGTCGATGTCGCCAAGCGCAAGCTCCAGGCGGGCTGGTTGGTGGATGCGCAACAGCACAGGATCAAGCCCAAGGCGGTGGCGAACACCCACGAGGGCTGGCAGACGCTGCTCGCGTGGGCGCGGCGTCACACCGGCGCACAGCCCGAGCAGTTGCACTTCATCCTCGAACCCACCAACGTCTACCACGAGGGCGTAGCGGAGTATCTGCATGAGGCGGGCGCCGTGGTGTCGTTGGTCAACCCGCGCCAGCTGCGCGATTTCGCCCGCAGTCTCGGGGTGCGCTCGAAGACCGACAGCCACGACCGCCGGGTGCTGGCCGTCTTCGGCTGGCAGAACGCGCCCCAGGCCTGGGAGCCACTGCCCCCTGAGGCCAAGCACCTCCAGCAGTTGCTGCGCCGCCTCGACGCCGTCGAGGCCGACCTGCAGCGCGAGCAAAACCGCCTGGAGACCGCCGAGATCCAGGGCAACACGGAGGTCATCGCCTCACACCGCAGCGTCATCGGCTCGCTGCAGGAGCAGCGTAAGCAGCTGCGCCGCCATATCGATGACCACATCAACGGCCATCCGCAGCTGCGCCACAACGCCAAGCTCCTCGAGAGCATCCCGGGCGTGGGCACGCACCTGCGGCGCGAGCTCACCACGCTGTTCGCCGCTTACCACTTCCGCACGGCCGATCAGGCCGCCGCCTACCTCGGGCTCCACGTCGTCGCGGATGAATCCGGTGAGATCACCAAGACACGCCCACGGCTGGCCAAAAACGGCAGCGCACGCCTGCGCGCGAAACTCTACATGCCGGCGATCGTGGCCAAACGCCACAACCCTCGCATTCACGCGCTCTACACGCGCCTGTGCGCTCAGGGCAAGGCCAAGAAAACCGCCATCGGTGCGGCCATGCGCAAACTCATCCACATCGCCTTCGGCGTCATCAAAAACCAGCGCCCTTACGACCCCGCGTTGGCCTGACGGCCAACCGGCATGGGGGGCCCGGGATGGCGGACCTGAAGGTCCGCCCTACGGGGTCTACCGCTTGACCCGCAAGACGGTATCTAC
>NZ_JBLWFT010000031.1:0-1354 GCF_048323695.1 Aquisalimonas sp. APHAB1-3 | reverse complement strand
GGCTGCCGCGCCTGCTCGACCGCGCCGCGCTTGAACTCTTCGCTGTATCGTCTTCTCTTCGACATGAACACTCCTTTTGCCCAGTATCGGGCTTTTTAGAAGCGTCCGTAAAATCGGGGTAGAACCCACTGATGCGGGAACACTACACTGCTGAGTGCGAACGTATCGTCAGCTTGCTTTTCCGGGAAGATTTCAGCCAGTTCGGATACCCCTGCTCCATCGACGCCACGTAGGTAGCCCGAGCTACGCCCTGGACAGAACGCATCAGATCTGGGCAGCATGCCACCTCTCACGTTTTGGCAATGCATTAATTGCATCAAGGGTGCTCGACGCTTTGCCGGTCGCCCGCATCACGGGCTGAAGGCATACTGCCAATGCTTCGGCTGCGGCGTCACCGAGTAGATCCTCTACCCGAAAATCGAACCCTTTTTGGTCCGGGCTCTAAGAGCCCTGCGACATGGTGGCCCGGCCAGTGCATCTGTCAAAACGACGCATGATCGAGTCTTTCGCATTGCGCCGCTCCGATATTCCTTCGCAATGCATTGCCCCATCGCGCCACCAAGTTTTGGCATTCGCCCAAAACTGGTCGGTAGCCAGCCCGCAGCACCCATCGCTTCGGCGAACGCCCCCTGAACGCCTGACGATCAACGCGGAACTCATCCGGCATACGCGCCGCGACCGCATATAGACGGTCCTCAATAAATGGCTCGACCACCGGAGGCCGATCGCACGGCAAGCAAGATAATGCGGATACGTAACTCGATGCACCCCGAGAGGCCATATGCGTTAGCAATTAAGTCCGCCGCCGACCGGGTTTCCGCCGCCACCTCTTCCGCTTTGGTCGCCGCAACTACACGTCCATCATCAACGGAATAATAGAGGGGCTCCCTTCCTGCACGGTCGGTGAAAAATAGAGTATCCCGGCATTAACTCAAGGTTCACAAATGCCCCCATCAAGATTCAAGTCGGTCCACGGACAACCCAACAGCACATGAACACCCCGGGGCACCGCGGACCGACGAGTAGGCCTCATTTCTCATCGGTTTCTTTTGGCTCCGATCACTTCCACCTGTCAATGGCCATTTATTTTGACCCGTTCGGAGGTGCGGACGAAATCTTGGACTACAACGGAGGTAGTTCATGTATTCGTATGACGATCGTCTCAGGGCCGTGAAGCTCTATATCCAGTACGGTAGAAGCGCGGCCGATACCATCCGGGAACTGGGTTACTAACCTTTAAGAAAGTAAAGTCATGTTGCAGCGTACTGACATTCCGACTGCTGGAAGAATGAGCGCACCAACCCGGGGAGCTTCTGAATGCGCCTGAGCGCGGAGATGGCCATACGCTTCATTT
>NZ_JBLWFT010000030.1:0-1859 GCF_048323695.1 Aquisalimonas sp. APHAB1-3 | reverse complement strand
ACACCATGACCGATTACACCGCCCCGACGCGGGACATGAAGTTTGTCATGCAGGAGCTGCTGGATCTGGATGCGATCAGCGCCCTGCCGGGGTTCGAGGAGGCGAGCCCGGAGCTGGTGGACGCCGTGCTGGAGGAGGCGTCGAAGTTTGCCGGCGGGGTGCTCGCCCCCCTGAACCAGTCGGGGGACCAGGCCGGCGTGCGCTGGGATGATGGTGCGATCACCATGCCCGAGGGTTTCAAGGACGCCTACCGGCAGTTCGTCGAGGGCGGCTGGAACGGCGTGCAGTGCGAGGAGGAGTTTGGCGGCCAGGGTCTGCCGGAGCTCGTGGCCACGGCCACCCAGGAGATGTGGCAGGCGGCGAACATGAGCTTCGCGCTCGGCCCGCTGCTCACCGCCGGCGCCATCGAGGCGCTGCACGCCCACGGCTCCGAGGCGCAGCAGGCGACGTATCTCCACAAGCTCGTCTCCGGCGAGTGGTCGGGGACGATGAACCTCACCGAGCCGCAGGCGGGCTCGGATCTTGCCGCGGTGCGCACGCGCGCGACGCCTGAGGGGGATCACTACCTGATTCAGGGGCAGAAGATCTACATCACCTGGGGCGAGCACGACTGCGCGGAGAACATCATTCACCTGGTGCTCGCGCGCACGCCGGATGCGCCGGCGGGGGTGAAGGGGATCTCGCTGTTCATCGTGCCGAAGTACCTGCCCGATGCCGACGGCAACCCGGGCGAGGCGAACGACGTGCGCTGCGTGAACACCGAGCACAAGATCGGCATCCACGCGAGCCCCACCTGCACCATGTCCTACGGCGACCAGGGGGGTGCCATCGGCTACCTGGTCGGCGAGGAGGGCAAGGGGCTGATGTACATGTTCACCATGATGAACGAGGCGCGCCACAAGGTGGGTGTGCAGGGGCTGGCCATTGCCGACCGCGCCTACCAGCAGGCGCGCTGGTACGCCTCGGATCGCGTCCAGGGCACGCCGGCCGGGGGCGACCCCTCAAAGGCGGTGAACATCCTCCACCACCCGGACGTGAAGCGTCTGATGCTGACCATGCGCGCCCAGATCGAGGCGATGCGGGCGCTCGCCTACTCGGCGTCGTGGTCCATGGACATGAGCCGCCGCCACCCCAATGGCAGGGAGCGCGCGCAGCACCAGGCGCGGGTGGATCTGCTCATCCCCATCGTCAAGGGGTGGTGCACGGAGGTGGGCCAGGAGCTGGCGAGCCTCGGGGTGCAGGTCCACGGCGGCATGGGGTACGTGGAGGAGACCGGTGCGGGGCAGCACTACCGGGATGCGCGGATTACCACCATCTACGAGGGCACCACGGGCATCCAGGCCAACGACCTGATCGGGCGCAAGACGTACAAAGACGGCGGTGCGGCGATGCAGGCGCTGCTTGCCGAGATGGAGGGGCTGGCGGCGGAGCTGGAGGCGAGTGCCGACAGTGGCGTCAAGGCGATCGGCGAGCCGCTCACGGCGGGCATCACCGCCCTGCGGGAGGCGGCGGAGTACGTGGTGCGCACGCACGGGGAGAATCCGGCGGCGACGGCGGCTGGTGCGGTACCGTATCTGATGATGGCGGGGTACGTGTGCGGCGGTGCGCTGCTGGCGCGCTCGGCGCTGGTGGCGCGTGCGGCGCTCGATGGGGGCACCTCGGAGACGGACTTCTACCAGGCGAAGCTGGTGACGGCACGCTTCTACGCCCAGCACATGCTGCCGAAGGCGGCAGCGCTGCTGCCGGCGGTGCTGGCCGGGGATGATGCGGTCGGGGCCATGCCGGCGGAGTGGTTGTAGCGGCGGTGCCTGGGCGGGGGTGGTGGACCTGAAGGTCCACCCTACGCCCTCCGCGCCCCG
>NZ_JBLWFT010000029.1:0-1971 GCF_048323695.1 Aquisalimonas sp. APHAB1-3 | reverse complement strand
CCTCCCAACTTCGACAGTTCACACCCTCACGAAGGCCTTTTGAGGCGATTGGCTGATGCAGTGGCGCGGGTTGGCGGCTGATTTGGAGTTTTTCAGCGTGTAGTGGCACATGGGTTTGCCGATAGTATTGATTGAGCGTTTATGAACGCTATAATGCGTGCATGCACATCCGGGTCACGCGCAACAGCCAAGGCTACCGCTATCTGCAGATCGCCGAGTCCTACCGCGATCCCGAGAGCCGACGCCCGAAGAGCCGCCACATCGCAAGCCTCGGCCGCCTCGACAAGCTCGAGGACGCGGACATCGACGGTCTGGTCAACGGGTTGCTGCGCGCCGCCGGGCGTCCCACGCTCGATGCGCTGGATGAGGGGATTACCGAGGAGCACACCACCTTCGAGCCGGCCCGGGATCTGGGTGATATCTGGGCGATCACCCACATCTGGCATCAGCTCAAGCTCGCCCAGACCATTGCCCGGACGCTGCGCTCACGCCGCCATCGCTTCGATGTCGAGGGCGTGATCCGCACGCTGGTGATCAACCGTCTGAGTGATCCGCAGAGCAAGCTCGGCGTGCTGCGGTGGCTGGAGACCGCGGAGCTGCCGGGGGTGGACCGCAATGAAGTGACCTATGCGCACCTGCTGCGCGCCATGGATCTGCTCATCGAACACAAGGACGCGCTGGAGCGCTCGCTCACCGGGGAGCTGCTGCCGCTGTTCGACGACGAGCTCGAAGTCGCTTTCTATGACCTGACCACTGTCCCGATCCACGGTGACTCGGAACAAGACGGCGACCTGCGCCGCGCCGGGCGCAGCAAGGATGTGGATGGCATCCACCGGCAGTATGTGGTGGGGCTGGTGCAAACGGCCGAGGGCCTGCCCATCACCCACGAGGTCTTCGAAGGCAATGTGGCGGAAGTCGCCACGGTGCGCGGGATCGTCGAGCGGCTCTGCGAGCGCTTCCCGCTGAAGCGGTTGATCCTGGTCGCCGACCGGGGTCTGCTCTCGGAGGCGAACCTCAGCATGCTGGAGGATATCCGCCTGCCGGATGGGCGTGCGGTGGAGTACATCGTGGCGGTGGCCGCCCGGCGGTTCAAGCGCTATGCCGAGCCCCTGGCGCGGTTGCACCCGTACCTGGTGAAGACGGCGAGCGAGACCGGCGAGGAGGCGGTCACCGAGGCGCCGGTGTGTGAAGACGATGGCGTCGAACGGCGCCTTGTCGTCGCCCATGATCCCGAGGCGGCAGCGGCGAGCCGTGCCGAGCGCCGCCGGCGCCTGGAGGCCGCCCGGGAGGAGGCGTTCTACCTCGAACACCGCCTCGACGGCCAGGACCGCGGCGCGACCTACCGCGGGCGGCCGCTGTCCGACGGGGGCGCGAAGATGCGATTCCACGAACACCTCCAGGAGACGGGGCTCTACCGGTTCATCCGTGTGGTGCCGACTTCTGAGACGTTCTGCTACGAGGTCGACGGCGCGGTGTTCCGCCGTGAGTGGCGCCTGGACGGGAAGCTGTTGCTGATCACCAATGTCCAGGATCAGGACGCCACCGAGGTCGTGCGCCGTTACAAGTCACTGGCGGATATCGAGCGCGGCTTCCGCACGCTGAAATCGGACCTGGCGCTCGCGCCGGTGCACCACCGACTGCCTGAGCGCATCCGGGCGCACACGCTCATCTGCTTCATGGCGCTGACCATCCAGCGGATCATGCGCCGGCGGCTGAAAGCCGCCGGCAGTGACGCCTCACCCATGCGGGCGCTGGAACGTCTGCGCACGATCCAGCGCCATGCCGTGCGGCTGCCGTCCGGAAAATGGCTGCACGGGCTGAGCACGATCACCGCCGAGCAGCGCGAGCTCTTCGATGCCCTGGAGGTGCCAACCCCGACCCAGAAGAAGGTCAACGAGGCCGCGTAGCGATATTTTTTGAATCGCCCCCTCGGCGAATCAGGAAGTTACGAACCAAAGTGTTGAACCTCGG
>NZ_JBLWFT010000028.1:0-2210 GCF_048323695.1 Aquisalimonas sp. APHAB1-3 | reverse complement strand
GAGGTGTTAAAGAACCTGCCGGCCGCGGCCAGCGATGAGGCCATCGACGGCCTGCTGCCGTGGCATCAGGATGAGAGCCTATACGCGCTCAAACCCACCGAGTAGGTGTGGTTCGCGGATCGCTTACCGCAATTCAGCGATACGTGCCTCCATGGGCGTGTAGAAATCATCCCACCACGCTTCATCAGGTAACGTGAAGTGCCCGACGAGCTCGAATCCGCAGTCCTGTATCGCAGCCAGATCGTCCTCTAGCTCTCCCATGGTTGGATAGTCCAGATCGAAAATGGTCTTGACCTCGGGTGGTGGATGCTCCTCGCGCCAGACTGCGTCTGTGAACGCCAGGTAGCCGCCCGGGCGCAGCAATCCATAACAGACGTGGAGAGCGTTCAGGAGGCCGACGCTGTAGAGCGCGCCCTCGGACCAGATGAGGTCGAAACTTTCAGGCGGTTGCTCCAGATGGGCCATATCCCCGACGAATGCGCTGACGCGCTGCGAAAGCCCGCGCTCGGCAACCGTAGTCCGCAGCCGTTCGATGCTCGGCGGGCTGCTATCGATTGCCAGGATACTTCCCCGCGTCATTTCAGCGAGTTGGAGGGTCTGCCCGCCGACACCGCAGCCGAGATCCAGTATGACCGGGAATGGCGGCAGATCGTGGCAAAGGCCAAGAGCTCTAGCGGCGCACGCACGGCTGCCAGGGCCTTGACGGGGCAGGCTTGCGTAGACCTCGAAGAAAATATCCCAGAAACGGGGGCTGAGCTCCTTCGTGGGTTCAGCGCTCTCCGGGCGCTCACGCACCATAAGTACGTATCGCCCGTTCGGGACGTCGTCGAATTCCCGCACAGTACGGAAGCCCGCTTTGGCGAAGGCGTGCTGCGATGCCAGGTTGTCCGATCGGGCGCACGCCATGACGAATGGCACCCTTCGGTCGAACAATGCGGCTTCAGTCACCCGGCTTATGGCACTCGACCCAAATCCCGATCCCAGGGCGGCGGGCTCACCAATCATGATGTCGATATCGATCACGCTCGCCGGAATGGCTGAGAGGCCGGCCGCGTCCAGTTCGTCCCGTGAGGGGTGCTGCCACAACACGATCCCGACTTTGCGTCCATCCGCTTCGATAATGGCTCGCCGCGCCCCGTGGGCTGGTGGCTCGCTCAGCAAACGGAGGTTCGCATGCGGATCACCCCAAGTGCTGCGTACATGATTCGCATGCAGCCACTGCCTGATCAGCGGATAATCCTCTTTCGAAACCTCTCGAAGGCGCAGATTCATGTCGGGCTGCCCCTCCATGCGGTCAAGTCTCCTCAGCCCCCTTGCTGCACGAATAGCTTTTGAGCCTGACGCACCAGAAGATAGCAGACGAAACCCGGACAGCATCTCAACTAACACATGAGCGTAGCCGGAATTGGCATCCGTCGCAGTGAATAGTTGTGAGCTTGCCCAGCACCCAGGCCATCAATGCCTTGCGGTGAAATACCTGTCCCGAGTCACTGTCTCAAAGGCAGAGATTTTCCTCGGTTTTCCCCCGCCGGCAATAATACCGAGTCTCTACTCTCGTGGGCTGCCAGCAGCCGTTAGTGTCTTCCAGGGTGAGTTGGTGATCAGTGCCGGCGATGGCGTCGTCTTTGAAGCCCCAACGTTGAACGATACCGGTGGTGATGTCCTGATCGTGCCGAGTGCGGATATCGGTGGTCAGTTCTTCGGGTTCTTCCGAGTCAATAAGACCATGAAAGGCTGCCCAGGCTTCAGTGGCCTGCCGGGCGCTGGTACACCCGTTGTGACTGGTTTCCAAAGACGGGGTGCGCTCCCAGTCGGTCACCGCTGGTTCAAAGCCGAGATCAGCGGGTACCCGCTCCAGGTAACTCGCCCATTCAGGCTGCACAAAAAAATCATCATTCGGCCCATGAGCACAACCCGCAAGCAACAACCCCACGAAAACCGCCATGCACCATCGTTGCAGCAGACCCATCAACCTATTCCTCATCGACTCAATACTATCGCCGCCCTGAAAGGCCCTGGTACTTGTTACGCGGAGCAAAGCAGCGGCCCGTCAGGGACGTCCGGCGGCCGTGATCCGCGCACCGCTTGGACTCAAGAATCAAGTGCAACGGATTTTGAGAACGCATGAAGCTCTTCGTTCATGGCCTCTTCGGGTGTTTTCCAGCCGAGCGTTTTGCGGGGGCGCTGATTGAGCAGCCGCGCAATGTCGT
>NZ_JBLWFT010000027.1:0-2214 GCF_048323695.1 Aquisalimonas sp. APHAB1-3 | reverse complement strand
GCAGGTTCTTTAACACCTCGAGCAGGTACGCGTAGGGCTCCAGACGGTTGATCTTCGCCGTCTCGATGACGCTGTAGATCGTCGCACTGGCCTGGGCACCCCGCGTCGTGTGGCTGAACAGCCAGTTCTTGCGCCCCACCACGAACGGCCGGATGGCGTTCTCCGCGGGGTTGTTGTCCAGCGGGATGCGGCCATCCTCCAGGAACCGAGTAAGCCGGGGCCATTGACTGTTGAGGTAGTGCACGGCCTTGCCGATGGCGCTCTTCGGCGGCACCTGTTCCAGGGACTGGTCGAGCCAACGGCGCAGATCCTTGATCAGCGGCTGGCTGTGCGTGGCACGCAGGCGTTCACGCTCCGCAACGGGCATGCCCTGCGCCTCGCGTTCCACGCGGTAGAGCTTGCCGATGGACGCCAGCGCCCGGTCGGCCTTGCCGGTCTTGCCCTTGGGCTGGACCTTCTGGGCCTCTTTGAACTTCCGGCGGGCATGCGCCCAGCACCCGGCATGGGTGATGGCATTATCGCGCACGACCTGGGCATAGCCCTCGTAGCCGTCGGTGAGCAGGATGCCACCATAGTCATCCAGCAGGCGCCGCGGGACCTGGCCCGAGCGGCTGGGGTCGTAGTCGAACAGCACCACCTCGGCGCCAGGCGGCCCGCCGCGCTGGACCCACATGTACGAGGGGCTGGAGGCGGCCCGCCCGGGCTCTGTGTTCACCTGCACGGTGGTCTCGTCCATGTGGATGAGCTCAGCGCCGTGCAGATGAGTGCGCATGCGCTCGGCCAGTGGGGCGAGCAGCGCGCCCATCTCCACCATCCAGCGGGCGAGCGTGTTCCGCGGCAGCTCCAGCCCCAGCCGTTTGAAGACCTGCTCCTGGCGATACAGCGGCAGTGCATCCTGGTACTTCGCTGTTGCGATATAGGCGAGCAGCCCGGGGCTCGCGTTGCTCTTCGGCAGCGGCTGCGGCGGCAGATCGGCGATCTGCACACCGTCCTCGCAGGTGCGGCAGGCGTACTTGATGCGCACGTGGCGCAGCACCTGGATCTGGGCCGGGATGATGTCGAGCTGCTCGGTGACTTCCTCACCGATACGGGTGAGTGCGCCGCAGCCGCAGGCACACTGCTGCGCGTCCTCGGGGAGGTCGTGGACGATGTCCACGCGGGGCAGCTCCGGTGGCAGCGGGGCACGGCCGCCCCGGCGACGCTTGCCGCCACTGCGGGCCGGCTGCGCATCGTTGTCGATGCTGTCGTCACCGGCATCGTCTTCCTCGGCAGGGTCATCGGTCAGGCTCTCGGCCTCGTCGAAGAACATGTCCTGCTGCTTGATGCTGTACTTCTCGGTGGAGGGGCCGAAGCGGTTATCCAGTAGCAGCCGGATCTGCTCGAACAGCGAGCGCTTCTCCGCCGCCCAGGCGGCCTCCTTCTCGGCGAGCTGGGCCTGGAGGCGTTCGATCTCGGCGCGCTGCGCATCGAGTTCGCGCCGCAGCTCGGAAGCCGTCGATATCGTGTTGGCATCGGCCTTGTTCATGCGGCCAATTGTACCAAAACACCACCCTTGAGGCGAGCACGTTTTTCATCCAACCGACTGAAAATGCAGCGCTTTGTGCGGCTGCATGCGGGTGATGTCGATGCCGTCGAGCAACCAGTTGAGCTCCTGCCCCGAGAGCGTGAGCCGATCCCGCTCACCGCACTCCGGCCACTTGAACCGCTCCTGCTCGAGGCGCTTGTACCAGACCACGAAGCCGTTGCGCTCCCAGAACAGGATCTTCACCTTATCCCGCGCCCGGTTGCAGAACACGAACACCGCCGCGGTGAACGGATCGCACGCCATGACCTCCTGGACGAGCAGCGACAAACCGTCAATCGACTTGCGCATGTCCACGGGCTCGCGGCACAGATACACCGCCACATCGCTCCCGGGCCGGATCATGCCACCACCTCCACGGCCACAAACCGTGCCGGGCGGTGGCGCTCCGGAACCGGAACGCCGGCCTCATGCAGCCGGCGCTCCCAGTCCATCAGCTCGGCCAGCGAGACATCCTGCCGCCGGGCATACTCACTCAGCGACAACCCCAAGGCATGGGCGTGATACAAATGGCCCAACCAGCGGGCGCGTACTGGGGATAACCACATACTCCAAGCCTCCCATGCATCTGGAAGGCTCAGTGTCCCGGAACCACAATCCGCTCAACAGATGGGGTTCGTGGAGCGCTTACG
>NZ_JBLWFT010000026.1:0-2566 GCF_048323695.1 Aquisalimonas sp. APHAB1-3 | reverse complement strand
ACGGCGTCCACCAGCTCCGGGCTCGCCTCCTCGAACCCCGGCAGGGCGCTGATCGCATCCAGATCCAGCAGCTCCTGCATGACAAACTTCATGTCCCGCGTCGGGGCGGTGTAATCGGTCATGGTGTGTGCCTCCGTCGAGTTCAGTTGATCACCAGCACCGGGCAGTCGGCGTAGTGCACCACCTTGTTGCTGACGCTGCCCATGATGAGCTCGCGGAAGCCGGTCAGGCCACGGCGGCCGATGACCACCAGCGGGGCGTCCAGTTGTCGGGCACGCTCGATGATGCAATGCGCGGGGTCGCCGGTGGCGACCTCGGCGTCGGCCTCGACGCCGGCATCCTTCAGCTTTCGGGCCGCTTTCTCTGCGGTATCGCCAGCCTGCTTGCGGCGATCGTCCTGGATGTCCTTCATGCTCACATGGCCTGTCGCCATGAGCTCCGACGGCATGACGTCGCGGTCCACCGCCACGGACATGACGATGACACGAGCGCCACCGGTCGCCGCCAGATCCCGTGCTGCATCCGCCGCACGATCGGCGGTGTCGGAGCCGTCCACCGGCACCAGAATGGTCTTGTAGAAACCTTGCTGACTCATGATTGATCTCCTCCGGATGCGGGGCGCCGCATTTACGGCGCCCCGTCTGATCGTTAGTCCTCGCCGTCGGCCTTTTGTCCCGGACGACGCCCGTACTCGTCACGTGGCTCGCGACCGAAGAGGTTGGTCTTCTCCACGAGAATGTACAGCAGCGCGCCGGCGGCAAGGCCCCAGCCTGCACCGTACACTGCGAGCACAACGGCCATGACACCGCCGACACCACGTTCGACCTGCGTCTCGAGCTGTTCGAGACCCACCATGATGCATATGTAGCCAGTAAGCAGCAGGGTCAGCGACAGCGCAATGGGTAGCACCGGCTGGAAGAACGAGACCAGCGGCAGGATGAACAGGGCAATGAACCCCATGACCCAGAAGGTGCCCGAGCCACTGTAGATGGACTCCATGGCGTTACGGCCGTACTTGTAGCGCTCGGCCATGGTGGCGGCCACCGCCGTCCAGATCGGACCGGCCAGCCCGGGATAGGGAGCGAAGAAGGCGTGCAGCGCGTTGCGGATCGCGGTGATGATGTGGACACGGTCGATGTCCGTCTCGATCTTCTCGTCCTCGCGCAGGTGGTCCACCCGGTCCAGCAGCGTCTTGCCGACGATGATGTCACCAAAGGCGATGATGTAGGCAATCAGCGCCGTCGGGATGGCGAGCAGGAAGATGTCCAGCCCCGGGAAGCCCACCATGAAGGGCAGGTAGCCCCACATCTCGGCGAACGCCGGCTGGGTGATGCCGAACTCCACGTCCGGGAACGGGTACTCCATCACCAGAAAGCCGACGATGATGGCCACCACCATGCCGGGCACCATGCCATAGTTGGCCACCTTGCGGGCGAGGTCGGACTTGTCCACCAGGCGCTTGAAGGAGAGGCTGAACATCAAATAGGCGCACACGAGACCGCCGATGATGAGCGAAATCGGCGTCTCGGCTAGGCGCCCCCCTTCCTCGATCTCACCAATGATCGCGGCCACGCCGGCACCGATGATGATGCCGCCCTTCATGGACCGCGGGATGATGTTGACCAGGGTACTGCCGAGTCGGGTGATGCCCAGGACCAGGAAGATCAGGAACACCAGGAACTGCAGGGCGAACATCGCCTGGATGGCCTCCGTCCCCGGCTCGAAATCACCGAGAAACAGCACAACCACCGGGATTGCCGGTGTAATCCAGCCGGGCACGAACGGCACCCCCAGCAGCGCCGGCAGCATGAAACCGATGCCACACACCACCACGTAGGCGAGCGCCACGTCGTAGGGCAGCCCCAGGTACTGCTCAAGCAGCGGAATCATCCCCAGGCTGACCACGAACATGATCAACGCCTGGACCATCTCCGCCGTCTCCCAACGGTAGTGGACGAACGGCAGGCGGATCTTGAAGGGGCCGGCAGGCCAGTACGGCTGCTCCTCCCCGTGCTGGCGTTTGTAGAGTTGCATGCGTTCTCCTCCGTGCTCTTGATGGAATAATGGAACACCGCGCCGCCTCGTGCCGCCCGCGCAGGGCAAGTCGAGGCGGCGGGTCAGGCCATGTCGGGCCTAGAGGTCTTTCGCCTGATCGCGCAGGCGGAACTTCTGGATCTTGCCGGTGGAGGTCTTGGGAAGATCACAGAACACCACAGTCTTCGGGGCCTTGAACGTGGCCATGTTGTCGCGGCAGAACTGGATGATGTCCTGCTCGGTGACGCTCTCCTGGCCGGGATGCAGGGTGACGAAGGCGCAGGGCGTCTCGCCCCACTTGTCGTCGGGCCTGGCCACCACGGCTACCTCCATGATGGCGGGATGGCGATAAAGGGTGTCCTCCACCTCGATGGTGGAGATGTTCTCGCCGCCCGAGATGATCACGTCCTTGAGGCGATCCTTGATCTCCACGTAGCCGTCGGCGTGCCACACGGCCAGATCACCGGTGTGGTACCAGTCGCCCTTGAAGGCCTTGTCCGTGGCGCTCGGGTTCTTGAGGTAGCCCTTCATC
>NZ_JBLWFT010000025.1:0-2702 GCF_048323695.1 Aquisalimonas sp. APHAB1-3 | reverse complement strand
CACGTCGTCATTGCCCTGGATTTCGGCCTTCTCTCGGCGGTTGTACTCGCGCTGGATGTCGTCATCGAGCGCATCGAGTCGATCGAGCAGTGTGCGTAGCTCTTTGGCGTGAGCCGGTGGGGGCTGCTGTCAATGGCCATTTATTTTGACCCGTTCGTGGCCAACAACTTTGACCCGGGTGCCGGTGACTAGCCGGCGGTTTTCTGTTTGAGTCGGTAGCTCTCACCTCCCAGCATGAAGATGTGTGAGTGGTGGATGACGCGGTCGATGATCGGCACCGCGACGTTGTCGTTGTGGAAGAACTCGCCCCAGTCGGTGAAGTCCTTGTTGGTGGTCAGGATCACCGAGCGGTACTCGTAGAGGCTGTGGACGAGCTGGAAGAGGTTGTAGCGCGCCTGGCGGCTCATGGGCAGGTAGCCGAGCTCATCGATGATGAGCACATCGAAGCGTGCCAGTTGGCTGATTTTCTTCTTCAGTTCGCCTTTCATCTCGGCGAGTTCGAGTTCCTCGACCAGGGCCAGGGCATTGCGGAAGGCGGCCTTGTAGCCGGCCTCCAGGGCTTTCTGGGCGATGCCGATGGCCAGGTGGGTCTTGCCCACTCCGGGCGGGCCGATGAACACCAGGTTCTCGCGGTTATCCACGAAGCCGAAGTCGAGCAGGGCGTTGACCTGGCGCTTGGTGATGGTGGTCTGGTGGTGGTAGTCGAACGCCTCCAGCCGCTTGTCGGCGGGCAGCCGGGCCTTGCGCTGGTTCGCCTGCAGGCGTTTGACCTCGCGGGCGTGCTGCTCGCGCTCGGCGAGCAGGTCGGCGAAGGCGAGATACGACAGCGCGTTGTCCTCGGCCCGGGCGAGCAGATCCGGCAGCTCCGTGGCCACGGCACTACAGCGCAGGCTGCGGTAGCGCCCGGCGGTGTCCTCAAGCCGGCTCATGGGTCACCTCCGGGTGGCCGCTGGGGCGGCCAAGGCGGGCGTACGCCTCCAGCCCCGTGTCAGGCAGCCGTGAGGCGGCTGCGGTCCCGGCGACATCGTCCCGTCCGCGGGCATCGGCCCGTTCACTGGCCTCGAGGTAGTGCTTGACGGTGCTGGCGCTGGTGCCGGGGCGCTCGGCGAGTTCGGCCAGCAGCTTGGCGTCGGCCTGCGGATAGCGGCGCAGCAGCTCCCTGACGCCACGCAGTTGGTCCTTGTAGATCCGCGGGTCGGTGGCCTTGAGCTGGCCACAGAGTTGCTCCCCCAGGGCGCTGCCCAGGTGGGTCTGGATGCTCGCCTCCAGATCCGCCACGCGCTGGGCATGGTCGCGGTAGTGATGGGTGTTGCGCACCGTCTCGCCCTTGCCGGTGCACAGCCCATGGGTGGCGACCACCTCACCGGTCTCCAGGTCGATGACCTGCACCGTGGTGCCGTCCTCAACGACTCCGACGCGGCCCTGCTGGTAGCGCATGGGCACGGAGTACTTGTTCGCCCGCCAGGCGATCAGCCCCGTCTTGTCGACCTTGCGGGCGGTGGCCGCCGGGTCGACGGCGGTGAGGCACCGGGGCGTGAGGTAGGCGCCCAGATGAGCCCGCTCCTCGGCCTCGAACAGCTCCCGTGGCGCTCGGCCCGTGGTGCCGTGGTAGCGCTCGTTGGCCACGGTGTCCAGCCAGTGCTGGAGATGAGCACGCAGCGCCTGCTCATCGGCAAAGGTCTCGCCGTAGAGTCCGTCGCGCTTGACGTACTTCACGCCCGCCTCGACCTTGCCCTTGCTCTCCGGGTCGTAGCCTTGGCACGCGTGGATGCGCACCCCGGCGGCGGTGGCGTAGGCATGGAAGCGCTCGTTGACGGTGAGCTCCCGGAACTGCTCGCTGATGACCACCATCTTGGTCTGGTCGTACACGCACTCCTCGGGCACACCGCCGAAGGCGCGGAAGGCCTCGTCGTGCATGTGCATGAACGTCGTCGTGTCGATGGGTCGCAGCGACACCCCCACGTGCATCAGCCGTGAATAGGCGAGCACGAAGACCACGAAGTGGACCGTGCGCTCCTCGCTGCCGATGACCACCCCGCGCAGCTCGCCGGGGTCGACCTGGCACTGCACGCCCGGCACCAGATCCAGCACCGGCTCATAGTAGCGCTGCTGCGCCGTGGCCACCGTGCGCTTCATCTGCTGGACATACCGGCGCAGACTGCGCTCGGAGACGTCCAGATCCCCGAGCTTCTCGCGCAGCTTGCGGGCGATCTTTACCGCCGTGAGCCGCGGATAGCGATCCAGCAGATAGGCGATGTAGTCGCGCTGGAGATCCAGCCGCTTGGTGCGCGAGCGATCCGACTGCAGCGCGCACACCGTCTGTTCGTCCATGCGCAGGTACTTGCGCACCGTGTTGCGCGACACCCCGAGTTCCTGGCTGATCGCCCGGATGGACAGCCCGCGGCCGTCGTCGTAGAGCCCCTTGATCTTGTGTATCACAACCCACCTCTTCACTTCCGCGCCCTTGCCCGCTCAACAAAGCCGGGGACGCTACGTGTATCCGTGGCCCAACGGCCACCCGAAGGTGGGTCAAAACTGTTGGCCAGCAGGGGGTCAATTTACTTGGCCAGTGACAGCTGCCACCCGGCGGGGCGACGTTCGTGGCCGAACAGCGCGAGCACGCGGCGGTCGTGGGCATCGGTTTTGGACTCGATGCCGCGGCTCTCGGCGAAGCGGCGCACGTGCTTGGGGTTGACCACCGA
>NZ_JBLWFT010000024.1:0-7554 GCF_048323695.1 Aquisalimonas sp. APHAB1-3 | reverse complement strand
ACAAATGGCCCAACCAGCGGGCGCGTACTGGGGATAACCACATACTCCAAGCCTCCCATGCATCTGGAAGGCTCAGTGTCCCGGAACCACAATCCGCTCAACAGATGGGGTTCGTGGAGCGCTTACGCCACTACCGTATCGCCTATCTGATCAAGCAAGACGGTAATATCGATGTAAGCGCCCGGTGACGAACATCTTGCAGTCAGGGGGTGGGGGCTGTCACTGGCCAAGTAAATTGACCCCCCCTGGGAGGTGCGGACGAAATCTGGGGATTTTGAATGACCGATGACGGAGCAGGTAGTCCCGCTTGATGGGGGCGAGCCGCCGGGAGCGCTCGTCCCGGAGCCGCATCGGCCTCAGACCCCGCGTCGGGTTGTCGCCGCGCTCCTGGCCCCACTCGTCAACCGCCCGCAGAAACACCTGTTGCAGGAAATTGAACTCGCGCTGGACGGTGTTTGGCGCCACTTCCAGCAATCGCAAGTCCCGCCAGTCAACGATTTCCAGGCGCGTGATTTCGGTGGTCGGGCGGTCGCGCAGGCTGGCCTCTTTAACCCGTAAGCGATCCTCGATCACACCTCGAGGCGGGAACTCCCCGGCCAAGGCGGCCTGCAAATGGCCTGCAAATGCCTTGGCGCTGTCAGATCTGGGGGTAACGACTTTTGTAAGTCGTTGATGTTAAATGGTGGGCGCGGCTGGGATTGAACCAGCGACCCCTGCCGTGTGAAGGGTGTCCGGCCGATCTATGATGAAACCCATTACATGGGTTTTTCCCAATTTTAACAGTTGGTTACCCGGTGTCCTGACTGGCCCCGATGGGCCAGATGCTGACATCCAGCTGCCCCAACTGTCCCCGTAGTGTCCCCACTATTGCTGCCGGTCGCAAGACTGGAGTTCCTCCTCTTGGCGAGCCTTGCTTGGCCGCCGGTGCGCTGAGGGCTATCGACCCTGACATTGGTTGTCCGGAAAACCCGCGGAGAATTGGCGATGGACCCAGGCCACATAGACAGGAGTAGCTCGATGCAAGCTTTGATGACAGTTCCGGGAGCGGCCGATCATCTCGGGGTCTCGGTGAGAACGCTTCGACGACTGATCGAGCGAGGAGACCTGCCGAGCGTGCGGGTGGGGAGAAGCCGGCGAGTGGATCCGGAAGACCTTGAGGCGTACATCGCCCGACAGAAGCGATGTCATGGGCCGATGAGCGATGATGGCGGCCGTGCTGATGGGAACGCGGCGGCCGGCGGTCGCGCAATGGATTTGGTCCGAGCGATCCGTGAGGAACGGGATTAGCGCCGTGAGGGTTCGCATGGTTGCGGGCCGCGTTCGCAACGATGGCACTCCTGACGATGCCACAGCATCCCCGGCTCAGAGCATTGCTCGGCCAATATGCGCAGACAGCAGGGGATCAAAGGCCGTTGCCGGATCCCGGATCTCGTGTTCCAAGAGATGATGGTTCGGCCTGTGCAGCTCCAGCGCAATGTCCTCAAGGGTGTCGCGTGCCTCCGTTGGCGTATCGTCCGTGAGCACGAGAACGAGGGACTTCGCCGACGTGGATGCACTCGTGCTGACCGTTGCCATGCCCCAGACGTAGTCGGAGAGGCCCGGGCGATGACGGAGAGCCTGGACGTCGTCGAGATCGATAGGATGGAGCGTGCAAAGCGAACGCCTGGCGAATTCGTGGACCATGGCGCTGAGGACACGACGACAGGTGAGTTCCGAGCCCTCCAGGTCGGCTGGAATGGCTCCGTCCAGGCATTGCTGGCGCCGTTCAAGCCAACCTGCCGCGCTTGGTCCGAGGTGCGGTTCTTCCTCCTGTAGATGGTCGAGAAGATGCGGGATGCAGACCGTCATGATGATGGGCCCCACGCGTCGCATTTCACCAGGTTGGCCGCAGACCTGGCAGGTTCTTGCCGACCTCGCGTGGGCGCTCCTTAGAATCTCTTCGACTCCCTGCAGCCCGTCATGGGATGCGTAGGCCCGCAGACCACCAAACTTCTCTTTGATCTGAAGCCATCGGAAGAATGAGTTGGGCGCTGCTCTGGAGAGTTCGTCGACCTCCGCCGCCATTGTCTCCAGCGCGTCCGCCCAGCCTCGCACCCACCCTACTGGTCCGGCGGGGAACTGGGTGGGATTATCCGACGACAATCACTCTGGCCGGTCGGCGACAACTATTCTGGCCGGTTGCCACTAAGCTAGACCGCTTTTCCGGGAGACCCACAAGGGGCTGGGATGGCGGTCACCAGGCAACAGGTCAGAGTCTTCATGGCACAACGATCAGACGGCAAGACCCAGACGGCTGCAGCGGCCAAGGCCGGCATTTCCGAGCGCACGGCACGGCGGATTGATGCCGGTCAACAGGTTGGCGGCGGCAAGCCGCGGCATTGGCGTACGCGCCAGGATCCGTTTGCCGAGGTCTGGGATGAAGTCGCCGAGGAACTGAGCGACAAACCGGATCTGCAAGCATTGACGCTGCTGGAGTGGCTCCAGGGACGTTATCCGGAGAAGTACCCCGATCACCTACTGCGGACTCTGCAACGCCGGGTCAAGGCCTGGCGTGCCCGGCACGGGCCGGACAAGGAGGTGATGTTCCCGCAGCACCATGAGCCGGGGCAGCGGGGGCTGTCGGACTTCACGGTGCTCAAGGACGTGACGGTGACGGTACGCGGGCAGGTGCTCGATCATCGGCTCCACCACTTTCGTCTTGCCTACAGTGGTTGGTGCCACGTGCGAGTCATCCTCGGTGGCGAGAGTTACACGGCGCTGGCCGAGAGCCTGGCCGAGGCGCTCGAGCATCTCGGCGGTGTGCCGGTTGAGCACCGCACGGACAGCCTGTCAGCGGCGTTCAAGAACCTGGATGCACAAGCCCAGCAGGACATCACGGAGCGCTACCAGGCGCTGTGCGCTCACTATGGGATGCGGCCGAGCCGAAACAACCCGGGCCGCGGACACGAGAACGGCAGCGTCGAGTCGCCGCATGGTCATCTCAAGCGTCGGATCCGGCAGCGGCTCCGGCTGCGCGGATCGACGGACTTCGACAGCCTGGCGGCGTATCGAGACTTCATTGAGGAGGTGGCCGCCAGCGTCAACCGCCGCAACGCCTCGCGCATCGCGGCCGAGCGGGCCGTGTTGGCGCCGTTACCTTGTCGCCGCGGTGTGGACTACACCGAAGCGCTGGTGCGGGTGACGACCTCCAGCACGTTCACCTACTCCCGTGTGCTGTATTCGGTTCCGGCACGCCTGATCGGTGAGCGGTTGCGCATCCATGCCTATGACGACCGCCTCGTGCTCCACCACGGCGGACAGGAGCTGTTGACGCTCGCCCGCGTGCACACTGTCCCGGGAGGTGGTCGGCGGCGCAGCATCGACTACCGGCATGTCATTACCTGGCTTGTCCGCAAGCCCCGGGCCCTCGCAGGGCTGGCCTTCCGCGATGACCTGCTGCCCGATGCCAACTGGCGCACCATCTACCAGCGTCTGACTGCGTTGCTGAGCACGGAGGACGTGTGCAAGCGCGTGGTGGGCGCCCTCAGGCTAGCAGCGGATCACGACTGCACCCGCGAACTCGGCGACTACTGGAACGGCGCTCTGGAACACGGGCGCTGTCCCACCCTCGTGGAACTGCAAGCCCGCTTCTCCCCGCAGCGGCCATCCGCGCCCCTACCAAGACTCCAGTCGCGCCAACATGCGCTGGCTGACTACGATGCTCTGCTCAAGGAGGCCGTCCATGGCTGATGCTGCAACCCTTCCTTTGCTCCTGCGCCAGCTCCGGCTGCCCACCATGGCCGGGTGCTGCGAAGAGGTCACCGAGCGCGCCGTCACGCACGGCTGGAGTGTCGCCGAGACTCTGGCGACGCTATGTGAATACGAGCTTGCCGAGCGCGAGCGTCGGCGCCTGGAGCGCCACTTGAAGGAAGCGCGCCTGCCGGCTGGCAAAACCCTGGAGGCGTTCGACTTCCAGGCCATCAACGGCGCCGACCGCAACCAGCTCAGCGCGCTCGCGTGTGAGACCGGCTGGATCGATCAGGCCCGCAACCTGCTGCTGTTCGGCCCCTCAGGCGTTGGCAAAAGCCATCTCGCGGCGGCGATCAGCCACGCGCTTATCGAGCAGGGTCTGCGCGTGCGCTACTACGCTGCCTCAGCGCTCGTCCAGGAGCTGCAAGCCGCAAAGCAGGCCCTGCGCCTGTCGGATGCGCTGTCGAAGCTCGACAAATACCGCTTGTTGGTCATCGATGACATCGGCTACGTCAAACGCAACGAAGCCGAGACCTCGGTTCTGTTCGAACTCATCGCCCATCGTTACGAGGCCGGTAGCCTGCTGATCACCTCCAACCAGCCCTTCAGCGCCTGGGACAACGTCTTCCCGGACGACATGATGGCTGTGGCAGCGATCGACAGACTGATCCATCACGCACACGTCGTCGAGCTCAGCGGCGAGAGCTACAGGAAGCGGGCACACACCGAGCAACGCAAGAAGGGGAAGACCGCCTCGGCGGCCTAACGACAACTACCGCCAACCGGCCAAAATAACTGTCGCCGACCGGCCAGGATAGTTGACGTTAGATATGGGATACCGGCTGGCAAGGTTATCCCGTCTGGACAGGTCCAGTTGGCGAGAGATACGTGCGCGGATCGTGTCTGCCGTAACTGTCGGATGCTGTGCAATCATCGGGAAGACCTCTTCAATTATCTTATGGGGCGCAAGCCGAGCACCGCATGCCGCCTGCGCGGTGGTGGGTGCCGCCCTGGACCACTAGGGTCCCGTTCGGTAAATCATCCCGCTGCTCCATCGCGCTCCGGAGAATCGCCCCGCGGTGCTCGTCCTGCTCTCCGGGGACGATGACCGCGCCGGACGCATCACTGACCCCGGCAATTCCAACGCCGATAACCCGAAGGTCTCGATCCGCGTAGTCGAACGTGTAGCTACAATGAACGTGGCCGTGAATGATCAGCTTTGCGCCCATGGCCTCTGCCAGCTCATCAATGGCCGCGTGTCCGTGCGGGTGACAGGCAGGTGCCTCGTGCGACACCAGCACGTCTGCACGCTGATCCCATAGCGATTGGTAATCCTCCCACCAGATGGCGGCACGCTTTTTCAGCGGCAGCCCGCCACGCCAGCGGTTTCCCTTGCCCATGTGCTTGACAAACATCTCACGCGTCGCCCATTTCACGCCGGTGTCCGGATGCCAGACACTTCCCTGAAAGTGTCCGCCGAGGCCCGCTACGCGGATGCCGGAGAGCGTGCTCACCCGACCATGGAGCGAGTTTGCCGCGTAGCTACCCTCGAAAAGGGCGTCGTACTCGGCCTCTTGGTCCACGTCGTGATTACCGTGAATCCAGCTTACGTTCGTCGTCGTCACCGCTGCGTGCAGGGCCGCCTCGAACGAGGTCGCCAGCCCGAAGTCCCCCAAGACAATCATGTGCTCGGGGTTTCGCTCATAAGCGGCCTGATTCAGCGGGGTGAACGTGCCGTGCGGGTCGCCGGCAATCAACAGCGATTGCTGAGCGCGCTCCAAGGGCAGTTCTTGGTTGTCTTCTTGTTGGCTCATCATGTACGTCTCCATGCCGCCCGTTGTCATGAGCGAAGATCCGATTCGGTAGCAAGGGAGTGACAGAGGGTGTTCTGGTGGGGGTGACATATGGTGATCTCCATAACGAAAAAACCGGGCAGTGGCCCGGTTCGTCGTAGAGATCGTTGTCAGCTCAAACGTACGCGCACCGGGCCCTCAGGGGGAAAGCCTCCTGGGTATGATCACCGTTCTGGTTGTGCGCTTGAGTTTGGTCATTTGTATCCGCCGCGGTGGCTGTCTAGCTGATGTTCTTCTACGTTAGCGCGCCTCATGGTCGGTAGCAAGCGGTGCTACTCGGCTGTACTGAGCGGGACCCGCGGGTCTTCGGTATGAGTCCTTCACTTGTCGCCTGGTATTGATCGACCCGACAAGCCTGGGCTTACTGGTTCTGCTCCCGCTCATTCCGAGCGTCCCGTATTTCCCGGTATATTCGGGCACCTTCTTCGGTACTCTCGCGATCCATCACCCTGTTCGGGCCGATTCCGGCATGCGACCCTCCCCCGGGTTTTCTGGTTCTCCACAGGCAGGTGCGGCGTGGTCCGGTCAGTGATCGAAGCCGCTGCGGTGCGGCGGGTCCCGCACTTCGTCTACGGCATACGCCACACCATCGTAGACACTTGAACCACCGAGTGAAGGAGCCCCCATTTCGACCGGACACCTTGTTGTTGATCTGAAGGCCTAGGCATAGCCCTAGTGCTGTTGGGGGGCAGTATCACAGGCTGTTGACCTTGTCGCGGTTGGTGTCCCACCTGCGTCTCCGCGTCACGCAACCCCAGCCTTGTGCCAGCCCGGGATTGATCCGCTCAGGCCCACGCCGCCGACTGGTTCGCGCCCCTCTTCGCAGGACGGTGGCCAGGGACCGACGCGGGGAGTCCACCGCCCACGTGAATTCTGACTCGCTCCGGAACAGGAGGGGTTCCAATCAGGTCCCGGCATGCTTAGCGAGTGCCATTCTGGTGTCGTTGTGGCGCCACATGGGCTCTAGTCTGGCGCCAATTTGGCGCCATTGTGGCACCATCGGTGTTCGCACTGAAGCAACAATCAAACCACGAGACCGGGTCGTTAGCCGCATCTTTACCCGGGGTTCCTTTGCTGCCGCCCGCCCAGGCGGTCAGGCGCTGACTCGGCTTGGCGGGCGGCAAGTTAGTGCGCTCAGTAATCAGGTCACGGCCACGCTCGCTCTAACCCGGAAGCTGGTCTGCGGCGTTCGCTCGCGCCGGCGAAATAAGCAGTAAGTTTACATGAGGAGCAGGATCGCGGGAGCAGGGGGTGTGGTTCTGGCCGTGCTTCGATGGCAACACAATTGGTCACGCCATTCGAGGCCTCTGTGACGGGATGGCCCGTATTCATTTCCTGCCGTCAAACCGGCGGGGCAATTCATATAGGTAACGCTTCAGCCGTTCATATAGGTAACGGTTCTTGCTTCATATAGGTAACGGTACGGTTTCGCAGTTTTCTGCAGGGGTGACTTGTAGCCCCGGGGATCACTCGATTTGCATCGCACGGCACGCTCTCACCCTTCACTCAGGGTTCTACCCCGCTTCCACGGTGCCGGGGGAAGTCCACTGAAAACTTCAGATCCTGTCTGGCCACTCTTCGGCGCATGCGCGGATTATGGAATCGCTCAATGTAGTTGAACACGTCCGCTCTGGCGGCATCGAGCGTCGGATACTTCATCCGATTGGTCCGCTCCCGTTTCAGCATGCCGAAGAAGCCCTCGCAGGCTGCGTTGTCACCGCAGTGACCGCCCGCACTCATCGAACAGACCAGCGTGTTTCGGTTGAGAAACCGCTGGTAATCGCCGCTGCGAAATTGACTGCCGCGATCTGAATGCAGAATGACGGACCAACCGCCCCGGCGCTGCTTGGACTCAAGAATCAAGTGCAACGGATTTTGAGAACGCATGAAGCTCTTCGTTCATGGCCTCTTCGGGTGTTTTCCAGCCGAGCGTTTTGCGGGGGCGCTGATTGAGCAGCCGCGCAATGTCGTT
>NZ_JBLWFT010000023.1:0-19557 GCF_048323695.1 Aquisalimonas sp. APHAB1-3 | reverse complement strand
AATGAAGCGTATGGCCATCTCCGCGCTCAGGCGCATTCAGAAGCTCCCCGGGTTGGTGCGCTCATTCTTCCAGCAGTCGGAATGTCAGTACGCTGCAACATGACTTTACTTTCTTAAAGGTTAGTATACCCATGGCCATTCTGCGCCGACTGCGACTGGTCGCCCTGCCTGCCGGGGCCTCCCTCATTGCCGCCTGTACTCTGTGGGCCGGCTCGACGGCGGTCGCGACCGAAGATGTCGAGGAGCCGGTGGATTATGAAGTGGACGTGGTCACAGATGGGCTGGACACGCCGTGGTCTCTGACCTTTCTCCCCGGCCAGGATGTTGATCAGGCGTTGGTGACGGAGCGGCCCGGGCGCCTGCTGCTCGTGGACCTGGCCTCCGGTGAGGCACGCACCGTCTCCGGCACCCCCGCGGTGGCTGCCGTGGGGCAGGGGGGATTGCTGGATGTGGTGCTGCATCCGCGGTTTGCCGACGGCGAGCGCTGGGTCTATCTGACCTACTCTGCGGAGAACGAAGGCGGCAGCGGCTATGCCACGCATCTGGGGCGTGGCCGTCTGAGTGACGATGGCGCAGCGCTGCGTGATTTCGAAGTGCTGTACGTGGCAGAGCCATTCGGCAGCAATAACGGGCATTTCGGCTCCCGCCTCGTGTTCGACGATGACGACCGGCTTTACATGACCACCGGTGACCGGCGCGACCTGGACAGCCCCCAGGATCTCCGGAGCAACTGGGGCAAGACCCTGCGTTTCAATGCAGACGGAAGCGTTCCCGACGACAACCCCTTCGTCGATGATGACGATGCCCTGGATGCCATCTACACCTACGGGCACCGGAACAGTCAGGGGATGGCGATTCACCCGGAGACCGGTGCCATCTGGCAGAACGAGCACGGCCAGCAGGACGGTGACGAGATCAACCGCATCGATCAGCCCGGCGGCAATTACGGCTGGCCCATCGCGACGTATGGGGTGCAGTATGGCTCCGGAACCCGTATCGGTGACCTGCCCCACGAGCGCGACGATACCGTTAACCCCGTCTACTACTGGGATGGTACCCGGTACGATCACGGCCAGTCCGGGTTCCCGCCGTCCGGCCTGGCAATCTACGCCGGGGCGGCTTTTCCCGAGTGGGAGGGCGATCTGCTCATGGGCAATCTCCGGCACCGGTATCTGGCCCGCTTCGAGATGGACGGCGGTGAGGTCGTGAACGAGTACCGCCTGCTCGCCGACCGTGGCTGGCGGATTCGCGACGTGCGCGTGCATCCCGACTCGGGCGACGTCTACGTGCTGGTGGACCAGGCCGATGCGCCGCTGGTCCGGCTGCGCCCGGCGGGCTGAGCGAGCCCGCCGCGCCAATCCCAGTTCGTGTTGCGTCGCAATACGCGAACGCTTTTGTCGTGAGAGTCACGAATCGATTGGTCAAGTTCCTTCCGGATTGGTCGTTAATGCGGGGTGTGGGTCCTCCCACATGCACCCGTCACCGGAGGGAACTGTATGACGCCTTACCGCGCGCTCGAACGACTGTCCGTCGGACAGAAGATGCTCACGCTCACCGGCCTGTTCCTGATCGTCATCGCGTTCATTCTCGTCATGGCCTCGTACGTGCTGGAACAGCAACGCTCACTGAATACCGAGTCCGAACGCGTCGGCGCGCTGAGTGAGCGGGTGATGTATCTGGACGAGGTACTGACCGGTTCGACGTTCATGGCCGCCGTGACCGGCGAGACCGAATGGATGGATCGTTACGACACCCATGCGGCGGAATTGGACAGAGTGCTAGACGAGCTGGTCGCAATGGCGCCGGATGACGTGGCTGCAGCCTTTGATGCCTCCACCGGTGCGGCCAACGATGCGTTGCTGACGCTGGAGGCGGAGGCGTTCGACGCGGTGGAGCAGGGCGACCTCGACGCCGCCCAGGCTATTGTCTTTGGTGGGGACTACGAGGCGCAGAAAGAGGAATTGGACCGGGGTACAGACGCATTCCTGGCTGACGTCGAAGCGGAGATCGCGGATCGGCGAGCGACCCTCGAGACCCTGGCCTATACGACCCTGGGTACCGGGCTCGGCGCGTTGGTGGTCGCCGTGCTGCTCGCCTACGTGGTCGCCCGCTCCATTACCCGTCCTCTGGCGGAAGCAGTGACCTGCTCTCAGCGTGTGGCGGACGGCGATCTCTCCGTGGACGTCGGCAGCCAGGCCCGGGACGAAGTCGGGCAGCTCCTGAATGCCATGGGACGCATGACCCGTGGCCTGCGTGAGACCGTGCAGCACATCAGTCAGGCATCGGAGCAGGTCGCCAGTGCGTCCGAGGAGCTGTCGGTGACCTCGGCGCGAAGCAGTGAAGGTGCGCAGCAGCAGAGCACCGAAGTCTCCCAGGTGGCGACGGCCATGAACGAGATGAGCAGCACGGTGCAGGAGATCGCCCGTAATACCCAGGAAGCGTCTGATGCCGCCTCCGATGCCAACGGCCGCAGTGCTCAGGCGCGTACGGCGCTGGAGACATCGTCAACGGGGATGGAGGCCCTGGCCGGCGAAGTGGAGCAGGCGGCCGGAGTTATCCAGGATCTGGAACAGCGCGCCGAGCGTATCGGGCAGGTGCTGACGGTTATCCGCAACATCTCCGAGCAGACCAACCTGCTGGCTCTAAACGCCGCCATTGAGGCGGCACGGGCCGGCGAACATGGTCGAGGGTTTGCCGTGGTGGCGGACGAGGTGCGCAAGCTGGCGAGCAATACCCAGGAATCCATCGGCGAGATCGAAGAGATCATTGAGCAGCTTCAGGAAGGCACCCGCAATGCGGTCGACGTGATGACCAGTGGTCAGGACAGTGCCGGTCGCAACGTGGAAGAGGCGCGCAATGCCGTGGCCGCCCTGGATGCCATTATGGCCGGAGTGACGCACATCTCGGACATGTCGAACCAGATCGCCACCGCTCTGGAAGAGCAGAGCTCCACGGCCGAGGAAATCAACCGCAACGTCACCACCATCGAACAGCTGGCGTCCGAAACGTCCACCGCCGTGAACGAGGCGGCTTCGGCGAGCCAGGATCTGTCCAAACTCTCGGTGGATCTCAGCGGCGTCGTGGCGAGGTTCCGGCTGTAACCGGGCCTTTGGGGACCGCTCGGGCCGCGCGGGCCCGAGCGAAGGCGTGTTCTACGGCAGCCGCACTTCGATGCTCAGCATGCCGGCTTGGAAGTCGTTGCGCTCCTGGTACTCAGCGCGCACGCGGGTCAGGGGAAACACCGCCATGCTGCCGCCAATCGCGAACACGGCACCATCACTGTCACCCCATTCGTAGCCCGCGCGCCCGTGGAAGTTGATCAGTGGCAGGGTGGTAATGGTGCCCTGTAGGCCTACGTCCGCGTTGTTGTAGCGGTCCGTTCCGCCGTTGTCCTCGAACTTGCCCGTGCGGGTGTACCCGCCCTCAAGCCCTAGGCGCATCACCGCAGGAATGCCGAAGAAGTCGTACCCGCCGTAGAGCCGGGTGCCGTAGTAGGTGTCGTTGCTGGCGTCGTCGAAGTTGGTGTAGACACCGCCCAGGCCGCCGTAGAGGCCACTTGCGGATGCCGTGGCAGGAAGGGCGGCCGTCGCCGCAAGGCAGGCGGTGATGGCAGTGCTGGTCAGTGCTCGGCGTACGGTCATGGCGAGGGTCCCTGTCTCTGGGTGGGTTGACCTCGCCATCTTGCACCACGGTCGAATGCCTTGACCACTCCCGTCGCTCGCAACCGGATCGGTGGATGCCGGCCGTTATCGGGCACTGTGTCCGGGAGGGCGTGGCGAGAGGTGGGCTTGTTCAGGCAAAGTGACGAAGTGGTGTCGTTGCACTGGCACCGCGAACGACGGCCAGGAGGTGTCCCCATGCCCGAACCCACCATCATTGATTACCCCACCGGGGTTGCCGCCATCGACGCCGAGTTCGCCGAGACGCCGGGTGTGGTCGCGAGCTATCTGCTGCAGGCCGATGGCGATGCCGCGCTGGTGGATGTGGGCAGCAACTTCTCCGTGCCGCTGATTCTCCGGGCGCTGGAGTTGCGCGGTGTGGCGCGTGAACAGGTGCGCTACGTGTGCGCCACCCACGTACACCTCGATCACGCCGGTGGTGCCGGAGAGCTCATGCGCCAGCTGCCGCAGGCGACGCTGGTGGTTCATCCGCGGGGCGCCCGCCACATGATCGACCCGTCCGCGCTCTACGCCGGTGCCCTGGCCATCTACGGTGAGGCGGTGATGGCACGCCATTACGGTGAACTGGTGCCGGTGCCTGAAGAGCGGGTGCAGGTTGTGAACGACGGCGACCGGTTGCCGTTCGGCCGGCGCAGTCTGCTGTTTCTCGATACGCCGGGCCACGCCAATCACCACTACAGCGTGGTGGATGAGGACAACGCCCTGGTCTTTGCCGGCGACACGTTCGGCGTGTCGTACCGGTCGCTGGATACCGAAAGTGGGGCGTTCATCTTCCCGTCCACGTCGCCGGTGCATTTCGACCCCGGCGCGGCCCACCGCTCCGTGGAGCGCCTTTGCGCGCTGCAGCCCCGGGCGGTGCATGTGGCCCATTTCGGCCAGCTCACGGAGATCGATCGCCTTGCAGACGACCTGCATGCGGGGATTGATGCCCATGCCGGCATCGCCATGCGCTACGCGGAGGAGGACGAAGCCGACCAGGGCGAGGCCATCGCCGCCGCGTTGCTGGACTGGTTCTCCGACCGCCTGCAGGCGCACGGCGCGACGCTGTCAGCGGAGCAGTTACGCCAGACCCTGTCCATGGATCTGCAGATGAACACGCAGGGTCTGGTGGTGTGGCTGCAGCGACGACGCAAGGCCGCCCGCGTCGATTCGCGCTGAGCGGCCCCTGGCGGCTGTCAGGACTTGCCGGCGGTGAAACCGCCATCCACCAGCAGATCGGTGCCCGTGACAAAGCTGGCGTCGTCGGAGAGCAGGAACAGCGCGGCGTTGGCCACTTCCCGCGCCTCACCCAGGCGCCCGACCGGGTGCAGGCTGGTCAGGAACTCCAGCACCTCCGGCTCCAGCTCGTCCAGCAGCGGCGTGGCAATGTAGCCGGGCGAGAGGCTGTTGACGCGGATGCCGTTGGGTGCCCCCTCCAGCGCCAGTGTGCGCGTGACGTTCAGGACACCGCCCTTGGCCGCCGTGTACGCGGCAGTCTGGCTCTGACCCACATGCCCGAGGATGGAGGCGCAGTTGAGGATCGCGCCGCCGCCGTCTTGCATGCGACGCATGGCCTCGCGGGCGACGCGAAAGACGCCATTGAGGTTGATGTCGATGACCCGGAGCCAGTCCTCGTCGGTGTAGTCCACCGCCAGTTCCTGGTGACCGATGCCGGCATTGTTGAACACCGCGTCGACGCCGCAGAACGCCTGCGCCTGCTCGAACAGGTTGCGAACGTCCTCGGTGCGGGTCACGTCGGTCTGCACGAACAGGCACCGGTCCGCGCCCACCTTGGCGGCGATGGCCTCGCCGAGCGTTTCGTTCATGTCCGCGATGACGACCCTGGCGCCTTCGGCAATGGCGCCCTTGGCCGTTTCCGCGCCGATGCCGCTGGCGCCGCCGGTGATGACAACCCCTTTCCCTTCCAGACGCATACCTTGTGCCCCCTGGTGAATGAACCCGTGAAGTCGCATCGTGCGCCTCGGGGCGGCAGGGGGTATTGATCCAGGTCAACGCGGGTGGGTCACGCGCGCAGCCGGTAGCCGGTGCGGAAGATCCAGGCCACCGTCGCCATGGCGATGACCAGGAACACCAGGATCATCATCAGGCTGACCGCGACGCTGACATCACCGACGCCATAGAAGCTCCAGCGGAAGCCGCTTACCAGATAAAGCACCGGGTTCAGGAGGCTCACTGTTTGCCACGTCGGGGGCAGCATGTCGATGGAGTAGAACGTGCCGCCCAGGAAAACCAGCGGCGTGATGATCAGCAGTGGCACGAACTGCAGCTTCTCGAACGTGTCCGCCCAAAGCCCGATGATGAAGCCGATGAGGCTGAACGTGAACGCCGTCAGCACCAGGAACAGCAGCATCCAAACGGGGTGGGCCACCTCCAGAGGTGCAAAGAACCCGGCGGTTGCCAGAATGATGAGCCCCAGCATCACGGACTTGGTGGCGGCCGCACCCACGTAGCCCATGACGACTTCATAATGGGACACCGGGGCCGACAGGACCTCGTAGATGGTGCCCGAGAACTTCGGAAAATAGATGCCGAACGAGGCGTTGGAGGTGCTCTGGGTGAGCACCATGAGCATGATCAGCCCCGGCACGATGTAGGCGCCGTAGGTGATCCCGTCGATCTCGTTGATCTGCGAGCCGATGGCACCGCCGAACACGATGAAGTAGAGCGACGTGGTCACCACCGGTGAGACGATGCTCTGGAACAGCGTCCGCCAGGTGCGTGCCATTTCGAAGCTGTAGATCGCGCGGACAGCGTGGATGTTCATGTGCGGTCCCTTACCAGGTCGACGAAGATGTCCTCGAGTGTGCTCTGCTGCGTGTGCAGATCGCGGAAGCGGATGCCCGCGTCGGCCAGATCCTGCAGCAGAGCGGTGACGTCGGCGGTTTCGCCGTCCTGCGCCAGCGTGTAGACGAGCGCCTCACCGTCCTCGGACAGCTCCAGGGCGTGCCGTGCGAGCGTCTCCGGAACATGGTCCATGGGCGTGTGCAGGTGCAGGGTGAGCTGCTTGCGGCCGAGCTTGCGCATCAGCGCCTCCTTGCCTTCGACCAGCACGATTTCACCACCGTTGATGACGCCGATCCGGTCCGCCATCTCCTCGGCCTCCTCGATGTAGTGCGTGGTGAGAATGACCGTCACGCCTTTCTCCCGAAGGGAGCGCACCAGGGTCCACATGTCGCGGCGCAGCTCCACGTCGACGCCGGCCGTGGGCTCGTCCAGGAACAACACCTCCGGCTCGTGCGCCAGTGCCTTGGCGATGAGTACGCGCCGCTTCATGCCGCCGGAGAGCGTCTGGATCTGATGGTTGCGCTTGTCCCACAGACTGAGATCGCGGAGCACCTTCTCGATGTGCGCCGGGTTCGCCGGCTTGCCGAACAGGCCGCGGCTGAAGCTGACCGTCCGCCAGACCGTCTCGAACGAGTCCGTGGAGAGCTCCTGCGGAACCAGCCCGACTTGCGCCCGGGTCTTGCGCCAGTCGCGCCGGATATCGTGGCCGTTCACCAGCACCTGGCCTTCGGCGAGCATGGCGATACCGCAGACGATGCTGATGAGCGTGGTCTTGCCGGCGCCATTGGGGCCGAGCAGGGCGAAGATTTCCCCGCGATGGATGGTCAGATTGATGCTGCGCAGCGCCTGGAAGCCTGTGTCGTAGGTTTTCGAGACCCCCTGAATGGAGACGGCCGGTGGTTCCGTGCTCCCCGGAGCCTGCGCGCGCGCGCCCGACTCTCCGGTCTGAGGCGGCCCGGCCTGGAAGGCGGCGAGGTGATTGCGGTCCATGGGATGGCTTTCCTGTGTTGAGTCTGAGCGGCGGCGAGAGTAAATGCTCAAGTAAACTTGAGGTCAAGTGTCACCCGTTCACGCAAACCAGCACTATACGCGTTCGCCTGCGGCCGTGGATGGGTACCGGGAATCGGGGATTCCCTGTCTTTGAGAAAATCGCAATAGTTCGTTTCTTCTGGTGAATATTGTGTCGCCGGAAAAACAATCTACCCTGCACATGGGTTGGCGTACGATCGATCAACGCTGCCGCCAAGCAGCGCGAGCCCGGAGGATTATTGGCAATGGATTATCGTCGTTTGTTCGTCGCCCATGGGGCGCCCACGCTCGCTCTTTCGGACGTTCCCGCACACCGGTTTCTGCGGGAGCTCGGAGCGGAGCTGAAGCGGCCGCGCGCCATCGTCGTGATAAGCCCGCACTGGGTCAGTGGTTCGTTCCACGTGCGATCGCCGGAGCGCTTCCGCACCTGGCACGATTTCGCCGGCTTTCCGGATGCCCTCTATCGCATTCGTTACGAACCGCCCGGGGACGCGGAACTGGCGCGGCGGGTTGTCGGCCTGCTCGAGTCCGGCGGGCTCGAGACCGGCCTTGATCAGGGGGCCGATATGGACCATGGCGCTTGGGTGCCTTTGTCCCTGGTGTACCCCGACGCCGACGTGCCCGTGGTCCAGGTGGCGTTGCAGGCGGATGCCGGGCCCGAGGGCTGCCTGGCGTTGGGGCGTGCCCTGTCTCCACTGGCAGAGGATGACGTCCTGCTGCTGGGCAGCGGTTCGATCGTGCATAACCTGGGCGATATTCACCCGGAGCGTGCGGCACCGGCGCCCTGGGCGAGCGCGTTTGACCGCTGGGTTGCGTCGCAGGTCGAGCAGGGCGACTGGGCTGCGGTAGCGAACTATCGAGCGCTCGCGCCCGAGCCGGAACGGGCGCACCCGGAAGACGACCATTTCTTGCCGCTGCTTACCGCCCTTGGGGCGGGCTCGCGCGCCGTGCGGCTCCATGACAGCTTCACCTACGGCACCATCAGCATGGCCAGTTACGGCGTCCGGTGATATCCGGGGATGCGTCTGCGCTCATGGGGTGTATCATGGATGCAAGTCGAACAACGTTGCAGGTGTATCCCGTGAGCCATTACGCCGTTTCTGAACGTGATCCGCGACTCGGTCTCGGTCTTCTGTCGGTGGTCACTGGCGTCGTGCTGGTGCTGAATCCGCCCATGATCCCGGAGTTCAGCACCACCTCCTACACGACCCTGCAGCCCACGACCACGCAGCACGTGATGGAATGGCGCCCGCAGGGCCCTCCGCCTTGGGGGGATGCCGATCAGTTCACCCCTGAAGAGGTGGATGAAGCCCCAGCTGCCGTCGCCTCGGGGAGTGCCGAGCGCACCAGCGGCAGCGAGGCGCGTGCACGCCCGGAGCGGTAATCTGCCCGCATGCGGCGTTGTATCGGCTTGCTCTTTCCGGAGAAGACTGGGAGTTCGAGTACGTGCCCTGTACCTGGTCGCGGTGCATGGCATAACTGCGCGCCGGCGATCTCGATCTGATGCCCGACATGGCCGCATCCTTGGCCAGGGAGGCGCTGTTCGAGTTTCATGATGTTCCGGTGATTCAGGTCGTGCAGGAATACCGGTTCATCGACCCCGCAGGCCGGACACGCCACATCCGTGACGAGAAGCAGGTTGTCGCGAGGTCCGAGGACGGACTGCCGCACGAGGTGATTGGCACCTGGACGGACCTGACCGACGCTTATGAGCAGCGTGCTCAGGTGCATGCACTGGCCAACTACGATGCCCGCACCGGTCTTCCCAATCGTGCCCTATTGCGCGAGCGGATCGAGGAGGCTGTCGCGGACGCCCAGTCGCAGAATCGCAGTTGCCACGTGATCTTCTTCGACTTTGACCGGTTCAGACGAATCAACGAGACGCTTGGCGAGGCAGCGGGTGATCAGTTGCTGGAAACGGTCGGGGCGCGTCTGAATCACGCCATGGCTGAATTCGATACGGCCGCCCGGGTCGGCGATCATGAGCTGATTATTACGGCCAGTATCGGCGTCGCCAATCATCCGCGTGGCGGGGACACCCCGGAGACGTTGATGTCAGCGGCAGAGCTCGCCGTCGGCGACGCCCGTCGCGCCGGCGGCGATCAGAAGCTGGGGGAGAGCGGGGTGCACATTGCCATGGACGACTTCCGCGCCATTATCGCGCTGGCCGCGGCCCTGGAGCTGTCGCTGGTGGCCGAAGGTGTTGAAACCGAGGCGCAGAAGGCGTTCCTTTCGCGGGAACGGTGCCAGATCGGTCAGGAGTTCCTGTTCGCCAGACCGGCGCCGGCAAAGGAGCTGTTCCCGGGTAGTCCGGCTTCATCCTCCGGGCATTAGCGTAGAGGGGCGTGGGCAGGCCCGGGCCGGATGTGCTATCAATGGACGGTCGGCGTTGTCCGTATCCTCGGAGGTGCGTCATGCGGTGTCTCATCGGTGTGCGCGGTTTGCTTCCTTCCCTGGTCCTGCTGGTTGGTCTGATCCCTGTCGCATCTGGCCATCATGGCTGGGGCTGGGCCAGTGACGAGCTGGCGGAGATCACCGGCGAGATCGTCGACGTGCGCCTGGGGAATCCCCATGGCGAGGTGGACATCGATATCGACGGGGAGACGTGGACCATAGAGGTGGGCCAGCCGTGGCGCAATGAGCGTGCGGGTCTTACCGCGGAGCTGCTGGAGCCCGGCGGCGAGCTGACAGTGCTCGGAAACGTGTCCGAGCGGGAGGGCGAGCGGCTGGTGAAGGCGGTGCGCGTCACCACCACCGACGGGCACCACGACCTCTACCCCGGCCGTATACCGGATTCCGATTGATAGTCGCGTTCCTGTCCGCCGTTGAAGCCTGGGCGCCCATTGCTGCGCTCAGGAACTCCATGCTCGTCTACCCCCTGGTGAACGCCGGCCACATTCTCGGCGTGGCGCTGCTGGTGGGTAGTCTCATCCCGCTGGACCTCAGGCTGGCCGGGCTGTGGCGGCAGGTGATGCTCATGCCGGTATGGCGCATGCTCTCGCGCACCGCTGTCTGCGGATTCCTGTTGGCCATGATCACCGGTCTGCTGCTGTTCGCCACGCGGGCCACCGAATACGTGGAGTCGACACTGTTCCTCACCAAGCTCGCACTGATCCTGGTCGCGGGGCTGAACGCCATCTGGCTCGCCCGACGGTTTACTGCACTGCTGAGCCCGGCCACCGCGGTCGTGCGGCCGGCCGCCGTGGCGTCCATCATCCTGTGGGTGGGTGTACTGGTCCTGGGCAGGCTGGTGGGGTATTTCTGAGGAGGCTGGAACCCCGGGGTTCCCGGCCCAGGCGGACCTGAAGACCCACCCTACGGACCCGCAAGCCCCATCCCGACATGCGATGGCGGCGTATCCGGCGTAGGGTGGACGTTTACGTCCACCAGCTTGTGCGGAATCCACCCGCGAAAGGGTGACGTAGGGCGTAGGGTGAACCTTCAGGTCCACCACCGCTGCTCAAAGTGATACACACCACAAACAAAAAAGGCCTTAGCCGGAATCGGCTAAGGCCTTGATTTTTTTGGCTCCCCGGGACGGGCTCGAACCGCCGACCCAGTGATTAACAGTCACTTGCTCTACCAACTGAGCTACCGGGGAATCGTCAGGCCGGTATTCTACATAACCCCGGCCTTCCGTCAACCGTCAAAGCCCGCGCGGCGTGCTTTCAGCCCAGGGCTTTCGCCAGACGCTCCATGGCCTTCTCCAGGTTCTCCATGCTGGTGGCAAAGGAAATCCGGGCGTAGCCATCCAGGCCGAAAGCGGAGCCCGGCACCAGGGCCACGTTGGCCTCGTTGATCAGATGCTCGGCGAGCTCCACGTCGCTCTTCAGGCCCAGGTTGTCGATGGCGCCCTGCACCCGGGGGAAGGTGTAGAAGGTGCCGTCGCCTTCCACCGCCTCGACGCCCTTCATCCTGTTCAGCGCGCTGACGACGAAGTCGTGCCGCTCCTTGAACGCCTTCAGCATGGGTGCGATGCAACCCTGATCACCCGTGAGTGCGGCCACGGACGCGGCCTGGGCGATGGAGCAGGGGTTCGACGTGCTCTGGGACTGGATCTTCTTCATGGCGCCGATCACGTCCGCCGGTCCGGCGGCGTAGCCAATGCGCCAGCCGGTCATGGAGTAGCCCTTGGAGACACCGTTGATGACAATGGTGCGCTCCTTCAGTCCCGGGCAGGCGTTGACAATGTTGGTGAACGGCTCGTCCGCCCAGAGGATGTGCTCGTAGATGTCGTCGGTGAGGATGTATGTCCGCGGGTACTTCTCTAGCACCGCGCCCAGCGCCTGCAGCTCCGCGCGCGTATACGCCACACCGGTGGGGTTGGAGGGGCTGTTCAGGATCACGAGCTTGGTCTTGCTGGTGAGCGTGGCCTCCAGCTGCTCCGGCGTGATCTTGAAGCGCTGATCCTTGGTGGCCTCGATTTCCCGGGGCACGGCGTCGGCGAGCCGCGCCATGTCCGGATAGGAGACCCAGTAGGGGATCGGGATGATGACTTCATCATCCGCATCAAGAATCGCCTGCATCACATTGTAGATGCTGTGTTTCGCGCCGGCGGAGACGAGGATCTGGTTGAGCTCGTAGCTCAGGTCGTTCTGCTCGGCGAGCTTCTTCTGGATGGCCTGTTTCAGCTCCGGCGTGCCGTCCACCGCGGTATACTTGGTCTGGCCCGCCTGGATCGCCTCGATTGCGGCCTGTTTGATATGCTCCGGCGTGTCGAAATCCGGTTCTCCGGCGCCGAGCCCGATGATGTCCTTCCCGGCGGCGCGGAGCTCGGCGGCTCGCGCTGTCACGGCCAGGGTGGGAGAGGGTTTTACGCGCTGAACCCGGTTCGCGAGCGAATTGTCCAAATCGTCCTCCGACTGGTTCTGGGACCGGTTGATTGAGTTGCCCGGGCGACCGCTTCGTCCAGCCTTTCCGGGCAAATCGCAGTGTTCAATGATAGTGGAAACGCCGCTGGACATGAAGGAACGGCGGCTGTTCCGCCTCGGCAAGAGTGATGTTGCGCCATGACCAAGCCCTTCCGCATGCAGTCGGACTACGAGCCCGCCGGTGACCAGCCTCAGGCCATCAGCGAACTGACCGGCGGGCTCAACGACGGGCTGTATCATCAGACACTGCTTGGAGTGACCGGGTCGGGCAAGACGTTCACCGTCGCCAACATCATCCAGGATGTGCAGCGGCCGGCTCTGTTGCTGGCGCCAAACAAGACGCTGGCGGCGCAGCTCTATAGCGAGATGCGGGAGTTCTTCCCGGACAACGCCGTGGAGTATTTCGTTTCCTACTACGACTACTACCAGCCCGAGGCCTACGTGCCGTCCTCCGACACCTTCATCGAGAAGGACGCCTCGGTGAACGAGCATATTGAACAGATGCGGCTGTCCGCCACCAAGGCCATCATCGAGCGGCGTGACACCATCATCGTGGCGTCGGTATCGTCCATCTACGGCCTCGGTGATCCCAAGTCGTACCTGAGCATGGTGCTGCATCTGGTGGAGGGCGATGTGGCCGAGCAGCGTCAGATCATGCGGCGGCTCGCGGAGCTGCAGTACACCCGCAACGACACCGATCTGCGGCGTGGCACCTACCGGGTGCGCGGCGAGGTGATCGATATCTTCCCCGCGGAGTCGGAATCAGAGGCGGTGCGGGTGGAGCTGTTCGACGACGAAGTGGAGGCGCTCAGCTACTTCGATCCGCTCACCGGTGAGACTCTGCGCAAGGTCAGCCGGCTGACCGTCTACCCCAAGACGCACTACGTCACGCCGCGCAAGACCATTGTCGATGCCATCGAGGAGATCCGCGAGGAGCTGCGCGAACGGCTCAAGGAGCTGCGTGACAACGACAAGCTGCTGGAGGCGCAGCGGCTGGAGCAGCGCACCCGCTTCGATATCGAGATGATGCAGGAGCTGGGTTACTGCAACGGCATCGAGAACTACTCCCGTTACCTCTCCGGGCGCAAGGCGGGGGAGCCGCCGCCGACCCTGTTCGACTATCTGCCCTCGGACTGCCTGCTGTTCATCGACGAGTCCCACGTGACCATTCCGCAGATCGGCGGCATGTACCGCGGTGACCGGGCGCGCAAGACAACCCTCGTGGAATACGGTTTCCGGCTGCCCTCGGCCCTGGATAACCGGCCGCTGCGGTTCGACGAGTGGGAGCGGCTGGCGCCGCAGATGGTGTTTGTCTCCGCCACGCCCGGGCCCTACGAGCAGGATCATGCCGCCCGCGTCGTCGATCAGGTGGTACGGCCCACCGGGCTGGTGGATCCTGAGATCGAGGTGCGCCCCGCCACCACCCAGGTGGACGACCTTCTGGGCGAGGTCAGCGAACGGGTCCAGCGGCAGGAGCGCGTGCTCGTCACCACGCTCACCAAGCGCATGGCCGAGGATCTCACCGAGTACCTCACCGAGAACGGCGTGCGCGTGCGCTATCTCCATTCCGACATCGACACCGTGGAGCGCATGGAGATCATCCGCGACCTGCGTCTGGGCACGTTTGACGTGCTGGTGGGGATCAACCTGCTGCGCGAGGGACTGGATCTGCCGGAGGTCACCCTGGTCGCGATCCTCGACGCCGACAAGGAAGGCTTTCTGCGCTCTGCCCGCTCGCTGATCCAGACCATCGGCCGCGCCGCCCGGAATGCCGACGGCAAGGCCATGCTGTATGCGGATACGGTCACGGATTCCATGCGTGCCGCCATCGACGAAACCGACCGGCGGCGTGCCAAGCAGATCGCCCACAACGAGGCGCATGGCATCACCCCGCAGACCATCCGCAAGGCTGTGGCCGACGTCATGGAGCGGGGCGGCGCGGGCGTGCCGGAGCCGTTGAGCAAGCAGGCCAGGGTTGCCGAGGAGACGGCGAAATACGGCGAACTGACTCCGGCCCAGGCGGTGAAACGCATCAAGGAGCTGGAGCAGGAGATGTATGCCCACGCCCGTAACCTGGAGTTTGAGGAGGCGGGCAAGCTGCGCGACGAAATCCGCAAGCTGGAGCACTACGCCCTGGACCGTCCGGACGTGAAGACTGCCTGAACACGCCCGACAGCCGGGGCTTTGTTGCGCCCTCGGCTGTGCCGGAGTGTTCCTTTTACTGCCGTCTCTATGGTACGAAGGGCGCTTCAGTATTGTGTCATTACATGAATGGGGTGCCGACGTGAAAGCCTTTTTCGATCCGACGCAGGATGGCCATATCCCCCGGAGCTACCTGTCCCGCGGGCAGATGCGCACGCCGCTGGAGATTCCGGAGCGAACCGGACACATCCTCAAGGGGCTGGATGCGGTGGACGTGGCCGTGGAGCGGCCGGCCGATCACGGCATGCGCGGCATCAACCGCGTCCACGACTTCGGCTACCTCCGTTTTCTGGAAAGCGCTCACCGCCGCTGGAAGGAGGTCCCGGACGACTGGGGCGACGAGGTGATGTCCAACGTCTTCGTGCGCTCACCCAACCCATTGCGGGGGATTCTTGCCGAGTCCGCCTGCTACCAGGCCGACGGCAGCTGCCCCATCGGCGAGAAGACCTGGGAGGCGGCGTACTGGTCGGCGCAGACGGCATTGAGCGCGGCCGACGCCCTGCTCGGGGGTGCCCGCGAATCCTACGCCGTGTGCCGGCCGCCGGGACACCACGCGCGGTTCGATGCCGCCGGTGGCTTCTGCTATCTCAACAACGCCGCCATCGCCGCGGAAGCCCTGCGTGAGCGTTTCCCGCGGATCGCCATTCTCGACCCGGACATGCACCACGGTCAGGGCATCCAGGATCTGTACTACGATCGTGACGATACGCTCTACATCTCCATCCACGGCGACAGCACCAACTTCTACCCGGTGGTCAGCGGCCACGAGGACGAGCGCGGCAGAGGCGCCGGCTACGGCTACACCATCAATCTGCCCATTCCGCACGGCTCCCCCGAACAGGCCTTTTTCGACCGGTTGCACACGGCCATGGACAGCATCCGGGTCTACGAGCCGGATCTCCTGATCGTCACTCTCGGGTTCGATATCTATGAGCACGACCCGCAGGCCAAGGTGGCGGTCACGCAGGAGGGCTTCAACCGGCTCGCGCGCACGGTCGGTGGCGTTGATGTGCCCGTGCTGGTGGTGCAGGAAGGCGGGTACCACCTGGAAAGTCTCACCGAAAACACGCGGCAGTTCTTCTCCGGGCTCCAGGCGGTGCGGTGACGCTCACCGCATCCGTTCGCGCAGCACGTCCAGCGGCGATCGGCCGTTGGACGTGAGCTGCTGCCTGGCGCGCTCCGCCCGGCGATGCTCCCAGCGTTCCAGTTCCTGCTCATGGAGGTCAAAGACGCAGGGCACGCAGTTTCCCTGGCAGCAGGCCATGGGGTGGGGCGGCTCCGGTCGCCTGTCGGCGTCGCTCATCCCGCCTCCGCGGCAAAGCGCAGCGACTCGCGGACACTGCCCGCGGCGTCGCGAAACGCCTGCCGCTCCTTGTCGTTCATTTCCGGTTGCAGCAGTTTCTCCACGCCGTTGGTACCGACCACGGCGGGCACGCTCAGGGCCACGTCCCGCTCCCCGAGATAGCCGTTCAGGCGCTGACTGACGGGAAACGTCTGCCGGGTATCGAAGGCGATGGCTTCGATCAGCAGCGAGCCGGCCATGGCGACGGCGTGGCTGGTGTAGCCCTTGTTCTTGAGAATAGTGATGCCGGCGTTCACCACGTCCCGGAACATGGCCTGACGCGCCGGCGTATCCGCCAGGCGTTCACCGCCCGCCTGGGCCGAGCTCATCACCGGGAACTGGGCCGGCCCGTGCTCGCCCATCACGTAAGCGCGCAGGTCGGACGGGTTGACGCCGATCTCTCGGGAGAGCATCGCCCGGAATCGGGCTGAGTCCACCAGCGTGCCGCAGCCCAGGACCCGTTCGGCCGGGAAGCCGGTGTGCTCCACCGCGTAATACGTGAGCACGTCCACCGGGTTGGAGAGAACCACCAGTCTGGCGTTCGGTGCCACCCTGGCAAAGGCCGGTAACAGTTCCCGGCCGAGGGCGACGTTCTGCGGCCCCAGTAGGCGCCGATCCGTGGCCCCCTCCGGTAGGGGGCGCGACGCGCACAGGGCGATTACGTCTGCGCCGGTGAACGCGTCTACATCACCTGCACGAATAGCCATGCGCCGCTGGGTGAACGCCAGGGCGTGTTCCAGGTCCAGCGCCTCGCCCACGGCGACTTCCGGCTTGCGGTTGTAAAGCACCAGCTCTTCGGCCAGGCCACGGGCGACCAGCGTGTAAGCCAGCGACGAGCCGACACGGCCGGTGCCGATGATGCCGATCTTCATGGATGCTCCGGGCTGCGGGGCCAGGTTTCATGATAGCCCCGGCGTGACCGACGGGGCGAACACCCCGAGTCAGCACCGCCTGGCTCATGATTGATATAAATCAATTCGCCGGATTGGGTGCTCTGTAGTCTATCGAAATAGATATTCTGCAGGCATTTATCGAGGCCAAGCATGCGTCTGACCCGCCACACCGACCACGCTTTTCGCGCACTGATCTACATGGGGCTGCTGGAGGGGGGAGAGCTTGTGACCATCGGCCGTATTGCCGAAGACTACGCCATCTCCCGGAACCACCTCATGAAGGTGATGCAGAAGTTGGTTCAGAACGGTTTTGTCGCGTCCACCCGCGGCAAGCACGGTGGTGTTCGCCTGGGGGCGAGTCCCCACGAGATCCGTCTCGGCGATGTGGCCCGAGTGACCGAAGCGCAGGATCAGGTCAACGCCTGCCTGGACTCCAACGGCGACCAGGAGTGTCCGCTGCAGCCCGAGTGCCCGCTGCACCAGGCGATGGGCGAGGCCATGGAGGCCTTCTACGCTGTGCTGGACCGCTACACACTGGCGGACATGCTTGCCGAGCCGGACCGGCTGGGCGCGTTGCTGGGGCTTCAGAACACTAGCGCCGTGTCCGGGCGATGAAGGCGGCGCGCAGGCCCAGGATGGCGGTGAAGACCCCGATGTAGAGCCACGGCACGATGGGGAGCGGAGGGCAGCCAGGCCAGTCTGGCGCCCTATTTGGCCGGCGTTGCCCGGAGCCTTGTGGGTGAGCTGCTCAAGGGTGGATTGCCTGCGGTGGAGGCGCGCATCGACGCCCTGGTGCGTCAGGGCGGACTGGCGGACGATGCCGGCGAGGTGGTGCGTGGGCTGATGCGGGATGCGTTTCATGCAGCACTGTTGCAGGCCTATGTCGGCGTGCTCGAGCGGGAGTACGGAAGTACAGTGTCACCGGCCGATATGGGCGAAGCCGATCGCCGCTTCTTCAGCGATGCCATGGACGTGCTGATGGTGCTGCCGGGTTACGGCGCGCCGCTGCTCCCGGAGCTGCGCGACTTCGACCACCGTCAGGCCACGGGACTGCAGATCACCCGCGCCCCGGGTGAAGGCGTCGTCTACGCGGGCGCGCTGATGCTCGTGATTGGCCTGGGGTTGATGTTCTACGTTCGTCATCGGCGCGTGTGGCTCCGGTTGCAGCAGGAGGATGGTGAGCGGGTGAGCTGGTTGCTGGCCGGGTGGGAGCAGCGCCGCAGCAGTTTGTTCGGTAGCGAGTTTCAGGCGCTCGCCGACCGTCTGGGCCGGCCCGCAGGATCGGGGCGGAAATGACTTCCGAAGCGTAAGATCATTGGGTTATAATCTTATAACCAAATTGATTTTCGAGGGTTAAGTCCGTGTCTCAGATCAGCCGCATCTCCGAAGGCGCTCCGGTCGTCGCCGGATTCTTCGAACCGCGCACGTTCAGTATCCAGTACGTGGTGAGTGATCCCGCGACCGGGCGCTGCGCGATTATTGATCCAGTGCTCGACTTCGAGGAGAAGTCCGGAGCCACCAGTACCCACTCCGCCGACGCCCTGCTGGAGTATGTCCGCCGGGAAGAACTGGAGGTTGAGTGGATTCTGGATACCCACCCGCACGCCGATCACTTCTCCGCCGCGGGTTATCTGCACGACAAGCTCGGCGCGCCCACTGGGATCGGCGCCCATGTGACCGATGTCCAGCGGCTGTGGCAGAAGCTCTACAACCTCGGTGACGGGCTTGGCACCGACGGCTCCCAGTGGGACAGGCTGTTTGCTGCCGGCGATACATTTCGTGTGGGCAACCTGGAGGGGCGGGTTCTGTTCTCGCCGGGGCACACCCTGGCGTCGGTGACCTACGTGATCGGCGACGCCGCGTTCGTCCACGATACGCTCTTCATGCCCGATTTCGGCACGGCGCGGGCGGACTTCCCGGGCGGGGATGCCGGCCGTCTGTGGGACAGCATGCAGGAGATCCTGGCGTTGCCAGACAGCACCCGGCTTTTCACGGGTCACGACTACATGCCGGACGGCCGTGAGCCCCTGTGGGAGAGTACTGTGGCCGAGCAGAAGGCGAACAACCCCCACATCGCGGGCATGACCCGGGAGGACTACATCCGCATGCGTGATCGCCGTGATGCCGATCTGCCCATGCCCAAGCTCATCCTGCACTCCCTGCAGGTGAACATCCGCGGTGGTCGTCTGCCCGAGCCGGAGAGCAACGGCAAACGCTATCTCAAGCTGCCGCTGGACGCGCTTGAGGGGGCGAGCTGGGGGTGACTGAAAGGTTAGTACAAGGCCGGCGATGCCTGATTGTGCGGCATCGCCGGTCCTGCTTCTCAGCCCTGTCCCGCCTGTTCCCGTAGCCGGAACTTCTGGATCTTGCCGGTGGAGGTCTTGGGCAACTCCCCGAAGATGACCTTCTTCGGCGCCTTGAAACGCGCCAGATTCTCCCGGCAGAAGTTGATGATGTCCTCCTCTGAAGTGTTCTCGTAGCCCGGGCGCAGGGTGACGAAGGCACAGGGCACCTCGCCCCATTTCTCGTCGGGCCTGGCCACCACGGCCACTTCCACCACTGCGGGGTGCCGGTAGAGGGTGTCCTCCACCTCGATGGTGGAGATGTTCTCGCCGCCGGATATGATGATGTCCTTGAGGCGATCCTTGATCTCCACGTAGCCGTCGGCGTGCCACACGGCCAGATCACCGGTGTGGTACCAGTCGCCCTTGAAGGCCTTGTCCGTGGCGCTCGGGTTCTTGAGGTAGCCCTTCATC
>NZ_JBLWFT010000022.1:0-29874 GCF_048323695.1 Aquisalimonas sp. APHAB1-3 | reverse complement strand
GAGCTCTTCGATGCCCTGGAGGTGCCAACCCCGACCCAGAAGAAGGTCAACGAGGCCGCGTAGCGATATTTTTTGAATCGCCCCCTCGGCGAATCAGGAAGTTACGAACCAAAGTGTTGAACCTCGGTTGCCTGCCCGCGATGATGCGATTGTCACCCCGAATCTCCCAAGTTCATCAGCCGCGGCGATAAGTTATTGATATCGCGGAACGCGACGTTTGAGTTGGCACAACTTAGGCGTAAGCGTTCATTCCCGGCCGTCTTGACCGGGCAGGGAGGAAGGAGCCGGGGTGCCGCTACTCGGAGCGGTTGTCATCATGCGGCATGATCGTGGTCCCGGTCTCCACGTCCTTGATCGGCGAGAGCATCGCCGGCGGGACGCGCCACTGGCGGTTGTCATCGGTGAGCACCGTGACCGTCTTGCGGTTGAACTTCACCAGTGTTCCCGTCAGCCGACCATCCCGGCTGGAGGCGAAGCTCACCCGAGCACCCACGTCGAAGGTCATCATTGCCTTGTGCGCATGCATTGTCTCGAGGAACTTCAGTCGTTCCACGATCCGGTGGTTGAGCGCGACGAGTTCGTCATAGGTGAGGTGGTCGATATCAACAGGCATGGCGTTCGACGTCGCTGGTCAGTGGGTCGTGCGCAAAGCGCTCCTTCCACACCCGGGGCGTGAGCGCGATGATGTCCCGGGCCGGATGCCGGCTGATGCGCTGGAGCACATCCACCAGGTAGGTGTGCGGGTTCACGCCCTGGAGCCGGCAGGTGGTCAGCAGGCTCTGCAGCGTGCCCACGTGCCGGGCACCGAGCTCCGTCCAGCAGAAGTTCCAGTTCTTCCGCCCCATGGGGATGACGCGCAGGGCACGCTCCAGGTGGTTGGTGTCGATGGGCACGGCGGCGTCGCCGAGGAATACGCGCAGCGGCCCCTCGCGCTCATGCGCATAGGCAAGCGCCTTCGCCAGCGGGTTGCTGGGCAACAGATCCTCGCGCTGGCGTTGCTCCCACACCCAGGCGAAGAACGCGTCCACCCGGGGCCGGGCGTGCTCGGCCCGGAAGGCCAGGGCCTTGTCGGGCTCGAGCCGGCGGTCTCGGATCGCGGCCTCGATCCGGTAAAGCCCCCGGATGTGCTCCAGCGCCGTGGCCACCGTCTCGGGCTCGGCTCCCTCCGCGGCGAGGAACTTGCGCCGGGTGTGCGCCCAGCACTGGGCATGGGTGAGGCCTTCAGTGGCTTCGGCGAAGCGCGCATAGGCGCTGTAGCCATCCGAGAGCAAGGTGCCGGCAAAGCCCTGGAGCTGCTCATGGACATGGCGCGTGCCCCGGTGCGAGGCATAGGTAAAGCTCACCTCGTCGGCCTCGCCGTAGATCGGCCAGTACCAGCCCTGCGCCATGCGCCCCTTGGCCTTGTTGCGGCCCGCCTTGATGGGCGTCTCGTCCATGGCCAGTACGTCACCCTCCAGGATATGGGCGTGCTGGGCATCATTGATCGGCGTGAGCAGCGCCGCGGTGCGCTGGGTGAGATGGGTCAGGGTCGCCCGACTCACCTGGATGCCGGCATCCGCGAGGCGCTGGTGCTGGCGGTACAGCGGCAGGTGGTAGCAGAATTTGTCCACCACCAGCCCGGCGAGGACGCTGACATCGGCGAGCGAGCCCTCCAGCACGCCCGCCGGCGCCGGCGGTGTGACCACCGTGGCCGCGGAGCGCTCGCGCAGCACCGGCCGGCGGTAGGCGAGCACCACGTAGCTGCCGGGGCGCTGGGCCAGGCGGTAGGTGGTCTTGTGGTCGATGACCTCCCAGCGATGGGCCTCCGTGCCGCTCAACTCCGGGGCGGTCACGTCGATGGTCTCCACGGGAACGCCGGCATCGAAGCGCAGGCCTGCGCCGGTGACCGCATCACCGCGGTCCTTGGTGCCGGGCTTGCGCCGCGAGTAGCTGACCTGCTCGGTGGTCGGCGACGCGGTCGCAGGGGCCTGTTCGGCGGTGAACAGATCCACCGTGGCCGCATCCACCGGCCGGCGCTCCGAGGTGGGCCCGAAGACCTGGCGCTTGAACCACTCCAGTTGCCGCGTGAGCGAGGCGACCTGGGCACGCAGCTCGGCGTTCTCCGCTGCCAGGTGCTCCGGCGGTGCCGTTGGCTCAGACTGGGGCTGGGTGGCGTCACGCATGGCGGCGCATTATACCGATGCCGGCCGGGCGGTTCGATGCTCGTAGCGCTTGTAGCGCGGGCTGCGGCTGGCGTCGATGCCCTCGAGCAGCAGCTTCAGCGCCGTGACATCCAGAGCGACCTTCTCGCCCTGGTGGCGCGGGTAGTGGAACTGCCCCTGCTCCAGGCGTTTGGCCCACAGACAGTAACCGCCACGGTCGAAGTACAGCACTTTCATGTACGTGCGCCGGCGGTTGATGAACACGAACAGATCCCCGCTCGCCGGCTCCTCGCCCAGGGCGTTGCGGGCGAGCGCCTCCAGGCCCGTGAAGCTCTTGCGCATGTCCGTTGGCCGGGCGTAGAGCCACACCCGCACCCGCGACTCCGGGAAGAACATCAGCGCCGCCGCAGCGTGAGCGAGACACCGTCACCCAGCGCGATCTCGACCTCCCAGCCTCCCGGCCGGTCGCCGGCCAGTTCGCCGAGATCAATGACCGCCGGACCGTCGTCAGCGGCAGGCTCGGCCGCAGCGTGCGACCGTCGCCGGTGGTACTGAAACGTGCTCAGCGCCAGCCCCTCGCGGCGGCAGAACGCCGCCTGGCTCAGGCCGCTGGCCTCATGTGCGGCGAAGATCTCCCGCCACTGGGCCTGCGTACGCCGAACATGCCGGACATGGTTGCTGCTCATCGCTGCCTCCCGCGTCAGTGAATGCACGGGAAAGGCTATGCGGGGATCAGGCCCTCAGGAAGAACGGCCTCGTTTGAACGCTTTCACTTAGGCCACGTGATCGCGGTGCGGCGGTTTCACCTCCAGATGCTTGAACAGATCCCGCTGAGCCCTATCCATGGAGATCCCCTGGATGGCCTCGCCGTCGAGGTGGACCTGATGCAGTTGCACGGTCTCCAGCGCCTCCAGCAGCCGCTCGACGCTGGCGAGACCCAGGGCCTCATTGGCCTTCAGACGCATGCGCAGCACGGTAAGCGCTCCACGAACCCCATCTGTTGAGGCGATTCCGGTTCCGGGACACTGAGCCTTCCAGATCGATGGGAGGCTTGGAGTATGTGGTTATCCCCGGTGCGCGCCCGCTGGCTGGGCCATTTGTATCACGCCCATGCGTTGGGCCTGTCGCTGAGCGAGTATGCCCGGCGCCAGGATGTCTCGCTCGCCGAGCTGATGGACTGGGAGCGTCGGCTGCATGAGGCCGGCGTTCCGGTTCCGGAGCGCCACCGCCCGGCACGGTTCGTCGCCGTGGAGGTGGTGGCATGATCCGGCCCGGGAGCGATGTGGCGGTGTATCTGTGCCGCGAGCCCGTGGACATGCGCAAGTCGATTGACGGTTTGTCGCTGCTCGTCCAGGAGGTCATGGCGTGCGACCCGTTCACCGCGGCGGTGTTCGTGTTCTGCAACCGGGCGCGGGATAAGGTGAAGATCCTGTTCTGGGAGCGCAACGGCTTCGTGGTCTGGTACAAACGCCTCGAGCAGGAGCGGTTCAAGTGGCCGGAGTGCGGTGAGCGGGATCGGCTCACGCTCACGGGCCAGGAGCTCAACTGGCTGCTCGACGGCATCGATATCACCCGCATGCAGCCGCACAAAGCGCTGCATTTTCAGTCGGTTGGATGAAAACCGCGCTCGCCTCAAGAGTGGCGCTTTGGTACAATTGGCCGCATGAACAAGGCCGATGCCAACACGATATCGACGGCTTCCGAGCTGCGGCGCGAACTCGATGCGCAGCGCGCCGAGATCGAACGCCTCCAGGCGCAGCTCGCCGACAAAGAGGCCGCCTGGGCGGCGGAGAAGCGCTCGCTGTTCGAGCAGATCCGACTGCTGCTCGATAACCGCTTCGGCCCCTCGACAGAGAAGTACAGCATCAAGCAGCAGGACATGTTCTTCGACGAGGCCGAGAGCCTGACCGATGACCCTGCCGAGGAAGACGACGCCGGCGACGACAGCGTTGATGACGACGAGCAGCCAGCCCGCAGTGGCGGCAAGCGTCGCCGGGGCGGCCGTGCCCCGCTGCCACCGGAGCTACCCCGCGTGGACATCGTCCACGACCTCCCCGAGGACGCGCAGCAGTGTGCCTGCGGCTGCGGTGCGCTCACGCGCATTGGCGAAGAAGTCACCGAACAGCTCGACATCATCCCGGCCCAGATCCAGGTGCTGCGCCACGTGCGCATCAAGTACGCCTGCCGGACGTGCGAGGATGGCGTCCAGATCGCCGATCTGCCGTCCCAGCCGCTGCCGAAGAGCAACGCGAGCCCTGGGCTGCTCGCCTACATCGCTACCGCCAAGTACCAGGACGCGCTGCCGTTGTACCGCCAGGAACAGGTGTTCAAACGACTGGGCCTGGAGCTGCCGCGGAACACGCTCGCCCGCTGGATGGTGGAGATGGGCGCGCTGCTCGCCCCACTGGCCGAGCGCCTGCGCGCCCATCTGCAAGGCGCGGAGCTCATCCTCATGGACGAGACCACCGTGCAGGTGAACACCGAGCCCGGGCGTACTGCGTCCAGCACCTCGTACATGTGGGTCCAGCGCGGCGGGCCGCCCGGGGCCGAGGTGGTGCTGTTCGACTACGACCCCAGCCGCTCGGGCCAGGTGCCGCGCCGTCTGCTGAATGACTATGGTGGCATCCTGCTCACCGACGGCTACGAGGGCTATGCCCAGGTCGTGCGCGATAATGCCATCACCCATGCCGGGTGCTGGGCGCATGCGCGGCGCAAGTTCAAAGAGGCCCAGAAGGTCCAGCCCAAGGGCAAGACCGGCAAGGCCGACCGGGCGCTGGCGTCCATCGGCAAGCTCTACCGGGTGGAGCGCGAAGCCCAGGGCCTGCCCGTTGAGGAGCGCGAGCGCTTGCGGGTCACCCAAAGCCAGCCGCTGATCGAGGATCTGCGCCAATGGCTCGACCAGTCCCTGGAACAGGTGCCGCCGAAGAGCGCCATCGGCAAGGCCGTGCATTACCTCAACAGCCAATGGCCCCGGCTTACTCGGTTCCTGGATGACGGGCGCATCCCGCTGGACAACAACCCCGCGGAGAACGCCATCCGGCCGTTCGTGGTCGGGCGCAAGAACTGGCTGTTCAGCCACACACAGCGGGGTGCGCACGCCAGTGCCACGATCTACAGCGTCATCGAGACGGCGAAGATCAACCGTCTGGAACCCTATGCGTACCTGCTCGAGGTGTTAAAGAGCCTGCCGGCGGCGACAACCGATGAGGCCATCGACGGCCTGCTGCCGTGGCATCAGGATGAGAGCCTATACACGCTCAAACCCGCCGAATAGGTGTGGTTCGCGGATCGCTTACGAACATTCCTGAAGATGAGGCGGCGGATCTGGACGACACTGACCGTGATGAACTGGAAGAGCTGATCGACGTTGCGTTCGGGCGAATTCTCGAGGGTGAGCCGATTCCCCAGAACGTGATCGACGACTCCCCGCTTGCGGCAAGTATGATTGATGCCTTTGCAGCGTTTGCTGAAGGTGACTTTCAGCTCTATCCGGCGGAAGCGATCTCGGATGAAGATCAGTTCGATGATTTCGTTGGCTTGGTCGCCGACGCGGCAGAGGGTCATTTGAATGAGATTGCCGAGCCGGATGCCGATTACGAGGAATTCGCGATCGGGCTGATTACCGGTGGAGATCAGGAGACGTCGCGGTTCGTCGATGAGGATATCCCGATGGAATTCCCGACCAAGGAGCCGGAGGATCCCTCAGATTTTGACCCTGGTGGTTCGCTGGAGCAGTTCGACGGTTTCGAGGACTATACGGAAACGGTGTTTGATGCGCTGGATGACTTCGGTGAGGATTACATGGACCTCATCGACGATGAACTCGATTTCGTCGGGTTTTCACCCATCTTCGAAGGGCTGGCCCCAGAAGCTGCCTGAGCCGTCATTATCCTTGGCGGGCGCCCCTTTCGCGGGGTGCCCGTTTTTTCAAGTCCGTTCTTGGTTGGATACTTGCTCCTGATACGCCGGTGCGGTCTCTGGTGCTTCAGGGGGCCGGTAACCGGGGTGCATCAGGGAACGGTATAGCCCGGCGTACTGGGCGAGAGAGACGTCGGCGGTCAGGTGGGTCTCGAAGCGCTGCCGCGCTCCGTTGGCCAGCCGCTGGGCGGTGTCGGGCTCCTGGACGAGGCGTTCCATGGCGTCGGCGAGGGCCTGCGGATCGGCAGGCCGAACCACCAGCCCGGTTTCTTCGTGTTGATTGACGTACGAGGTGCCTGTCGCGAGCTCGGTGGTAATCAGGGGCCGGGCGGCCATGGTGGCCTCGATCAGCGACACGCCGAAGGCCTCCGAGCGCAGATGTGACGGGAAGACCTTGGCTCGGCACAGACGCAATAGCGCCATTTTGTCCTCGTCGTCGTGCAGATGTCCCGTAAAGATGACCCGCTCGCCAAGCCCGAGCTTTCGCGCCTGCTCTTTGAGTGCCGTTTCCATTGGGCCCTCGCCGGCGATGATCACCCGGTGGTTCGTATGCTGCAGCGCCTCCAGGAGAATGTGCAGCCCTTTGTAGTAGCGCAGTACGCCAACGAAAAAGAAAAAGCCTTCTCCCACGCGCGCTTTCCATGCGCGGATGCGCTCCGCTGACGGCACCGGGTAGCGCTGCTCTTCAAGGCCGAGCGGAATCACCTGGGTGCGGTCATCATCGAGCTCGCTCAGCACCTGACTCGATTGTCGGTACTGCGGTGACGTGGCCACGACCGTATTCACCGAGGCGAGAAACCGCCGTCGCACCGGCCGGTAGAGGCGCTCCAGCCGGCGTTGCCGGACGATATCGCTGTGGTAGGTCACGACCGATGGTTTTTCCCGTGACGCCATCAGCAGGTGCATCACATCCGCGAATGGCCAGGGGAAGTGATAGTGGATTACATCCATGTCCGCGATGAGTGTGCGGAAGTGGCGAAGGGTATTCAGCGAGATGGAGCAAGACGCCAGTTCCATGTGGCGCTTGCGTTGATGGACTGTGGCGTCGCCGTGACGAAACGGCGCCTGCCTGGGGTGCGGACTGAGGGCGAAAACGTGGCTGTCGATCCCGAGGCGGCCAGTTGCGCTACAGATATGGTCGACCGTGCGTTCCATGCCTCCGTCGGAGTCAGGATAGAACGTCCGGACCACGTGGAGCACACGCATTATGATTCCCGGAATGCGCGGCTGAGGGCGTCGGTCAGCGGCCGCAGCAGGTAGGACATGAGTGTGCGCTCACCGGTGCGTATCATGACCTCTGCAGGCATGCCGGGTAGCAGGGGCTCATCGCCAAGGGCAAACTGCCGTTGCGCCTGGTCGATGTAGACGCGGGCCAGGTAGTAGGCCTCGCCGGTGGCCTCGTCTTCCAGTCGGTCGGCGGAGATGTGGATTACGTCGCCTTCTACCACGGGCGTCATACGGAAGCTGTAGGCGGTGAGCCGAACGTCCGCCATCTGGCCGACGCGCACCCGGTCGATATCTTCCGGGCGCACCCGGGCTTCGACAACGAGGTCGTCGTCTCTCGGTACAATCTCGGCGATACGGCTGCCCGCATCGATGACGGCGCCTTCGGTGTGCACGTCCAGATCGACGACAACGCCGTCGACCGGTGCGCGTATGATGGTGCGGGCAGCGCGCCGCTCCAGAGCCCGCCGCTGCTCGGCGAGGTTGTGTTCCTCTTGCTCGACGTCGTTCAGCCGGTCCGCCACTTCTGCTTGTCGCTCACTGAGCCGTTGGGCGATTTCGAGCTCGGTTTCGGTGATCTCGACCTGAAGCCGGTCCATCTCGGCTTCGAGTTCGGCGATGTCGGCCTGGTTCTCCACCAGGAGTTGTTCGAGTTCGCGGCTGCGCTGGCGGTCCGTCAGCCGCTCTTCCACCAGATCCGCTAGTTCGTCCAGCTCTTCCGAGTAGTAGGTCCGGCTTTCGCGGCGGGCATTGGCTACGGCCCTCAGGCCGCCGATCTGCGTCTCCAGAGCTTGGGAGCGTTGTTGGAGCAGATCGATTTCGCCGGCAAACATGGTCTGGCGGGTATCAAAGATCGCGATCTGTGCCGCGAGAGCGCGCGCGAAGTGCTGATCGCCCGCGTCTTCCGGGGCCGGTATGAGGGTTGTCATGGTCTCGTGGCCATCCCGCTCCGCTTCCAGGCGGATGCGCTCGGCGCGGGCAGAGGCGTGTTGCGAGCGGATGGTCGCGAGTTCTGCATGGAGCTCGGTGTCGTCGAGTTCCACGATGACGTCACCGGCTTCGACGGAGTCCCCATCACGCACGCGGATTCGCTCGACTAATCCACCATCGAGGTGTTCAACTGCCTGTCGGTAGGAGTCCACCTGCACCACACCTGGCGCGACGGCCGCGCCATCCATTTCCGCCGTTACGGCCCAAGTGCCGAAGCCGCCGAAGGCGGCGAGGATGATCAGGAAGCCGATCCAGCGGGAGCTCCGGTCGCTGCGCGGAACTGGTGGCGCGGGGCGGCTTGATGCTGTGTTGGTGGCTTGAGTCATCCGTTGGTTCCGGTTGCCGTTGCATGTGTGCCGCGGGCGAAGCGTCGTAGTACCTCGTCCCGGTCACCTGCCGCGAGTAGGCGGCCTTCCTTCAGCACGAGCAGACGGTCGACACGCGAGAGCACTGCGTGGCGGTGCGAAATAACGATCTGCGTGCGGCCGGCATCATGGCCTTGGTCCAGCGCTGCAGTCAGAGCGGCGTCGCCGTTATCGTCGAGGTTGGAGTTGGGCTCGTCGAGCACGAGGATCGCGGGGTTACCATAGAGTGCGCGCGCGAGTCCGATACGCTGGCGTTGCCCGCCGGAGAGCGTTCCGCCGCCAGGACCCAGATAGGTGTCGTAGCCGTTGCCAAGGTGCAGCACGAGCTCGTGCACGCCGGCGGCCTGGGCCGCTTCGACCACCGCCTGCGCATCCACGTCGCCGAAGCGGGCGATGTTCTCCGCCACTGTGCCTTCGAACAGTTCCACGTCCTGGGGCAGATAACCGATGTGCGGACCTAGCTCGTCGGCGTTGTAGTCCGTGATATCGGCACCGTCGATGCGTGCGTGGCCCGCGCGTGCCGGCCAAACCCCCAGCAGTGCCCGTACCAGGGTGGATTTTCCGGCGGCACTTGGGCCGATGACACCCACAGTTTCGCCTGGCGCGATGCTGAACGACACCCCCCGAATCGCTGGCTCGTTGGAGCCCGGCGGGATCACCGCTAACTGTTCGGCGTCGATACGGCCTTTGGGGGCAGGCAGGGAGAGCTTCCGTTCCTCTGCTGGGTGTTCCGCCAGTAGCTTCTCCAGACGGCCAAACGCCTGGCGGGTGCCCATGATGCCGCGCCAGTTGCCGATCAGGCTGTCCATGGGGGCGAGCGCGCGGCCCAGCAGGATGGTCGCGGCGATCATGATCCCGGGCGTGATGTGCTGGTGAATGGCGAGATAGGCACCAGCGCCGAGGATGAGTGACTGCAGCAGCAGCCGGAACGCCCGGCTGGTGGCGTAGAAGGGGCTTGCCTGATCCGATGCCTTCGATTGGAATCCCAGGACGCGCTCCTGGCGTTGCTGCCAGCGCTCGCGCAGACGGTGAACCATGCCCATGGCCGCGGCGGCCTCGGCGTTGCGCAGTTGGTTCGTCAGTGTCTGCTGCGCGGCAACCTGCTCGGCATTGGCCTGGTTCAGCGCTGCACGGCTGATGAAGTTGTTGGCCAGCGCCAGGATGAGCAGGATCAGCGCGCCGCCCACGGCAACCCACCCCAGCAGCGGGTGGAACAGGAAAATGACGGCAATGTAGATGGGCAGCCAAGGCGAGTCGAAGAATGCCAGCAGCCCGCTGCCGGTGAGGAACTGGCGGACGGAGTTGGCGTCTTGGACTGCCTGGCTGTCCGCGCCTCCTGGCGTGATTAGCCCGCGACGGAAGAGGGCATCAAAGATGCGGTCGCCGATCAGGCTGTCCAGCCGGCCGCTGGCGCGCACCAGAACCCTGGAGCGGATCCATTCCAGCGCGCCGAGCACCACCATGAGCCCGACGACGATGGCCGTCAGCATCACCAGCGTCGATTCGCTGCGGCTGGCCAGCACGCGATCGTAGATCTGCAGCATGTACAGCGGGGGCACCAGCATCAGCAGGTTAATGAACAGGCTGAAGAAGGCAGCTGCCCAGAAGGTGCCGCTACAAGCACGAACGGCGGTGCGCAGCTCCGAGGTCTTTTGTTGTGGTTTTGCCATGCTGAGAGGTTCCGCCTATTGCAGTCGTTCAGGCGTCAAAATTGAAGGAGACGTCGCCGCCGCCGGCGCCATTTGTCTTTCCGGTGTTCCCGCCGGATTGTTGCCCCTTCTTCGCTTTTTGCGCATGGGCATTGGCGAGGCGCACCAGGGCGGGGAGGTGCGCCATGGACAGCATCTGCGCATATGCCAACGGGATCACCCCTTCTCGGCGCAACTCGGCGAAGCGCGCGTCATCCAGGGCATTGAGCTTTTGTTCGCTCACCGATTGCAGCCCATTCAGCCGCCAGCGTTTGTCACCAACGGTCACAGTAGGGTGCCAATCCTCGAGCAAGTCCGCGCGCGCCAGCGCCTGCGCGGCACGGTGCGTTGTTTCCACCCCATTTGTGAACTCTCGCAGGATTGCCTTTGCCTGGTTCAGTCGCTCGGCCGGTTCGCCGTCTGCGGTAAATAAAGGTTCTCCTTCCGTATCGGAGAGCACGCCGGCGGCAGTGTCGATGGCAACGGCGGGAGCCGCCTCGCCGTCGGACGGTCTGGTGAGAATGAACGGGTAGCGGCGTACGGCAGCCGGCACGTAATCGTTGAGCCAGCGGCCGTCCGGGCCCACCAGCAGATTGGTTTGCCCATCCAGCCCCAGCATTGCGATGAGGCGAGGTTCCGCGGCGTCGCCTCGGGTGACAAACGCCAATGGCAGCCGCGCCGCGAGGCGGGACAGTTCGCGGGCCGCAACCGGGATCATGCCCTGATCGCGGGCAAAGCGATAATTCCTCAACGGGGTGAAGCGTTTGTTGGCGTGCGTCTTGGCTGAAAGTGCGACGACATTCTGATACATGGTCTTCTCCGTGACGAGCAGTGCCCCTGTGGCGATGCCAGCGTTCGCAGAGCGAATACTCGCACTTCAATACGGGTGAACTCTACAGAAGAAAAGGGGCCCCCGCAGGGGCCCAAGGGACTGCAAAGGCCCGGCCACTCCGTGTGGCCGGGCCGGTGCCGCCTTCAGCCTTCAGGCGATCAAGTCGAAGTTGTCGTCGGTCAGTTCGTCCGCTGACAGACCGACCAGCTCCAGTTCGAAGTGGGCTTCATCCTCCGCATGGTGGATCTGGGTGTAAGTTTTCTCACGCGTGCCCGCGAGTTCGAAGACGTCCTCCCAGTCATCGCCGTCCACATCATTGATGCCGACACCGTTGATGAGCAGGTCGGACGCCTCGAAGTCGTCGACGAAGGCAACGTCCTCCAGGAGGAACTCAATCTCGTCAAGGTTGTCAACCAGATCGTTGGCAGCGCCTACGATTTCCACACGCTGGCCAGCAGCCATGTCGCTGAAATCAAAATCCACGTCCGTAGGACTGACGGCGCGGAACTCGATGTGGCGATCCGCCTCACTGACATCGCTACCGTAGAGCTCGATGGCAAGTTCGTCGTTTGCTGCATAGAGCCCCAAGTCAAGGTTTGCATTCAGCTCCGTGGCATCCAGCACACCCTCGTCCTCGAAACCGGGATTGGTTACACCACCGAACGCCAACGCCGTATCCCCAGCCAAGGTGAGTGTGTCGTTATTGAAGGGGGTTGAATACGACACGGTATTGACTCCCGCCCCTCCGCCGTTGGAGTTAATCGTGACGTCCGCCCCATTCACCCCGATGTCATTCACGGTGTTTCCTGCACCGTCAAGATTAATCTCGACGGTATCGGCCTCCGGCGCCGAAAGGCTTCCGACTTCGGAGTCGCCAGCGAGGTCCAGGCTGAGCGAATCGGCGAACTCTGCGTCGATGCCACCAACATCGGCCCCCTCGCCGAACGCGAGGTTCACCTCGGAGTCGTCGTAGCCGGCCTCGATGGTGCCCACCTCGGCGTCCGCGCCGAAGCTGACGTCGATGGAGCTCTCCGTTGTATTAGTTCCGGCATCGATCTGGTCAACCGCGGCGTCTTCTCCGAAGGTCGCCTCGAAGTCCGCGGCATTCTCGGCATTGAGGTCGCCCACGTCAGCGTGATTTCCGAAGGTGGCCGTGAAGTTGTCCGCTTCATCGGCATCGACCGCGTTCAGGGAGATCCCGTCGGCGAACTCGCCTTCGAAGGTCTCAGCCGTGCCGGCCATCACGGTGCCCATGACGGAGTTCTCGCCGTCAACCTCGATGGAGACGGTCTCCTCCGCATTGCTGGCGTCGACGTCCATCACGTTAAGGTCAGCACCCTCCATCACCAACGAGGCATCTTCGTCCGCGTCTATCATGTCGACTGAGTCGATGTAGTGCTGTGCGAGGTCGACATCGTCCGGGGCACCCTCCGTCACCACGGTAAGGTGCGAATCACCGCCATCGGCTTCCTGGGTCACATCCCCCAGGTCGACCCCCGAGTCTGCGTGCGGCGCCTCGCCAAAGGTGATGGTTGCCTCTGCGCCAAGTGCCTCCAGCCCCTCGTCCATCCAGAGCCAATAGGACTCACTCAGGCCAGCCGTGTCGATGAAGACGTCGTCACTGCCCGCCAGGTCCACCGTTCCGAGTCTGGCGCTGTTAAGATCATCCCGCAGCTCCGAGGGCACATCCATTGCCTGGGGGGCAACCAGATTGACGGTGCCATCCACGGCGTCATCCAGCATGACGTGGCCTTCGTCGGTGCGAGCGAAAATCTCGAGATAGAGGTCGTCGGTCTCCGGCTCCAGGACAACGTCGCCTTCGAAGCCGTCGTAGAAGCGCAGCGTCGGGTCCTCCCAGCCGCTGACCACCGTCTCGGATGCACCGGTGCCGCCGGCGAAGCCGAGGGTCGCCGGTGTATCGGCGAACTGATCCAGATCGAGCTCGTGCTCGTCCAGGGCGCCGGCGTCCGTCTCGTTGCGGATCACGGCGTTGAGGTCGCCGCCCTCGGCGTGGATCTCGCCGTCGTCATCGAGACCGGCAAGGCGGTCATGGGTGCCGTCGTCACCGTCGTCACGCACACCGAGGCCCAGGTAGACGTTGCCCTCACCCTTCAGGGTCACCGACTCGGTGTTGGCGGCATTCTCGTCGGGGCCGAGGCGCTCGGTGTCCAGTTCGCCGATGTGGTAAGCCGGTGTGTAGCCCTCGTCAGGCTCCGGAATGCCCGCGAAGTAGAGCTCAACATCCCGGGCATGGCCGTCGGTGAACACCAGCTCGTCGACGCTCCAGGGCGAGCGTACGGTGTCGACGAATTCCACCCGCGCGGCATCGCCGCTGAACTGCTGGGCGTAGCCGATTTCCAGTTCGTCCATGCTGCCGGCCACCTGTATCGGGGCGTCGGTGCTCACCGACTCCAAGGTCGCGGAGTCGTCGTAACGCCCCACCTCGAAAGCGCCGGGATCGGCGTGGAACAGGTTAACGGTATCGATGTGAGAAAGTCCGAGGGCGCCTTCGCCACCAATGTCGAGGTTTCCAGCGTCTCCAAAAGTGCCTGAAAGGTAGACGACAGCATCGGCCCCAATGGTGACGCCATCACCGTTTTCCAGCCCTTCGAGTTGGTGCGTACTCAGGTACAGCTCCTCACGACCCTCCTCGGTGCCCTCGACAGTCAGGTGGTCTTGCTCGTCACCCATGATGGCGTCGAAGCCGGCTACGCGCCCCTGGCTGGCGCCCTCAAGAGCGACCGTCAGGTCCTCGGCCAGGCCGCTGAGATCAACGTCTTCCAGCCTCCCGCCGAGGCTGCTGTAGCTCGCATTGACTGTGTCGACGTTCTCGCCGTTGAGTTCAATGTCGGTGCCAGCGGTGCCCTGACCCACTGATAACTGCAGGCTTTCGGCATCGTCCATCGCATTGATGGTGGTGTCATTGCTCCCCGTGGTAGCGAAGCGCATCACTTGTTCTTCACTGACGCGATCAAGGGTGTTGCCGCTAGCTCCCTGACTCAAAGAGACTTCTTCAAGGGCATTGCCATCGGCGAATACCGTCGAACCCTCCGCGCCACTAAGCGAGACCTCCTCCAGCGTCGGACCGGCGGCGAGATCGACGTTGGTGGTATCACGCAGCGTCGCCTCGGTCAGTGTGTCGCGGGTCTCCACGTGCATGTCGGAGGCATCTTCGACCACGAACTCCTCGAGATCGTCACCGAACAGCCCCGTGTCGAGCACGGCGTTATCCGCGACCACCTCGGCCACGTTCGTGCCGGTCTCGGTGACCTCGTCCGCAACCCGCTGGCCGAGGGTGCCGTCGCCTTCGCCGCCTTCCACCCGCAGCTCGTGTAGGTTGGCGACGGAGAAGGTCTCCTCGAGCCGGGCGTCGTTCCAGGCCCACTCGGGGTCAAAATCCTCAATATCATCGGCATTGGTGACGAGGGTGTTGTAGCCCTCGTAGCCGTCGAAGACCAGGGAATCGCCGGTCGCGCTGGTGGACGAGTAATCTTTCCAGAGCTTGTCACCGGCCTGCACGGTGGTGTCGTCCTGGCTGCCATAGACGACGGCGTTGAAGAGCGTGGGGCTCGCGGCAAGACCCGGCCCGCTCACGTCCACGTCCAGCTCTGCCTCGAGCAGCCGGGCATCGACGCGGGTGAGCGCCATGCCGGCGTCGGTGACCAGATCAAGGTCTTCATCGCCGGCGATACTGAGGCGGTTCGCGTCATTCGCCACCAGATGGATGTTGTTGTCGTGTTCACTGTCGCTGGCGATGCTATCGATGTTGAGCCGCGTGCCCGTGGTGGAACTACTCACACCGTTCAGTTCCACAAAGCCTTGGTACCCTTGAAGGGTTGTGTTGTGGACGCTGGTCGCGCTGAGGCCATCAAGATAGACAGAGTCCGCCGAAACGTTGTCAATTCCGAGATCCGTGCTGGAGGCCACGTTCTCTACATACAGCACGTCGGCCGGGGACAGCGTGTTGATCTCTGCCGCATCCGTGTCACGAAATACGATGGAGTCCAGGTCTTGCGCATCGCGCAAATCGACCTCGGAGGTATTGCGCAGGAAGAGTGAGTCGACTCCGTCGAGAAGTTTCGGGGTCACTTCCCGTACGTTGTCGTGGTGCTGGGAGATCGAGACCGCGACATCGTCGGCGTCGGCGCCGCTCACCCACCATTCCTCGGGGTCATCCAGAACGCGGCCGACAACCTCGACCATCGTCCCGTCCTCCTGGGGCGTCATGCGGGTGCCGCTCTCTTCGGGGTTGGACGGGTCGTGGGTTCCGTAATCAAGCTCCAGAGGATGGCCATCAGGGCGATCCAGGTCGACCAGATCCCGGTCCTCGGCCGGTAGCCGGTACTCAAGGCCCTGGTCATTGAGCTCGACCAGGAAGTCGTCGTCGCTCTCGAACTCCCGGGCGCCGTTCATCATCGCCAGTGAGAGATCGTCCGGCTCGAGGTTGTCCTCCACCAGCTGCTCAACCCAGTACTGGAAGCCCCAGATGTCGATGCCGCCGGAGAAGTAATCTTGCTCTTCCTGCGAAAGATCGGTCGGATCCAGATCGAGAATGTCTGCGTCACTGTCGAGCCCCAGGTCGGTCAACCTGACAGGGTTGCCCGAGGCATCGTCACCCGAGGTTCGCCCGAACAGCTGAGCATACTGGATCTCGACAAGCTGACCGAAGATCAGGTCGTCGCCCTCCAGGCGGGAATGAATGCTGTTGTCCCGCGCAGCCCAGTCACGGGCAAGGTCGGTGTAGCTGCCCCCCTGATTCGAGAGTTCCTCCTCGGCCTCGTCCAGCCGAGTTGGTGTCGGCGTGGACAGGAAGATGGCTTCGTACAGGTCCTCAAGCATCTGACGATCCGCCATGGTTTATTCTCCTTTGCTTTCGCTTGATGGCGTCTTCCTGACCCCTTTTATCAGGGGCGGTATGAGCGCTTTTTCGTGGCTCTATTGGGCTCGATTACACGCGTTTTACGGCTACAGGTATGCCGCACAGGGCCGCAAGCCCTCGTTTGGTTATCTCCGCACTACGTCGTAGTGCGTAAAAAATCTAACGAAAACGTATAGAACGGGCACCCTGACTGAAACGTAGCAGCAGCCAGATCATACGTCGACACGACAGTATCCTTACCCACCTTACAGTGGCCTTACATTAGGGCTGGAATAACCAACCCGTTGTGTGACTATTACCCACCCGTTGCGGTATGAGCGTCGCTGACGCGCGCAGCCAGGAACTGGGAACGGTAACGTTCGGCCAGGGTGGACCAGCGGTGAGCGTCGAGCCATTCGCGCCGTGCTGCATGCACCCGTGCCCGTACTTCTGGGTCCAGACCAGCACGGAGCTGCTGTAGCACGTAGTGAATGGCGCCTGAGTCGAAGCCATCGATCGCATAGGTGGCGTCACGCACCGGTTCGAAGATGGGCGCCGGTGTCGTGGCGACGTCGGAACAGGCGGCGAGAGCAACGGTCACGGCACCGCTGGAAGACTCGTGGGTGTGCTGATACGGCATGACAACCAGGTGGCAGCCAGCGAGGAGCCGCTCGACCTCGCGCCTGGGCAGGAAGTCCGTATACCAGTCGATGCGGTCGGCTACGCCGTGTCGCTCGGCGATGCGCCAGCAGTGCCGCAGTTCATGTCGAGAGATGGGGTCGTCACGGACCGCAGTGACGAGCCGCAGCCGCGCCCTTGGCTCGTCGAGTCCCGCAAACGCCGCGATGAGCTGTTCCGTGCCCTTGTGCGGTAGCAGGAATCCGAACGTACCGATGACGAGGCCGCCCGACGGCGGGCTCGGCAAACCGTCGACGGGTTCGCTTACGCCATGGGGCATGAGCACGGTATTGTCGCTGATGCCGATCCGCTTGAGGTTATTGAGGTCGTCCAGTGTGTGGACGAAAACGCGGTTACAGACATTCAGGCACGCTGCAATTTCCTCCGTTAGCGCACGCTCGTTGGCGATGAGGTCGCGGGTATTGTGCAGCGTGAGGAATACCCTGTGGCCGCGGTGTTGCAGCGATGCGACACCGTGACGCAGGGTGTCGTTGAGGCTGAAAAAACTCGGGTGGTGCTGAATCCAGACGACTTCGCCCTGGGGCTGAAAGGTCTGTAAGTCGGGAGTCTTGCCATAGGTCCATGCGTAGTTGACAGCCACGTCATTGAGAGGCGTCCATCCCGCGGCCGCGGGCCGCTCCCCCGGGGCAAGGATGTCGACGTTATCGCCCAGAGCGCGGAACTCACCGGCGATGCTGCGGCTGTACTCGGCTACCCCGCACGCTTCACCCCACGTTGTAATCAGGCTCACTGACAGTGGCCGATTCCGGAGCTGTGACAGACGATTCGACCGATGAAAGGCGTCGATGCGGGCAAGCGCGCTCAGCAGTGAGTCGCTGGCTCCGTAGGAGAAGAAGCGGGCGGTCATGTCGTCGTGCAGTTTCTGTGGGCGCGCTGTAACGTCCGGATTCCCCTGTAGCAGCGCTTGGCACACCTCGGAGAGAACGTCCGTCAGGTGCTCGGGGCTTGGGTCCGTCCATACGGAGTCCCCGCTCAATAGGTGTGACCCGGAGCGATCGAAGCGATAGCGGATCCACCACGCGTTCTCCGGGGTGGCAAAGTCCGTGTGTGCTCCGGAGCCCGTGACCACCAGCGGGCGGCAATGCTCGCCGGCCTCGATGGCCGGCAGGTTGAGCCCCTCGCCGCGCGTGGGCAGCACGATGACATCGGCGTCGTGGTAGAGCGCGGCCATGGCGTCGGCGTCGTAGTCTTCGAGAATGACATGCACGCGGTCGCGGTGCGCTGCAGAGACGCACTCGCGCACCCAGTCCTCAATCCGGTTGTGCGGGTTGGGGAACGTCTTGATGGTCAGGTGTACGCTGCCGAATTCGGCGGCGAGTGCGTCGAACGCCTCCAGCAGGACATCCGGCGCCTTGCGCGGAAAACACGACGACACGTGTAACAGGCGCACCTCGCCACGCCGTTGCACCCGTGCGAGGTCGTCCGTGGTACTTCCCTGCGCGAGGGGTGATGGTCGCAGTGGCAGCGTGATGACATGGATGGGTAGTGTGCATCCGCTGTCCATGAGGACCTTCTTCACGAACCAGGAGGTTACCACTACGCCTGCGTAGTGTCGGTTCAGGGTAGCGACCATGTCGTCCCGAACGCGGGACTCTTCCCAGGAAAACAGTGCGATTGGTGTGCCGCGCGCCGGGTCAGGGCTGCTCACGGGGGGGAAATGATGGTAGAGGCAAACGCTGGCCTCGCTCTCTGACTTCGCTTCTATCAATGCCTCCAGGGTTTCTGCCTCGACCGGGCCTCCGGGAACCGGGCGAACAGATGTCACTGGTTCGCCTTCGCGGGGGTGGATGGCGAGGTTGCAGCCGGGATAGTCGGCGGTGAGCCGGTGAGCGAGGTTGCGATTGACTACGGCCAGGCTGTAGCTCCCGGCGAAGTGGCCATCAATGGCGATATGACGAAGGCGCTGTTGTATTTCCTGGCGCGGCAATACTGCGTCGCGCTGGGCGAGGCTGGCCGAGCGCACCGGCGCTTGCTGTGCCGGCAAGCGTTCCTCGAAGTCCTCCGCGCGGGCGTAGCGCCGGATCGGTGGTTGCTTATGAACAGACAACCGCAGCACTCGGCCGCGCAGCCCGGGGAACGGTCGCAACACAAGAGCGGCAGGACGGCGCACCCAAGGGGTCGCGGACGCAACCCGCAATAGCCCGATGACCAGCTGTCGCAGAGCTGCTCGGCCCAGGCGCGGTTGGCGAAGTGATGCGGCGGCTGCCCGGGTGCGATCGGATAGGCGGTGCCACCACCGTTCGTACCGTAACCGCTGAATCTCGACTTCCAGGTCTTCCACGCGCTGCGCCAGTTCGCGGAACGTGTGTTCCATCACGTCGATACCGCCGATGCGCTTGTCACCGATCTGGTGGAGCTCACCCAACAGAGCCACTGCTCCGTCGGCGCAACGCTTTTGCGCGAGAACCGCATAATCCGGATAGGCCGCCATCGACCAGGGGAGTCGCTCCGCTAGTGGCCGATTCTCGGCCGGCGCGGGTGGCCCGTTTAGGCGCAGCACGAGCGGGCTTGGGAAGCCTGCGTCAATGGCGGTGAATTCGAGCAGCCCTGGGGGCAGAGGCTTGTGGTGCGTCGGGTCGACATGGAAACCGCACAGTCCGACCTGGAGGTTTTCCGGGTTCGGCGTCTCAAGGATAAGCAGGCCCCCCGGAGCCAGTGCGCGGAACGCCTGTTCGATCAGTTGTTGCACGTCGCCGAACGTCAGGTGTTCGGCGATATGAAACCCGCTGACGAGTGCAAGTGAGTCATCCGGCTGTGCTGCCAGCGCCGTCAGTGCATCGCACTCGTCCACCTCGAGCCCTTGTTCGCGGGCGATGTCCACCATGGCGGGATTGGCATCCACGCCTCGGGCATGCAGCCCGTACCCGCGCAGTAGCCACAGCCATTCACCCCGGCCGCAGCCGAGGTCCAGGGCGCCCCGTTGCGCACACTTGGTCTGCAAGACCTCCACTGCTGGCCGATAGATCTGCAGGCGCTGCCTGATCTCGTCTTGTGAACCGCGAAAGGTTTCCTCGAAGCGGGTGTAGCGCTCCGCGTCCATTCGTTCCGCCTCTTGCCTGCGTTGGGTGTGAGCCGATTAGCGCAGCTTAAACACGTTGTTGTTGGGTCTTATGCACGCAGTTGATCCGCGGCGCTAACCAGTTGGTCCCGATGAAACGAGGTTTGTCGGGATTGGTGACCGTGACTAGCACGGCGTAGTCCAGCCAGTCGTAATTCGCGTCCAGGTGGGTTTCTCCGCCTTGCAGTGCTACGGATACGGCGTAGCTGCCTGGACCCACATTCAGGTTGAACGATGCGCTGTAGTTGATCACATCGCCCGGGTTCGCTTCCACAACCGCCTGGTCTGTATGCCAGGTGTTGGTTCCGAATACGGGGTTGCCCAGCCTGTCCTTGATCAGGTAGCCAGCGATGAGCGGTGCCACAGGCGCATCCACGCGGACGCGAAGACGCAAGGTGACGGTCTGTCCGACCTTCGCCGTCTCCAGGCGGTTGTCCTCGGTATCGTACAGACCGGCGTGCTCAATGCGGGCTTCACCACTTCCGGAGCGGGTCTGCATGTGGCCGCTCGCAAGAGGTGTAGTTTCGATGGACGTGTCTTCTTTTCGGGCGATCAGGGCGTTGTAAAGGTTTAACGCCGATTCGGGGTCGTTATCGCAGACGATCGTGCCTTGATCGAGTAACAGGGCACGATCGCAGAGACTCTGAATGGCTTCTTTGTCGTGGGAGACGATCAGCAGCGTGGTGCCTCGGCGGCGGAATTCGCGGATCCGCGCGAAACTCTTGTGCTGAAAATACGCATCACCCACGGAGAGCGCCTCGTCAACGATAAGAACGTCGGGCCGCACGCCAGTGGCGACGGCGAACGCCACGCGCATCTGCATGCCGCTCGAGTACTTGCGCATTGGCTCATCGAAATAGTCGCCAATCTCCGCAAACGCTTCGATGTCCGGCATGAGGGCGTCAATATGCTCCCGGGACAGCCCCATTAGGCCGGCGGCATGGCGCGCATTCTGCCGCCCTGTGAGCTCGTCATTGAAACCCATGCCGAGCTCGAGAATGGCGCTGACCCTGCCGGTAACGCTTAAGGAGCCGCAACTGGGCTGGAGTATCCCGGCGAACATCTTAAGAAGCGTGCTCTTGCCTGCGCCGTTTTCACCGATGATGGCAACCGCTTCTCCCGCGGCGACCTCGACGTCCACATCACGTATGACCCAGTTCTCCGCCGCGGGCGGGATGGCGAAGAACCAGCTTGCGATTCGTCGGATTTCGGATGGAAACCGACGGTAGACCTTGCCGAGGCCCTGTGCGCAGAGGACGGGTGCGTTCTTCATAGTGCGTCCACGAGTTCGGGTTTGGCGCGTTGGTAAAGGGCTCGTGCCAGTATCAGCAGGCCCGTGGAAATGGCGGCCACCACTGCCAGGCCCGTGAGTGCCGGGGGTTCGCCGAACGCCAGCACGTTCTGGTAGGCGGTCACGAGGTGATACAAAGGGTTGAGTACCAGCACGGCATGGACTGCGTCCGGGACGATGTGCGCTGGGTAGACGACGGGCGTGAACCAGAACAGAAACTGCAGCAGGATGGGCATGAGCTGCCCGATGTCCCGCAGGAATACGTTCAGAATACCGAGTATGAGGCCGGTCCCCAGCGCGAAACCAAGGGTGATGACGGTTAGGAGAGGCAGCCACAGCACCGTGGCGCTTGCGATATGCCCCAGTGCGGTGAACACACCCATCGCAGCAATGAACAGAATGATGTTGTTGATCAGGCTTGAGCCGACGACGATCAGAGGCAGAACCAGGCGCGGGAACGCCATCTTCTTGATGAGATTGCCGTTGTCGATGAAAACGCCGAGCGAGCGAGTCGTCACTTCCATGAACAGGCTCCAGCCCAGCATGCCGGCTGTCAGGTAGATGGCGTAGGCGAAGGGGCCTTCGAGTCCCGGCAGCTTTGCCGACAGAACGGCTGAGAGAATCAGCGCATAGATCAGCACTTGTGACAGCGGTTGAATGACCATCCACAGGCTGCCGAGTCGGCTGCGCGCGAAGCGAGCGATCAACTCGTGTCGGATCGAACTGAGGATGAACTGTCGGAAAGTCCAAGCCGCTTTGAGCGCCGCTGCCATTGCTCAGCTCCGGTTATTGCCCGTTATTGCCCAGCACTTGCGCATAAACCTGGCAGGTCGCTTCGGCCGTTGCGGACCAGGTGAAGCCGGATGCGCGTCTCGGCCCAGCCTGACGTAAACGGGCCGATAAGCCATGGTCAGTCAGAATGCGCTCGAGTGCGTCGCGGATGGCGATGGTGTCGTAGACATCGACAGTCACGGCCGCCTCTCCAGCGACTTCTGACAGTGCACCCGTGCCATTGGTGATGACCGGCGTGCCGCAGGCCATTGCTTCGAGGACTGGTAGCCCGAACCCCTCGTAAACCGATGGATAGACGAATGTGGCTGCACCGGCATACAGCGACGGCAGTATTTCGTCCGGCACATATCCCAGTCTGCGGACGGCGCCCGTGGCACATGCGCGCTTGACCGAAGCGCGCAGCCGCCTGTCTGCCCAACCGTCTGGGCCGGCAAGAATCAATGGATAGGCGTTTCTGAGCGTTGCAGGTAGCTGCAGGTAAGCGTGCATCAACCGCGCTAGATTTTTGCGTGGTTCCAGGGCACCTACGGAGAGGATGTATTTTCCCGGGGTGAGGTCATAGGCATGCGCCGCCACATCAGGCTTGCAGTCCGCTCGGAAAGCGGCACGTGCGCCATTGGCGATGGCGTGCACCCGCCCGGGTTCAACTCCCAGCTCGGTAACCAGTTCGTGTCGCACGGTGCGCGAAACGGTGATGATGGCAGCCGCTCGCTCGAGGGACGCCGGCAAGGTGCGCTCCAGATGCCGTACCCGGGACGCAGGGTGGTGCTCTGGGAAAAAGCGGTGTGACAGGTCGTGCACGGTAACGACCCCGGGCACAGGGACGAGTGGTAATTCGTAGTCGGGTGAATGGAAGAGGTCCACGCCATAGGGTAGATTCATGGCAGTTGTGATACCGCGTAGATGCCGCCAGGCGAACGCGAGCATCGCTTTACCTGGCAGGCGCCGGGCGCGTGCGGCCGGGGCCATGGCGATCTCGGCATCGGCAAGGGATGCGAAAAACCGCCAGCCTGAGAGGACATCCAGCCGCCTCACGCTTTCGGTCTGCGGTAAGGCAAAGCCGAGTTCCCTGGTGTAATGGCCAATACCCGTCAGCGGTGGCATTAAGGTATGCCCCTGCAGCACCACATGCATGTTGTTGTCTCTGAACGCCACTTTGTCCGGGGCGACAGCCTACCACTATGCAGAAGTCCCGGCATCGGACCCTTGGGACGGCGCCGGTTTGTCCTTCGTGTGGTACGCGGGCTTGTCAGCCAGTTAAGCCGCAACCTACTATGCGGCGACTCTTCCTCGATGGATTTCAAAGGTTGGCGCAGTGGCCTCACGTATTGCATCGCCTCGTTCTTGTGACAGCTTCGGGATCCTGGCCGTCATTCTCTCTCTGGTCGTGACCTTTTCCACGGCACCTGCGGCCGCGGAGCCAACCGGTCTGCTTGATGTGTACGAAGACGCATTGAGTGCGGACACCCAGTTACAGGCATCTGAAAGTGGCGTGTCTGCGGCGCGCGAACGCGAGCGCGAGGCACTGGGTGCGTGGCTGCCCTCGCTCAGCGCGACTGCGGGGGTGGATCGGGTCCGTCGTGATGAGCGGGGAGGGGCCGGGGATGATGGTGCCCGAACCTTCACTCGTGAGCAGTATCAGATCCGCCTGGAGCAACCGATCTACAATCGCAGGCACTGGGTGCGTCTGCGCCAGAGCGAGCGCGAGACGCGTCGCAGTGATCTGGAGCGGTCCAGTGAGCACCAGGATGTGATGGCGCGGGTAACGGATGCATATTTCGAGGTGCTCCTGGCTCAGTTGGAAAACGGACTCGCCGAACGAGAGGTGGAGGCCCTGTCAAGCGAAGTACGTCGTGTGGAGGCGCTCTATGACAGGGGGTTGGCTTCCCGTGCGGATCGCCTGGAGGTACAGGCGGCCCTGGAAGAAGCGCGAAACGAGAAGCTTGGTGGCCAGCATCGGGTCGATGCCGCCTTTGAACATCTGCGCGAGATAACAAATCGGCGCTATGCGGCTCTGAGACCATTAAAGGACGAATTCCCCGTCGAACGCCCTGAACCGGACAACGTGGATGTCTGGGTCGACCGTGCCATGCAGAATAACCCACGCTTGATGGCTGCCGAGGAAGCTCGCCTGGCACGTCGGGATCAGATCGCGATCGAGCGCGCTGAGCATCACCCGCGATTGAGTTTGGTTGCCAGTCATACCTACTTTGATGATGTGGATGACGAGGAGGAACTGCCACTTGCTGCACCGGGCAGGCGTTTCGACGAAACGGTGGTGGGGGTTCAGTTGACGGTTCCCTTGTACGAGGGCGGTCAAGTCAGTGCACGATCAAGGGCTGCGGAGCATGATGTCGCGCAGGCAAGCCAGCAGGTCGACGGTCTGCGACGCGCTCTTCTCAGCGAAGTACGGGGCTCGTTTCTGGATGTCGACCGCGGGGCGACGTCGATTCGGGCTCTTGAGCGCTCGGTTTCTGCGCAAACCGCCCGGCTCGAAGCTGTAGAAGAGGAGCTTCAGATCGGGCGAAGGTCAGTTGTTGACCTGCTGGAAACCCGCAGGGCTTTGATCGAGTCTCGGCTTTCACTGGCACAAGCGCGTGTGGAATACCTCAGGGCGCATGTGTCACTGCGTTCTGCTGCCGGAGAGTTGGATCGTGAATCGGTGCTCTGGCTCGCTGGGTTTCTGGAATAGGGGGGCGCCGTCTCGGGGCGCTTTAGCGCCTTTCACCGGTCAGGTATTGCTCTTCAAGGTCGAGGCTAAGAGGTTTATCGAGCGCAGCCCAGCGTCCTTTTGTTCTGCGGTCAGTGTAGACGTGGCCCGGCCGCAGTGGGGCGTGCGCAGCGGGAAGCACTAGTGGGCCGAGCCGAGGAACCCGTGCTGCGCAACCTACCGTCGCCGTGGAGTCTCACGAGGGTTCCACAGCGACCCCGTGCGATCAGAGCCGAAAATCCCTTGTGCGGCGCGCTTAGCCTTGGTGGCAGGTAAAACGCCGCAAGCAAACGGTCGTTTTTGTGAGCCGGTATGCAGAACCGGCTCGGCCGGGCTGTTACTTTTTCGCAACACGAAAACGAAAACCTCGCAACACGGTTCGAATAATGTCGCCGAGGCGGGCGGCTGGAGTGATTTCGGGGGGCATACACAATGCAGGGCTTGGCCGGCTTTCGCCGTTTGGCGATGAAGCACATAAGGGTGCGCGTGCCCGTGATTCCGGTGTTGGCAGTGGCGCTTGCTGCTCCTGCCGGGGCCTCGGCGGCCAACACGGCGCATATTCCGGTGGGCCAGGATATCTCCTACGGTGGTGTCAGCCACCCGCGTACGGTGCAGGCCACGGGCAACAATCCCGCCTCGTCTGTGGCGTCCGATCGCCGTGGAGTCTGGTTCGGTCTGGGCGCGTTTTCTCTGGGTTACGAAGTCGGTGACGTCGACGATCTCATCGATGAGGCCGAGGATCTGGAGGCGGCGCTGGATCGTACTGACCTGACGCTCGGCGATGCCGAGGACCGCAAGCAGCGCTTTGACGCGTTTCTGGTTGACGCCGGGCAGGATGGCTACTTCAAGCTCGACGGCGCTGCCAAGGCGCCCTTCACGCCGCTCGGGGTCAATGTCCCGGGTGTTGGCGGTGGGGCGTTCAGCCTCGACGCGACGGCCTACGGATCGGTCCGCGGCAGCTTGCTGGATGCCCCCATTGAAGTGCAGCCGACCCCCGATGGCGATTTCGAGCTGCAGTCCCGCACCTCGGGCTATCTCAAGGGCGCCGCCGGCGTGGGCATGTCCGTCGGTTACGGCGGTGGGGTCTATCACGCATCGAGTGGCTCGTTGTTTGTTGGCGGGCGGCTGAACTACTACCGGATGGAACTGGCGAAGGGCGTCATCGCGTTCGAGGACACTGACGGCGACGACAATCTCGCCGACGACCTCGAAGACGACTTCGATCGCAACCGCGAGACGCAGTCGGCCGTGGGGCTGGATCTCGGCGCCATCTGGACCGCTGACAATTACCGTGCCGGGGCGATTCTGCGCAACGTCAATGAGCCGGAGTTTGACTACCCGGAGATTGGCCGCAACTGCGACGACCCGAGCCTGTCCGACACGGCCAATCGGAACTGCTATACCGCCGCATCGTTCGGCGATCGCATCAGTCTCTCCGAGACCTACACCATGGATCGCCAGCTGCAGCTGGAGGGTGCGGTGTTCACCCACAACCAGGACTGGCACGTGAGCCTCGCCTACGACGTCAACAGCAGCCGTGATCCGGTGGGCGACGCCTATCAATGGCTTTCCGTGAGCACTGGGTATGCCGGCAGCGGCTGGCTGCTGCCCGGTTTCCGGTTGGGGTATCGGGAAAACCTCACGGGCAGTGAGCTGAGCTACATCACCGGCGGGCTGACCTTCTTCCGGGTGCTGAACCTGGACGCCGCGGTGGCAACGGACTCGGTGGATGTGGACGGCGATGAAGTCCCGCGCAGTGCGCAGGTGAGTGCCAGCCTCGAGCTCTACTTCTGAGCCGTGATCGCACCGTTGATTAAAGGGGAAGTCATGATAACTCGAAGAAAACAGTTCCTGCGTGGGGCGGGGGTCATCGGCACTGGCCTTTGCAGCGTGATTCTCGCCGGGTGTCTCAGCGACTCCAGTGACCCGGACGGTGGTGACGTGAATTCCGTTGAGATCAGCGGTGTCGCGGTGGACGGGTACATCGCCGGTGCGCGGGTCTACGTCGATCTCAACGACAACAACCGCCGTGACAGTTTCGAACCCCGGGCGTTTACCGACTCCTACGGGTTTTTCTCGCAACGCCCGGATATCCGCGACGGCAACGGTGAGTTGGTGGCGGAAGCCCGGGATTACTGCGCTGAGGGCATTGAGCGCCATTGCCTGACGGTATCCACCGCCCAGAGCCAGGCCCGTCTGCGGGTCGAAGGCGGGTATGACCTCTTCTCCGGGGAGGCATTCCAGGGCAGCCTCAGCCGCTTGATCGAAATCCAGAACAGCAGCTCCGGCACGGTGCTGCCGGTATCGCCGGTGACGTCCCTGAGCAACAACATTGTGTTCTCCACTGATGATGTCGACCCCTGGGGCGATCACCTCGAAGACGCACAATACAGCGAAAGGGATTCCGTAGCGGCCGTGGCGATTCACGAGACCGTGACCGCCGTATCCGACGAGCTCTTCGGTGGCCTCGACAGTGACGATCTCCAGGCCGAGGCCACGGGGCTCATGTACGACGGGCTGCGCACCCATGCGGACGGGCAGCAGGGTGATCTGCGTGACGCCGTCGATGACCTGGATGCGTCGGACTTCCAGGGCGCGATTGACGACGCCCTGGCCGATCAGGATGTCGACGTGGAGAAGGATACGGTTGATGAGGTGGTCGAGCTGGCAACCACACTGCTGGATACGCTGCTCGATGATGGAGACTCTGGCTCCAGCGGCACGATGGCGCTGGCCTCCACCACGTCCTTGAATGAGGCCGACGACGGCGAGCCGCGTGATCGCGGCGAAGCGCGCGTGCAGGCGATTCTCTCCTACACGCGCTCCGATCAAGCCCGCAGCCCCGACACTGATGATGCGCAGACGATCGATGAGCTGTCGGAGATCCTGGCCGAGGGAGGTCAGGACAGTCGCCGGAGCATCGATATCGATAGCCTCTCACGCCGTCTGTGGAATGAGGGCGGGGATCCGGAAGCCAGCGTCAGCGCGTCGGAGGTGGAGAACACCTTCCCTGCGCTTGCCGGGAAGTACGTCGCGTTCGCGACCGATGCGGACAGTGACAAGGATGGCGAAGCGGCGCTCTTCTTCGACGGCGAGTCCGGCGATCGGTCCGGTGAGCTGAGCCTGTGTGTCCGCGGTGACCTGGAAGACGTGGATCTGTCGGCGTTTGGCGATGACGGCACGGTATTGATCACGGGGCAATGGGATCAGCCCAACGACCGCACGCTGATTCTGAGCCTCTCGGCGCTGGGCGGTTCGGTGGAGGAGTCCGCCATCCTGCGGTTGCGGAGCACGGCCGATACCGACAGCGACTGGGCGTTCGGCCTGGAGTTCGATGGTGACCGCGAGAACTTCGAGGTTGATGGGAATGAGGCCGACGTTTTCCGTGCGATCGGGGACGAAGGCGCACCTACGGACGAGTCGGCGTGCGCGGATGCCGATTTCGAAACGAATACGAACTTCTGAACCTGGGGGGACCATGGTGACTTTGATGAGTGGATTGCGAGGGGCAGGGGCGTCGCTGGCTGCCGGGCTGATTCTGGCGGGCTGCACGACCACCGATACGTTCGTGGATTACAGCGACCACCAGCTGTACTCGACCCAGTCGGTGGGCAACGCTCCCTATCTGGAGATCGGTCCGGTGACAGCCCAACAGCGTGGGTTCGTGTGGGAGTCCTGCTCCGACATGGCCGATGAGGCTGCCAAGGAGCTGCTCGCCCAGGGTGAAGAGTTCGGCGCCACTCACGTCATGGACGTGCGATGGCTGGACCACGCCGATGGCAGTTTTTCCGAGCGGCCGGTGTGCACCACGGGTTGGGGCTGGTTCGCTGCAGCCGGGGTCGGTGGGTTGTCGCCCTGGGCGAAAGTCACCGAAATTCACGGCAGCCTCGCCACGGTGGACCCGGACGCCCTGGAAGGCGCAGAGGCGCGCGCTTCGACCCGCATCGAGGAGATCGAAGAGCGTCGCCGTGAGGAACTGCGCCGCAGGCACGAACGCCAGCAGGCTGAAGAGGCCGAGTCGGAGAGCAGCGACGACGACGAATAACCGGAAACCCGAATTCCCCTGATTTTGCCCGAACCCGGAAGTGGCTGACGCGCTCTGCTTCCCGGTTCGGTTTTTTTTTGTGCTTCACCTCGGTAGTGAACGGGATGCATCAGGCCATCGTAGTGACAATTGCGTGGGCGCGCGCCTCGCGCCGACCTGTAGGGTGGACGTTCACGTCCACCACTCCAGCGACCGTTTATGCGCCAAACGGCATATTGCTTGTTTATGAGGATCAGCGCATACTCTGGGCATGACTGATCTCGCACGCACCCCTGAACAGGTCGGTAACCTGATCCGCCGTGCCCGCAAAAGGCAGGGTCTGACTCAGGCCGTCCTTGGTGAGAAGGCCGGCCTCCGGCAGGAGACCATCTCGCTCATCGAGACGGGCAACCCGGCCACGAGGCTTGAGACGTTGCTCGTTGTGCTGGCCGCGCTCGATCTCGAGCTGCGTGTTACGCCGCGGTCGAGCGGTGGCCCCGCCCTTGAGGACATCTTCTAATGCCCCGGCGCCGTCATCATCCGCCGCTGCGCGTGCTGCTCAACAATCGCCTGGTCGGTCATCTGACCAAGGCTCCGGATGGGGCGGTATCGTTTGTGTACGATTCCGAGTGGTTGGATTGGGAGCACGCACTTCCCGTGTCGTTGTCCCTTCCCCTGCGGGAAGATGCCTATCGCGGAGACCGGGTCACTGCTGTATTCGACAACTTGCTGCCTGATGCCGATGCGCTTCCCCGGCGGGTGGCGGATACCGCCTCACGCCGTTATACGATGTGCTTACAGTCCAGCCCAGTCTCGCGGCGCGACAGGTCGAGCTCAAGCAGATGAAGCTCGCAATGGCGGTTGGGCGCAGGAATCGCTACCGCATCGACACGATCCAGGGTCGGCACTTCCTGCAAACGTGTGAAGCTGCAGGCCTTCCGGAGTCGCTGGTCCGCGATGCGATCGAGTCCATGAGTCGGTCACACAGGGCATCACCTCGCGGCTGCGCGCGCTGGGCGACGTGGTGTAACGGTTGGGAACGGAGCTCAGCGGGCGCTCGCCGATTCGGGATGGTGGACCTGAAGGTCCACCCTACGCCTCCCTCTACGCCATACCCCGCACAACCCGCACAACCCGCACGGATGATGCGTCGGCCCGTAGATACCGTCTTGCCGGTCAAGCTGTAGTCCCGCGTAGGGCGGACCTTCAGGTCCGCCATCCCAAGGCATTTCCATGCCGGTTGGTCATCAGGTCAACGCGGGGTCGTAAGGGCGCTGGTTTTTG
>NZ_JBLWFT010000021.1:0-34160 GCF_048323695.1 Aquisalimonas sp. APHAB1-3 | reverse complement strand
AAATGGCCCAACCAGCGGGCGCGTACTGGGGATAACCACATACTCCAAGCCTCCCATGCATCTGGAAGGCTCAGTGTCCCGGAACCACAATCCGCTCAACAGATGGGGTTCGTGGAGCGCTTACGAATTGCGCGACAAGTATGCCAACGACGTTGAAGCGCTGGCCGTGCTCGACCAACTCGCCGAGGAGCCCGAGATCCATCGCCGCTATTCTGGCTTCTACGCCTATGAGTTTTTCGTAGCGCGCCGCCCCTTCACCGACACGGCTCGAGATGAAAGAAGCGCCCGGCAACGCGCCTGACCGGCCCCATGTCGTGGGCCTCCCAGAGTGCGGTCGGCCTGTCGGCGCGAATGGTCAGGCGGGCCGGGGGTCTGAACACGTCAGAACCGCCCGTACACCTCCGGGTCGTCAGCGTCTGCGGTGATGCGGTAGACGGTGAACGGCTCATCCTGCTCGCCGGGCATGCCGGGTGAGCCCGAGGGCATTCCGGGCAGGGTGATGCCGCGGATCATCGGCCGCTCCTCGAGCAGTTGTTCGATGGCTTCCACGGGCATGTGGCCGACCACCGTGTAGGGGCCGACTTCCGTGGTATGGCAGCTCGCCATGGTCCGGTCGATACCCGCCTCCTGGAAGATCGGGTTCATGCTGTCGTGATCGACCACGTCCACATCGAAACCATTGGCTTGCAGGTATTCAACGTAGAAATCGCAGCAACCACAGGTGGGGGTCTTGTGCACCGTGGCCGTGGTCGCCAGGGCGGCGCCGGGCACCATCAGGGCCGCGGCCAGGGTCACGCGTCGCAGGGTGAGTTGGTTCATGGCTGTGTCCTCATGGTGTGGTAATTGATTCAGGAGACCTTGCCGCCGAGCCGTGCGCGCTTGAGCAGCACCGAGTTGCCGATCACGGAGAGCGAGCTCGCTGTCATGGCGATGACGCCGATCATTGGATGCAGCAGGCCCATGGCGGCGATGGGGATGGCGGCGACGTTGTAGCCCCAGGCCCAGAACATGTTCTGCACGATTTTGCGGAAGGTCAGCCGCGAGAGCTCAACGGCTTCGACGACCTTGGTGAGCTCACCGCTGACCAGCGTGACGTCGGCGGCCTCGATGGCGACATCCGCGCCGGCGCCGATGGCGATGCCGACATTGGCCTGTTTCAGCGCCGGGGCGTCGTTGATGCCGTCACCGACCATGGCCACGTGCTCGCCGTAGCGCTGCTGGAGCTCGCGGATGGCGTCCACCTTGCCTTCGGGCAGCACGCCGGCGTGGACTTCATCGAGCCCCACCTCCCGGGCCACGGCCTGGGCGGTGCGCTCGTTGTCGCCGGTAACCATGACGCAGGCGATCCCGAGGCGGTGGAGTTCCGCGATGGCCGCCGCGGAGTCCTCCTTGATGGTGTCGGCCACCGCCACGATGCCGGCGGGCCGGTCACCGATGGCCACCAGCATGGCCGTCTTGCCTCCGCGCTCGAGTTCGGTGAGCTGCTCTTCCAGTGCAGTGACATCCATGCCGTGTTCGGTGAGCAGCCGGCGGCTGCCCACGAATACGCGCTCGCCGTCGAGCTGCGCCTCCACGCCGCGGGCGGTGTGGGACTGGAACCCGGTGACCTTGCCTACCTCCAGGCCGCGCTCCCTGGCACCCTGAACGATGGCATCGGCCAGCGGGTGGGCGGAGCCGGCTTCCACGGCCGCAGCCGCCGCCAGTACCTGCTCCTCCGTGAAGCCCTCGGCGGGCCGGGCATCGGTCAGGGCCGGCTCGCCGCGGGTGATGGTGCCGGTCTTGTCCAGCACGATGGCCTTGATGTCCTTGAGGCTCTGGATGGCCGCGCCGGAGCGGATCAGCACGCCGCGCTCGGCACCCATGCCCGAGCCCACCATCAGAGCGGTGGGTGTGGCTAACCCAAGGGCGCAGGGACAGGCGATGACCAGCACCGCGATGGCGGCGAGGATCGCCAGAATGATCGGTGGCTGGGCGGCGTCCACCCAGGGCAGGAAGCCTTCGCCCCAGAGCAGGATGGGCTCAAGCGCGCCGCTGAAGGTGAGCCAGACGAGGAAGGACAGCGCCGCGATGACCAGCACCGCCGGCACGAACCGGGCAGTGATCCGGTCCGCGAGCTCCTGCACCGGCACCCGCGAGCCCTGTGCCTCCTCCACCAGCCGGATCACCTGCGACAGGAAGGTGTCCTTACCCACTCGGGTGGCACGGACCTTCAACAGCCCCTGCTGGTTGATGGTGGCACCGAGCACTGCAGCGCCCACACCCTTCTCCACGGGCACGGACTCACCGGTGGCGATGGACTCGTCCACGGTGCTCTCGCCCTCGACCACCTCGCCGTCGGTGGGCACCTTCTCGCCGGGGCGCACGATCATCACGTCACCGGCGCGCAGCTCCTTCACCGGGACCTCCACCTCCTGGCCGTCGCGCTCCACCCGGGCGGTCTTCGCGCCCATGTCCAGCAGCTTGCGGATGGCCGACGAGGCCTGGCCCTTGGCGCGGTGCTCCAGATAGCGCCCGAGCATGTGGAAGGCCATGATGGTGGCCGCCATCTCCATGAACGAGGTCATGGGGTAGACGAAGCCCCCCAGACCGATGAAATAGGGCGGCAGACTGCCCATGGAGATGAGCACGTCCATGTTCAGGTGCCCGGACTTGAGCGACCGCCACGCCGAGCGGTGGGTGGCCGCGCCACCGGCGAGGAAGACCACCGGGAACGCCAGCACGGCGATGATGGCGAGATACCCCGGGATCGGCTGCCAGAACATGTGGGGCATCATCAGCCCCATGATCGCCGCGGTGGGGATCATGGCGATCCACAGCCGCCGCCAGGCCTGCTTGACGTAGGCCTCGTCGATGGCGGCGTCGTCGGCATGCTCGTCCTCGCCTTCGGTCTCGACGGCGGCGACATCGTAGCCGGCGCCTTCGACGGCGGCGCGCAGCCCATCGGAATCGGCAGTGCTGGTGTTGTAGCGCACGCTCACCCGGTGATTCGCGATGTTGGTGCTCACCGACTCCACGCCATCCAGGCGCTCCAGCGCGGCCCGGACGATCCCGGCGCAGTGGTCCGATCCCATGCCCGGAACGACAAGGAAGCCCTCGGCGGTGTTGTTCTGGCTATCGAGCGGTGGGGCGTGTTCAGTCATAGATGCGTTGTCCTGTGGCTGGTATGACACCAAACCCGTGTAGGAGCGGCTTCAGCCGCGACCATGTGCCATGCCCATGGGCCGGAACGGTCGCGGCTAAAGCCGCTCCTACGTGGCCGGCCGGTTACGAACCGCCGCCGTGGTGGCGTCGATGGTAACCGTCATCACCACGCTCGCCGCCCATGCCGCCGCGCTGCTGCTGCATGCGCTCGCGCATCTGCTCCCGCTGCTCGTCGGTGAGCATGTCCTGCATGTCGTTCTGCAGGCGGATGCGGTCGGCCATCATGTCGCCGTGGAGATCGGCCATGCGGCCGTGGAGCTCGCGCACGGCATCCGGATCGGGCCGGTCGCCGTGCATGAGGGCGTGCATTTCCTCGCGCAGGTCCATCATCTCCGCCATGCGGCCGAACTGCTGATGGCGGTGTTCGCTGCGGCGCTCACGCAGTTGCTCGCGCTGGTCATCATCCAGCTCCAGCCCCTGCATCATGCCCATGCCTCCCTGGCCACCGCCGTGCATGCCTCCGCGCATCATGCCCTGCATGCCGCCGGAGCCACCGCCCATCATCGGGCAGTCGTGCATCATGCCGCCCTGGCCGCTGCCGTGCATGCCACCGCCCATCATGCCCTGCATGCCCTGGGCGCCGACGATTCCAACCGTGCTGGCCCCAACAATGAGGGCCAGGCCCAGTGCTGCCTTGTAACCGCGATGCATTGTCATTTCGGAACCTCCTGAAGCCTGTGCTTCAACGTCGTGTGCGGACACCATGCGGCGTCCTCAAGTCTTGGGGTTGGGGTAATCCAGCAGCTCCTGCTGGCGCCTTAGAAACTCATCCCGGTCGATCTCGCCGCGGGTGTACTGGTGTGCCAGAGCCTGCAGCGGCTCGTTGCCGTTGCTCTGTGCCTCGCCGAGCAGGGCGTTGAGCACGAGATAAGCCCCGGCAAGGATCAGTGTGAAGACGGCAATTATGAAGATCACCATCAGTGAGTGTCCGAGCCAGAAGCCCGCACCGGTGTCATGAATCATTGAGTGCATGGTGTTCAACCTCCCGAACAGGGAAAACGGGCGCCGCATGGCGCAGCGTCACAGGAGGCGAAAGGATCAGACCCGCAGGCGCAGGGTCCGCAGGTAAACGGGGAAGGCAGGTCGGAGATGGTCAGCCGGGATGACGAAGGGCGCGTCTTTCCCGGTGGCAAGGCGAGCCTGCGGCATCTCAGGGCCGGGGATCGCGGCGACGCTGTCGGCCGGGGTCGGCAGTTCGGCTTCGCGGTTGTCAGTGACCAGGGCCGATACCGCGGCGTGGTGCCCGGCATGGTGGCAGACCGGCGTGTCTGACGGATGGTGCGTGTGCCCGCCCGTTTCGTGCTGGGTGACACTTGCTCCGGGGAAGTGTACCGGTTCCGGGCTGGCGAGGGCGACCGTGACCGGCAGCAGCACCAGCAGAATGAGCAACAGCAACCGCCAGGAGCGTACGGGCGGCGCTTTCTGCTCGGTGGGGCTATTGCGCTGCTGCGTCTGCATCGGTCGCGTCCGTCAAGATCCGGAAGTTCACGGCAGCAGGATAGCAACGTGAGCAATCGGGGAATTGATCAGGGTCAAGGCATTGGCACGTTGGTGACCCTTCGGCATTTGCCTGGACTCGATCTAAAGCGTACCTTGTAACGCTATGCATCGCGCCCGCTGGATCGTCATTACTGTCCTGATCCTGCAACTGCTCCTCGGAGGGGCGGTGCATGCGCATGCGCCCGATCTGCACGGTGCGCACGGGCACGCGGCCGAGTCGGCCCACGCGGATCATGAGCATGAGGGCAGTACCCACGATCACCACGACCACGCGGGCCAGTGTGGGCTCTGCGGGTCCTGCCTGGCAGCGGCACCTGCCGGCTCTGTCAGCCCCGAGTTCAGCCCTCCGGGTGAGCACTTTGCCGGCGATCTGCCCGGCCATCCCCACCATCGCAACGACACCCTTCTGAGACCTCCCAGACACCTCGTTTGAACGTGTGCTTGGCCGCACGGGCAGCTGCCCTGCGGTCCACTTCTCGATTCGTTCCAACGAGGTGACAACATGTCCAGCAATCACGACGACCGGCATGACGATGCCGGCGGGGCGGCGACCGATCCCGTTCGTCGCCGCTTTCTGAAGACCGCGGGCGCCCTGGCTGGCGGCGCCGTGGCCGCCGCACCCTTCGCCGCCTCCGGGCGCTCGCCGGAGGATTTCGGCGTCGCGCCACGGCACCTGCACGAGCCGGGCAAGGGCTCCATGATGTTCATGGAGGACCATGCCCACGAACATGATCGTCATATCCTCCCCGGGGCGCCCGATGACGTGGACTACCGGGTGTTCGACATGACGTTCGACCTGATCGAGCACGAACTCCTCCCCGGGGTGAAGTTTCCGGCGTTTGCCTTCAACGAGCAGGTGCCCGGGCCGGTGTTCCGGGTGCAGGAGAACGACTGGATCGAGGTGAACGTCACCAACAACACCGAGGAGATGCACACCATCCACTGGCACGGGGTGGATCTCATCTACACCATGGATGGCGTGCCCATGATGTCCCACGACCCGGTGCACCCGGGGGAGACATTCACCTACCGCTTCCAGGCCCGCCCCCACGGCACGCGCTTCTACCACTGCCACTGGGGTACGCCGCTGCACATGATGTCCGCCCTGCACGGGGCGTTCATCATCGACTCCCCCAATGACCCCATCCGCGAGCAGTTCCCCTACGAGCGGGACTACGTGCTGATGCTGGAGAGCTTCGATCTCGAATTCACCCGGGAGCACATCAACGAGGTGCTCGAAGGCATGGGGCAGGTCAACAAGCTCATGCGCGACGGGCGGCTGTCGGCGGCCACCCACGGCTTCTTCAAGCGCTACGACGACTTCGTCAAGGCCATCGAGGAGGGCTGGCGGCCGCCGTACACACGCGGCAACGCGCCCGGCGGCACCATCACGCCCAACTTCTTCGCCATCAACGGCAAGTCCTACCCCTCCACGGTGGGGGAGCACGGCCACCTGCGCATTCGCCAGGGGGAGTACATCCGCATCCGGCTCATCAATGGCGGGATCTCGGACCACCACATGCACCTGCACGGGCACCAGTTCTGGAAAGTGGCCGAGGACGGCAACCCGCTGCCGTATCCCATCAAACTTAACACGGTGCCGGTGACGCCGGGCAAGACCGTGGACATCATCGTCTACGGCGACAACCCGGGGTTCTGGGATTTCCACGACCACAAGGAGATCCACAGCCGCAACAACGGCATCTACCCGGGGGGCATGATCACCATGCTCGAGTACGAGGATATGGGCGATCCGCCCTACGTGCCGTCCACCACCATCAACCAGTGAGGAGGTGCCGCATGAAACAGCATGCCCTGATGATGACCGGCGCGCTCCTCACGGTGGCGTTGCCGGCCAGTGCGTTCGAGATCGACCCGCACGTGCCGCCGGAGATCGTGATCGGCGGGCGTGGCCTGGCCACCGTGGATTTCGAGCAGCTCCAGCGTGTGGACGAAGGCGCCACCTCCGAGGAAGGCGTCAACATCGATGACTCCAGCCTGCTGCTCGGTTTCGCCAAGCACCTGCACGACGACAACTACTACGGTTTCGGCGCGTTCGGCTTCAAGGCCCTGGGCGATACCGAAATGAACGAGAGTGTCTTCCTGCACCAGGCCTACGCCGGCGTGGGCGGACGTCAGTGGGAGGCGCGTGCCGGGCGTACCGGGTTGCCCAACAGTCTGGTGCGCTTCCCCACGGTGCGGGATGACGATCTGCTCGCCTATACCCACGTGCCCAACGCCCGCCTGGACGGTGACAGCGACACGCTCAACCTCTACGGCGAGCAGGTGGCGGCCGACTGGTGGTTCACGCCGTATGTCGGTGTCACCGCCGCCGCGCTGGCGCGGCCTGAGGGCGAGCCCGACAACCCGCGCTACGGCAGCTTCAACAGCGGCTCGCTGGGCTTGCACTACCGGGTGCCGGAAACCATGGATACCGACCGGGGACTGACCTTCGCGGGCCTGTCCGTGGACGTGCAGCCGTTCGATGAGTCGGATGACCCCGACCTCGACGATGGCGATCTGGTCACGGTCCAGCTCGGGGCGGGGTTCAACATCAGCGGCCACCCGGAGCGGCTCCTGCACCTGGACACCCAGCTCATGTGGAGCCAGGGCGAGGAATACGATTCGCTCGAGAGTGGCCTCCAGCGGGCGCGCAGCGATGCCACGTCCGCCGTGGCCTCCCTGCGCTATCGTCACCGACCCTACCTGCAGCAGCGCTGGCAGGCGGCGCTGACCGTGGCAGGGCAGGACTACGGTGATTTCGACAATGCCCGCCGCTACGCAGTGGCTCCCAGCTTCGCCTGGCGCCTTGGCAACGGCATCGACGCGGTTGCCCAGGTGGCCCACGAGCGCTACGAGGGTGACCTGCGTCGCGGCGTTGGCCTTGAGCACGAAACCACGGTGCAGTTCGGCGTCAGCATGCAGTTCGACCACACCTTCAACCAGTCGGTCGGTCGGCGCGACGACATCATCCACCTGGAGCACGACATGCTGCTGCCGGGTCCGAGTTTCGGAGGACACTGACCATGAACCGGAATCTATTGACAACACTGCTGTTCGCCCTGGCCCTGGCGGCCTCACCGCTGGCCTTGGCGGAGAACGACCACGGGGACCACGGCGATCACGGCGATCACGGCGATCACGGGGACCACGGGGACCACGGGGACCACGGCGACCACGGCGACCACGGCGACCACGGCGACCACGGCGACCACGGAGACCTCGGAGACCACGGAGACCACCGCGATCATCATCACGACGACCATGATGATCACGCCCATGATCACGGCGCCGAGGAAGGCGAGGGCGCCTGGTCCTATCTGGAGCGTGACAACCCGGAGCCCTATGCTGCGGATGAACGCCACGAAATGCTGCCGGTCCCACAATTTGGTCACATGTACGTTCAGGCCGACCGCGTGGGTGCGGACACCCGCTGTGATGCTTTGCTGGAGACGTCACACGTGATGGTGGACCGGCAGACCCGGGAATCCTGTGGCGAGACCGTGGAAGCCGACCGTGATGATCACGACGATCATGATGACCACGGCGACCACGACCATCACGATCACTGAGGCGCCCGTCAGCCCGGCCGCCCCTCGGGGTGGCCGGGCCCAAGGAGGAAGCAATGCTGCAGTCACTGCCCAACTGGCACCCGATTTTCGTTCACTTCACGGTGGCGCTGTTCTTCGTCGCCGTGCTGCTCTACATCGTTGCCCATTTCAGCCCGCCCGGGGCGTTCGGCCGTACGGTCCGCATTGCTGCGCGGGTCAATCTCGCCGTGGGCGTTCTGTTCACCATCGGGACGCTGCTCAGCGGCTGGTACGCCTACAACACCGTGCCCCACGACGCGGCCTCCCACGCCGTCATGACCACCCATCGCAACTGGGCACTGATCGCGTCGGCCGCGTTCGGGCTGCTGGCCATCTGGGCGGTGCGCTACTGGCTCCGGAACCAGCGCGAGGGCGGTGCGTTCGTCCTGGCGGCCGCCATCGCCGCCGCACCGTTGATCGTTGCCGGGCATTACGGCGGTGAACTGGTCTACGGCCACGGCGTTGGCGTGCAGTCCCTGCCAGACACGGACGGGCACACACACAACGGTGATGACCACGGCCATGAGGACGATGCCGGTCACGGTGACGACGGCAACGGCGAGCACTCCCATTGAGGATGTCCGGATCGAGTATCATGGACCACACTGCCACTAATGCCATTGATGACCTTGCGTGCCGGGAGATGCAGCAATGACGATGCTCGAAGGAATGGTTGGACTCCACCTGGTCTGGATGCTGATCGTGGCGGCCATTGTCGTCGTCCCGTTCTGGCGGATCTGCCGCAAGGCGGGTTACCCGGGTGGCCTGAGCCTGTTGATCCTGATTCCTCTCGTGAATCTCGTCTTTCTCTATTTCCTGGCGTTTTCCCAGTGGCCGGCGCACCGCACGTTCAGGTGAGCGTGGCTCACACCGTGGTCATGTTCTGGGGAGCCAGCGATCGGCTTGACGCCGCAAGCTGTCGTCGAGCAGGCCGACGATTCGTTCCATGCCCTCCATGAACTCTTTCTGTTTTGCTGCCTTCTTTCCGAAGGCGGAAGGCGTAAACGGCTGGGTCGTCTCCAGGACGCCCGCGAGTTCGCGAACCAGGGCGGGATCAATCCATGCAGGCCACAGGTAGTGCTTCTCGTTTTTGCACAAGCGGTAGAGCCTGACCGATTTTGCCTGAACCTGCTTTGCAGCCTCCCATAGGGCGGGGTCCTCCCTTTGGATCTCGGACAGGGGCTTGTGCCACTGGTCGACCAGCTCCCCGAGCGAGAAAGCCAGGTAGCTCTCGCTGGCGACCTCTTCAGCCAGGTTTCTTACGTTCTCGACGTGTTCCATGCGCTGCTTGGCGAGCGCGGGTATGAAGATTTCTCTGCGACGAAGGAATAATCCAGCCGCCGCGAACCCGACACCGATGATGATCGCCAGGTGTGAGAGCGTCTCGATGGTCGCTGACATCCGCCTGGTGCTCCGTCAAAGCTGACCGGTGATCAAGCCGAGAATCCGGGGGAGGTCCGGTTGGCCCGAGCGGCGAATCGGAGCAAGCAGGAAGCCTCACCCTGGGGGAGGCTTCCATGCCGTCATCTGCTGTTCACACATTGTGTGAGCGGCGTCGAGCCGACCACGCCAGCCCTATCAACCCGAGGCCGAAGAGGGCGAGAACCCCCGGTTCGCTGATGTGAACCCCGTTGGCGCGGTAATAGACGCTGATATGCGAGATGTCCGTCTGCTCGACGCCCTGGCCCTGGTGCTCGAACGGCGGGAACGTAAAGGGCGTCTGATAGGTTCCGCCCGTGGCGTTGGTCTCGATCAGGTAGCCCACCAGATTGGTGAATGCGCCATCCTTGAAGATGAACATCAGCTCGCTGTTGTTATCCCAGAAATCGGGAAGTGCCAGGCTCCATTCTCCCCCGACTTCATCGCCATCGACGTCAATGAATGCGGACGGGTCATCCGGGTCGTTGAAAAGAGGGCCGCCACCCTGCGGGGCCTCCCACTTGCCATCGAACAGCCAGTCGTTGAAACCGAAGAACTGATTGTCGTTGATGACGCTGAGGCTGTCGTTGGTGTTGCCCCCAATCGGCTCCAGGATCTGGCACCCCGTACTCGGCGTGACACGATCCGAGATGTCCGGATCCAGCGTATTACAGTTGATCACACTGGCGCCGGCCTGGGCGCTCCAGAGCGTGAAACCGAGCACTGGCGCGGCGGCCAGAAGTGACAGTGATGTAGTCCTAACGTGCATGGCGATTCACCTGTGACGAGGCTTACCGGCTTGGGTCATGGACCGGTCCCGGTGCGCTGGGCGGGCGTTCGTCAGTCGTACGCCCTCAGGAGCCATGCTTAGCAATCAGCGTGCCAGTCTGAAACAATCGAGACCGATTGGCCGTGTTGGCTGCATCCAGCGACATCGCCTGCCTCATGGAGCCTGGAGTCGACAAGTAGGTGTAAGGCGGACTGACACGTGTGATGTTCCTCGAAGGGATGGGTTTCAGGTGGGCGGGTTCGGGCGACGTGTGTGGATGCGGTCTGCGGGCCGCGGCGTGGCCGTGGCCCGGGACAGCGCGAGTGTAAAGTAGACGGACTCGGAGTCTCCCTGTTCTTACGCCCTGCCGACCCACGCCGGGTGCGTGTCCTCCAGGGTGTCCGGAGCCGTGAGAAACCGGATGACTGCATCGGCGTATAGCGCCGGCGCCGTGTTCATGCCCTCGTGTGCCTGCCCGGGTAGCGGATCAACGCGGACGTCTTGCAGGGCGGTGGCCAGGCTGTCCGTGGCGAACAGACCCCGCGGGCTCTGCGTACCGATCTGGAGCAGTACGGGCGCAGATACTGCCCGCAAGTCGGCGGTCTGATACCGATACCTGCTCAAGGCGCGGATATCCTGCAGCGACGCTTCGGCGTCTGCGACGATGCTCGGCCAGAACGGGGATTCCCTGAGTTCCCGGAGCTCTTCTTCGGGAACGGACAGGCTGCCCCCGAAGAACGTTGCCGCGAAACCATCCCAGTCACCTGTGGTGGCGATGTCCTCCAGTTGTTGCAGTGTTGCCTGATCGTGGATGTCCGGTGACGGCGGTTCATACAGAACCAGCTTGCGTATCGCGTGCGGAATTCTCAGCGCGGCCGCCAGGGCGACATGAGCGCCATAAGAGTGTCCGAGCAGAAACACCGGCTCACCAATGGACCTGATCAGCGCCGCCACGTCCATGGCTTCGTCTTCAACGCCATGGCCGTGAGTCGCTGTGGTCTCGCCACGCCCGCGCCGTGCCAGCGTGTAGACGGTGAATTGTTGCTGCAGCAGGGGCCGGACCAGCTCCCAGTTGCTGACGTGATCGCTGAAGGAGCCATGGACAAGGACCAGCGGCGGCCCGAATCCGTAGGTTTCGAAAGAGACATCGATACACTGGGGCGAAGTGAGGCATTTCATGAGGCACCTCCGGGGCGGCGGCAGCCCGCGTCTCGCGGGTCGATCGGCGTGACATAAAAATAGAACGACCGTGCTATCTCTAATCTATAGATAGGACGGGCGTGCTATTTTGTCAAGAACGCTGCGTGCGGCCGAAGCGGTATTCCCGGGGGGCTGTTTCCTCAAACGAAAAAACCCTTCGCCTCCCAGACCTGCAAACGCCCTGCATAGGTCTGTGAAACGAAGGGTTTTCAGCCAACGACGTCGGGAAGTCGTTGATTTGTATGGTCGGGGTGGCAGGATTTGAACCTACGACCCCTGCCTCCCGAAGGCAGTGCTCTACCAGACTGAGCTACACCCCGATATTGTGTGGCCGGCGCGTCAGTACTCGCGCTCGACGCTGAACTTCGCCAGGGATTCCATCGACCGCCGGTAGGGCGACTCGGGCAGACACCCGAGGCTGGCGATGGCCTTGTCCACTGCCTGTTCAGCGAGGGCGCGAGTATAGGTGATCGCGCCGGTCGTTTCAATCGCTTCGAGAATCGCGTCGATATCGTCGCGCCCGCCCTGCTCGATTGCCTTGCGGATCACTGCCGCCTGCTCCGCCGAACCGTGTCGCATGGCGTGGATGAGCGGCATGGTCGGCTTGCCTTCTGCCAGGTCGTCGCCGATATTCTTGCCCGTGGCGTCGGCGTCGCCGGTGTAATCCAGTGCGTCGTCCACTAGCTGGAACGCGGTGCCGAGCTGGCGGCCGTACTCGGCCAGGCCCTGACACACCCGTTCAGGCTGATCGGCGAGCACGCCGCCCAGTTGCGCCGCCGCCTCGAACAGCGTGGCCGTCTTGCAGTAGATCACCCGGAGATAGTTCTCTTCGGTGGTGTCGGGCTCGTTGACGTTGAGCAACTGCATCACCTCGCCCTCGGCGATGGTGTTGGTGGTGCGCGCCATGATCTCCATGACCGGCATGCGGCCGACACCCACCATCATCTCGAACGCGCGCGAGTAGAGGAAGTCGCCGACCAGGACGCTGGCCTGGTTGCCCCAGAGCTCGTTGGCCGTTGCCTTGCCCCGGCGCCGGGATGATGAGTCCACGACGTCGTCGTGCAGCAGAGTGGCGGTGTGGATGAACTCCACGACAGCGGCCAACTCACGGTGAGCTTCACCTTCATAACCGCACGCGCGCGCGGAGAGCAGCACCTGGAGCGGGCGCAGACGCTTGCCCCCGCTGTTGATGATGTAGGCGCCAAGCTGGTTGATCAGGACCACATCCGAGCTCAACCGGTCCTGAATGAGCCGGTCGACCGCCGACATGTCCTCCGCGATCAGCGTACGGATATCGTCTATGGTCATGGGCGTCTGAGGGTGAGCTGCGTGGGCCATCCGGAGAGCCGGTCTCTTGAGGGCCGCCGGTTGGCGGCGTGTTAGCGGAGCATTACACTAGGTGTGGCCTTCTGGGGTGTCAAGTGACGGTTCAGTTTGACCTTGGCCTGCGCAGGCGCTATTATCTCGCGCCTTCTCACCGCATCTATGTAACGCGAATTCAGCGACGGAGAGTTAACGGACCATGTACGCCGTGATCAAAACCGGAGGCAAGCAGTACCGCGTCTCCGAAGGGGACATCCTGCGCGTCGAAAAGCTTGACGCCGAGCAGGGGGCATCCATCGAGTTCGACCAGGTGCTTCTCGTTTCCGACGGAAATGACGTGAAGATCGGTACCCCGGTGCTGGACGGCAGCAAGGTCAAGGCCGAGGTGACCGACGCCGGCAAGGGTGACAAGGTGCGGGTCGTCAAGTTCAAGCGCCGCCAGAACTACCGGCGCATGAAGGGGCATCGCCAGCCCTACACCGAAGTCAAGATTACCGGTATTTCCGCAGGCTGATTTCCAGGAGCAGCAAATGGCACATAAAAAGGCAGGCGGTAGCACGCGCAACGGTCGCGATTCCGAGTCGAAGCGCCTTGGCGTGAAGCGGTTTGGTGGCCAGGAAGTCGTGCCGGGTAACATCCTGGTGCGTCAGCGCGGCACCCATTTCCACGCCGGTGAAGGCGTTGGCCTTGGCCGCGACCACACCCTGTTCGCGAAAGCGGGCGGCAAGGTTGTGTTCGAGCGCAAGGGCCCGCGTAACCGCAAGTACGTGAGCGTTCGCAGCCACTGATTGCGATCACAATGCGACGCTCCGGAAAAACCCCGTCTTCGCACGGGGTTTTTTGTTGTCGGGTGTTCCCCGTTTGCGTTCATAATGCGGCAGTTGGCCAAGGCTGAGCGACGTCCCCCATGAAATTCCTCGATGAAGTCACCATCCACGTGGCCGCCGGCAACGGCGGCGATGGCTCCGCCAGTTTCCGGCGGGAGAAGTTCGTGCCCTTTGGCGGACCCGACGGCGGCGATGGTGGTGCCGGCGGCAGCGTCTGGCTGGAGGCCAACGAAGGGCTGAACACCCTGGCTGATTTCCGCCACCAGAAGCGCTTCCGCGCCGAGCGTGGCGAGAACGGCATGGGCAGCCAGCGGACCGGGCGCAGCGGTCAGGATGTGACCATTCAGGTGCCCATTGGCACCGTCATCCGCGTGCGCGAGACCGGCGAGCAGTTGGGCGACCTCACCGAGCACGGCCAGCGCCTGCTGGTTGCGAAAGGAGGGCGTGGTGGGCTGGGCAACCTCCATTTCAAGAGCTCTACCAACCGCGCGCCGCAGCAGACCACCTCCGGCAAACCGGGCGAGGACCGCCACCTCCAGCTCGAGCTGCAGGTGCTGGCCGACGTCGGTCTGCTGGGAATGCCGAACGCGGGCAAGTCCACCTTCATTCGCGCCGTGTCGGCCGCGAAACCCCGCGTCGCCGATTACCCGTTTACCACGCTGCACCCGAACCTGGGCGTGGTCAGCGTCGGCCCGGATCAGAGCTTCGTGGTCGCGGACATTCCGGGGCTCATTCGCGGTGCCTCCGAGGGCGCGGGGCTGGGCGTGCGCTTTCTCAAACACCTCAGTCGCACCCGGCTGCTCCTGCATCTCGTCGATGCCGCCCCGATGGATCCCCAGCAGGACCCCATCGACGATGCTGTCGGTGTGGCCGAGGAGCTGGCGCGGTTCAGCCCGACACTGGCGCGCACGGAGCGATGGCTGGTGCTGAACAAGCTGGATCTGCTGCCCGAGGACGAGCGCGAGGCCTGGAAGCAGGAGCTGGTCGAGGCCATGGGCTGGGAGGGGCCGGTGTATGCGATCTCCGGCCTGACCGGAGACGGGACGCGCGCCCTGTGCATGGATGTCATGGCGCGGCTGGAGCGGATGCGCGAGGAAGCAGACGAGGCTGGCGCATGAGTGAGCGACAGGAGACGGAGGCAATCCGCAAATGGGTCGTGAAGGTCGGCAGCGCGCTGGTGACCAACGACGGCCGTGGACTGGACGTCACACGGATTGCCGGCTGGGTCGACGAGCTGGTGGCCCTGCATCGGGCGGGTATCCAGGTCACCCTGGTGTCGTCCGGGGCCGTGGCGGAGGGGATGCAGCGCATGGGCTGGATGGCCCGGCCGCGCGAGCTCTACAAGCTTCAGGCCGCCGCCGCCGTGGGCCAGATGGGGCTGGTGCATACCTACGAGGCGGAGTTTCAGAAATACGGCCTGCACACCGCGCAGGTGCTGCTCACCCACGACGACCTCAGCGACCGGCAGCGCTATCTCAACGCCCGGACGACCCTCCGTACGCTGCTGGAGCTTGGCGTGGTGCCGGTGGTGAACGAGAACGACACGGTCGCCACGGACGAGTTCCGGTTCAGTGACAACGACACCCTTGCCGCGCTGGTCGCCAACCTCGTGGAGGCCGAGCAGCTTGTCATTCTCACGGACCAGGATGGCCTGTTCGAGAGCGATCCCCGGGAGAATCCCGGTGCCCGGCTCATTGCCGAGGGCGATGCCGGCGACCCGGAGCTGGAGCGGCTCTGTGGTGGCGGGGCAGGCCAGTACGGTCGTGGTGGCATGCTGAGCAAGGTGCGCGCCGCTGCACGTGCGGCACGTTCCGGCGCAGCCACGGTGATCGCCTCCGGGCGTGAAGCAGGGGTGCTGGAGCGCGTGCGACTGGGTGAGCCGGTGGGCACGTATCTGCGTCCGGCGCGGGAGCCGCTGGGGGCGCGCAAGCAGTGGCTGGCGAGCCAGATGACCGCCAGGGGGCGCCTCTGGCTGGACGCCGGCGCCGTGCGGGTGCTGCGCGAGTCCGGGAGCAGCCTGTTGCCTGTGGGCGTGACCGCGGTGGACGGGCGATTCTCACGCGGCGAGATCGTGGCCTGTCTGTCCCCGGAAGGGCGGGAGGTGGCGAGAGGCCTGGTGAACTACGACACCAATGAAGCGCGGCGCATCAAGGGCGCGCCCAGCGCGCAGATCGAGGAGCTGCTCGGCTATGTGGATGAGCCGGAGCTGATCCACCGCGACAACCTGGTTCTGACGTAGCCCGGCCACAAACACAAATACCGCCGAACCCCGGGGGGAACGGCGGCATCTGCAGCGTACGGAACAGGCTCAGCCCAGAGCGCGGATGTGCGCGTTCAGGCGGCTCTTGTGCCGTGCAGCCTTGTTCTTGTGGATGATGCCCTTGTTGGCCATCCGGTCGATCAGCGGCACGGCAGCCTGATAGGCGTCCTGCGCCTTCTGCTTGTCACCGGCCTTGATGGCCTTGATGACACTCTTGATCTTCGTGCGCATCATAGAGCGACGCGACTTGTTGTGCAGACGCCGGGCGTCGTTCTGGATGGCACGTTTCCGTGCTTGCGGCGAGTTAGCCAAGGTTTAAGCTCCTGACGATCTTCATCAAGTTCCGGAAAGGGCACGTAATATGCGGATTCCGGCGCGTTCTGTCAACCGGATTTCGCGCGCCTCCATGTCCACGGGCGGGGCTGCTATGATCGCGGGCTTTCGGCAGAGATCAATCCGCCCGCGGTGAAAGGAGGCATTGGCTTGACGAAGGCACGGATCACCAGCCGGCGCTGCCGGCGGGGGCGCGACGCGGGGAGGGCGTCGTGAGCCTGTTCCGCTCGACTGCGGTATTCGGCGGCCTGACCATGGTCTCCCGCGTGCTGGGCCTGGCCCGGGATGTGGTGATTGCCAATGTGTTTGGCTCGAGCGCGGCCACCGACGCCTTCTTTGTTGCCTTCAAGATCCCCAACTTCATGCGCCGGCTGTTCGCCGAGGGCGCTTTCTCCCAGGCGTTCGTGCCGGTGCTCTCGGAGTACCGCACCCAGCAGGACCAGGCGGCCGTGCGCACGCTTGTGGGCCGGGCTTCCGGCACGCTGCTGCTGATCCTGCTGGTGCTCACCATCGCCGCGGTGCTCGCCTCGGATTACCTGGTGATGCTGTTCGCGCCCGGGTTCATGGATGACCCGGAGAAGTTCGGCATGGCCGCCGACATGCTTCGGATCACGTTCCCGTATCTGTTGTTCATCTCGCTGGTGGCCTGCGCCCAGGGCGTGCTGAATACCTACGGCCGTTTCGGTCCGCCCGCGTTTGCGCCGGTGCTGCTGAACCTGGTGCTCATCGCCAGCGCCTGGTGGTGGACGGCGTGGTTCGACGAGCCCATCAAGGCGCTCGCCTGGGGCGTGTTCATCGCCGGCATTCTGCAGCTGCTGCTGATGCTGCCGTTTCTTCGCGCCGTGGGCATGCTGACGCTGCCGCGGCCGAGCTGGCGGGACTCCGGGGTGCGCCGGATCATGCGCCTCATGCTGCCGGCGATCTTCGGTTCCTCGGTGGCGCAGATCAATCTGCTGGTGGACACCATTCTCGCCTCGTTCCTGATCACCGGCAGTGTGAGCTGGCTGTACTACTCCGATCGCCTCATGGAGTTCCCGCTGGGCGTGTTTGGCGTCGCTCTGGGCACGGTTATCCTGCCACGCCTGTCCAGCGAGCACGCCGCACGCTCGCCGGAGCAGTTTTCCCGGACTCTGGACTGGGCCCTGCGCTGGGGCGTGCTCATCGCCACGCCGGCGACCGTGGGGCTGGCGGTGATGGCCGGCCCGATCCTGGCGACGCTATTCCAGCACGGGGCGTTTACCGCCGCCGATACACGGGCCGCCACTCTAAGCGTCATGGCCTACGCCATCGGGTTGCACGGGTTCATCCTCGTCAAGGTGCTCTCACCCGGGTTCTTCGCCCGCCAGGACATGACCACGCCGGTGAAGTACGCCGCGACCAGCATGGTCTGTAATATGGTGCTCAGCATTACGGCGGTCATGCTGCTCATCGACACCGAAGTGGGGCACGCGGCCTTGGCGCTTGCCACGGGCATTGCCGCCAGCCTCAATGCGGGCATGCTGTTCACGGGGTTGCGCCGGCGCGGGGTGTATCAGCCGGGTGCCGGCTGGGGACGGCTGCTGCTGCAGGTGGGCGTGGCCTCTGCGATCATGGGCGGCGTGCTGCTGTTCGGCATGGCCGACCTGCAGGCCTGGATCGACGGCACACTGCTGGAGCGGATCGGCGCACTGTTCGGCTGGCTGGCGCTCGGGGTGGCGCTGTATGGTGCAAGCCTGCTGCTGCTGGGGCTGCGGCCGCGGACCCTGCGGGAACCCTGATGATGAAGAACACCGCCGGCGCGTGTGACGGAACGGGAATGGTATGGAACTGATTCGCGGACAGTACAACCTCAAGCCGCGCCACCGGGGGTGTGTGGCGACCATCGGCAATTTCGACGGCGTGCACCTGGGGCATCAGTGCATTCTCCAGCGACTGCGCGAAGCCGGGGACCGCCTGGGTCTGCCCACGCTGGCCATGAGTTTCGAGCCCCACCCGCTGGAGGTCTTCCGCCCGGAGGAGGCGCCTGCCCGGATCACGCCCCTGCGCGACAAGGCGTGCGCGCTGGAAACCGCCGGAGTGGATCGTTTTCTGTGCCTGCCGTTCCGGCCGTCCCTGTCCGGCATGGCGCCGGAGACGTTCATCGAGGATCTGCTCCTGCGGCGCCTGGGCGTGCAGTTCCTGATCGTGGGCGACGATTTCCGTTTCGGCCATCGCCGCGCCGGTGATTTCGCCACTCTGGAGGCCGCTAGCCGTGTGCACGGTTTCGAGTTGGAGCGCACGCCGACGTTCGAGATCGACGGTGCCCGCGCCAGCAGCACGCGGGTGCGCGAGGCCCTGGAGCGGGGCGATCTGGCGCTGGCGGAGCGGCTGCTGGGCCATCCGTATCAGCTCTCCGGGCGCGTGGTGAATGGAGACCGCATCGGCCGTGAGCTGGGGTTCCCCACGGCCAATATCCGGCTGCGCCGGCGCCCGACCATGGACGCCATCCTGGTGGCGGATATCGACATTGGCGACGGTGCCGGCCCGCGCCCCGGGATCGCCAGCATGGGCACCCGGCCCACGGTGAACGGCACCCGGGCGCTGCTGGAAGTCTACCTGCTTGATTTCAGCGGCGACCTCTACGGCCGGCACCTTACTGTGACCTTCCGCCACTGGTTGCGCGCCCAGGAGCGTTACGATTCCCTGGACGCCCTGCGGGCGCAGATCGGCCGGGATGTGGATGATGCCCGCGCCTGGTATGACACGCACGGCGTGCGCCGTTCTGCGACGGATACCTGAATCGTCCGCGCGCGCGATCTGATAAACTTCCCTGTTTGGCGGAATTTGCTGGATAGAGTGGAGCGAGTGGACCGGTGAGCGACTACAAACACACCCTGAACCTGCCGAAGACCGACTTCCCCATGCGCGGCAATCTGGCCAAGCGTGAGCCGGAGACGCTCCAGCGCTGGGCGGACATGGATCTCTACGGCACCATCCGCCGCGAGCGGGCAGGGCGCGAGACGTTCATCCTGCACGACGGCCCTCCGTACGCGAACGGTGACATCCACATCGGCCACGCCGTCAACAAGATCATCAAGGACATCATCGTCAAGAGCCGTACCCTGGACGGCTACGACGCGCCCTACGTGCCGGGCTGGGACTGCCATGGCCTGCCCATCGAGCTCAAGGTGGAGCAGGACGTGGGCAAGGCGGGGCAGGATGTCTCCCTGCGCGAGTTCCGCGACGCCTGCCGCGCCTTTGCCATGCGGCAGGTGGACGGGCAGCGCCGCGACTTCAAGCGCCTCGGCGTGCTCGGCGACTGGGACCGCCCCTACCTGACGATGGCGTATGGCACCGAGGCCAATATCCTGCGGGCGCTGGGCCGCATCATGGACAAAGGCCACATGGATCGCGGTTTCAAGCCCGTGCACTGGTGTGCCGACTGCGGCTCCGCCCTGGCGGAGGCTGAGGTGGAATACCACGATCACACCTCGCCGGCCATTGACGTGCGCTTCACCGTGGTGGACATCGAGGACTTCGCCGCCCGCGTCGGCATCGACGCCGGGCTGCTGGGCGGCTTGCGGGTGTCCATCCCGATCTGGACCACCACGCCCTGGACGCTGCCCGCCAACCGCGCCGTGGCACTGCACCCGGAGCTGGAATACCGGTTGGTGCTGGTCGAGCGCGAGGGCGAGCGGGAAGCGCTGCTGCTGGTGGACGGCCTCGATGAGGCCGCCCTGGGCCGGTATGGCATGACCGAAGTCGACGAGCTGGCCCGGTTGCCGGGCGCGCCGCTGGAGCGCCTGACCCTGAGTCACCCGTTCCTGGATCTGCAGGTGCCCGTGGTGCTCGGCGAGCACGTCACCACGGACGCCGGCACCGGTGCCGTCCATACCGCCCCCGGTCACGGTCAGGACGACTACGTGGTCGGCCAGGCCTATGGCCTCGACGTGGTCAACCCGGTGGGCGATGACGGCCGCTTCCTGTCCGACACCCCGCACGTGGCCGGCGAGTTTGCCTTCGATGCAAACAGCAGCCTCGTCAGCCTCCTGCAGGAGCGCGGCGCGCTGCTGGCGCACCAGCGCTACCAGCACAGCTACCCCTGCTGCTGGCGCCACAAGACACCGATCCTGTTCCGGGCAACGCCCCAGTGGTTCATCAACCTGGAGCAGGCGGGCCTGCGCACCAACGCCCTGGGCGCCATCAGCCAGGTGCGCTGGATGCCGGGCTGGGGCGAGAGCCGGATCGACGGCATGGTGCGCAACCGGCCCGACTGGTGCATCTCCCGGCAGCGCAACTGGGGTGTGCCCATCGCCCTGTTCGTGGACAAGCGCACCGGTGAACCCCATCCGGAGACGCCGCGTTTGCTGGAAGAAGTGGCGACCCGCATGGAAGCCGACGGCATCGACGCCTGGTACGACCTGGACCCGGCCGATCTGCTCGGCGCCGAGGCGGATCAGTACGAAAAGGTCCGCGACATCCTCGACGTCTGGTTCGACTCCGGCGTGACCCACGCCACGGTGCTGGAGTCGGACGAGCGCCTGCGCGTGCCGGCGGATCTGTATCTGGAAGGCTCGGACCAGCACCGCGGCTGGTTCCAGTCGTCCCTGCTCACCTCCGTGGCCATGCGCGGCCACGCGCCCTACCGCAGCGTGCTGACCCACGGCTTCACCGTGGACGCCGACGGCCGCAAGATGTCCAAGTCCCTGGGGAACGTGATCGCGCCGCAGGAAGTCATGAACAAGCTTGGCGCTGACGTGCTGCGCCTGTGGGTGTCCTCGTCCGACTATAGCGGCGAGCTGGCCGTCTCCGACGACATCCTCAAACGCACCGCCGATGCCTACCGCCGCATCCGCAACACCGCGCGCTTCCTGCTCGGCAACCTGGCGGGGTTCGACCCCGCGACGGACATGGTCAGCCCGGAGCGCATGCTGCCCTTCGACCGCTGGGCGGTGGACCGTGCCCTGCAGGCGCAGGATGACATCGTGCGCTGCTATGACCAGTACGAGTTCCACCGTATCTATCACCGCATCCACAACTTCTGTGCGGTGGACATGGGCAGCCTGTACCTTGATGTGACCAAGGACCGGCAGTACACCACGCCGGCGGACAGCCTGGCGCGGCGCTCCTGCCAGACCGCCATGTACCACATCGCCGAAGCGCTGGTGCGGTGGATCACGCCGGTCCTGAGCTTCACCGCCGACGAGATCTGGCAGCACCTGCCGGGTGAGCGCGGCGCCACGGTCTTCACCGCCGAGTGGTATCAGGGCCTGTTCGGGCTGAGCGGCGAGGACGGGTTCGACCGCGCGTTCTGGAGCGGCGTCACCGAGGTCCGCGAGGCGGTGGCCCGGGAGCTGGAAGCCCTGCGCGCGGACAATCACATCGGCGCCTCGCTGGATGCCGAAGTGGATGTCTACTGCGAACCCGAGCTGCTGGCGCGGCTGCAGCGCCTGGGTGACGAGCTGCGCTTTCTGCTCATCACCTCCGAGGCCCGTTTGCATGCCGCGGCGGACATGCCCGGCAAGGCCGCGCGCGCCGAGCTGGAGCAGGGTGGCACCCTGGGCATCGTCGCGGTGCGCTCCGGTCACGAGAAGTGCGCGCGCTGCTGGCATCGCCGCCACGACGTTGGTGCCTACGCCGCCCACCCGGAGCTGTGCGGGCGCTGCGTGGCCAACGTCGATGCCGACGGCGAAACCCGTAACGTGGCCTGAGCATGCGCTGGCCCGTCTCCCTGTGGCTGACGGTTGCCGCCTCGGTGGTGGTGCTCGATCAGATCACCAAGCTGCTGGCGGACGCCTGGCTCGCGTACCTGCAGCCGGTCCCGCTGCTGCCCGTGCTCAATCTCACCCTCAGCTATAACCCGGGGGCGGCGTTCAGCCTGCTGGGTGATGCCGGTGGCTGGCAGCGGTGGCTGTTCACGGGCTTCGCCCTGCTGGTGAGTGTGGCGTTGGTGATCTGGCTGCGTCGGCTGCCGCCGTGGGAGCGTTGGCAGACCTGGGGGCTGGCACTGATACTGGGCGGCGCCGTGGGCAACGTGATCGATCGCATCGCCTACGGCCATGTGATCGATTTCATCCACGTCTACTGGCGTGACTGGCACTACCCGATCTTCAACGTGGCCGACTCCGCCATCACGGTCGGCGTGGTGATGGTCCTGATCCACGCCTTCTTCCTGGAAGACCGGAAGTAGCCGTAGGGTAGGGTGGACCTTCAGGTCCACCATCGTCGTGTGTGCGGTCACGGTGGACCTTCAGGTCCACCCTACGGGGCCTGCGGGGCTTGCGCATGCGCCAACGGCCGGCCGCTCGCACGCCCCGGAATTCCCTTTTGTCCCGATCCGCCGCACCCACTACAATGGCGGCTCGAAGCGCTTTTCTGGAATGACTGCCATGCCCCGTATCCTGCTCGCTAACCCCCGCGGCTTCTGTGCCGGTGTCGACCGCGCCATCATCATCGTCGAGCGGGCGCTGGAGAACTTCGGCGCGCCCATCTACGTGCGTCACGAAGTGGTGCACAACAAGCGTGTGGTGGACGGCCTGCGGGACAAGGGTGCGGTGTTTGTGGACGAGGTCCATGAGATCCCGGACGGTGCCACGGTGATTTTCAGCGCCCATGGCGTCTCTCAGGCCGTGCGGAACGAAGCGGCCGAGCGCGGCCTGCGCGTGTTCGATGCCACGTGCCCGCTGGTGACGAAGGTCCACCTGGAAGTCGAAAAGCACGCCCGAGAGGGCCGCGAAGTGGTGCTTATCGGCCACGACGGTCACCCCGAGGTGGAAGGCACCATGGGGCAGTATGTCGGTGACCGTTCCGACGAGGGCGGCATCTACCTGGTGGAGAACACCGCGGATGTGGCCACCCTGGAGGTGAAAAACTCCGCCGATCTCGCCTTCGTCAGTCAGACCACGCTGTCCACCGACGATACGGCGCAGATCATCGAAGCGCTGCAGGCGCGATTCCCCGCGATCCAGGGCCCCCGCAAGGACGATATCTGCTATGCCACCCAGAATCGCCAGGACGCCGTGAAGGAGCTCGCGCAGCAATCCGACATGCTCATCGTCGTCGGCGCCCGCAACTCATCCAACTCCACCCGCCTGCGGGAGCTGGGCGAGCGCATGGGCATCCCCGCCTACCAGATCGACTCGGCCGAGGATCTGCGTGAAGAGTGGGTCCGTGGTCATGAGCACATTGGCCTGACGGCAGGGGCGTCGGCGCCCGAAGAACTGGTCACCGAAGTGCTGGACCGCCTCCAGGAATGGGGTGTGGAAAAACCCCGGGAACTCGCCGGCCGCGAAGAGCAGGTCGTCTTTTCCCTGCCACGTGATCTCGTCCGCGCAGGCAAGGAACGCGCCGCTACGTAGCCAACCCGAATCCCGATGCCCCGTAGGGTGGACCTTCAGGTCCACCATCTCAGCCCCCGGGCCAAGCCGCCAGCCGTAGGGTGGACCTTCAGGTCCACCATCTCAGCCCCCGGACCAAGCCGCTAGCCGTAGGACGCCCCGTCAGCACGCGTTGTTCTCCCCGTCCCGAGCCACCCGCACACGCCCTGATGGTGCCAGGACCATGCCACGGAGGACCTCATGGTCCGGACTGCACGCCGTGAACGTGCCGTTGGACAGCGGGGCGTGCCCTTCCGGCGAGAAGCGGACCTGCTCACTGACGAAGTGATTGGCCGTCAGGTAGACGCCACCCTGCATCCCCTTACTCACCGACAGCACGCGGCCGCCGTGATCGCACAGACCCGATGCCTGGACGGTGCAGGCGCTCGTGCCTCCTCGCGCTTCGAAGACGATCCAGCCATCGCTCCAGCTTGAGCCGGTGCCGCACCGGAGCCCATCCGCACTGCGGCACACCGTGACCGGCGTGCGTTCGCGCACCGCCAGCTCGCGGGCCTGGTGCAGGTTGCTGCGCAGATCGTTGAGCGCCGTCCAGCTGCGCTGGCGTTCCAGCAGGTCCTGGAAAGAGGGGATGGCGACGCCGAAAAGTATGGCGGCCACCGAAAGGGCCACCAGGAGCTCCACCAGTGTGAAGCCCCGCTGACAATGCCGTTCCATGGCAAGTCTCCCTGATTGTCTGGCGAGTCGTTTCGCGATGCGTCCCGTGATTCGGGAGGCCCGTGATACTAGCTGCTCCGCGCAACGGGCTCAATCGGCGCTACCAGCAGCGGTCCACGTCGCCGTCCGCACCGTGGCTGCCTGCCTGGTCGAGGGTGAGAGTGCCGCAGTCGTCATCGGACTGCGCACCCTGGGGGACTGCCTGCAGGGTGAACGTGGTGGCTGACACATTCGTTGCCTGGAGCGCGTAGAAGCCTTCGTCCGACTCGTCGAGATCCACACACAGGTCGCCATCGTCGTCCGTATAGGATTGCTGGACGGTATTGCATCGCTCCAGCCGTTGCGCTTCCTGCATCAGTGCACTGTGGCCGTCAGTGCGACGGGTCTTGTCCACGTGGCTCTGGTATGCCGGATAGCCGATGGAGGCCAGGATGCCGATGATCACCACCACGATCATGAGTTCGATCAGGGTGATGCCGGTCTGGCGGCGTGCATTGGTCATGGTGTGTTCCTTTCCCGTTTCATCGTCAGCGTTCCCGCCAGGACTGCCGGCCCAGTACGCCCGGGTCGACACTCAGGTCGCGGGTCAGCGTGTCTTCTTCCACGTCGTAGACCATCTCGCCCGTTTCATCGTCGACGACCAGGGTGACCCCCTCGGACATGGGCGCACCGCCGCCCAGACTGAAGCCGGCGCCGTCGAAGTCCATGGTGCCGTCGCCGCTGAGGTCGAAGATGGGGCGATCCACCTGCGAGCCGGTCAGGGCGTCGAACTCCATCAGCCAGTTGGTGCCACCGCCGACGCAGGGGTCGTCGGAGGGGGTGAAGGTGGTGAACGTGACGCGCCCGGCGGCGAGCTGCGGTGCCGCGATGACCCGCTCGCCCGGCTCACCGGCGTCGAGATCGATGAACCAGCCACCCTCCGGATTGCTGTCGTCAAAGGTGTTCTGCGACGACTCGCGGGTGAGAAAACCGTCCTGCTCGCCGGTGTCCGTAAACTCCTGCCCCAGCAGGTTGTCTTCCCGGTTCAGGTTGGCGACCTCGCCGTCGTCGAGAACGCCGTAGAAGGTCTGCACCTGCTCGTCGGCGTCCACACGGTTGTCACCGGCTTCGAGGAACTGCCCCGTGCCGAAGAACACCATGACCGTGCCCGGGTCCGGGTGGCCGCTGACTTCCGGGCGGGCTGTGATCGGCTGCGGTGTGCCGCCCTCGTCCGTGGCCTGGAAGAGCACGGCATCGCCGGGGCTGTCAGGGTCGCTCACGTCGATGCGGTGCATGTTGCCGTGCAGGTCGCCGGCGTAGAGGCGGTCGGTGTTGCGGTCGCCGGTGATATCTGTCGGGAAGACATCGGCGAGGCCGTTCGGGGCGTCTTCGTCGCCCGCCGCCAGCTCCACGTGTGCGCTGATGTCGCCGTCCCACAAATCGAGCATGAACAGGGAGGCGTCGAGCCCGTCGCTGTTGTAGCCGTTGCCGAATACGGCGACCCATTCGCCGTTGTTGAGGCGGGCGATGGTGGGCCGGCCTTCGGTATAGCCCAGTTCATCGTGGCTGAACTCCCAGAGCACATCGGGGTCCGTGGGGTCGGTAACGTCCAGCGCGAAGATGCCGCGGCCGCCCAGGCCGGTGGACCCCACCAGTACCGTTGCCCACTCCGACCGGGCGTCGTTGTAGGCGTCGAGCACCGTGACGCTGCCGTCCACGAAGAACTCGTGGCTATTCAGGTAGTCGGGGTCGGGGAGCTGGTCGAGCTTGTTGAATACGGCGGCCGGCATGTAGGCGAACAGCTCGGTGCCGTTCTCGGCGTCGAAGGCGTGCAGCATGCCGTCGTTGGCGCCCACGTAGACCACGTCCCGGTCCTTGTCGTCGACGAAGGCGTTGTATGTGTCGCCGCCCGCGTCGGCGGGCAGCGTGTTGAACTGGAAGTTCTCCTGTCCGGCGACGACGGGCTGGCTGTTGACGATGTCACCAAGCGGATTGCCCTCGCGGTCGCGAAACCCTGGTTCGTTGTCCAGGGACAGGTCGCCGCGGACCCAGTCCCAGCGGTCCATGTCGCCGTCGAAGTGCGCGAGCAGGTCGCCCGGTATGTCGCCGCGGCCGCTGATCCACACGCCGCTGTCGTCGTGCCAGGTGAGGATGTTGCGCTGTTCGTGGCCCGGAATGCCGTCGGAGGCCTGCCATTTGGGCCCTTCGTCCACTTCGGCGTCATCGCTGACGTCGAACGCCAGCAGGTCGCCGGTCCAGGTGGCGCTGTCGAAGCGGGCCTGATAGACAATGGCGCCATCCTGCACGGCGGTGGTGTTGCTGGAGACGCCACCGGCGGAGCGGCTGGCTTCGGCGGCGACGGCTTGCAGCAGTCCGCCCAGTTCCTCGGAGAAGGTCTCGGCGTCCTGGGCGCTGAAGAAGCCGCCCCGCGTCGCCACGCTGGCGTGCAGCAGGTCGTCGATCTTGGCGGGGTCGCTGCTGCTGACGCCGTCACGCAGGGGGTCCGGCCAGTCGTAATTCCAGTCGCCGTCTTCCACGGCGTCGAACGCGGCGGCCGGCGGAATTTCCCCTTCCACACCCAGGCCTACGCCCATGGTCACCAGGTGTTGCCAGAACGCCGGGTTGCCCGGCGTGGTCGGCACGCGGTTGGCCAGGTCCGTCTGCAGGTCGCGCTTCCAGAAGTACATCGCCACGTCGGCGAGGGTATTGCTGTAGTCGCTGTCAAACGGCGGCTCGGGCACGTACTGGTAGGAGCGGTCGCCGGGGCCGGTGATCTCCGGCCCTTCGCTGCCGGTGACGTTCTGGTTCGAGAGTTCGTTGTAGTTGGGGTCGTTCCAGTAGCCGTCGGTCATCAGCACGTGGTAGTTGCGCCGGCACTCCAGCACCCGCCCGTTGTCGTCGCGGTAGACGTCCAGATTGGTCTCGAACTCCCGGCCGACGTCCCAGGCGGCCTGGCGCAGCGGTGTGCCCTCGGTGTCGATGGGCTCTTCGTAGAGGTCGTCAATGAAGTTGGTACGCCCCTCGTCATCGAACGGGATCAACGGGCCCACCGGGTGGTTGATGGTGCCGAAACCGACCCGCACCGCGTCGTCCAGCGGGAAGAACGCCCGTGCGATGCCGGCACGGGCCGCAAAGATTCGGTTGCGGTGGTAGGTGTACCAGTTGGAGAAGTTCTGGATCTCCTGGTCGTAGCTGCAGCTGCCACCGGTGCAGTCGGAGCGCTGCTCGCGCCCATGCCCCTCGAAGGGCCCTTCCCCGGAGCGGATCTCCACGCGCTCGTAGTTGGCTTCGTCGCGCCTGGCCTGCTCGTCATCCGGGCCTTCGTAGTGGTAGTAGACGGCCGGGAAAAAGGATTTGTCGCCGGCGGAGTGCGAGCCGTCGTCGTTGACCCAGTGGGCGAACTCGTTGTTGTCCCGGGTGAGGTCGCGGGTGCCGAAGCCGGTGTCGGTGGGGTGGTTGCGCGCCTGGGCCGGGTCGAACTCCGGGTTGTTCTCCCCGGTCTCGCGGTCGATCCACGGTTCGTAGGTCACCGACGGATCGTAGTAGTTGGTGTTGTTCTCCACGGAGCGGTAGTAGGCGGCGGTGTTGCCCGTAAACCGTGCTGTCCGCCGGTTGTTGTAGTCGCGGGCGCCGAACAGCCCGGCCTGCCGCGGGAATGTCCACATCACGTAGTCGTTGTTGATGTTGCCGCCGAACCGGTTGGTGATCCCGTCCGGCATGGTCTCCCACTGCATGGAGCCGGAATCGTCCAGGGTGAACATGATGTTCGGCTGCACCGCGTCGCTGAGGAACAGCGGTGCGTTTGCCAGGTTCATCTGCGCCTGCGCCGACGACAGCATTGTGCCGGCCGCCAGCGCGGTGCTGACCAGAGTTACCGCGAGACGGTCCATCCGCTGGTGTTTCATGACTTGCTCCTGCTCTCCGCGGCCCGGCTACTCCGGCCGGTACTGTGATTCCAGATAGACGGCGGGGTCGTTGGACGTCGATCCGCCCCATGCCCTGACCATGATGCGGAAGAGCTGGTCGGAGCCCACGTCGGGCTCCCGGTCCGCGCCGAGCGAGCCCATTTCCTGGTCGAGACTGAACGGGCGTTGTTCGACGACAAACTCCGGCTCGCGGCTCACGCCATCGGGCGAGTGATCTGCCGCGGTCCATGAGGCCAGGTCGCTGCCGTCCACATCTGATGGGTGCGTCGGCCGGTCATCGTCGCTGTAGTGGAAGGTGAACGGGGTCGAGTGGGGGCCGTCGAACTGGATAGGGCCGTCCAGGCTGTCGAGCCAGCGTTCGGCATCCCGCAGGCCGGACTCACCCGCCTCGAAGGCGAGGCTGCGGTCGCGCATGTTGCCGGCCATGCGCTCCTCGAGGGTTGTGCCACGCATAGCAAAGACGCCGATCAGCGTCATGACCACCAGCAGAATCAGCGATACGATCAGGGCGGCGCCGCGCTGGCGTGCCCCTTGCGGGCTGGAGCAGATCAGGCGTGGTCGGGCTTGTGACATGGCGCTCTCCATCGGCCTCATGGCATGCGGTTGCGCAGAGCGATCGTGGTTGCCGCCTGCTGGTAGATGCGGCGGTCGTCGGTGAACGTGAGCGTGCCCTGGCCGAGCAGGTCGAACGAGGTGGTGTGCGCCTCGCTGAGGACTTCGTCACTGCGCAGGAGCAGGGCGAGCCGGACGCTGACCACGTCTTCCCAGTCGGTGTCGCTGAGATCGTCGGCGGTGACGTACTGATCCACCTGCCGGTCCTCGTCGGTGTCCTGACCGTAGGCAAGCCGCATGGCCTCGACATTGTCCACCAGCTCCACCACGTCCGGCTGACCGGCGGAACGCATGTCCTCGCGGCGGTACAGCGCCCGGTTGCCGCTGGGGTTCTTGGCGATGTAGTAGGTGTAGGAATAGAAGCGCATCACCTGTGCGCCGTCGTTGTAATTCTGTTCGCTGTCGTCCCACTGGTGGGGGCTGTTGCCGCCGCCGGTCTGACCGCCCCCCGCGGAGTGGGCAATGTTGAGGGTGCTGTCGCTGTCGTCGATGTCGTTGGTGATCTCGAACACGTGCGCCGTGCGGCAGTCGGTCACCATGGCGAAGTCGTTCTGGCGCAGCCCGATGGTGTTGCTGTCGATGTCGAATTCGGCGCTGCCACCGAAGCTGTCTTCTTCCGCCGAGACCTCGCCGCCGCTGCTGAAGGTGACGCGCACGGCCGGCTGGCCGTCAATCAGGTTGCCCGGTTCGCCGTTGATCCAGAAGTCGCTGCCGGCGCTGGCTGCTTCAGCCACGCCGATCACGTGCCGTCCGGAGAGGATGTAGTCCTCGTCGGCGTGGTTGGCCATGACGGTCACATCCGGCGGCGACGTGCGCGCGCAGCCGTTGTGACCCGCCATGCGGATGTCGCGGGAGAGCGTGTCGATGGCAAAGCGTGCGTTCTCCTGCACCCGCGACAGGCCCTCCTGGGTGCGGCTGGTCGCCGAGGTGCCCAGGTAGATCTGGACCACCCCGAACAGCAGAATCAGGGCGACGACCATGGCCACCATGAGCTCCACCAGGGACAGGCCCTGCTGTCGGCGCGGTGTGTGCATGCCGTCCTTGCTCATAGGCGGGACTCCGTTGTGAAGCGGGTCACCCGCTGGTCGTCATCCTCGTCCATACGCTCGTCTACCCAGCGCACGGTGACCGAGGCGTAACCGTTGCCATCCACATTCACCGCCGCGCCGCAGGCCTCGCCGTTACAGTCCTCCCCCAGCACGCCGGGCAGGGCCGTCTCCAGCTGCTGCAGCCACCCGCGGACGTCTGCGGCAGCCAGGGAGCCGCCGGAGAAGTCGTCACTGCGCTGCCCGGGATCGACGTCGTAGTTACCGCTTCTGGCACTGTCGGGGTTGGCGCGCATGCGGTCGAGAATGTCCGAGGCGAGAAAGGTCGCCTGGGAAACCTGGGCCGCGGACTGGTTGCTCTGCAGGCTCGTGGTCTGCAGACCGGCCAGGCCGAGCAGGCCAATGGAGAGAATCAGAACGGCGATCAGGACTTCCAGCAGGCTGTAGCCGCCTTGTGCCCGGCCACGGAGGCGTCGGTCAGTCATCATTGCAGGCGCTCCTTGTGGTGCTCACGCTGCCGCCCGGGGTGATCGTGATTTCCCGGCGCATGTCGCCCATGCAGTCGTCCGCCGGTTCCAGTCCGATGGTGACGGTGCTGCTGGCGGCGCCGCGGGTGCCGTCACCGCGAAAGGTGATGTTCGCAGGCGGTGTGCCGCCGTCGCCGTCGTCCAGTTCGAGTCCGGTGCCGAATGTTTCGAATACGCGCAGGGCATCGCTATCGCGAACGATCCGGAAGCCGTCGTCCCAGTCGCCGTCGATGGCCTCGAGCACCGTTGACTGGTTGCTGCGCACCGCCTCGCTGCGCGCCGTTGCCAGCCCAGTGACCAGTTCATTGGTCTGGGTGGACATGTGGTTGCTCTGCATCAGGTACTGAAAGCCCGGTATGCCCAAAGTCAGCAGTACGCCCATGACGGCGACGGTGACCATCAGTTCGATCAGCGTGAATCCCTTCTCCTTATGCATGGCTATTACCTATATCCGGTCTTGGCGGGCATGCCTACCCGGCCGGCGACGGGCTGCCGGTCACGGCAGATGAATGGTTGTCGCGCTGGCTCACGGGAGAATCAGCACCATACTTAATCTGCATCAATTCGTGTCGGTGAGAGGCTGTTCACACTACGGCGTATTCACTGAGGAGGAGGAGAAATAATGACTCAATCGATCAAGACAATACTTGTGCCCGTTGACGGTTCCCGTCACGCGGCGGCGGGCGCACGGTATGCCGACCGGCTGGCACGCGCCCTCGGCGCCAGTGTGGAACTGTTGCACGCGTTTCCGGAATCGCCCCGTGCGCTCATGGAACGCCTGGGGAATACGGTGGAGCAGGCCGTGGTCTCGCACATGACCGAGAACGCCTTTGAATCCATTCGTGCGGAAAGCGCCTCCCGGGCGTTCGCCCAGGCCCGAAGCCTGTTGCCCGAGGACGCCGTGGCGATGACCGAGCGGACCCTGGGGGGTGATCCCGCGAATGCCGTGACTGAGCATGCGCGGGCCAGTGACGCCCCGATGATCATCATGGGGCGCCGCGGGCTTGGCCGGGTGCGGGAGTTCCTGCTCGGCAGCGTCAGCGAGGGGGTGTTGTACAACGCCACCTGCCCGGTGACGGTGGTGAGTGACGATGATGACCTCGCCGGCCGCGTGCTCGTGGTGCCGGTGGACGGGTCGGAACCCTCGATGACGGCGGTGCAGCATGCCGCCATGCTGGCAGGAAGCACGGGGGCCGCCGTCCACCTTTTGCACGTTTTCCCGAACTCACCCCGGGAGATTCCCGGTGTGGGCGGAAGCATGGCCGAGATGGCGGGCGTTGGTCCGTTCGCCGAGCACAGCTTCAGCAAGCTGGCGGACGAATCCGCGGCAAAGGCGTTCGCGCAGGCGCGCGAGCGGATCGGCACCGCCGGCATCGAAGTTGTCGATGTCCGTCGCGGCGGGGACCCGGCGACGGCGATCAATGCCTACAGCCGCGAAGTGGGCGAGGGCGAAGTCATCATTGGTGCCCGCGGCCTTAGCCGCATCGAGAACTTCCTCATGGGTAGCGTCAGCCGGCGCGTCGTCCACGGGGCGCATTGCCCGGTGACCGTCGTTCATTGAACCCTCTGTCGTCCGCGGCGGTCGCCGTAGGCCGCCGCGGACCCCTTCCTTACGCCGCGAGTCCCTGAGCCGGATTCAATGCCTGATTGACATAGTGTAGAAAAGACACTAACTTCGTCCGACGGTGTAACACTGGAGTCATCAGTGGTGGCGGACGGAGCGATGACAGGCCTGGCAACGGACGTGGTGGTATTCACTATCCGCGATCAATGCCTGCGCGTCCTCCTCGTGCGCCGTAGCGGCGAGCCGTTCGCCGGTCACTGGGCGCTGCCGGGTGGCATGGTGCCCGCCGATGAGGCGCTGGATGACTGTGCCAGCCGGATGCTCGGTGAAAAGACCGGCGTACGCGGTGTGTACCTGGAGCAGCTGTACAGCTTCGGCGAACCCGGCCGGGATCCGCGCGGACGGGTGGTGTCCGTCGCCTACTATGCACTGGTGCCGCCAGAGCGGCTCGCGCGGTTCGCCGACGGTGACGACCAGCTGGCATGGATGCCCACCGAGGCGCTGCCCGAGCTGGCGTTTGATCACCGGCACATCGTCGAGCTGGCCCACCGCCGGCTGGCGGCGAAACTGGATTACTCCAACATCGCCCTGCAGTTCATGGGCGAGCGTTTCACCTTGAGCGAGCTCCAGTCGGTTTACGAGACCATCCTCGGCGAACCGCTGGACAAGCGGAACTTTCGTAAACGGGTCAGGAATCTGCCGTGTATCGAGGATACCGGTGAGTGGTTCCGCGCCGGCAAGCACCGGCCTGCGCGTCTGTTCCGCGTCACCCGGTCCGACCGGGTGGAAATCATCAAGTAGACAGCGGCCCCCGCGGGTCGGAGGTTGATGGCATGAGCAAGCTACAGTCGGTTCAGGCGGAAGCACCGGTCCGGTTTTTCCGGGAGCAGCCGTTTACGGCCAGTGAGCAGCTGGACACCGGCGAGCGCGAACGGCTGATGAGCCGCATTCGCGAACAGCTGCGCGCTCAGGACGCGGTGCTGGTGGCGCACTACTACACGGCACCGGACCTGCAGATCCTGGCGGACGAGACCGGCGGCATCGTCTCCGATTCCCTGGAGATGGCCCGATTCGGCTACGAGCATCCCGGGCGGACTGTCGTCGTGGCCGGTGTGCGTTTCATGGGTGAGACCGCCAAGATCCTCAGCCCCGAAAAACGGGTGCTGATGCCGGATCTCGAGGCGACCTGCTCGCTGGATCTGGGCTGCCCGCCGGATGAGTTCGCCGCGTTCTGTGACGAGCATCCCGATCGCACTGTGGTGGTTTACGCCAACACCAGCGCGGCGGTGAAGGCGCGGGCGGACTGGGTGGTTACCTCCAGCATCGCCGTGGACGTCATCCGTCATCTCCACGAGCGGGGCGAGAAGATCCTTTGGGCGCCGGACAAGCACCTGGGCGCCTATGTGCAGCAGCAGACCGGCGCGGACATGGTCTTCTGGGACGGTGCCTGCATCGTGCACGAGGAGTTCAAGGCCATCGAGCTGGACAAGGTGCGTGCGGAGTATCCCGACGCCCGGATTCTCGTCCATCCCGAGTCGCCGGCGGGGGTGGTCGCGCAGGCCGATGTGGTGGGGTCCACCTCCCAGCTGCTCAAGGCCGTGCAGACCATGGACGCACAGACCTTCGTGGTGGCCACCGACGCGGGGATCTTTCACAAGATGCGGGAGGCGGCCCCCGGCAAGACGCTGCTGGAGGCGCCCACGGCCGGGCGCAGTGCCACCTGCAACAGTTGCGCGCACTGCCCCTGGATGGCCATGAACGGGTTGCGCAGCCTGGCCAGCACCCTGGAGACGGGCGCCAACGAGATCCATGTGGATCCGGGCGTGGCGGAGCAGGCGCTGGTCTCGCTCGGGCGCATGCTCGAGTTCGGGCGCAGCCGCCGCCAGGTGGTGGAGGGGGCGGGCGACGCCTGAACGGCCGGGCGGGATTTTCCCGAAGCGGTGGTGGACCTGAAGGTCCACCCTTGTATCTTATCGGTTGTGTGGAAGAGGACGACCACACAAGGGCCGGGTGAGCTCGAGTCCACCCGAAGAGCGTTGACTCTGTGACGTAGATTCAGCCCCCGGCCCTCTCTT
>NZ_JBLWFT010000020.1:0-38729 GCF_048323695.1 Aquisalimonas sp. APHAB1-3 | reverse complement strand
AAATGAAGCGTATGGCCATCTCCGCGCTCAGGCGCATTCAGAAGCTCCCCGGGTTGGTGCGCTCATTCTTCCAGCAGTCGGAATGTCAGTACGCTGCAACATGACTTTACTTTCTTAAAGGTTAGTATTGATCCGTAAACGTGAAATACGGCGCCGTCGCCCCCCGCGTCTCCCGCGCCTTGCGCAACTCATCCCGCGCCACACTCCGCAGATGCACCTCATCCGGCCCGTCCAGAAACCGCATGGCCCGGCCCCAGGTCCAGAGATAGCTCAACGGCGTATCCGGCGTCAGCCCCATGGCGCCGAACACCTGCATGGCCCGGTCCACCACCCGTGTCTGCAGCCGCGCCACCACCGCCTTGATACCCGACACCGCCGTGCGCGCCGCCTGGGCGCCGTGCGTATCGATCTGCCACGCCGCCTGCAACACCAGCAGCCGCGCCTGATCAATCTCCAGCCGGGATTCCGCGATCCATTCGCGCACGTTCGCCTGGTCCGACAGATAGTGCCCGAACGTCCGGCGCTCCAGGGCCCGCTCCCGCATCAGCTCCAGCGCCACCTCGCACTGGCCGATGGAGCGCATGCAGTGGTGAATCCGGCCCGGTCCCAGCCGCGCCTGCGCCATGGCGAAACCCTGGCCCTCCTCACCCAGCAGATTCTCCGCCGGGACGCGCACGTTCCGGAATACCAGCTCGCAGTGTCCCTCGGGCGAGTGGTAATGCATGATGGGAATATTCCGCACCACCTCCAGTCCGGGTGCGTCCATTGGCACCAGCACCATGCTGTGGCGGGCGTGGGGATCGCTGTCCGGGTCCGTGTCCGATACCCCGAGCACGATGGCCAGCCGGCAGTTGGGGTGGGATGGGCCGGTGATGAACCACTTGCGGCCGTTGATCACGTACTCGTCCCCGTCACGGCGGATGGAGGTCTGCATGTTGGTGGCGTCCGATGAGGCCACATCGGGTTCACTCATGGCGAAACAGGAGCGAATCGTGCCCTCCAGCAGCGGCCGCTGCCAACGGTCATACTGTCGGGGCGAGGCGAACAGGTACAGCAGTTCCATGTTGCCGGTGTCCGGGGCCGAGCAGTTGAACACCTCCGGCGCCCAGTGCACCCGACCCATGATTTCGGCGATGGGTGCGTACTCCAGATTGGTCAGCGCGGTGCCGGGCTCATCCTCGCGGAGCCCGGGGAGAAAGAGGTTCCACAGCCCGTCCCAGCGGGCGAGGGCCTTGATGTCCTCCACCAGCTCCAGCGGATACTGCCCGGCCGCAGCTTCCCGGTGCCACTGGCTGTTGTAGGGCAGTACGTAGTGTTCCATGAACTGGATCACCCGGGATCGCAGTTCCTCGGTTCGGGCGCTGTGCGCGAAATCCATCAGCCATCTCCGGAGCCGTCCAATGCACATTAGCGTGAAGACTCTGGCAGGCTGACAACATGATTCAGGTCAAGGGAGAACATTGAATGCGGCTTGAGGTCGGGTGCGTCATCCGGATGGAGTGTCCGCAGCCAACGCCACTGATTCTGCTGCTGCGTCCCCGCAGTGGCCGGTATCAGTGGATTGTCAGCGAGCGTTACGCCCTCACCCCCCATGTGCCGGCAACCGAGTACGTCGATGGTTTCGGCAACCTGTGTCAGCGCCTTGTAGCCCCGACAGGCGCGTTTACCGTGGAGACCACGGCCGAGGTGGATGTGGCCGCCCGGGAAGCAACCGGCGCGGGCGCGCCCTACGTGCCGGTAGAGGCGCTGCCCGACGACGTGCTGCTGTACCTCATGCCCAGCCGTTTCTGCGAATCCGATCGCCTGGGCGCCGTCGCCGCTGAAGCCAGCGGCGGGGCGCGCATGGGGTATGACCAGGTCGCGGCCATCTCGCAATGGGTCTTCCGGCACCTGACGTACCTGCCGGAATCGGACCCGTCGCCGGTGTCCGCCCGTGAGGTTCATGCCCGTGGCGAGGGGGTGTGCCGCGATTTCGCCCACCTCGCGATCGCCCTGTGCCGGAGCCTGAACATCCCCGCGCGCATGGTGGCCGGCTATCTCCAGGATCTGGAACCCATGGATCTGCACGCCTGGTTCGAAGCCTACGTGGGTGGCCGTTGGTACACGTTCGATCCCACCCGGCCGGACAACCACAAGGCCCGGGTCACGCTGGCCCAGGGGCGCGACGCCGCGGATATCCCGGTGTTCAATCAGTTCGGGCCGCCCGTGACTCCTTCCCGCATGGAGGTCTTCGTGCGACCGCTGGCGGGCTGACGGGCGCGGCTGCGCCACAGCCACCCCAGGCCGGCGTAGGCCAACAGCAGGCCCAGGCCCGTATTCAAGACGCTGGGCACCGCATGCGGGAACCGGTTGTAGAGCGTGGCACCGGTGTCCAGAGGCTCCGGCAACCCGGCGAGCAACGTCTCGGTTGCAAATGGAGTGGTCTTGGCAATGACTCCGCCATCCGGGGCGACCAGGGCTGATGGGCCGTTGTTGATGGCATGTACCATGGGAACCCGGTTCTCCACCGCGCGGAGGATCGAGGCGCGCAGGTGCATCGACGGCTGGCGGGTTTCGCCGAACCAGTTGTTCATGGAGTGGACCACGAGGATGCCACTTTCGCCATCAACGCCGCGTGCGATCAGCTCCGGGAATACAGTTTCATAGCAGATGCGCGGGATCAGGCGGCGCCCTCCCGCCTTGATTGCGTCGGGCCGGTCACCGGCGGTCAGCGCTTCCGTGAAGTCGCCGAAATAGGCCTCTGCGACGGGGGCGAGCCAGGGCAGAGTGTCAGCCAGTGGCAGGTACTCACCGAAGGGAGCCCGACCCATCTTCCGGTAGTGACCTGCAGGGGTGTCGTCCGGATGCAGAACCGTTGCCGTGTTGTAGTTATGCGTGTGGCCGTTGCGGTCGACCGCTTCTGCATCCTGGAAGGCAAGGGTGATGCCCAGTTCCCGGGTGGTCTGGTGATAACGGTGGCGGATCCCGGGGTTGCGGTGGTAGCCCTTGTAGCGCGCCTCCGGCCAGACCACCAGCTCGGCGCCCGCCGCGGCCAGCTCGCGGGTTGCGTCCAGCTCCGGTGGCGACAGGCGCGAGTAGCCCGGGGGCAGGGGTGGAACACCCCGCGTGGGCGGGTCGTTCGGCTGCACAATGCCCACGTGCAGGGTATTCCAGCCCGCGGTCGTCTCATGCCAGTCATGCAGGGCGACAACGCCGTAGCCGAACCACGCGATCAGTAATGCGCACGCCGTGAACCGGATGGCAAGGCGGCTTCGATGCGGCGCTGCGCGGGACTGGTCGTGGATGAGAGTGGCTGTCAGGGCCATGAGCAGATCGAGCGCGAGGACGCCACCAAGATCAACACCCTGGATCGCGGGGAGGAATAGCGACTGCCCTTCACCCGGCCGGAGCGGGACAAGGGCCGGGAACAGGTTCAGCGTACCCACGAAGACCACCGGCACGAGCAGCAGGTCGGGAAGTGCGGTGCGGCGCCTCAGCCACTGCAGCGCCAGGGCGGCGAGGGCAAACCCTTGGGCGGCGTAGAGCCAGTACGCCGCTGCGGCAGCCACATGCCAGGGAGCTGGGTACCCCTTGAACAGGGAAAAGAAATCGGCCATCCAGTAGCTGCCCGCAGCCCAGGCGGTGAAGCCGGCGACCAGGCCCAGCAGCCAGGCACCTCCCAGGGAGCGGTCCTGCAGCGCCATGAGCAGCGGGACAAGCGCGATCCAGCCGGCGATGAACGCCTGCGGCACAAGAAAGGGCAGGCTGACGAGGAGACCCGCGAGGACAGCAAGCCCCACCGGCGGGATCCGGCCCGTCGGTGCTGTGCGAACTGGCTGGTCGGGATTCGATGCCATGGGTGGATGGGCCGCGCAGGGCCGGTGCCCGCAGTCAGTGCGGGCACCGGCACGTTCCGTGCGGGACGTCAGTTGATGTCCCGCGTTTCCACGTCCCAGTCGCTGCTCTGGCAGAGCACGCAGTCGGCACCGAAGAAGACGTTGGCCGCGTGGGCGTCGTCCATCAGGTAGTACCGCATCCATGCGGTGGAGGGCCCGCGGAAATCGCCGGCGCTGCCAACGGGCTCGAAGTGTCCGGCACCATCGAGAGTCCCCCAGAACACCGGCACATTGGTGTTATTGAAAACCTGGCTCTGGTTCAGGATCGGGCCGGCGATGGTGTCGCTGCTCCCGGACATCAGGAACATGGGGCCGTTCTGGTTGCTCTGGGAGTCGCTGTCATGGCCCAGCCCGATTACGTAGGGCTGCATGGGCGCCGTTGCCGTGACCCGTGGATCCTGGCCGGCCATGATGCTGCCGCCCCCGCCCTGGGAGTGACCCGACGTAGCCACCCGGTCCATGTCCAGGTTGCCGGCATAGACACTGCTGCCGTTGGCGTTTTCCTGCTCCAGGTAGTCGAGGCAGTCGATCATGTCCTCGCCATCCCCGGCGCTGGAGGTTTCCGCCGCGGCCACCACGAAGCCGTGGCTTGCCCAGTGCGAGAGCAGCCCGTTATAGCTGGTGGGGCTGGTGCCGGTCCCGTTGCCCCAGATGATCACCGGGTGCTGCAGCCCCGTATCGCCGAGGTTGGTGGGGTAGTGGATCTCGCAGCCATCCGAGAACCAGCCGCCACTCTCCGTGGACGATGTGGTGGAGTACGGCCCGTCGTCCGCAAAGTCGCTGACCGACGGAAAGCCAGTGCCCGTCTCGTCATCCTCCGGTGGTGGCAGGTCATCGCCGTTGCCGGGGCTCAGGGCCGTGGCCGTTCCGGTTGCCAGTGCGAATGCCGTGGCCGTGAGCCAGGCAGCAAGCGTGGTTTCTTTTTTGATGCTATCCATAGCATCTCCTCCTCGTTGTTTGCCGTGACGGTGCGCACTTGCGGCGCATGAAGAGGCCCCGGCCGCTCACGGCGGCGACACGGGGCCTGCCAGGAAGCCCGTCTGCTGCAAGCGGACGGGACTAAAGCGCTATCCTGTTCCTTGTTGAAACAGTTGGATTATTTGTCTCTGTGACACCTTTAGTCACTTTCCCGCACACTGTCAAGTGTCTTCGTCGGCGGAGGAGGTTGCGTCCGGGAGCGACTTCGGAGGCTGCAGAGCGTCCTCCGTGTGGGCCCTGGGGTCCAGTTCATGGATTACGGGCGTGGTGCGGCTCATGGTTCGATAAGGCCCCTGGGTGCCCGTGCGTTCGTTGCGTAGCAGCCATGCCGAAATGCCGGTCACGGCGGCGATCGCCGCCACGTAGAGGAACAGCCCGGGGCCGCCGATCAGGGCGATGATCCAGCCGGCGACCACCGGGCTCCCGGCTGCCGCAACACCCCAGAGAAACAGCAGTGCCGCGGCAATGGCGACGAAATCGGTACCGGTGGTCTCCCGGTCATTGGCCTGGGCCACCGCCAGTGGGTAGAACGTGAACGCGAACCCGCCAAAGACGGCGATCGTGGTGAGTAGCAGCCAGACGGGTGCAGTCCCGCCCAGGAGGGCGATGCCCAGGGCGAGCAGCGCCGACGCGCTGCCGGATATCAGGATCATGGGCTGCCGGCCCACGCGGTCCGACAAGTGGCCGATGGGCCATTGCAACACAATACCGCCGAAGATCAGGCTGGCCATGAGCAGGGCGACGCCGTTGACGTCCAGCCCGATGCGCAGCCCGAACGCGGGCGCCAGCGTGAACAGGGCGCCGCTCATGAGGCCGGACGCGATGCATGTCCACGCCGCGAGTGGAGAGGCCATGAGAGTCGCGACAAGTGCCATGGGCCGGTGCGGGGCCGGTTCCGGCGGCGAACTGGCCCGGCTCAGGGCCACCGGGATCAGACACAGGGCGAACAGAACGGCGACCACCATGAACAGCTCCGTCCCGGCCGGATCCCTGACAGGCAGAAGCAGTTGTCCGGCGCCCAGGCCGAGATACGAGATCACCTGGTAGACGGAGAAGACGCGACCGCGGTTGGCGGAGTCGGCTCGCTCGTTGAGCCAGCTCTCCACCACCATGTAGATGCCAGCAATGCTGAACCCGATCAGGATGCGAAGGACGAACCAGGCAAGCGGCAGGAGGTAGAGGCCCTGGATCAGTACCGCGGCGGTACAGGTGGCGGCGAAGATGGCGAAGGCGCGGATGTGTCCGACGTGGCGGATGACCCGTCCCGCCCACTGGGAGCCGGCGACGAGCCCCACGTAATAGGCTGCCAGGATGACCCCCTTTACCTGGGGATCCACCGCCTCGAAATTGAGTCTGACGCTGACCAGGGTGCCCATGAGTCCGGTGCCGATCAGCATGACGGCCACCGAGGTCAGCAGGGCGATGATCGACACCAGGAACTGGCGCATACGGCTCCTCGACGTAACCTTTTCGCATCGACGACGTGCTGTTCGTGCAGCGCGAGCATCCGGACTTGCCTGAAGGCAGCCCCATCCCCGATGATCAACGGTCGGATCGCACGGGAATCAGCGAGAGTATTGCATGAGCGACGCAGAACAACGGATGAGCGCATTGAACAGCGGCCTGGCCGGAACCGGCTATATCTGTGGCGACGACGTCACCACGGCCGTGTATCTGGCCCAGGCGCTGGAGAAACCCGTCCTCGTGGAAGGGCCGCCCGGTGTCGGCAAGACGGAACTCGCGCGTGCCATGGCCTCGGTAACCGGCCGCCAGCTGCTGCGGCTGCAGTGCTACGAAGGACTCGACGAGGGGCGTGCGCTGTACGAATGGAAGTACGGCAAACAGCTGCTCTACACCCAGGTGCTGCGGGACCGGCTGGGCGCGTTGCTGGCCGATACGGAGGACCTGGACGCGGCGGTGGGGCGGCTCGACGGCCTCGGTGGTGGCTTCTTCTCCGAGCCGTTTCTTGATGCGCGGCCGCTTTTGCAGGCGCTGCGCGCGGAGCAGGGCGCGGTTTTGCTGATCGATGAGGTGGACAAGTCCGATCCGGAGTTCGAGGCGTTCCTGCTGGAGTTCCTGGCGGATTTCCAGGTGACCATTCCCGAGTTCGGCACCGTCGAGGCGACCACGGCACCGCTGGTCTTTCTCACCAGCAATGCCAGCCGGGAGCTCTCCGATGCCCTGAAACGGCGTTGTCTCCATCTCCACATCCCGTATCCGGACCGGGCGCTGGAGCGGCGCATCCTCGAGCAGCGCGTGCCGGACCTGGGCGAGCGGCTGCGGGAGGAGGTGGTCGCCTTCGTGCATGGCCTGCGCGAACTGGATCTGCGCAAGCGCCCGGCCATCTCGGAGACGCTGGACTGGGCGCGCACGCTGGTGCTGCTGCAGGCCGAGCGGCTCGATGCCGATGTGGTCCGCCGCACCTTGAACGTCCTGCTGAAGTTCCAGGATGACGTGGAGCTGGCCACACCGCGCATCCGGGAGATCCAGGCGCGGCAACGCTAGACGATGAATCACCTGCTCACCGAGTTCGTTCAGCTCCTGCGCGGCGCCCGCATCGATATCGGCCCGGTACAGACAGCGGATGCCGCCCGGGCCCTCGCGGCGGTGGGCGTCACCGATCGCGAACGGGTTCGGCGCGCCCTGGCCGCCACCCTGGTGAAAAGCCAGGACCAGCGTGCCACCTTCGACGCCTGCTTCGATCGCTATTTTCAGGTGGCGGGAATGCCCGCGGCCGCGGAGGCGGACGATGACGCGGCCACGGACGACGCGACGCCGGAAGGTGATGCTTCCACCGCGTCACCGGCCGCCATGCCCGTCAGTGGCGGCGGCCTGGTGCGGGAGCTGGAAAGCGGTGATACGGCCGCCGTGGAGGCGAGACTGGCCGAGGCCATGGCCGAGGCGGACGTCGCGTCCGCGCGCCACTGGACGCAGACCGGCGTCATGACCCAGCGGGTGCGTCAGGCCCTGGATCTGCAGGCCGTGGACGACGCCATCCGCGACCGCCGGGCGGCCGGGCAGGCTGCTGACCAGCTCGCCGCGGGGCGGGCGGCACTGGACCGCCGCATTCGCGCGCGGGTGGATCAGCGTGTGCGTCTGCAGGCCGAGGCGCAGGCGTGGACATTCCGCGACCGGGTCCTACGGCAGACGCCCCTCTCGGCACTGGATCGGCGCGACCAGGCGCGCATGCGCGAGTTGGTACAGCGGCTCGCGCGCCGTCTTGCAGCCCGGCACGGCCGGCGCAGGCGGCGGCGGGACCGTGGCACCCTGGACGCCCGGGGGACGCTGCGCGCCAGCCTGCGGTGGGGAGGCGTGCCGTTCCGGCCGCAGTGGAAATCGCGCCGCCGCGATCGCGCCCGGGTCGTGGTGCTGTGCGACGTGAGTCAGTCGGTGCGTGGGCAGGCGGCCGTGTTGCTGCCGTTCATGCACGCCCTGCAGGACGTGTTGCCGGAGGTGCATTCATTCGTGTTCGCCAGTGAACCGGTGGACGTGACCGCGCTCTTCCAGCGGCATCACCCGGCTCAGGCCATGGACGAAGCCCTGGCGCGGTACGGCAATGGCTCCACGGACTACGGCGGTACGCTGGCCCGCTTCGACGCCGTGACCGACCGGCTCATCCAGCGGCAGACCACCGTCGTGATACTCGGCGACGGGCGTAATAACTACGGGGATCCGGGGTTGCCCGCACTGGAGCGCATTGCCGGGCGCGCCAGAGAGCTGATCTGGCTCAACCCGGAGCCGGAGCGGAGCTGGGGCACCGGCGATTCCGAGATGCCAGCCTACGCTCGGCGATGCACTGAGGCCCTGCGCTGCCGTACCCTGCGGGATCTGGAATGGGCCGTCATGGAACTCCTGCGCCGCACCGCCTGAACGGTGTCAGGCCGTGTCGCCGCGCAGCTCCCGACGCCGCTCCCGCATCATCTCTTTCTGCGGTTTGCGCCACACCGGGTCATCGTCCGGATTGAATGCCGGGTCCAGGGCGCGGATACGCTCCACCAGCGGCGGGTGGGTGGCCATCAGGCCCGGCGAGCGGCGTGACACCGCCTCGGCGAACAGCATGTGGCGCACTTCCTCGCCGTGGGCGTTGTTCAGGTGCTCCGCCTCCTGCAGTGCGCCGATTTTCTTCAGCGCGTTGGCCAGCCCCTCGGGCTCACGGGTGAACTCCACCGCGGTGGCGTCGGCGAGGTATTCCCGGCGCCGAGAGATGGCCGCTTGGAGCAGGCGGCCGGCCAGCACGCCCAGGGCGCCCAGCACGAGCAGGGCCACGCCGATGGCCATGGCGGCCATGACCACGCGCTGGTCGCGGCGGCCGCCACCGATGAAGACGGTGCGCATGGCCATGCGCCCGGCCACGGACAGCGCCACCAGCCCGAAAATCATGGCCATCACCCGGAGGTTGAGCCGCATGTCGCCGTTGGCGATATGGGCGAACTCGTGGGCGACCACGCCTTTGAGCTCCTGCCGGTTCAGGGTGGCAAGTGCACCGTGGGTCATGCCGATGGCGGCGGTCTCCGGCGAATTGCCGGCGGCGAACGCGTTGATGCCCTGTTCGTGCTTGATGACGAACACCCGCGGCATGGGCAGATTGGCGGCAATGGCCATTTCCTCCACCACGTTGTAGAGCTGCCGCTTGGCAGGGTTGGTGGTGTCGTGCGTGATCTCCGTGCCGCCCATGGACTGGGCCACCCGGGCACCGTCACCGCCGAGGAGGGCGCCGCGCACCGCAGCGGTGATCAGGATGATGCCCATGACGCCGAGGCCCACCACCACGGCCGTCGCCGGGTCGAAGCGCTCAAGCAGCGAACGGTCACTCGCTTCCGGTCCGGTGGCGTGCTGTTGCTGGACGAGCTGATCGTCGGCGCCCCCAAGCAGCAGGCCACCCAGAGCGCCCACGGCGGCGGCAATGGTCACCGTCAGCAGCAGGAACAGCGCCACCAGCACCATGGTGCGCCGGCGGGCCTGCGCCTGCGCCTCGGCGAAGTTGAAGAAGCCGTTGCTGCTCAAGAGAACTGCACCTTCGGCGGCTCCTGCATGGCCTCACGGTCCTCGAACTCCAGCATGCCGGCGCGGGCGAAGTTGAACATGCCGGCGATGATGTTCGACGGCACCGTCTCCACCACGTTGTTGTAGCGCATGGCCGCGTCGTTGTAGGCCTGTCGGGCATAGGCCACGCGGTTCTCCGTGGAGGTGAGCTCCTCCTGCAGGCTGCGGAAATTCTCGTTGGCCTTGAGGTCGGGATACGCTTCGGAGAGGGCAAACAACCGCCCCAGGACGCCGCCAAGCGAGCCTTCGGCCTTGCCAAGCTGTTCCATGGAGGCCGGATCACCGGCCGCGCCGGAAGTCTGCTGGCGCACCTGCTCGGCGTTATTGCGCGCCTCGATGACCGCCGTGAGTGTCTCGCGCTCGTGGGCCATGTAGCCCTGAACCGTCTCCACCAGGTTGGGGATCAGGTCGTGGCGGCGCTTGAGCTGCACGTCGATCTGGGCGAAGGCGTTCTTGAAGGCGTTCCGTTTGCGGACCAGGCGGTTGTAGAGCAGGACGCCGGGCACGATCAGAACGGCGAGCACGATCAGGAGAGTGATGACGGTTTCCATGAACAGCCCCTTGCTGGTTTGCGGTTGTGTCTGCGGTCATCCGTTTGCGGCCGCCGGACCGGCGACCCCGCAGGTCCCTGCCGGTGGGCATGGTAGCGCGTCCCGGTGCACCGGGTCATTGGCTGACGGACTTCCGACCGGGTCAGTACGGAACGCTGTGGAAGGCCCATTGCAGCACCGCGTCCTGCAGGGCCCGTCCGGCGCCCCGATGGGCGTCCTCGGCGTTGACCAGCACCACCACAAGCAGGTCCTCGTCCCGGGCGGAGCGCATGTAGCCGGCGATCGCGGAGACGTGGTCGATGCTGCCGGTTTTCATGCGCACGCGCCCGGCCATGGGCGAGTCACCGAAACGGGTCCGTAGCGTGCCGTCCGAGCCCGCCACCGCCAGTGAACTCATGAACTCGGGCATGACCAGGCTGGTGCGCGCCTGGCGTAGCAGTGCCGCTACCTGCCGCGCCGTGACCCGGTTGTTGCGCGACAGACCGGCGGCGTTGTCCATGATCAGGCGCGAGGTGTCGACACCGGCGCGTGCCAGGGCATAGGACACCGCCTCGTGGCTGCCACTGTCCGTGGCCGGAAACGCCGCGTGCTCAACCGCAAGGGTCAGTGCCAGGTGCCGGGCCATGACGTTGTTGCTGTACTTGTTGACCAGCTGAACCACTTCCGCGAGCGGTCGCGACTCCCGCACGGCGACCGGCGTGGCATCCGCGCGGCTCCATTCGCCGCTGCGCAGGCCGCCCTCGAACTCGCCTTCCCACTGTTTCCAGAGCGCACGGAAGAGTCCGTAGACGTAGTACTCCGGAGTCATTGCTGACCGTGTGAGACGTTGCCTGCCGCAGGCGACCGGGTAGTTGCCCTCGAGAATGACGGCCTGTCCATTCGGCTCCTGGGCGATGTCGTAGGCAACCCGGCTATGGGCACCACTGAAGCAGGGGCCGGCGGAGGCGGACACCCGGCTCTCCACCGGCAGGTTGGCCATGGGCGGGTAGGTGCTGACCTGAATATCCCGGCCGTCCAGGCTGGGTTGCAGCTCGAAATCCAGCACGTTGAAGTTGATCAGCAGTGGGTGGGGCTGCTGGTTATATGCACGGAAGGGACGCTCGTCGAAGGCCCCGGGGTCGGTCTCCGAATGGGCGAAAACCGTGGTGTCCAGAACCAGATCGCCCGTGATGCGCTGGATTCCCCGGCCGCGCATGTCCCCCAGCAAACGCCAAAGGTCCCTGGCCACCAGGTACGGATCGCCGGAGCCGCGGATCCACAGGTCGCCCTCAAGGACGCCGTCGTGCACCGGGCCGTCGGCATGAATCTCGGTGGTCCAGGTGTGTGCGGGGCCGAGCGCCTCCAGGGCGGCGTAGGTGGTATAGAGCTTCATCACCGAGGCCGGGTTCTGGGGCAGATCGGCGTTGAACGCCAGGCGCGGGTCGGCCTCGTCGACGCCCTGGACCCAGATGCTCACGGCCTGATCCGGAATTCCGTGAGCATCCATGAGGGCGCGGACGGGGCCGGACAGGGTCTCTGTGGCCTGCGCCACCGGCATGCATGTCAGCAGGATTGCCAGGCATCCTGGGGTGAAGCGGCGCCAGACGGCGGCAATCCAGCGCGATCGTGTCATGAAGCGACTGTCCTCGAATCGCCGTGTGTTGATGGTGTGAAGCAGATGGGAGGAACCCATTGCTTTGGCTGTTAAACTACCGAACTGTAACGCTGCTTCCCACTGTTGAATGTGATCGGCTTGTCGTCATGGCCTATCCACCATCATCAAAGGATTTCCAATGGACGCTGACATTAGGGAAGCGCTTCAGTATTGCCCGAATTTGCCGAGCATGTCCGATGTTGCCATGCGCATCGTCGAACTGGGGCGTGAATCGGAGGTCAACACCAGCGGCCTCGCTGCGCTGCTCTCCCGCGATCCCGCGGTGGCGAGCCGCATCCTGCGCGTCAGCAACTCGCCGCTGTACGGGCAGCGCCGTCGTTCCCGCAATCTGCAGCAGGCGGTGTCCGTCATCGGCCTGAACGGTGCCCTGACCCTGGCGCTGACATTCTCCCTGGCCGACTCACTGCGCCAGGCGCCCGGTAGCGCCAGCACTATCGACTATGTCTGGCGTCGGGCGCTGGTGTCCGCTGCGGCGTCCCGGGAGTTGGGCGCTATGCTGGGCCGGCGTGATCTCGAGGAACTCTTTCTCGCCGGGCTGTTGCAGGATATCGGTATTCTTGCTCTGGAGGCGGCGCTGCCGGAGCGCTACGGCAGGTTGCTGGCGGTCCCGCCGGCACATGACCGCCTTCTGGAGCTCGAGGCGGAGACGCTTGGTTGCGACCATGGCGAGGCCGGAGCATGGCTCATGCGCTACTGGCGTCTGCCGGAGTATCTGGCTCTAGCGGCACACGGCAGCCACGACCCGCTCAACCTCGACGTGGCAGACAGCGAGCGGTTCCATGTTCACTGCGTGGCCGTGGCGGGCCGCGTGGCTGATCTGTTTCTGGGTATTGATCACGATACCAATGCGGCCATGCTGGCCGACCGCGCCAGCCGATGGCTGGCGCTGGACCGTGGCGAGGTGGAGGCACTGCTGGACCGGTTGCCGTCCGAATTTCCGGATCTGGAGCGCCTGTTCGAGACTCGGATCATCTCGCATCGCCGGGCGGCGGGTGTTGTGGATCAGGCGCGAGAGGTGCTGGCCATGCGCAGTCTCCAGTTGCTCGACCGCGCCGGTGAGCAGCACCGCCGCTCCGCGGAGCTCGAGCGTAATACGCGCCTGTGGCGGGAGACCGCAAGCCGCGACCCGCTCACGGGCATCCACAACAGGCGCTACCTGGACGAGCGCCTGGAGGCGGAGTTCGCCCGGGCGCGGGAGCATGGCTGGCCGCTGGTGATCGGTTTTCTCGACCTGGACTACTTCAAGGTGGTCAACGACCGTTACGGTCACCCGGTCGGCGATTCGGTGCTCATGCACATTGCCGGGCTGCTCAGCCGGCACCTGCGTGATGGCGACTGCGTGGCCCGTTACGGAGGCGAGGAGTTCGTGGTGATGCTGCCCGGCGCGGACAGGGAGGCGGCGGAGGCGGTCTTCGAGCGCCTCCGCGCGGCGCTGGCAGACGAGGTGCACACCGGCGAGGACGGCCGCACGTTCCACGTGACGGCATCCATCGGTGTAGTGGCCTACGCCGGCGACAACAGCGTGCTGTCCACGGCCGCCCTGGTGCGCGCTGCGGACCGCGCCCTCTACAGGGCGAAGGATCGCGGTCGCAATCAGATCAGTTTCGGTGAACTGGACGACTGAGTCCCGACCGGTGCGGTGATGTCGCCGCCACGGCCGGCCGTCACGCTTGGTCCGGTGCCGGGTCGCCGCCGGAACTGGTGTCGCCGGTGTCCGGATCCTCCTCGGCACCGCGTGCCGTGGTGTGCGGCTGATCCTTCTGGTCCTCTTCCGGCGTTGTCTCGGTCTCCCGCTGCGTGCCGTCGGCGCCGTTTTCCATGTAGACGCTGAGACGGCCCCGCGCCAGGTCGATGCCCTCCTGCTCGAAGCGCTGCTTCAGCCGCAGATTGAAGTCCCAGGAGACGTTCCACTGCATCTCCGGCGTGGTGCGGATGCGCATGCGCAGGACCGCAACGCCGTCCTCGAAACGCTCCACACCCTGGAATTCCAGCGGCGCGCGCACGTACTGCTTCATCGGGGAATTCTCGCGCATGTCCTCGTCCACTTCATGGATCAGCGCGATGGTGTCGTCCACGCCCATGGAGGCGGGGACGTTAATGCGGATCAGAGCCACCCCGAACTGGCGGGACATGTTGTGGATCGCCTTGATCTCGCTGAACGGCACGATGTGCAGTATGCCGTCCAGATCCCGCAGGCGCACCGTGCGCAGGCTCAGCCCTTCCACCGTCCCCATCTGGCCGCCCAAATCGACGAAGTCGTCGATGGCCAGAGAGTCCTCGATCAGAATGAACAGGCCCGTGATGAGATCCTGCACCAGTGTCTGCGCGCCGAAGCCGATGGCGATGCCGATGATGCCGGCACCGGCGAGCAGCGGAGTGACGTTCACGCCCAGGTTGGCCAGCCCGACGATGCCGGCGATGATCACGATGGCGGTGAAGACCACATTGCGGATCATGGGGGTGATGGTCTGCACGCGCGCGATGTTCACCCGGCGACCGCGCGCCGTCGTGGTGGACGTCAGTGCGCGCTGGATGGCGGTGTCGGTGACGATCCAGGCGAGCCAGGCCAGCAGTGCCGTGAGTCCCACGGCGAGCAGGGCCTGACCCACCCGCTCGCCAATGCCCTCCTGGCCGAGCCCGAACAGGGACCCGCCCCACACCCACAGCGAGAGTTCCGCGAACACGGTCCAGGTAACCAGCTGGGCGAGGGCGTAGCCGAACGTCTCGAGCCGCTCCCAGTACTGGGAGATCCGTCGATAGCGACGCTGCCGGCGCTCCTTGTGGTGGGTGACCAGGCGCGAGACCACGATGGTGATCACCAGCAGGCTGGCCATGATCAGCCCGCGGGAGAGCGCCACTTCGGGCGCACCCGAGGCGAGGATCACGGGGATCAGCGACAGCAGGATCAGCAGCAGCGCGGGAATATGCCACAGCCGGCTCACCAGGCGCAGGATGTCGTCAGTGGAGCCAGATTCCCGGCGCTGATGGTAGGGGCGGTTGTAGATCAGGTGCTGTACCGGCCGCCGGAACTGCAGAACGATGAAGCCGGTGATCAGCGCCGCGAGGCCGTTCCCCCCGAGCGAGAGGATCTGTGCGAGGTCCTCGCCGATGATGTCGTCGACGCCGTCAATGGCCGTGGCATTTGCGAGCGCGGCGAGGGCCCCGATCAGAAACAGCCGCCGCAGGCCGCGGCGGCGGATGACGGCGACTGCCGGACGGCGATGGCCGCGGTTGAACAGGGCAATCACCAACTCGCACAGCAGCGCGAAGGCGCGACCGCACAGGCTGATATAGGCGATGAGCAGCGCGATCAGGTGCCCCCCCGAAATGGCGATGAGCTCAATGGCGGCGAGTAGCACAAGCGCGCCGAGGGCCCAGGGCAGCGCCTGACGGAGAAAGTACACGGCCAGCATCCAGCCACGCGGATTGTTCGGCAACTGCAGCGGCCACTGCTGCAGGCGCATGATGCGGCGGCCGGCCGCCATGGTCAGGATCAGGACGGTGAGCCAGACCCCGAGGAGGATGCCGGCGTCCGCGGCAATGGCGATCAGGGCATTGGCGTCCAGGTCGCTCAGGAGTTCGGCGATGTCGCTGCGGGCGGCGTCCAGATGCCCCTGCCAGGTTTCCGCCGGAGTGTGTTCGTCGGTGCGTCCGCTCACCTCGTCGAGCGTGTGGCTGATGGCACCGAACAGGCCTTGATCGGTGTCCACGGCACCCGCCTCAGCGGTCTCGTCCGCGGCGCCCTGCAACTCCCTGAGATCCTCGATCAGCGCCCCGCGCCGCTCGGCGTCTTCGAGGGTGGAGATCACCTGCTCCAGGGACTGGATGAACGCCTCCCGGTCGTCCTCCTGTATTACTTCGCCGCCGTCGCGCTCTTCAAGGACTTCGATCGGGTCCGATTCCCCATGGACCGTTGAGGACACGGCGAGCAGAGCGAGTAGCACGACCCCGCCCCGCCAGATCCACTGCAACGCGTGGTGGTTCATGTGTCAGGCTCGACCCAGGGCCTCGATGACGAAATCGAGGCGATCCTGGCCGAAGAACATCTCGTCGCCCACGAACAGGGTTGGCGCACCGAATGCGCCGCGCTCCACCGCCTCATCCGTATTGGCCCGCAGACGGTCCTTCACGTCCTGCCGCTCAATGGCTGCGTGAAACTCTTCCGGGTCGATGCCGGCCTGCTCCACCAGTCGCGCAATGACCTCCGGGTCTTCGATATCCTGGTCGTGAATCCAGAACCCTTCGAACACGCTCTTGAGGTAGGCCGGGAAAACCGGGCTATCGATGTAAGCAACGGCGCCGCGCATGGTGGTGACCGTATTCACCGGGTGCCGTGACGGGAAGTTCAGCTCCACACCGTAGCGACGCGCCCAGCGCGCGAAATCCCGGCGCAGGTACTTGCCCTTGGCCGGGATGGCGGGCGGCGGCGTGTTGCCGGCGGCTTTGATGACGGCACCCAGCAGCATGGGGCGCCAGACGATCTCCGCGCCGGTATCGCGCGTGACGCGCGGCAACTGCGTCCACGCCAGGTAGCTGGCGGTACTGACAAAATCGAAAAAGAACTCCACCTGTCTGGTCATGGGGCCTCCGGGTCGTGGTTCTGTGACGGCCTTTGCGTTTGCGCGCAATGGGCCCCATAGTTCCCTTTAGAGACCGTGTTTGCAAGCTGACGCGCCGGAAAACCGGCGCCCGGCGGGGAGGGAGTGATGCAGGTCAGGCCGAAATTCTCCGTCGGCGACGTGGTCCACCACCGGAGGTTCGACTACCGTGGCGTGATCGTTGACGTGGATCCCGTTTTCGAGGGAACGGACGACTGGTACGAGGCCATGGCGCGCAGCCGGCCGCCGAAAGACCAGCCGTGGTACCACGTACTGGTGGACGGTGCGTTGCACAGTACCTATGTCGCCGAAAGGCACCTGCAGCCGGACCGGCTCGGGGGGCAGATCGACCATCCGGCGCTGGGGCAGTACTTCAACCGATTCATCGGTGGCCGGTATTACCGCGCTGGCTCGAGTCACTGAGCGGCCGTCCGAAGACGGCCGCTGCCACAGTTTCTCAGTCCGTATCCGCCGGGCGGAAGGCAAGCACCGGGCAATGGACGTCGTGCACCACGTCCCGGGCCACGCTGCCGAACGCCAGTTTGCCCATTCCCGTGCGGCCGTGTGTGGTCATGCAGACCATGGTGCCGGGCATGGCCGCCACGTATTCGCTGATCGCCCTGGCGGGCTTGGTGCCGTGCAACACGTCCCAATTCGCCTGCAGCCCGTATTCCTTGTGTATCTGACGCGCGATGCGCTGGACGTAGCCCGATTCAACGGTGTCGGCGGATAGTGCAGATGCCTGCACCTCCGGCTCCTGGGCCTGCACCAGAAATAGCTCCGCGCCAGTATCCCTTGCCAGTTGCGCGGCCGACGGGATGATTGCTTCCGACAGAGGCGAGCCGTCCAGGCAAACCACCAGCGTCCTGATCGGGCCATCCCAGTCGGCACTCAGGCGGGGACCGGTTAGTACCACGGGTCGCTCGGCGCGGTTGAGCATTTCGGTGGCGACACTGCCCAGAAGCATGTCCCCGACGGCGCTGCGGGCGTGGGTGGCCATGCAGATCATGGCGTCGGGTGCCTCCGCAATGACCCCCCACAGGGCGCTGTCCTCGGCACCCACGGGAACCGTGTTCAGATCAGCCTTGATGACGGAGATCCGGCTTGGTTCGATGCCGTGGTCCTGCGCTTCCCGGGCAAGCTCGCGACGTCGGTCCTCGCTGGACGACTCGGTGGGAATCACGGTCAGCAGGTGAACACCGCGGCCGGTCTGTGCCGCCAGTGCTCTTGCGGGGGCGATGGCGCGGAGGGAGCGCGGCGTCCTCTCCACGGGGACAATGATGTCAGCGGCTGTCATGTCGGGTCCTCCTGGGTGCGATGATGCGGCCGGTGAAAATCCGGGCGACTGTTCATACTGTGCGCCGCGCGCGAGGCGTTGGTCTTGATCCGGATCAACTGACTGGCAGCGGGGAGGGTGTTCAATGGAGGGCGTCACTCCGTTGCCCCGTGCCGGGAGGAAGCATGCCCAGAAGTACCGTACCGACTCAGGACATCAATCCGCCCGATGCGCCTCCCCCGATCGATCGTCTGGTGCGAGCGGCCATCGGCCGCGCCACCATGGGGCTTTCGCCGGCCGCTTTGCAGCTGGCCTACCTGGACTGGGCACTGCACCTGGCCAGTGCACCGGGCAAGCAGTCGCAGCTGGTGGACAAGGTCCTGCGCAAGGCGTCGCGGCTGGCGCTCTACGCCAGCCAAAGCCAGCGTGGCGGCGCGGTGCCCTGCATCGACCCCCTTCCAAATGATCACCGTTTCGACGCGCCCGAATGGCAGCAGTGGCCGTTCAATATCATCCATCAGTCGTTTCTGCTCACCCAGCAGTGGTGGCACAACGCCACCACCGGGGTGCGCGGTGTCACGCCCCACCACGAGGAGGTGGTCAATTTCGTTGGCCGGCAGATCCTGGACGTGTTCTCGCCAAGCAATTACCTGTTCTCCAACCCGGAGCTGCTGCGGCAGACGATGGAGGAGGGCGGTGCGAATCTGCTGCGAGGGGCCGAGCACCTGCGCGAGGACTTCCAGCGTGCACTGAGCGGTGCGCCACCGGCAGGAGCGGAGACGTATCAGCCGGGCGATAACGTGGCCGTGACGCCCGGGAAAGTGATTTACCGGAACCGGCTCATGGAACTGATCCAGTACGAGCCTGGGACGAAGACTGTCCATCCGGAGCCCATTCTGGTGGTGCCGGCGTGGATCATGAAGTACTACATTCTCGACCTCAGCCCTGAGAACTCGCTGATTCGCTACCTGGTGGAGGAGGGGTACACGGTCTTCGCCATCTCCTGGAAGAACCCGGATGCCGCCGACCGCGATCTCAGCTTTGACGATTACCGGCGACTTGGTTTGATGGCGGCGCTGGATGCCATCAGTGCGGTTGTGCCTGGCCAGCGCGTGCATGGCGTGGGGTATTGCCTGGGCGGCACGCTGCTGATGATTGCCGCTGCGGCCATGGCCCGCCAGCGGGATGAGCGGCTGGCCACGCTCACCCTGTTCGCCGCCCAGGCGGACTTCCGGGAGCCGGGGGAGCTGGGGCTTTTCATCGACGACAGCCAGGTCACTTTCCTGGATGACATCATGTGGGAAACCGGTCATCTGGACGGCAAACAGATGACCGGTGCATTCCAGCTGCTGCGCTCACAGGACCTGGTGTGGTCTGCGTCCATAAATCAGTATCTGCGCGGCGAGCGCATGCCCATGAATGACCTCATGGCCTGGAATGCGGATGCCACCCGCATGCCTTATGGGATGCACAGCGAGTACTTGCAACGGTTGTATCTGGATAACGAGTTCGCCGACGGCCTGTTCGAGGTGGACGGGGAAGTCGTCCACCTGGCCGACGTGGGCGCACCGTTCTTCGTGGTGGGCACTGAGCGGGACCACGTGGCACCGTGGACGTCCGTCTACAAGATCAATCGGTTGGCCCGGAGCCCGGTGACGTTCCTGCTGACCAACGGCGGGCATAACGCCGGGATCGTGAGCCCGCCGCAGCACCCGCGACGCCGGTACCGGGTCAACACCCATCAGCCGGACGAGCTGCTCATGCACGCCGACGCATTCGTGCAGCAGGTGCCGGTGCAGGACGGGTCCTGGTGGCCCGAGTGGCGGGAGTGGCTGCGGGCGCGTTCCGGCAACCGGCGCAAACCGCCGGAGCTCGGGGCGCCCGGTCAGGGCATCGTCCCCATGGAAGACGCGCCTGGGCAGTACGTGTTTCTGAAATAGGCTGCGCTCGAATCCGTGTTCGAACCCGGGAGCGTGGAAGCGCGCCCGGGGTGTACCATACGCCGGCGTATTCAGCCCATGTACACGAGCAAGGAGTATGGTGATGCTGCAGGCGATCTACGAACACCGCGGTCCGGTGCCCCAGGACGTCATCGACGCGGTGGAACGGGAGACCCCCACCCCCGGTGCCGGCGAAGTGCTCATGGAGGTGGTCGCGGCGCCGATCAATCCGTCCGACGTGCTCACGCTCACCGGCGAGTACGGCATGCTGCCACCTCTGCCGGCGGTGGGCGGCAACGAGGGCGTCGGGCGGGTGGTCCAGTGCGGAGAGGGCGTGGACGGCTTCAGCAGGGGGCAGACCGTGCTGCTGCCGGTCGGCTGTGGTTCTTGGGCAACCCACGTGCTGGCACCGGCCCGCAAGCTGGTACCGCTGCCCGACGACGCCGACCCGGAACAGCTGGCGATGATGACCGTCAATCCACCCACCGCGTCACTGCTCATGAGTGAGTTCGTGGATTTGCAGCCGGGAGAGTGGCTGATCCAGAACGCCGCCAACTCCGGTGTCGGTGGCTACCTGATTACCCTGGCGAAGCTCCGTGGCCTGAAGACGGTCAACGTGGTGCGGCGCGCATCGGCGGTGACACCATTGCAGGAGCAGGGTGCCGAGATCGTCCTGGTGGATGGGCCGGACCTGGCCGAGCGTGTTGCCGAGGCCAGCGGCCATGCCCCGGTGCGATTGGGGATCGACGCCGTGGGTGGATCGGCCACGGACCATCTGGCATCGGCCCTCAGCGACGATGCAACCCTGGTCAATTACGGCATGATGAGCGGCGATCCCTGCATGGTGGCGCCGCGGCACCTGGTATTCCGCAACCTGAGCGTGAAGGGCTTCTGGCTTGCCCGCTGGTTCCAGCACGCCACACGCGAACAGCAGCAGGGGCTCTACGGGGAATTGGCCGGCATGATTGCCTCCGGGCAGCTTTCGGCCCGCGTCCACGCCCGCTTCGACGTCGCCGACATCAAGGCGGCCGTGGCCGAGGCCGCCTCCGGTGAGCGGACTGGCAAGGTGCTGGTCACGCCCGCGGTCTGATCCGTCCGGGGCGGGGCGGATTGCGCCGCGCCCCGTTGACTGACCGTTCACGCCACGCGCTGGCGCCCTGGCAGTCGCAGCACCTCCCCCAGCAGCCAGGACGGCGTGGTTGAATCCCCGAGTTCCAGCGTGCCGTCGCGCTCCAGCAGTGCCCCGGCGCGATAGCTGTTCAGCATGTGGTGCACCCAGCGCGGGGCGCCGCCACGGGATTCCATGCGCTGCAGCAGTTCGATCAGTGCTTCCGCACCGTCCGCGTCCAGGTGGTCCGGTGCGTTGTGCGCCGCAGGTCCGCCGATGCGGTCCACGGCCGGGCCGATGAATCCGCGCCACTCCAGCGGCTCGACACGGGCGCCCAGCCCGTGAAGAACCCGGCGCAGCAGTGGATCGAGACGGGTCCGCAGAACCAGTGCGTGGTGTCCGTCGAACGCAGGGGTGGCTGTTGCGTAATGGGGTGTAATCGTCTGCATGTCGGGCTCCTCCGAACATCCCTGATTGTGTGATGCCGACGCGCCGGGTGGCCGGGCGGGCATCGCGGCTGGAGAAGCCTTCGCGGGTATCCGGAGGTGGTGTGCACCGTTGCCGGAGAACCTTGGCGCGAGGCTCCCGTAAACGTCTTCCGCGGTATTCGGGCTCGGCGAATGCATCCGCCATACCGTTGCGCGACAGCCCCGGACTCTCACCGGTGTTCCCCGCTGAACCATCACGATGTGGTGGTTCTTTTGAAGACGGGCCCAAGATATAGGTTGGTGTGGATCCGTGCAATAGCGGCCGGAACACATTCATGCACTGCGTGCATGGTGGGCGATGAGACGATTTCATGGGTTTGATGATTGACCCCTCCGATGGGCCATCTCTACGGTCGAAAGCAGGTCAACCCGCAGGGCCGGCCTGCAAGAGCCATAACAGGGGGGGCAACCCCGGGGAGGAGAAACATGAGCAGTACAGTAGCCATGGGAAAGTGGAGCGTGAGCGTGATGATCGGCCTTGGCCTGGCGTTGCCGCATGCCGGGGCGACAGCCGACGACGAGACCATCACCTGGCGTGTTCAGTCGCACTGGCCCAGTGCCAGTACCTCCTACGAAGCCAGTCTCGAGAAACTGCGGGATCAGCTCTACGAGCGCACCGACGGCCGGCTGGAACTGGAACTCTACGAAGCCGGGCAGCTGTTCGGCACCGACGAGATCTGGGCGGCCGTCGAGCGTGGCATCGTCGAGATGGGGACCACGTCGCCGTTTTTCCTCCAGGACCGCCTGTCCCTGGCCAGCGTTGCCGCTGGGCTGCCGTTCTCATTCCAGGAGGTTTGGGAAGCGGTGTACTTCTATCGCCACCTGGGATTCGAGGAGATGATCCGCGAGGAGGCGTCCGAGTACGGTGTTTTCTACCACCCGGACAAGATGCTCACCCAGGAGATCGTGCTCAGCGAGCCCATCGAGTCCATGGAGGATTTCGAGGGTGCGCGCATCGCCACGTCGGGGCTCAGTGAGACCGTGCTCTCGGAGGCAGGAGCCGCGGCCCAGTACGTGCCCGGCGAAGAGCTTTATCAGGCCCTCTCCACCGGTGTAGTGGATGGCGGACACTGGGGAGCGTACCAGGGTGCCGACAGCATGAGCCTCTACGAGGTCGCGCCCTATCACGTGGAGCCGCCGCTCAGCATCAGCGACGACACGTTCATATTTAACGAGGAGGCCGTAGAGGCGCTCCCCGAAGACATCCATGCCATTCTCATGGATACTCTGGAGGAGCACTACTGGGAGCGCACCAACGAGTACATCTATCACGAGGAGATGACCAAGCAGCGCGTGCTTGCCGAGGACGGGGTGGAGCTGAACCCCTTGCCGGATGATGTCCACGAGCGTCTGGTAGAGACCTCCGAGGCCCACTGGGACAATGTCGCCGCCGAGAGTGACGAGGCGGCGGAAGCCGTGGCCATGCTGCGCGAGTTCCTTCAGGATCTTGGCCACCTCGACGAGGATTGAGGCGGTCCGCTCCCTGAAGCAGGCCGGAACCTGCCACTCCGGGGGTGTCGTCCCCGGATGGCAGGTAGTCGCAGCCTTCAGGCGGGTTCCGGCTCTGTGAGGCCCCAGGCCGGGAACGGGTCCTCCATGCGCCGCCAGGCCTGCGGGCCGCCCGCCAGCTCCGAATCCGTGAGCAGGCAGGCGTCGAGCCGGGCCGTCAGCGCGTCGCGATCCATGTCGATGCCGATCAGCACCAGCTCCTGCTGGCGGTCCCCATGGGGTTCCTGCCAGCGTTCGCGGATGAATGCGGTGGCTTCCGGATCGTCGGGCCAGGCGCCTTCCGGCGCTGCCGCCCACCAAACCCCGGCTGCACCGTGCTCGGCGGCCGGGCCGGCCTGGGACCAGTTGCCCACCAGATCGTGCCGCGAGGCCAGCCAGAAGTGGCCCTTCGAGCGGATCACTCCGGGCCATTCGGAATGGATCAGATCCCAGAAGCGACGCGGATGAAACGGGCGCCGTGCGCGGTAGACGAAGCTGCTGATGCCGTATTCCTCGGTCTCCGGCGTGTGCTCGCCGCGCAGCTCCATTAGCCAGCCGGGGGCGCGCGCCGCCTGCTCGAAGTCGAACAGGCCCGTGTCGAGAACGGCGTCCAGGGCAACCTGGCCGTACTGGCAGTCCACGATGCGGGCGCGCGGATTGAGACTCCGGAGAATGCCGGTGAGGCGCTCACGTTCGCTGCGGGTGACCCGGTCGGTCTTGTTCACGACCAGCACATCACAGAACTCCACCTGGTCGACCAGCAGGTCCACCACCGTGCGTTCATCGTCATCGCCCGCCTGTTCGCCGCGGTCGCCCAGCTGATCCTGGGACGCGTAGTCCCGCAGGAAATTGGCGGCATCGATCACCGTGACCATGGTGTCCAGGCGGGCCATGTCCGAGAGGCTGCGCCCGTTCTCGTCACGGAACGTGAATGTTTCCGCCACTGGCAGCGGCTCCGAGATGCCCGTGGACTCGATCAGCAGGTAGTCGAATCGCTGTTCGGCGGCAAGGCGGTTGATCTCCACCAGCAGATCCTCGCGCAGGGTGCAGCAGATGCAGCCGTTGCTCATCTCCACCAGCTTTTCGTCGGCGCGCTCCAGGTGCGGCCGATCGCCGCGCACCAGGCTGGCGTCGATGTTCACCTCGGACATGTCGTTGACGATCACGGCGATGCGTTTGCCATGAGGCGCATGCAGCACATGGTTGAGCAGCGACGTCTTGCCGGCGCCCAGAAAGCCGGACAAAACGGTAACGGGCAGGCGTTCCATGGGGGTCCTCCCTGAAGGTGATGAAAGAATCTGGAATGTTATCATATAACATAACCGGAGTGACCACTGGAGTCGGGTGTCCTGTTAGACTCCCGATCCGAACCCCGGCGAGATGCAGAACCACATCATGACCACCACTGACTGGACCTGGCTGCCGTTCGAACAGGCGCATGTGCGCGCGCTGCTCGACCACGCTCTGGCAAGCGATCGGCATCATCCCACCCCGGATCAGATGCTCGAGAACCGTTACCGCATCACGGGGGCACCAAAGCCACCCTCCGGTGCCTTGCCGCCGCTGGAGCACATCGCGCTGGACGCGATCCCCGCGGGGCTGCATCTGCAGGTCGGCCACGGCCTCTGTCTGGTGAGCAACGGGCTGCGCGAAGGCGATGTCGGCGCCCTGTTCGCGCCCGGGTGTGACCCCGGCCGCGATGCAGACTGGCGGACCACCGTGGAGCGCGCCGCCGGCGTGGAAGCGCAGGTGCTGTGGTTGCCCGCTGACGCGGTGGAAGAGGTCCTGCAGGAGTGCGACGACACCGTCTGGCTCGGTCTGCGCCGCGACGAGGAGCGGTTCGGCGTCGAGGAGTACGGGCTCGCCTCCGCGCCGGGGGAGGCTGACGCATGACCGGCAGTGGATCACCGTCGCTGCGGGATCAGCTCGTGCCGTGGGAGCACCACACGGGGGACGGCTTCGCCGTGCGTGGCTGGCATTCGCCCCCCAGCGGCCGCCCTGTCATCCACTTCATCCACGGGAACGGGATGTGTGGCCTGGTGTACGAGGCGATGCTGAGCCGCCTGGCCCGGGATTACGACCTGTTCCTGTCGGACGTCCAGGGGCACGGCAACAGTGATCACGGCGGCGCCTTCCGTGGCTGGAACCGGACCGCGGAGATCTGCCTGGACGCATGGCAGCAGTTCGCGCCGCTGTGGAAGGGCGTTCCGGTCGTCGGCATGGGACACAGCTTTGGTGGTGTCATGATCGCCCTGATGATGGGGCAACGGGCCGATATCTTCGACCAGGGCGTACTGCTGGACCCGGTTCTGTTTCCTCCGGCCATGCTCCGGTCCATGGCGTTGCTGCAACTGCTGGGGCTGTCGCGGCGCACGCCCATGGCGCGGCAGGCGGCGCGCCGCCGTGACCACTGGCCCGATCGCGACAGCGCGTTCAAGGGCCTGCGTGGGCGGGGGATTTTCCGCGGCTGGCAGGACCGCTGCCTGCAGTCCTACGTCACCCACGCCCTGCGTGACGATACCGATGGTGTGACGCTGCGCTGTCGCCCCGAGCGTGAGGCGGAGATCTTCGGCTCATCGCCACGGAGGTTGTGGGGTACCCTGGGACGGGTGAGCGCGCCGGTGCTCATGCTGCATGGTGCCGACAGCTATCCGTTCGTGAGCGACGCCGCCCGGCGGCTACCGGGCGTGATGCCGGGGATTGCGGTCGAGCGGATGCCGGGCGGTCACTGCTTCATGCAGCAGGATCCCGAGAGCGCGGCAGAGCGCGTACTCGCAGCTCTGCCGTCGCGACACCGGGCGGCATGAGGCGCGGGCCATGAGTTCCGGCTACACGGTGCCCGCCCAATCGCTGGAACGGGAGATCGCCGTTCGCAGGAGCCGGTTCATTGCGCGCGCCAGCCGGGTCGAAACCCGGGCAGCGGCGCTGGCAGACGTGGAGCAGGCGCGCGCCGAACACCCGGATGCCCGCCACCATTGCTGGGCGTATCTGATCGGCGACCCGGTATCGGCCAGCACTGCGGCGAGCGACGACGACGGCGAGCCGGGAGGGACCGCCGGGCGACCGATTCTCAACGTCATCCAGCACAAGGGGCTGGGGGATGTCCTGGTGGTGGTTATCCGCTATTTCGGCGGTATCAAACTGGGTGCGGGCGGTCTGACCCGTGCCTACGCCCAGGCCACCGAGGCCGTGCTTTCGGAGTTGCCAGTTACGCTGCACGAGCCGGTCTGCGGCGTCACCGTGGCAATGCACTTTGCCCAGGAGCAGGCCATGCGCCACTGGGTGCAGGGGCATCGGGGCGAGGTTGACGCCATCCGCTATGGTGAAGGGGTTGGCATGGATATCACCATTCCCGTGGCCGAGGTCGACGCCTTCCGCGCCTTCTGCGCGGCGCAATCCATCACGATTCACGAGACTGTCTGAAAAACCATGAAGCAATCGGATCGCAAGCACCTGGAAGATCAACTGGCAACCATGCTGGGCCGCGCCTGCGAGGCGGCGCGGGAGGAACTGGACGGGTTCCAGTGGGTGACGCACGTTCTTGACTACAATGACGTGCAGCACAGCATTCAGGTGGTCTGGGTGTTCGACACCAACGCCAACCTGGCGGCCGCGCTGCGCGCCGGACATGATGCGTATCTCAGCCATCTCACGGCGGAGGCGCTGGACGCGGCCGGGTTGAGTGTCGGCGACGTGCGACAGCACGTCGGGTTCGACAGTGAAGAAGAGTGCGCCCGCGCCCACGGCGGTGACTGGCAGATCCGGTTGACGGAAGAGCCGGGCCGCCTTCACTGAGCAATGCAGCGCCGGCCGGAGGGTCCATGAGCGAAATGGAGCCGGAATTCGAGGCAATCAGCGCCGTGACCGTGTTCACGGCCGACATGGCCGCCGCGGTCGCGTTCTATCGTAAGCTCGGGTTCGAGATGCACTACGGCGGTGCCGACGCGACGTTCACGAGTTTTCATGTCGGGTCCGGCTACCTGAACCTGATGGCCGGGCGGCCACCGGAGGCGCTCTGGGGGCGTACCATCATTCATGTCTCCGACGTGGATGCCATGTACCGCCGTGCCGTGCACGCCGGGCTGCAGCCGGAAGCGGAACCGGCGGATGCGTTCTGGGGTGAGCGCTATTTCCACATCCAGGATCCGGACGGCAATGAGCTCAGCTTTGCCCGGCCACTGACAGGTTGACTGGTGTCGGGATTGCATTCCGCGACTCTCGCCGCCATCTCCCTGTGAAACCCGTTACAACGTGCCGAGGTCGATCGTGCCCGCGTTACTCCTGTTACTCATCATTGTTCCCCTGGTCGAGATCTTCATCCTTATTGAAGTGGGTAAGGTTGTCGGTGCGCTCTCGACCATTGGTCTGTGCGTGCTCACTGCCGTGATCGGGGGGCTGCTGCTGCGCCAGCAGGGGATGGAAACACTTCGGCGCGCCCGGACCAACATGGATCGCGGCACGGTTCCGGCGGTCGAGATGTTCGAAGGCATGGCCCTGGCAGTCGGTGGTGTCATGCTTCTGACCCCTGGGTTTGCCACCGACCTGATCGGGTTCGCCTGCCTGATCCCCTTTACCCGGCGCCTGGTGGTACACGCGCTGATGCGGCGGGTGCACGTTCAGTACGGCCCGATCGATGGCCAGGCAAGGCGGCGTCCGCCCTCCGGGCAGGATGCGATCGAAGGCGAATTCGAGCGGCGCGATCAGGACCGGCACTCGTAGCCCTGGAGCCGCAGTGTTGCGGTCGGGTGACGTCGGTCGGGAACGGTTGTCGGTGTTGCGGTGTCGCACGTTAGGATGTGGGAATCATTGGTGCCCGCACGCGGAGAGCGTGCCACGATCAGTTGGGAGAAGGTTATGCGTTCGGCAGTACGAGCCGTGACTCTGGTTGCGTTGATTGGCCTGCCCGCCGCCGCCATGGCCATGCAGCCCGGCGCCGGCTCCGCCGCGGACAGGACGCCTGGTGCCGGGGCGGCGGGTCAGTCGGGAATGCAGGGCGGGCAGCCTGGTGCGGGTGCCGGACCGGATCAACAGGGCGAGGCCGATCCCGGTCCGCCGGTCCGGGAGCGGATCCGGCAGGAACAGCAGGCGGGTGAAGACCCGCACCAGTCCCGTCCCTCTGAGGCGCCCGGTGGCGGCCTTGGCGACGGTGGACAGCCCGGTGGCATGCCGGGTGCGGCGCCGGGTCAGCAAGGGCAAGGCGGAGCCGCCGGTCAGCCTGGTGTTGGCGCCGGAGCCCAGGGTGGTCAGGCTCCCGGACAGCCGGGTGCAGGGGCTGGCGAGCAGCCAGGCACGCAGCCCGGCGGGCAAGGTCAAGGTGCCCCGGGTGGAGTTGGTGGTGCTCCCGGCCAGCAGGACGTGCAGCCTGGTGCCGGTCAGCAGGGTGAGGCCGGTCAACAGCCACAGCCTGGCGAGCAGCAGCCCGGCGCAGGCCAGCAGCGGCCGGGTGGGGAACAGCAGCAACCCGGTGCCGAAGAGGCTCGGCAGCCGCAGACGACTCCGGGGCAGGAAGCGCCGCAGGATCAGACACCGCAGGACACGCCCGGGGCGGAGACGGATGACCCGGCTCCCAGCGGCGGTAGCCCGGGCATGCAGTAAGCGGCGCGTCCACACAACAGGAAGTGCTCCGAGAGCCGGCCACGGTGACGTGGTCGGCTCTTTTCGTTCCCGGGGACTGGGTCAGGGTGATGCCGCGCCGAGCTGGTTTGTGACGGCCGTCTCATATCGCTTATCAGTAGTTGTACAAATGTTGTATATATCTGTACAACAGTGGGTGTTGTTTCACATCAAGCCGGTTATTGGCCGGGCGACGCGACTCAGGAGGTTGCATGGAAGTTGTTGGATTCGGTTCGGATGATATCGAGAACACCCTTGCCAAAATGTCTGATGGAGACCTGGACGGGCTGGCCTTCGGGGCTATCCAGCTGGATCCGTCCGGCAAGATTCTCAGCTACAACAAGGCGGAAGGGGAGATCACCGGGCGTCAGCCCGATGATGTGATCGGTAAGAACTTCTTCACCGACGTGGCGCCCTGCACGGACAGTGACGAATTCCACGGCCGGTTCAAGAAAGGGGTTCAGGCGGGTGACCTCAACACCATGTTTGAGTACACGTTCGACTACCAGATGAAGCCCACCAAGGTGAAGGTTCACATGAAGAAGGCGCTGGTGGGCAACAGCTACTGGATCTTCGTGAAGCGGCTGTAATGGTCTCACCGCGTGAATGTACCGGAGCGCCTCTTACCCGATCCGGGTGTGAGGCGCTGATCGGCGAGCTGATTGCCTGCGAGCTCGCCGATCAGCGCGGCGAAGACGTCCGCTCCATGCAGGGCCTGCTGTCGCCCGATGCCCCCATGAACGACGCCCCGCTGCGCATGGACTCGCTGGAGTTCATGGCCGCGGCGCAGGCGGTGAACGCCTTCTTCCGCCTCCACGCGGTAGGCACAGAAGATTATCTGCTCCGGTACCGGACGATTGGCGAATGGGCGCAGGTGGTTCTGGAGACGATGCGTCAGGGCGCAGATGGTATTGCCTTCCGCAGCGGGGGGACGACGGGGGCGCCGTCGACGCGGTTCCAGTCATGGGCGCACCTCGACTCAGAGCTTGATCACCTGGCGTCCCTGATCAACGGTACGGGCCGGATCCTCCTGCTCGTACCCTGTCGCCACATTTACGGCTGCATCTGGGGGCCCTTGCTGGCGTCCCGGTTGCAGGTGCCTCTGCTCTCAGGCCCGGAAGCAGACGCAGCCGTTCACGGTGGCTTGCAGGCGGGCGATCTGGTGGTCGCGTTCCCCGAGCGCTGGGAGTACCTGGCTGCGAGCCTCGGACCGTTCCCGCGAGGCGTTGTCGGTGTGACGTCAACGGCGCCCTGTCCGGAGCACCTGTGGCCCACACTTGCCGGCGCGGGCCTCACCCGGTTGCTCGAGATTTACGGCTCGTCCGAGACGGGCGGAATCGGGTGGCGGGACGCGCCCGGGGAGCCGTTTCATCTGTTCGGTCACTGGCGGCCCCACGGGAACGCAGCCCTGGTACGCCCGGACGGGTTCCCTGTGGATCTTCCCGACCATGTGATCTGGGAGGGCGACGCACGTCTCCGGCCCTCCGGTCGACGAGATAAAGCCGTCCAGATTGCCGGCGTCAATGTGGTTCCGTCGGCGGTGCGCGAGCGCATGCAGCAGTGCCCGGACATCGAGGCCTGTGCCGTGCGAACACGCCAGACTGCGCATGGCCAGCGTCTCAAGGCATTCGTAGTGCCCCGTACCGATGACGAGGCGACCCGCGAGCGGATTGCCGCCTGGCTGCATGCGCAGCTTACGGCGCCGGAGCGGCCGGCTGCCGTGACGTTCGGCGACGTACTGCCGCGGAATGACATGGGCAAGCTGTCGGACTGGTCCTGAGGACCCGGGTTCGGCCAGCGAGAAAATATACCGGAGAAATGTTGCGGCGCGTCATAAGCTTTGCTATATTGCACCGCAACAAAGGCACGTTGCCTTTGCCCCATGAAAAGGAGACGTTGCTATGAGTAATGAAACTGTTGCCCAGGTACAGAAGCAGTTCGACAGTGTGGTCGGCGCCCCGGTGCGCACCTACGCGAGCCTGGTTCTGGATCACTTCGAGCAGATCGCCAAGGTGCAGTCCGATGCGGCCAAAGCCTACGCCGACACCGCGTTCAAGCAGGTCCGCACGGCGCTGGACGTGAAGGATCCGTCCGACGTACGCGCCTATGTCGAGAACCAGCAGAAGGTTGCTCAGGAACTGGGTGAGCGCGTGAAGGGTGACGCCGAAAAGGTGGTTTCCCTGAACCAGGCCTTCGTGGAGAAGGCGCAGAAGGTGGCCCAGGACAGCGCCACGAGCGCGTCCGCCGCGGTGAGCAAGGCCAAGTAACCGGCTTCCGCTCCACAATGACCGCCATCCTCTCCCGGAGGGTGGCGGTTTTTTTTGCCCGCGACTCAGCCGATAAGCCCAAGGAACGGTGTGATCGAGAAGTACAGAATCGCAAGCACGATGCACAGATAGAGCACGTGCTTGACCGGGTCCCGCAGGAACAGGGTCGTGAACGTCTCCTGGGTGCCTTCCCGCCGTTGCTGTTCGTAATCCGCCCGCGCCTGCCGGGCGCGCTCTTGCTGATAGTTGTCCAGCAATGCCTTGGCGCGCGGATAATCATCGTTATCCCGCAGCCAGATGGCGCCCATGGATAGGCCCCACCGGTTCGGCGGTGTCTCGTAGAAGTCCATTGCATGCTCACGCAGCATGGCGCGCACGTCGTCGGCCTCGTCCTCGGGGACGTTGCGCAGGTTGAGCAGGAGCTTCGCCATGGGTCCTCCGTTCGGGTGGATCACCATGATACCTGACAACACTTCTGAGAAGGTTGGTAAGTCGGGTTACTATCCCCGGAACAGCAATCGCGCTCATGCCTGCAGGGAGGTTGTGGATGACCTGGGTGCTCCTGATCATCGTTGCGCTGGTCGTGGCTCTGTGGTTCTGGCTGGACCGGCGTGCCGGGTCCGCACCCGCGGTCGAACCGTTTGACGGCCAGAGCTTTGCGATCGGTGCGGCGAGAGTGTATCGACGCGGCGCGCCGGACGCTGACCGGGCCGTGATCGCCGTGCACGGATTCTGCGAGAGTCCCGCGTATTTCACGGCTCTCTACAAAGATCCGCAACTGGAGCTGATTCTGGTCGGCAACGGCGATTATCACCCGGCCCTATCGGCGACCGACCGTGGAGCGCCGCCGTGGTCGAGGGCGCCGGAATCGCCACTGGGCACTATCGGTTACGAAGCCGAGGTGGTGATCCAGGCGGCAGAACATCTGGCCCGGGCTCCCCTGGTGCGGGTTCACGGGCACTCCCGCGGTGGCGCGGTCCTGGTGGAGGCGGCGCGGCGCCGGCCGGATCTGTTTGCCGGTGCGGAAGCCGTGCTGGAGGCGCCGGTGTTGCCCCGGGCGCGCCAGCCCCGGGAACTCCCCGGCGTCGTTCTGCTGCTCCTGCCGCTGTTGCTGCCGTTGTGGCGCCTGCAACCGGTCAATCCGCGCAACGAACGGCTTTGGGGGGATCTGTCTGACGCCCGGAAACGGCACCTGATCCGGTCGTTGCCGTTCAACCCCCGCCGGGCGGTGATCATGCGCCGGAATCTCGCCGATATAGCCAGGTGGGTGCGCGAACGGCCGATCGACGATCTGCGCCACCTGCCGGACCGCCTCGTACTGGTGCCGGAGCATGATCGCATTCTGGATCCGGCCGCCATGCGCCGCAGTGCCGAAGCCGGTGGCGCGCGCATCGCAGTGGTTGGCGGCGTCAGCCACTTCGTCACCCTGGACGTGCCGGAGGCCATACCTCCTTTGCGTGACCGGGATGTGGCCGAGACGGCAGAGGTGAGGCATGAGCAGGGAGCTTGAGCACAGCCACGACCCGGACGCGATCCGACGTCGTCTGGCAGTATCGCCTGCGCCGAGCTACCTGCGCGACTCGATTCTCGGCGGTATCGACGGCTGCGTGACCACCATTGCGGTGGTCGCGAGTGTCGCCGGCGCCGGGCTTCCCGGGGTGGTTGCCTTCGTGCTCGGTCTCTCCAGCCTGGTCGCTGATGGTTTCAGCATGGCTGTGAGCAACTATCAGGCGGTGAAGAGCGACCACGATGCGCGGGCGCGACTGCGGGAACAGGAAGATCGGCACATACGGCTCGATCCCCGGGGAGAGCGGGAGGAGATCCGGCAGATATTTCGAAGCAAGGGGTTCGACGGAGACACCCTTGAGCGGATCGTGGAGACCTTGACGGCGGATGATCGCCTCTGGATCGACACCATGATTCAGGAAGAGCACGGCATGGCTCTGCAGGGCCCGTCACCGTTGAAGGCCGGAGCCGCCACCTTTGCCATGTTCCTGCTCGTGGGTGCCGCTCCGTTGCTGCCGTTTCTGATACCGCTGATGCAGGGGCAGGCGTATTTTCTCGCGAGTGGCGCGGTGGCGGGCGTGGCGCTTTTCGCGATCGGTTGGGTCAAGGGGCGGGTGCTTGATACGCCGCGCTTAAGGGCGGGCGTCGAGACGCTGCTCATGGGCGGTGGTGCCGCGGTGGTGGCCTTTGTCCTCGGCGTGTTCCTGGAGCCCATGCTGGCTGAATTGCGCCTGTGAGCAGGCACGCCGGATTCGCGCTCGAGCCAAGGATCCCATATCCTCGTGCAACCCAAAGGGGATAACGAAAACAAGCCGGCCGGCTGAGCCGGTGTCCTCGGCGCTTCGCCGGAGACGCATCGGGCACTGAGTGATTGGGTGGCGTGATTGACTGAGTTGCTGGAAACCCACACTGGTTTGATCTACCAGTTGCAGGGGCTTGCGTTCATCGCCCTTGGCGTCGTGGCGTTGATTCTTCCCAGGCGTGGAGGCGCACTCCACCTGGCGCGGACCCTTTGGCTGCTGGCGGCCTTCGCGCTGTTGCACGGGCTCGCGGTGTTCATCGGGTGGGAGATCGCCCGAGAACCGGCGGCCTGGCTGCTGGCGGTCAATGCCGTCGTCCTGCCGACGTCGTACCTGGCGCTGCTGGAGTTCGGCCGCCGTACGCTCAATCATCTGCCGAACCGCGTACGGCTACCTTCACCCACCGTTTACCCGCCGCTGACGCTGGTGGTGCTGGCGGTGGTCCTGATGGCGGGTACGACTCCCGACGCACTGTTCGCCGCGTCCAGAATCGGCCTCGGGCTACCTGCCGCATTGTTGGCCGCCTGGGCGCTCTGGGCCGCGAGCGCGGTGCGGCCCGTCCATGCCGCCGTCACGCCCCATAGATCGTGGCTGCGTCTCGCGGCCGTGGCCATGGCCGGCTACGGCCTCATGATCCCGGTCCTGAGCACCCCCGTGCCGGGTCTTCCCGAGTGGTTGCCGACGCAGGACGGTTTCCTGGCCCAGACTGGTGTCCCCATCCGCCTGAGCCGTGCCCTGGCGACGGTGACAATGGCGATCGCTCTGGTCGGACTCGTGCGCCGGGTCAGTGCCGAGAGCAGCGAGGACCATAACCGTCTGCTTGGCACCATCAGTGGTTTCATTTACCGCTGTGATAACAAACCGGAGTGGCCTGTCTCCTACCTCGCTGGGAATATCAAGGAGATGACCGGCTACGATGCCGCGGACTTCCTCGACGGCAAGGACGTCGTTCTTGATGATCTGGTGCACCCCGATGACAAGGACCTAGTGTGGCGTTCGGTCCAGGAGGCGATAGCCGAGCGTCGGGAGTTTGGCGTTGAATACCGTTGCGTGCTGGGAGCCGGCAAAGGCCGCTGGTTCTACGACCGCGGTCGGGGTGTTTTCGACGACAAGGGAGAGCTGCGTTTCCTGGAAGGCCATACCATCGACGTGACGCCCCTGCGCGTGGCCCGGACGCGGCTTGAGCGGTTCCGGGCGACGCTGGACCGGACGCTGGACGCCGTTTTCATCTTCGAGGCCGAGTCGTTGCGGTTTACCTACGTGAACGAGGGTGCGCAGCGGCAGACCGGGTATTCCCGTGACGAATTGCTGGCCCGGCACCCTTATGAACTGACCATGCACTATCCGGAGTCCCGCTACCTCAGCGAGCTGGTTGAGCCCCTGCTGTCGGGAGACAAAGAGGTGATCCGGTTCGAGACGGAGCACCTGACCCGTGATGGTGGCCGGGTGCCGGTGGAGGTGTTTCTGCAGTGTGTCGCCCCCGGCGATGGCGACGCCCGTTTCGTCGCCATCGCCCACGACATCTCCGAGCGCCTGGAGGCGGAGCGCATCCTCAAGGAGGCCAACGATCGCCTCGAGCAGGCGGAACAGCACGCGCGCCTCGGTCACTGGGAGGTGGATCTGCGCACCGGCGGCACCTACTGGTCGCAGGAGATGTACCGTCTCATGGGGTTTGAAGAGCATGCGCGCGTTCCCTCGCTGGAGCGATTCCTCGAGCATGTCCATCATGAGGACCGCGACGCCGTGCGCCACGTCTGGACCTCCATGCCGGCGGAGGGGTACCCCGTCGGCGAGGTGTTCCGAACCAGCCCCGAGGTGGGCTCGGTACGTTATCTGGCGCCGACCTACCGCTTGATGAGCAATGGATCCGGGTTGCCCGACCGCTTCTCCGGCACCGTGCAGGACGTGACCGGGCAGCACCGGATGATGGAGGAGTTGCGACAGTCCGAGCGGCAACAGACGCAGCTGCGGCAGGTCGCGCAGCGGGAGCAGGGGCGGATGGCTGCCCTGCTATCGGGGATGAGTATCGGCATTCTGTTCGAGGACCGGGCAGGACTGGTGGAGTACGTGAATCCCGCGTTCAAGCGGATCTGGTCCATCGATGTGGAGCTGAATCTCGTCGGGCGGCCCACCACGGAGGTGCTGGAGCACTCCACGCACCGATTCTCACGGCCCGATCACGCCTCCAAGCACGTGCTGCAGGTGCTGGACACCCACGAAATCAGCGAGCGCTTCGAGCTGGATCTCTACGACGGCCGGATTCTCACCCAGGTCTCTTATCCGGTGTCGGATACAGAAGGTCGGCTGATCGGGCGGCTGTGGATCTACGAAGACGTGACGCACGAGCGCCAGACCGCCCAGCAGCTCGTTTACCTGGCAGAGCACGACCCGCTCACCGGACTCCACAATCGCCACCGCTTCCAGGAACATCTGGATCGCATGCTGAAGACGGCGCGGCGCCTCGAATCCAGGTTCGCACTGATGTACTTCGACCTGGATGACTTCAAGCACATCAATGACAACTTCGGCTACCGCGCCGGCGACACCGTGCTGGTGCGTGCGGCGGGGGAGGTGTCCAGTCTGGTGCGCGGTGGCGAGGTGTTTGCGCGGCTCGGTGGCGACGAGTTCGCCATTCTCGCCGAGATCTCAAGCGACGATGAACCAACCCATCTGGCAAAGCGGATCCTGCATGCCATTACCGCCATCCCGCTGCGTTTTCGGGGCAGTAACCTGCGGCTTACGGCCAGCTTGGGTATTGCGCTCTTTCCGGCTCATGGCACCGAGGCCGACGATCTGGTGGCGCACGCGGACGCTGCCATGTACCAGGCCAAGAATCAGGGCAAGAACACCTGGGCGGTCTACGACCCGGAGCGCAGTGATACCGAGGCCATGCTGGAGCGCATGTCGTGGAGCCAGCGAATCGCTCAGGCGCTGGACCACGGGCGATTCGAGCTGCACTTCCAGGGGGTCTATCATGCCGCAGACCGGACCCTGAGCCACCTGGAAGCGCTGGTGCGAATGCAGAACGAATCCCCGCACGGGGATCTGCTGATGCCGGGGCAGTTCATTCCGCTGGCCGAGAAAACCGGTCAGATCATGGAGATTGATCGCTGGGTGCTGCGTTGCGGGATCGAAACGCTGCAGCGGCACCCCTCGGTGCCAGCGTTGGCGGTGAACGTCTCCGGGCGAAGCATCGACGAACCCGGCCTGCCGCACTTCATCAGGGAGTCGCTCGAGCAGCACGGCGTCGACCCCGGGCGGCTCATCATCGAGATCACGGAAACGGCGGCGGTCGCGGAGATGCAGAATGCCCAGCGTTTCATCGAGCAGATGCACCAGACCGGCTGCGCCGTGTGCCTTGATGACTTCGGGTCGGGTTTCTCCACGTTCGCCTACCTCAAGTATTTGGCGGTTCGTGTGCTCAAGATCGACGGCATGTTCGTGCAGGATCTGCCCAACAATCCGGACAATCAGGCGTTCGTGCGTGCCATGATCGATGTGTCCCAGGGGCTGGGAAAACGGACGGTGGCCGAGTTCGTGGAGAACGAGGACACCCTGCAGATGTTGCGCTCCATCGGCGTGGATCTCGTGCAGGGCTATCACCTGGATTCCCCGGTGGCGGACCACCCGAGCCTGTCGGCGGACACTGCCGCGCGTTCGGGCACCTGGGACGATCGAGGCGAATCCTAGTAGACTCGGGCCCGTTCGGTTCAACGGGAGTTGCACGGCATGCAGTGGGTTTGGCGGTGGTTGCGCCAGTTCTGCACGACAGGACTGCTACTCGGAACGCTGTTCTTCGCTTTCTCGCTCACCCCCAGCCTCATTCCGCGGCCCTCCGTCATTCAGGGCGTGATCTCCGGCGTGTCGTTCACTGCCGGTTACACCCTGGGTGTCATGGCCCGCTGGCTGTGGAACTATCTGGAACTGCCGGTCCCCAGCGTTCGCCTCGATCGCCTGGCGCGGATCGGCGCCGCGGTGGTCTGCATGCTCTTCGCCATCGGCTTTCTGTGGCAGGCCTCCGAGTGGCAAAACACCGTGCGCGCACTCATGGAAACGGAGCCTGCCGGTGGTGTGCAGCCGCTTACCGTTGCCGCTATTGCCATGCTGGTGTTCGTCGTGCTGGTGCTGCTGGCCCGGCTGTTTCTGTGGACGTTCCAGATCCTGTCCCGGCGCCTCGAGCGCTACGTGCCCCGGCGCGTGTCTCACGTGGTCGGCGTGTTTGCCGCACTGGCGTTGTTCTGGTCGGTGGTGGACGGCGTGATCTTCACCCTGGGGTTGCGGGCCGCGGACAACTCCTATCAACAGCTGGACGTGTTGATGCAGGATGACGTGGCGCGGCCCGATGACCCGGTCAGCACCGGCGGGCCAGAGTCCCTGATCACCTGGGAGGAACTCGGCGGGCGGGGGCGGCGCTTTGTCACCTCGGGGCCGACGGGCGACGAGATCGGTGACTTTCTTGGTGAACGGGCGCCGGATCCGATCCGGGTGTACGTGGGTCTCAATGCGGCCGATACCCCGGAGGAGCACGCTGATCTGGCGCTGCAGGAGCTCCTGCGTGTCGACGCCTTTGAACGCTCGGTGCTGCTGCTGGCCACGCCGACCGGGCGCGGCTGGGTCGACAATGCGGCGCAGAACCCGGTGGAGTACATCCTCCGCGGCGATGTGGCGACGGTGACTGCACAGTATTCCTATCTCCCCAGCCCGTTGTCGCTGATGGTGGAAGGCGAGTACGGCCAGGAGACCGCCCGGGCGCTGTTCAATCGCGTCTATGGGTACTGGAGCGACCTCCCGGAGGATGACCGGCCCGACCTCTACCTCCACGGCCTGAGCCTCGGTGCGCTGAACTCCGACCGCTCCTTCGACGTCTACGACATCATTGACGACCCATTCCATGGCGCCCTGTGGAGTGGGCCGCCGTTCCGTAGCGAGACGTGGCGGACGGTAACGGCGGGCCGCGATGCCGGCTCCCCCGCCTGGCTGCCCCGTTTCCGGGACGGCTCCGTGGTGCGCTTCATGAATCAGGACGGCGGGCTCGATGATTTCGACACGGACTGGGGCCAGTTCCGCATCGTCATACTGCAGTACGCCAGCGATCCGGTGACGTTCTTCGACCCCATGTCGTTCTACAGCGAGCCCGACTGGATGCGCGAGCCGCGCGGACCGGACGTGTCCGACGATCTGCGCTGGTTCCCGGTGGTGACCATGCTGCAGCTGCTCGCCGACATGGCCGCTGGACGTGCTCCCACCGGGTACGGCCATGAATATGCCGAAGCCCACTACATCGAAGCGTGGGTCGCCTTGACGGAGCCTGACAACTGGAGTGACGAAGACTCGGAGCGGCTCGAGGCACTGTTCGACGAGCGAGAGTGAGGCCGTCCCCGGTCGGGGCGGCTGGTCCGGATCCTTGAACGTCTGGAGGTACTAACCTTTAACAAAGTAAAGCCATGGTGTTAGGCTTTCGCCCATGGAATGCAAACGCTCGAACGACGGTCGTACCATCGACAAGGCAGCCATGCATGCCCTGCGGATGCAGGCGATCAAGGC
>NZ_JBLWFT010000019.1:0-39697 GCF_048323695.1 Aquisalimonas sp. APHAB1-3 | reverse complement strand
GCCGGGGGCCTGAATCTACTGCACAGGGTCAATTGCCCTTCGGGTGGACTCCTGCTCGCCCGGCATCAGGGTGTGGTCTCCCTGACCACAAGGATAAAGGTACAAGGGTGGACCTTCAGGTCCACCATCAGCGGAGCGAACCGGTCAGCGCGAAAAAAGACCGCGCCCGAGGCGCGGTCTGGTTAAAACGATCATCCGGCAGGCTCAGGCTGCCTGGATCTCGATCTTCCGCCGCCGGTGGGCGTCCTGCTTGGGCAGGCGGATGGTCAGTACCCCGTCCTTGATGGTCGCCTGGGCGTTGCCGGCGTCGATATCATCTCCCAGCGTGAAGCGGCGGACATACCGGCTGGCGCGGACTTCGGCAAACAGCGGCGAGACGTTCTCGTCCATGTTCACCGTGATCCGCCCTTCGACTTCCAGCACTTTGTTGCCCACTTCCAGGTGTAACGTGTCCTTCGTCACTCCGGGCATATCCGCCACCAGGAACAGGGCATCGTCTTCCTCGTAGATCTCCACCGGTGGCACCAGGCCGCGCTCGCCGTTCTGGTGGGCGGCCTGCTGCAGGATGGCGTCCTGCTGTTTCTCAACCTGCTGATTACGTGCTTTTTCCATGTCGGTCATGGGAATCACCTCCCCTGTCATTACGCAGCCTGAATCTCGATCCGCCGCGGGCGCTGCTCGGCCGCCTTCTCGAGGCGAACGCTCAGCACGCCGTCCTGCATCTGCGCCTGAACCTTGTCGGCGTCGATGCCTTCCGGCAGCCGCACCGCACGGCTGAACTCGCCCACGAAGCGCTCGCGCCGATAGTAGGTGCGGCCCTGCGCCTCGTCATCCGCCTTGCGCTGGCCGTGGATGAAGAGCGTGTTGTTCTCGATCGTCAGTTCCAGGTCGTCCTTGTTCATGCCCGGGGCGAAGACGTAGACGTTCACCGCCTCGTCCGTCTCCCCGACATTGACGTAGGGGAATGCACCCCGCGGCGCCGACCGCAGGTCACTGGAACCGAAATCGCCGAACGTTTCATCCATCAACCGCAGCGCGCGGCTGAGCTCGTTGAAAACAGGTACATCAAAACGTGCCAGATCACCGAACATGTCCCATCACCTCCGTGAGTTAAGCGACCCGTTCGTTAACACCTGTGGACCCCGGAAGGCCGTCGATCCGACCACCTCCCGGCTAGTGTTCTAGATAGGGGCTGCAGGATGATTTTCAAGGGGTGACCACACGAAAAATCGCTTTTGGTCAGCGTGTTGACGCCTACGTGACAGAACTGAGAACCGTAAACACCACCAGCCATTGGGCACCGCCGTCACGGCGCTGCAGCACGGACAGACGTCTATACTCCATAAGTGCGGGAAAACATCGAGGAGCATCACACAATGAGACGGTGGAGCCTGATACACGGCATTGCGCCATTGCTGATTCTGGCCTTTGTCGCGCCCTCCGGCGCAGCGGCCGGCAACGACTACCCCACCGCTGCCCGTGTCGACTACGTGCTCGGCTGCATGGCGGCCAACGGGCAGAACCAGCTCGTCATGCAGAAGTGCTCGTGCAGCATCGACGTGATTGCGGAGCTGATGCCCTACGAAGATTACGAGGAAGCGGAGACGATTCTCAGCATGCGCGAGCGCCGCGGCGAGCTGGGAGTGCTGTTCCGTACCGAGCGCGGCCTGGAAGACCGGATGCAGGAGTTCCGGCAGGCGCAGGCGGAAGCGGACCTGCGATGCTTCTAGGCGGTGTGCGCGCCACGGCGTGGATGCTGGCGCTGCTGGTGGCCCTCCCGGCTATGGCGGACAACGCCGATCTGGTGCGCGGCGAACGGATCTTCATCACCCAGTGTGCGGGCTGCCACGCGGTCACGCCGGATAGCCACCGGGCCGGGCCGAGCCTGCACAACATCCTCAACCGGCCCGCGGGGGCGATTGCGGGGTTCGAGTACTCGCCGGGGATGGAAGACGCCGACCTGCTGTGGACCCCGGAGGTGCTGGACGCCTTTCTCGAGAATCCGGAGCAGGTGGTGCCGGGGACGCGGATGGTGTTCTGGGGGCTGGATGCGCGGGAGCGGGAGTTGGTGATTCGGTATTTGCGTGAGATTTCCTCCGATTAGTTGGTTGGTGGACCTGAAGGTCCACCCTACGTGACTACGTGACCGGGCTCGGGGGTGCTGCCGGTGGACCTGAAGGTCCACCCCACGGTCATTACGGTCGTTTGCGGCAGGGCCCGTTGTAGGGTGGATGTTTACATCCACCACGTCTCGCTAGTCGCCGCCGTTGCCCGCTTTGTGGGTCATCATGCCGCGGGCGGGGTTGTAGCCGAGGATGGCGAGGCCGGTGAATGCCGCGGCGGCGGCGCCGGTGATCAGAGCGGCCTCGGTGTTGAAGTGCCCGTAGAGGGCGAAGCGGATCAGCTCCACGGCATAAGTGAACGGGTTGAGCACGGCGAGCTGATGGACGATGACGCTGGACTCCTGCAGGCGCCACAGCGGGTAGAGCGCCGAGGAGATGAAGAACATCGGGAAGATGACAAAGTTCATGATGCCGGCAAAGTTCTCGAGCTGCCGCACGAACGATGACAGCAGCAGCCCGAGGGCACCCACCATGAAACCGGTGACGATCAGCGCCGGCAGCACGTAGAGATAGCCGCCCAGCGGCGCCTGCACGCCGTATGCGTAGGCGATGGCCAGGAACACGTAGACCTGCACGATGGAGACGAGCGTCCCGGCGAGCAGCTTGCACAGCAGCAGGTACCAGCGCGGAAAGGGGCTCACAAGCAGCACGCGCATGCTGCCCATCTCACGGTCGTAGACCATGGACAGGGAGCTCTGCATGCCGTTGAACAGCTGGATCATGCCCACCAGGCCGGGAACGATGTACTCCTCGTAGAGGATGTACGTCTGGTAGGGCTCGGTCATGGCCACGCCGAGCGCCATGCGAAACCCGGCGGCGAACACCAGCAGCCACACCAGCGGCCGCACCAGGGCGGCGATGAAGCGGCTGCGCTGGTGCACGAACCGCATCAGTTCGCGGGTGAGGATGCCGCGCATGCAGTGGGCGTACGCAGCGACGCCGCTCATGCCCGCTCCGCCTCCGTGAGCACGTCGAATGCGTCGGCGATGGTGGCGGTGCCGGTGGCGGCCTGGATGTCAGCAACCCCGCCATCGGCGCGCACGCACCCCTGATCCAGCACGATCACCTGATCGGTGACATGCACCTCGTCGATGAGATGGGTGGCCCACAGCACCGCCACGCCATCGTCGGCGCTCAACCGGTGGACATGCTCGACGATACCCCGGCGGGAGGCCACATCCAGGCCGACGGTGGGCTCATCAAGCAGCAGCAGGTTCGGCCGGTGCAGCAGGCCGCGGGCAATCTCCACCCGCCGCCGCTGCCCGCCGGAGAGCTCCCGCACCCGGCGTCGCAGGTGGTCACCAAGGCCCAGCCGTTGCACCTGCTCATCCGCCTGGCGCCGTGCGGTGCGCGTGCTCATGCCGTGCAGCGCCGCGTGGTAGGCCAGGTTCTGGCGCACGGTGAGGTCCAGGTCCAGGGTGGGCTGCTGGAAGACCACGCCCATCTGCCCGAGCGCAGCGGTGGAGAGGTCGCGCACGTCGCAGCCGCCGACCCGGATGGTGCCCACGCGCCGGTCGTAGAGCCGGGTGATGAGCGAGAAGAGAGTCGTCTTGCCGGCACCGTTGGGGCCGAGCAGTACGGCGAAGGCGCCCTGCGCCACGGAGAAGCCAACGTGCTGCAGAATCGGCTTGCCGCTGTAGCTGAAATCCAGATCAGCCACCTCCAGTGCCGGATCCACGCCCGCCGGAGCCACCGCCACACTCATGGGCTGACCACCACACCCCACGGGAACCGGCCCACCGGAATCGAGCGCAGCGGCCGCAGCGCGTCCACGTCGATCACGGTCACATCACCGCTGACGCCGTTGGTGGTGAACAACCGCGTCTCGTCGCTGTTGAGCGCGAGGTGCCACACGCGCTGCCCCACCAGGATGTACTCCAGCACTTCATAGCTCTTCTGATCCACCACGGCCACGCGGTTGGACGGCCCCAGCGCCACGAAGGCATAGCGGCCGTCCGACGTCAGCTCCACGCCCACGGCCTGCACGGTCTCCCGCGGCACGCCGGGGATGTCGAAGCGGATGGTGTGCTTGACCGCCACGTCATCCATGTCGATCACCGAAACCGTCGCGCCGATCTCGGCCGAGACCCAGACCTCGGCGCCGTCGTGGGTGAACACTGCATGCCGCGGACGGGCATCCACCAGCACATGGTGCACGGCGTCCAGCGACTCGGCGTCGATGAAGTGCGCCATGTTGGAAGTCTCGGTGGTGTTCACGATCCATCTGCCGTCGGGGCTGATGGCCAGCCCTTCGGGTTCCACCCCCACCGGCACCGTTGCCACGCGGCTACGGCGCTCGTAGTCGATGACGGTGACGATGTTGTCGTCCTCGTTGGAGACGTAGATATACGGCCGGTTGGGATCGACACGGATTACTTCCGGGTCGGGCCCGGAGGCCTGGCGGCCGATCACCTCCAGCGTCTCCAGGTCGATGATGTCGATGGCCTCGTCGTCCCCCACCGCCACGAACAGCCACTCACCGTTGTTGCTGAACGCCATGCTGCGCGGGCGGCGGCCGACACGAATGGTGTCGGTCACTTCCATGCGCTCCGCGTCGATCACGGAGATGGTGTTGTCCTTTTCGTTGGAGACGAACACGCGCTCGCCCAGCGCCGCGGGCGGCACCAGCAGCAGTGCCACGAGGAAGAAACACAGGGCTCCAGGTCTGGTGATCATGTCCGGCTCTCCGGGGTGGTAATGGCACCGGCGCGGGGCCGGTGCCCGTCAGTCAAGCTCGCACCGGGACTCGGGGGCGTCGTACCCCAGGGAGTCCAGTGGCGTATTCGGGTGCTCGAACCCTTCCTGGGGCGACACCGACACGACCATCCGCGGCCCGGCCAGCAGCATGGGCTGGCGGAGCTGCCGGTCCCAGGAGCGGAAGCTCACCGGCTGCCCCAGGTAGGCGGCGAGGGCGAAGTCGTCACCGAGCATGTAGGCCTCCACGGCGTCGCGCTGGACCGAGCCGGTGCGCGATGCCGCTTCCCCCAGCGCCCGCACGGCCACCCACGCGGCGAAATCGCGGGGTGTCATCCAGCGTTCGGTCTGGTCCTCGAAGCGGCGGTGGAGCTGAACGGCGCCCCAGGATTCATGGGCCCGGTGCCAGGCGGTGGGCATGAGCCCCTGGGTGCCGGCCACGGGGCGGGGCAACCGTGTCTGATGCGGAAAGTACTCGCCGAAATAGTCGGTTTCGTCGGCGATCACCAGCACGTCGTGCTCGGAGAAGTCCTGGACGAAGACCGGGATCTCGCGCTGGATGGCGTGAAACCCACCCTCGGCACGGCGAGCCATGGCGGTATGCGGCCACTCCTTCTCGCCCACCACCCGCATGCCGAAGCGCTGGGCAGCGTCCCGATAGGCGGCCACCAGGCGCCGGTCCTCGTCGGTGTTGCCGTGCACCAGCGCCCAGCGATTCCACCGTTTGTAGCGCAGGAACTGCGCCAGTGCGTCCGCCTGCATGCGTCGGCTGGGCACGGTGTGGAACAGGTTGGCCCGGCAGTGCTCGCCACGGAGGCTGTCGTCCGGTGCCCGGGCGTTGAAGACGATGCGCGCCTGGGCGTCCGGGTGTTCCATGAGCGTGAGCAGTGCGTCGTAGGGCAGACCGCTGACAATCCACTCGGCCCCCGCCTCGATGAGTTCCTCCAGCCCGGCCTCCACGTCGCCGTCGTGGGGGACGATGGCCTCAACGAGCGTGAAATCCTGGCCGAGGAACTGGCCCGTGGCGTTATTATCCGCGACGCCAAGGCGCGCGCCCTGGACGCTCTCGTCATCCAGCTCCGGGTCCAGCAGCGACACGGGCGCCCGGTCTCCCGGCGGCTCCATGCCGATGTAACCGATGGTCATCACGTCCGGATCATCGGCCAGCACGGCCGGCGCCGTCATGCATGCCGCGGCCACAAGCACCGCCGTGACCACACGTCCTTTCATATCGGTCCGTCCCGGCATCGCACCTCCTCGCGCTAGAGTCTGGTCTGGATCTCCCGCACCAGCCGGCTGAGCCGCTCCTCCAGCAGGTAGGGCTTGTCGCACAGGGCCTGCAGGGAGTCCTGCCGCTGCTCGAAGAGCCGCCGTTCCCAGAACAGCTCGTCCTCGACACGCTGAATACGCTCCGGGTCCGCCTCTTCGGCGCGAAGCTCCTCGAGCGTGTCCACCAGTTCGGAAATGGCGTCGAGGCGCTCCACCTGGCCTCGGGCGTATCGCCGAACGGCGTTGATGGTGCGCGTGCGCTCGCGGTTGACCTCCTGGAACAGGCCGGCGAAGAGCAGCGTCAGGCGCTTTTCGTTGTCGGAGTCCACCTCCTCGAGAAAGGCGCGCACGCGCTCCAGGGCCTCCTGGTCGCTGGTGCCTCGGGCGGTGGCGTATCGCACCACCCGGGCGGCTTCCTCGTCGTCCCACCAGTCACGCTCCAGCTCGTCCGGCGACGGCCCCGCCCACAGCGTGCCCCAGCTCAGCTCGGGAATGAGACGCTGCACGCAGGGCCAGTCCGGCGGCCCGGTGGCCGCGCGCTGCGCCTGCACGTTGTCCGCCGGGAGGACCATTAGCGCGATCACGGCGCCGGCCACGCAATAACGGAAGTGTCGCAGCATCGTGTCAGTCTCCATGCTCGGGGGAATCGACCGTGATCAACTGCCCGTGCCGGTCCAGCAGTGGCACACCATAGTCGGCGAGCACGGCGTCGATGTCGGTCTGACGCCGGTCGATGAAGTCATTGATCCAGTCCATCCAGCGCGGTTCGCCGCGTCGCACCCCCATGGTGATCCGGAACTGCAATTGCGCCCCGGGCGTATCGCCGACCAGCGGCACAACCCGCAGTGGCGGATCCTGGCGGCCGGCGTAATAGCCGGCGATGGGTCCCCAGAGCACGGCCCCCTGCGTGATGCCTTCAGCCACGTCCTTCACCGCGTCACGCACCGGAGAAACCACCCGGGTGTCCGCCTGCAGTGCATAGGTCTTGACGCTGGCGCCGGTGCGGCGAAGGGGCACTACAGGCGGCGTGTCGGTGATCGCACCGATCCGCAACTCCGCCAGGGCGGGGTCGTGAAGGGAAGTCACGTCCAGGTCCGCGTCCTCCGGCACGACCAGGGAATACACCGAGCGGTAGTAGGCATTGGTGTTCTGAACCAGCTCGTATCCCGCGGCCACACCGATGATCACGTCACACACCCCGAGATCCAGCGTATTGCGGACAAACCCCATGATCTGCGGCGCCCAGACGTAGCTCACCGGAACGCCGAGCTCCTCGGCCATCAGTTCGGCGATGCGGTTCTCGAACCCCTCGCCGTCACGATTGGAGAATGGCAGGTTGTTGCCGTCGGCACAGACTCGCAGTTGCCCGCGCTCGGTGATCTCCGGCGGACCGGCCAGGACGGGCGCCGCGGCGGCACCGGTCAGGCACAGCAACCCAAAGGCAACCATTGCCGTACGCCAGCTACGACGTTGCATTGCGCCCCCTTGTTCTGTGTGTTGGTCGTGGTGTGCTCGTGTACCGCTCACTCCTCCTCGATCACCTGCGGCCGGCCCCGTCCCACCTCGCCGTCGGCCCGCGCCTTCAGATAGCTGTAGATATGGCCCAAGTGCTCCATAACGTAGGGATCATCGGCAAAGGAGGGCATCACCTGGCCCGGCTGGACCTCCATCCCCTCCGCCACCGTGCGGCTGAACTCGTCGTAACCGCGGCGCTCGGCGGCGCGCACCAGGCTGGGCGCGAACGACGAACCGACGCCATCCGGCCCGTGGCACGCGGCACAACTGCGGGCATACGCCTCGTAACCCCGGAACGTGAGCTCATCCACCTTGCCGTCTTCCACCGTGTAGACACCGGGCTCGTGCACGCCGGAGTCGGCGCCGCTACCCGACGCGCTGGTCGGCCCGAATGCGATTGCCACGGACGCCACCGCACCAACGCCCAGTCCCATCCACAGCTTGTTGTTTATCGTCATACCGGCTCACCGTCTTGTTCGCTTGGCATGGAGCCGGTGCGGTAAAGCCGCACCGGCCGTGGCCCGTTCCGCCCCGGTTGCTGCAACCGGGGCGGAACGGGCGATCGGGGCGTTGCGGATCAACGATCGGGCAGACTGAAGACCGTTAGCACCCCGCCTAGCTTGGTGTAGTCATCAAGCGCGGCGAACACGCCCACGGCACCCAGGCCCTCTTCCGGATCGGTCAGGCCGGCGGCAAGACCGATGCCGGCCCAGCCACCAACACCGGAGAGCACGGCAACATACTGCTTGCCTTCGTGCTGGAAGGTGTTGATGTTGCCGATAATTCCGGACGGGGTCTTGAACTGCCACAGGTGGTCTCCAGTCTCCAGATCCACGGCCTTGATGTAGCCCTCAAGGGTCCCGTAGAAGGCGACGTTGCCGGCTGTGGTCAGAGCACCACTCCAGACGGCGAAGCGCTCGTCGATCTCCCACACCACTTCACCCGCAACCGGATCCCATGCCATGAAGCTGCCAAGGCCACCATGACCTCCGGCCTCCTCAGGTGACGGCATCATGTTGAGGGTGGCACCCACGTAGGGCTGCCCGGAGACGTACTCGGTCTCGTGGGGCTCGTAGTCCATGCAGATCCGGTTGATGCCGGCGTAGATCAGGCCGGTCTCCGGGGAGTAGGAACTGGGCTGCATGTTCTTCGCGCCCATGGCCGTGGGGCAGATGCCGGTGGTGTTCACGTCCACACCCTGCTCAAAGGTGCTGTACTCCGGATCCACCTGCGGACGCCCGGTCTCCATATCGTAGTGGGTGGCCCAGTTGGTCTCCGGCGCGAACTTCTCCGCCACCAGCAGCTCGCCGGTCTCGCGGTCCAGCAGGAAACCGAAGCCGGTGCGATCGATGATCGCCAGGCCCTTGCGGTCCTCGCCGTTCCACTCCACGTCGATCAGCTGGTTCTCGTTGACGCCGTCGTAGTCCCATTCGTCGAATGGCACTTTCTGGTAGACCCACTTCGCTTCACCGGTGTCGGCGTCACGCGCAAACACGGTGATGGCCCACTTGTTGTCGGCCGGCTCACCGTCGATCGCTCGTTGCGCCGGGTTCCAGGTGCCGGGGTTGCCAGTGCCGTAGTAGATGAGGTTGAGCTCCGGGTCGTAGGTGACCCAGCCCCAGGGGGCACCGCCACCACGCTCCCACTCGTCATCCGGCCAGGTGGTGACACCCAGATCCGCCTCGCCCACCGGCTCGCCCATCATCAGGGTGGTTTCCGGGTCCAGCAGCACATCGCTGTCCGGCCCCTGTGAGTACCCGCGCCATTCCATTTCGCCGGTCTCGGCGTTGTAGGCCGTGATGTGGCCACGGACGCCGAACTCACCACCGCTGTTGCCGACGATGACCTTGTCATTCACCACCAGCGGCGACATGGTCATGGTCTCGCCTTCGGTGTGATCGCCGTTGTCGGCACTCCAGAGGAGTTCACCGTCTTCGGCGTTGAGAGCGATAACGGTGTTGTCCGCCTGATTGAGGTACAGACGGCCATCCGCATAGGCCAGGCCACGATTGACGGTGTCACAGCACATCACCGGGATGACGCGGGAATCCTGGTCAGGCTCGTACATCCAGAGCACCCGGCCATCCTCTTCCAGATCCAGTGCATAAATCCGGTTGGGGAAGGGGGTGTGGATGTACAGCCGGCCGTCACCCACATACAACGGCCCACCCTCATGGCCGCGCAGAACACCGGTTGAGAACTGCCAGGTGGGTACCAGATCCTGGACATTGTCCCGATTGATCTGGTCCAGACGGCTGTAGCGGTTACCGGCGTAGTTCCCGAGCTGGGTTGGCCAGAGTTCGGGATCGTCCTGCATGTCTAGCACGCTCTGATTTGCCTGAGCGCCCGTGGTTGCCATGGCCGCGATCGCCGCGGCCGCTAAACAGTGTCGAATCCTAATCATGACTCCTCCTCCAAGAGGTACTGCAGCGCAGCTTGTTTTGATTGTTAAACAACTGTTCGATCAGCCAATCCCCTATAACCCTCCTCACCAGACTCCGCAGCGTCACTGCTCTTCGTTCTCGTGCGTTACCGCGTCCTTCGGTTGCAACCTCAGCGGCCGCGAGGCCGCACCCTTACCCGATCACGCGCGCAAGGCACCGCTTGCTTTTGCGGTGTGCGTGGCGATCGCATCCATCAATGCCGGCGACAGACAGTCATACGGCTCCAGTCCACGCCGACGGAGATCCGAGCGCACGTCGTCCATCTGCTCCGGTGGCGTTCCCGATTCGATGATCGACGACACGAAAGCGGCGAACTCCGGCGGAGCCCAGCCTTCTTCACGGAACAATTCGGGATGGATGAAGTCGAGACCGTAGAAGGGATGGTCCTTGTTCTCGATGCGGCCGTACATGTGGACGCCGCAGTCGCGGCAGGCGTGGCGCTGGATAACAGCGCTCGAATCGATGGTTTCAAGCTTGTTTTCGTTGGCGGTGACACTGACTTTGTCCCGGGGGACGACGGCCACCATGGAGAAAAGTGCGCCTTCGGGTTTCCAGCATTTGGTGCAACCACAGGCGTGGTTGTGGGCAACCTGGGCGTCGACCCTGACCTGCACCGGATCCTGGCTGCACTTGCAGACCAGGGTTCCGCCCCGGAACCCGGTGTCTTCGCGAGGCTTGCCCCGGTCGATTACCGGATGAATCGAAACTGCGTTGGCCATGATTCCGTCCCTCCCGTAACACGGCGCCGGCGAAGACCGGTGCCTACACTGACATTCGAACCGCTGCTGACTCGCTCACGTCGTTGACAGGTAAGGGGTAGATATAATAGTAGCAGCGGTCTGAGAACCCGCGACCCCTGCGGTCAACGACAGGGAAGTTTCCGGTTTTCCTGTGTGTGCCCGCGGAGTTGTCTATAATCAGGCTACCGGCTGGCGGGACCGGGTCTGAGCATTTTGCTCCCGCCATCATCTGCCGTTCGCTTACGGGGAGGAGTTGCGCTATGTGGACCAAGCCTGCTTACAACGACATTCGACTCGGGTTTGAAATCAACCTGTACGTCACCGCACGGTGACTTTGCCAGGGGCCGGCGCACGCCGGCCCCGGCTCTTCCGGACCAATCAGCCGATGCGCATTCGCGTGCTCGGATCTGCCGCGGGCGGTGGATTCCCCCAGTGGAACTGCAACTGCCCACGGTGCCGTGAGGCACGATCGGGCCGGCTCGCGGACGAAAGCCGCACTCAGTCTTCCATCGCGGTCAGCGCCGATGACGAACGCTGGCTGCTTGTCAATGCCTCCCCTGACATTCGCGCGCAGGTTCTCGCCACCCCGGAGCTCCAGCCCGGACGCGGTGCGCGGGACACCGGCATCGCCGCCATTGCGCTGATGGACAGCCAGATCGATCACGTCACCGGCCTGCTGATGCTGCGCGAGAGCGCAGCAGCGCTGCCGGTCTACTGCAGCGAACGGGCCGAGGAGGACCTGCGGACCGGTTTTCCGATCCTCGAGATCCTTTCCCATTACTGCGGCACCCAGGTAAACAATCTGCCGCTGGACGGGCAGGCGGTCGCGCCCGCCGAGGTGCCCGGCATCCGTTTCACGCCCGTGGCGCTGACCAGCAAGGCGCCGCCATACTCGCCCCACCGGGCCAACCCACAGCCCGGCGACAACCTCGGCCTGTTTCTGGAAGACCGGAGCAGCGGACGCACCGCGTTCTATGCGCCCGGCCTCGGGGAAATGGAGCCGCATCTGGAGACCTGGATGGCAAGCGCCGACGTCCTGCTGGTGGACGGCACGACCTGGACCGACGACGAAATGCAGCAGACCGTCGGCGGCCACAAGACTGCCAGGGAGATGGGCCACATGCCCCAGACCGGGCCAGGCGGCATGATCGAGCACCTGCGCCGCTACCCGCGTGCGCGCCGCATTCTCATTCACATCAACAACACCAACCCCATTCTCGACCCCGCGTCTCCGGAGCGGGCACAACTGGCCGAGGAAGGGATCGAGGTTGCCCATGACGGCATGGTCATCGAGCTCTGAGGCGCCGTGGAGCCGTGAAGAATTTGAGCATCAGCTCCGCGCACTGGGGCGGTACTACCACTTCCACCATCCGTACCAGAAGATGATGGCCGCCGGGGAGCTCACCCGTGAGCAGATGCAGGGGTGGGTGATCAACCGCTACTACTACCAGATCAACATCCCGCGCAAGGACGCCGCCGTGCTGGCCAACTGCCCGGACCGCGAGGTCCGCCGCCGGTGGATCCAGCGCATCATCGACCACGACGGCGATGACCAGAACGAGGGCGGCATTGCCGCGTGGCTGGCGCTGGGTGACGCCGTGGGTGTCTCCCGCGAGCGCATGACCTCGCTGGACGAAGTCCTCCCGGGGGTGCGCTTCGCCGTGGACGCCTACCACAACTTCGCCCGGCAGCAGCCGTGGCAGGAAGCGGTGTGCTCCTCACTGACCGAGCTGTTCGCCCCCGACGCGCACCGCTCCAGGCTGGAGACCTGGCCGCGCCACTACCCGTGGGTGGACCGCACGGGGCTGGCCTATTTCGAGAACCGACTCGGGCAGGCGCGCGAGGATGTCCGGCATGGCCTGGCACTGACCCTGAAGCTGTTCGACACCCGCGAGCGCCAGGAGCGCGCTCTGGACGTACTGCGCTTCAAACTGGACGTGCTCTGGACCATGCTTGATGCCATGTACTTGGCCTACGTGGTGGGCATGCCGCCCTACCACGCCGTGCGGGAGGGAGACTGAATGGATCACGCCACACCCATCGCCCTGGCCCGCGGCGTGCGCCTGCAGTGGGAACCCGCCCAGCAGGCCCGCGTACTGCTCTACCCGGAAGGCATGGTGCAGTTGAATGAATCCGCTGGCGAAATTCTTGCGCTGTGTGACGGTCGAACACTTGCAGACCTCATCGACGCGCTCTCGCGCCGGTTCCCGGACGCCGACGTGGCCGACGATGTGGTGGAGTTTCTGACGGACGCCCGCCGCCAGGGGTGGGTCCAGTGGGAGGAACAGGGCCATGAGCACTGAAGCAGTCGCCACTTCGCAGCCCGCCGCACGGCCCCTGCAGGGCATGCCGCTGTGGCTGCTGGCCGAGGTCACCTATCGCTGCCCGCTGCAGTGTGCCTACTGCTCCAACCCGCTCGGGTTTGCGCACTACCGCGACGAGCTCGACACCGAGCAGTGGCTCAGCGTGTTCCGCCAGGCCCGGGAGCTGGGCTCGGTCCAGCTCGGCCTCTCCGGCGGCGAGCCGCTGCTGCGCAAGGACCTGGAGATTCTCGTGGGCGAAGCCCACACCATGGGCTTCTACACCAACCTGATCACCTCCGGGGTCGGCATGGACGAGGCGCGCCTGGCGCGGCTGCGGGACGCGGGGCTGGATCACATCCAGCTCAGTTTCCAGGCCGATGACAGCGAGCTCTCGGACATGGTTGCCGGCCGGGGCCATTTCGAGCACAAGCAGGCCATCGCCCGGGCCATTCACGCCCAGGGCTATCCGATGGTTTTCAACATCGTCCTGCACCGGCTGAATCTGGACCACATCGACAGCATTCTGCAGCTGGCCTGGGATCTGGGCGCCGACCACGTTGAGCTGGCCAACACCCAGTACCACGGCTGGGCCTTCCATAACCGCGCCGCCCTCATGCCCACGCGCGAGCAGTTACGCCACGCGGAAGCGGTGACAGAGCGCTGGCGGCAGAAGGTGGACGGCCGCATGCGGATCTTCTTTGTCGCCTCGGACTACTACGACGGCAAGGCCAAGCCGTGCATGAACGGCTGGGGCAGCACCTTCCTGGGCGTGGCCCCCGATGGCCGGGCCCTGCCCTGCCATGGAGCGGCGGGACTCCCGGGCCTGTCACTGCCATCGGTGGTGGAGACACCGCTGCGTGCGATCTGGGAAGACTCCGAGGCGTTCAATATCTTCCGGGGCGACGACTGGCTACCCGAGCCCTGTGCGAGCTGCGAGATCCTCAGTCAATGCCACGGCGGCTGTCGCTGTCAGGCGTACCTGCTCGCCGGCGACCCCGCCGTCACTGACCCGACCTGCCCGAAGTCGCCCGTGCACGCGCAGGTCGTTGAGGCGGTAGAGGCGGCGGACAAACACCACCGCGTTCCACCCCTGGTATTCCGGACAGTGGAGAACAGCCGCAAGCTCCGCACGGGTGGTTGACCGCCAGGCGACCGCCGTCACGCAACGCCGAGACCATCCGCAAGGGCTTTGCGACACCGGCATTCCGCATCGTCGGCGGCGGCCTCCATGCCGTGGTGGCGGTAATGGCGGATCAACCCCCGCCAGGCGCTCTCGTCATCCGGCACCATGGCCACAAGGCTTTCCAGCCAGTACTGAACCGTGCCCACCGGCACCGTATCGTCGACGGCCGCGTCAAGCACCCGGGCCACCAGGCGGCGGCGGAGGCTGTTCACAGGCAGCAGCAAGCGATGGTTCTCGTCCGCACCTGCACACAACCGGGCGCCGAGATACAGCATCTCCCGGACATCCGACTGATCCAGCCGGTTTGCTTCCACGTACCCCAGCAGATCCCAGTAATCGACCCGGCACAACCCGGAATCCAGCGCCAGCGCGCCTGGCCGCGCGATGACCAGCGCCTCGTCGCTGCCGAGTTGCCGGCGCAGGCGGTGCAGGGCGGTATCCAGTGTCTGTTGCGCACGGTCGCCCTCACTGTCCGGCCACAGGTGATCGGCGAGCGCCTCACGGCTCACCCAGGCGCGACGATCACCGAGACAGGCCAGCGTCACCAGCAACGCCTGCATGCGCGGACCCAGGCTGATTGGCTCACCATCCAGCTTCACCTGCGGCGAGCCCAGCACGTCAATCTCCAGAGGCCAGTACCAGTCAGCGGCAACAACGGTATCGCCCGGGGGGCGCAGACGGCGCAACCGGATAAGCTGCTGCACGTACTCCGTCTCGATACCCGACTTCAGGGCCTCGCTGCAGAGCTCTGCCATGATGTCGCGCCGCCACCACGGGTAGTTCACGTAGTGCTCCGTGCTGCCCACCCGCAGAGCGTGGCGCAGCGCCTTGACGCCCCGGCGCTGCATGCCGAGCTTGAAGGCCACCTGCGCCTGCAGCAGGCCACGCATGAACTGCACGGGTTTGGCGGACCGCATGCGCCGGCCGACACGCCGAGCCTGGGCGATATGGTAGAGCCCGCTCGCGACACGCCCCCGGTCCAGGTAGAGCTGACCGAGCCCCATGTGCGTCACCGCCTGCGGGAAAATGGCACCGGACTGACGGGCAAGGCGCACCGACTCGGCGGCGTGCTCCTGCGCCCGCGGCAACCGCTGCTCCAGCGAATGGAGCCAGGCCAGGGTGTAGTGATAACCGGACCGATCCAGTAAGTACTCGGGGGGCGCTGCCGACCCCATGGCTTCAAGCCAGTAACGCCCTTCCTCGACGCGACCCCGGCTCAGCCCGAGAAAGGCCGCCTGCATGGCCAGGTGGGAGTCCCAGGAGTGGACACCGGTTTCGTCCGCCAGCCGCATGCCGAGTTCGATTTCACGGTGGCAGGCATCGTAATCCAGAAACAGTCGCCGGATCATGGCGCTGGCCGAGTGGCACAGCAGGCGGCTGCGGACGTCGTCGGTGCGGTCGCGCAGCGCCATCATGCGACTGCACAGGGCATCCGCAGCCATCAGGTGGCCACACCAGATGCGATGCAGAAGCAGGTAGTTGGCCGCGCTCAGGCGAGCGAAGACCGGGCCGTCGCATTCAAAGGCGTCCTCACACCGGCCCGCCCACTCTTCCAGTTGCGGATGGTCCGGCCGGCGAAAGACCAGGGCGCCGAAAAAACAGGCGTCAAGCTCCAGGGCAACATCCGGCGGCGCGACGAGGTGCGGCCGTTCCGTCTCGAAGAAATCGATCAGCGGGTCCAGCGTATCGAAGCGCGACAGGGTATGAATGCGCCCGGTCACGGCGATGGTGAACGCCAGCCACGGAGCCAGGTCGTTGCGCTCGGCGAGGGACGGGAACAGCGTTTCTGCGGAGCGCGCCGCGCCGTAGGGGTCGACGTGCGCACGGGCGCGGGCGTCCTGCAACGCATCCACAACCGGATCGTCCGTTACCGGTCCCAGCCAGGGATCCTGTTCCACTCTGGGGAGAACATGCACTCTGGGCATTCTCGCCAACACACCCTGTTTTTCTTGTTTGCCAAGCAGGTACATCGCTACCAAACGGCCCCACGGTCACGAACCGCAGTGTACCCGGCGCAGGATCACGCGCTGGAAGCGCAGTGCAAGGTGGACCGGTTATTGGAGGCTCTGACGTTGAACCACTGGGTGTCGAAGGTCAACCCCTGGGGCCGAAGACCAGTGTGTAAGCCCCACGTAAGGTGCGGTGTGCTAGGGTGAAAAGGCTTTCGTCCTGTGGTACCGGACAAAAGCGTCTTCTTGAGATCTGACGGACGTGCGGATCATGGCCGCACGCCCGTCACCCCCGAGCGAACAAGCAAACCAAAATGGAGCAAGACAATGATGAGAAAAATGCTGGGGTGTGCTGCCCTGATTGGAGCAGTGGCGCCGGGAATCGCTGGCGCGCAGGACATCAGTTACAACTATGTTGACGGCGGCCTCGCTCTCTACCCGAGCGCTGACAACAGTCAGGACTTCGCCGGCCTGGATGCCAATGGCCGCTTCGCCGTCACGGACGACGTGTTCGTTCTTGGCGGTTTTCAGTACCTGACTGACGATATCGATTACACGGCGTTTCACGTGGGTGGCGGCTATCGGTTCGCCATCGACCCCGACACGGACATGTGGGGCGGCCTGACCATCGAATACCAAGAGTTCGACTGGCCCGGCAGCCAGGCATTCGGAGTCGGCTCTTTCGACGACACCAGCCTGGGGCTGCGCGGTGGCGTGCGGCACCGGCTGAATCAGGATCTGGAGCTGAGCGGCGAGGTGCGAATCGTCACGGGCGACCTGGATTATGTCGGCTTCCGGGGCACGGTGCAGTACTTCCTGCAGGAGGATCTGGGCCTAGTGGGTTCCGTGGATATCTTCGACGGCAACCTCGGGCTAATCGGTGGGGCCCGGGTCTCCTTCTAGCACGGGCGGGGTGGTGCTGCCTTGTCAGGCAGCCGGTCCCGAAATCAGCTGCCGGGCCGACCTTCCTGGTGAGCCCGGCAGTGCTCGCTTCTCAAGCTGATCACCCCACCGACCGCTCCGGCTCGCCCTCGCGCTGACGGGTCTCCCGGTCCGCCGGCTGATACCAGGGCTGCTGGTCCACGAGCGTCCGGCGACCGCGGATGGCGTCCGCGATCTTCTCGGCGATCATGATGGTGGGCGCGTTCAGGTTGCCGCTGGCGATCCGCGGCATGATCGAAGCGTCCACCACGCGCAGGCCGTCCACGCCGTGGACGCGGCCCTCGCCGTCCACGACGGCGTCCGGATCATCGGCCGTTCCCATCCGGCAGGTGCACGACGGGTGATAGGCGCTCTCGCCGTGCTGGCGGACGAACGCGTCGAGCTGCGCGTCCGTGGTCACCTCGGGGCCGGGCGAAAGCTCTTCGGCACGGAAGTCGTCCATCGGCGCCTGGGCCATGATTTCACGGGTCAGACGGATGCTCTGGCGCATCTCGTGGCGATCGCGCTCGGTGCTCATGTAGTTGAACAGAATGCGCGGCGCCTGATGCGGGTCGGCGCTGGTCAGTGTGACCGAGCCCCGGCTCTCCGGGCGCATCGGTCCCACGTGGGCCTGAAAGCCGTGGCGCTGCTGGGTGGTCTTGCCATCGTAGGTCACCGCCATGGGCAGGAAGTGGTACTGCAGATTGGGGTGCTCCACGCCGGCGTCGCTGCGGATGAAGCCGCCCGACTCGAAATGGTTGGTGGCGCCCAGACCGGTGCGCTTGAGCAACCACTCGGCCCCGATCATGGCCTTGTTCCACGGCTTGAGGGCGCTGAAGAGAGTGATGGGCTGCTTGCAGGCGTACTGGACGTAGATCTCCAGATGGTCCTGCAGGTTCTGCCCCACGCCGGGCCGGTCGGCGACCACGTCGATGCCGTGCTCGCGGAGGTGAGCGGCCGGGCCGATGCCGGAGAGCATCAGCGTCTGGGGCGAGTTGATCGCGCCGGCGCACAGGAGCACTTCGCGATCGGCTTGAATCACCGTGGTATTGCCCCGGTGCTCCACCTCCACGCCGATGGCGCGCTCACCCGCGGTGATCACCCGCCGGGTGAACGCCCGTGTGCGCACGGTCAGGTTTGGCCGCTTCATGACCGGCCGGAGGTAGCCGTTCGCCGTGCTCCAGCGCCAGCCGTCCTTGGTGGTGCGGAACATCGGACCGAAGCCCTCCTGGCAGTAGCCGTTCATGTCTTCGGTACGGGGGTAGCCCGCGGCGACGCCGGCCTCAACGAATGCGCCGTAGAGCGGATTCTTCATTTCACCGGTGGTCACATGCAGCGGCCCACCCGCGCCATGGTAGGCGTTCTCGCCCTGATCGAAATCCTCCGCGCGGCGGAAATAGGGGAGGCAGTGGCGGTATTCCCAGCCGTCCAGGCCGAAGTCCTTCGCCCAGTTCTCGTAATCCAAAGCATGCCCGCGCACGTAAGCCATGCCGTTGATGGAGCTTGAGCCCCCGAGCACCCGGCCACGCGGGCAGTACATGGCCCGGTTGTCCATGTGCGGGTCCGGCTCGCTATGGTAGTACCAGTTGTACTTGTCGTCGGCGAGCGGATAGGCGAACGCCGAGGGCATGTGGATGAACAGGCTGCGGTCCATGGGGCCGGCCTCCAGCAGCAGCACGGAGACGTCCGCGTCCTCGGTCAGCCGGTGGGCCAGCACGGCGCCGGCCGAACCGGCACCCACGATGATGTAGTCGAAATGTTCTTCGCTCGCCATGGCGATGGCTCCGCTCTGTCGATACGCAACGGCGCTAGCCGCCCCACACCGGGGCGGCTGGCCCGTGAGGGGGTTTCAGTAGGGGGCGTCCACCGCGCCAGACGCCACGAACACGCTCTTGAGGCGCGTGTAGTGGGTCAGCGCGTGGCGGCTGTTCTCCCGGCCAATACCGGACTGCTTCACGCCACCGAAAGGCATCTCGATGGGCGTGAGGTTGTAGTGGTTGACCCAGCAGGTGCCGGCATCCAGAGCCGCCACGACGCGGTGGGCGCGCGTGAGATCCCGCGTGAACACGCCGGCCGCCAGCCCGTAATCGGTGGCATTGGCGCGTCGGATGACGTCGTCCTCGTCACGGAACGACAGCACCGACATGACCGGGCCGAAGATCTCCTCGCGCACGATGGTCATGTCGTCACGGCAGCCGCTGAAGATCGTGGGCGCGACAAAGCAGCCGGCCTCGCAGCCCGGTACCGTCACCCGCTCGCCGCCGGTGATCAGGGTGGCGCCCTCGGCCTTGCCCTTGTCGATGTAATCGAGCACTTGCTCACCGTGCTCCGGCGAGATCATGGCCCCCACATCGGTGGCCGGGTCCGCAGGGTCGCCCACCCGGAGTTTCTCGGTGCGCGTACGCAGCCGCTCGAGAAAGTCGTCAATGACGTTCTCGTGCACGAACACGCGGGTGCCGTTGGTGCAGATCTCCCCCTGGGTGTAGAAATTGCCGAGCAGGGCGCCACCGACGGCGTCGTCAAGGCTGGCGTCGTCCCAGACGATCAGTGGCGACTTGCCGCCCAGCTCCATGGTCACCGCCTTCAGGGTGTCGGCCGCGTCACGCATGACGGCCTTGCCGGTGCCCACTTCGCCGGTGAGGGACACCTTGGCAATGCCGGGATGGCGCACCAGCGCCTGCCCCGTCTCGGCGAACCCGTGGACCACGTTGAACACGCCGTCCGGCAGGCCGGCCTCGCGGAACAACTCCGCAAGACGCACGGCGGAAAGCGGCGTGAGCTCCGCCGGTTTAAAGATCATGGCGTTGCCCGCGGCCAGCGCCGGGGCGGATTTCCAGCAGGCGATCTGCAGCGGGTAGTTCCAGGCACCAATGCCCGCACACACGCCCAGCGGTTCCGGGCGCGTGTAGAAGAATCCACCGTCCACGTCCTGGTATTCGCCCTGCAGCGACGCGGCCTGACCGGCGAAGTACTCCAGACAGTCGGCGCCGGAGTCCACATCCGCCTCCGGGGTTTCCGCGATGGGCTTGCCGCCGTCCAGGCATTCCAGTTGCGCCAGCTCCTGCCGGTTGGCGCGCAACAGCTCGGCGGTGCGCTGGAGCACCCGCCCCCGGGCGGTACCGGTCATGGCAGCCCACTCACGCTGGCCGGCGCGCGCGGCCGCGACAGCGCGCTCCACGTCGTCCGCATCCGCCAGCGCCACCCGCGCCAGCACGGCGCCCGTGGCGGGGTTGCGGGTTTCGAACCGGCCACCGGCCGCGGCGTCCACGGGCTGGCCGCCAATCCACAGCAGACGGTCGTCAAACTCAGGCATCCGTCGTCTCCGTTGTCCGTATTGCGAGTTGCGTCGTGAGGTAGTCGCGCGCCAGTGCGCGGGCCTCGGCCACGTTCAGCCCACCCGTGCGCAGCATGGCGCGCAGCCACAGGCCATCGATCATCACGGCCAGGCCGGTGGCCATCTGCTCCGCTTCGTCCTCGTCGACCAACTGCCGCAGGCTGTAGAGCAGGTTGCTCTTGAGCCGGTTGGTGACCACGCGCTGGACGCGCGCCAGCTCCGGCCGGTGGTTGACCTGTCCCCAGAACGCGAGCCAAGCGCTGACAACCGCGGGGCTGGACTGGGACTCGGCGAAGTTGGCGTCGATGACGGCCAGCAGCCGCTCGCGGGGATCGCTCACACCCTGAAGCCGCCGGCTGAACTCGGCGCCCAGCGCACGCGCCAGATGCCGGAACGTGGCGTGCAGCAGGCCGGACTTGTCACCGAAGTAGTGCGCCACCAGCCCGGGCGACGCACCCGCGCGCTTGGCAACGCGCGATAGCGTTGTGCCCTGCAGGCCTTCCTCATGGATGATCTGAACCGTCGCTTCAATGAACTGCAGCTGCCGGATCGGCTCCATCCCACGCTTCGGCATGTGGCTCTACTCCCCGTCAAACGGGCCCCGAACGGCCCTGATTGCTGACTGGACAGCAGTCTATTTGATATTAATTGATTATTCAATTAAAGTTAATTCGGCATCGGTTGATCGGCAACGTGCTCCGTCAACCGGCCCCTTTCCAATACGCGCCGCCCGACGGGCGCGTTCAAGCGCGGAGGTAACCATCATGAGAAACGGAATCATCGGCATCGCCACGGCCACGGCCCTGGGCATGGCCGCCACATCTGCCCACGCCGGCGATGCGGCGGAGTGCAGCGAAGTCAGTTTCGCCAACGTCGAATGGACCGGGGAGTCCATGACCACCCACATGGCTGCCATGGTGCTGGAGACGCTGGGCTATGAAACGGAGGTGACCTCCGCCTCGGTACCCATCTCCTTCGAGGCCGTGGCCAGCGGTGAGCGCGACGCCTTCATGGGCCTGTGGCTGCCCACCCAGGAGAGCATGGTGCGCCCGCACCTGGACTCCGGCGACATGGAGAAGCTGGTAGCCAACCTCGAGGGCGCCAAGTACACCCTGGCCGTGCCCGACTACGTCTATGAGGCGGGCGTCCAGAGCTTCGAGGATCTGGCCGAGCATGCGGACGCGTTCGACTCCCGCATCTACGGCATCGAAGCGGGTAACGATGGCAACGAGATCATCCTCGACATGATCGACGACAACGCCTTCGACCTCGGCGACTGGCAGCTCATGGAATCCTCCGAGGCGGGCATGCTCACCCAGGTCGAGCGCGCCACCCGCAACGAGGACTGGGTGGTCTTCCTCGGCTGGGCACCTCACCCCATGAACCACAACCTGGACATGGAGTACCTGGAAGGGGGCGATGACTACTTCGGCCCCAACCTGGGCGAAGCCACGGTCTACACGGTCATCAACTCCGGCTATCAGGACCGCTGCCCCAACGCCGCGCAGCTGCTCGAGCAGTTCACGCTCACCGTGGACGAGCGCAACGAGGGCGAGTCCTACATCATGGACGACGGCATGGACTACCGGGACGCCGCCACCAAGCTCATCGAGAACAATCCGGAGCTGCTGGAGCGCTGGCTCGATGGAGTCACGACCAAAGACGGCGAGGACGACGCCCTGGAGACTGCCCGGGACGCCTTCGGCGTTTGATCAGGACCGGATCTGATCCTGGTCTCCAAGGGGCCCGGCCATGTGCCGGGCCCTTTTCGTTGACACGCCGCATCCCGGTTCCCTGCTATGATCCGGCCCATGCAACATTGTCTCGTGACTGGTGGCATCCGCTCCGGCAAGAGCGCCCTGGCCGAACGGCTGGTGGCGGCGAGCGCCGGGCCCGTCTGCTATATCGCCACCGCCCGTTCAGGGGATGGCGAAATGGCCGAGCGGATTCATCGCCACCAGCAGCGGCGACCGTCCACCTGGGCGCTCGTGGAGGAACCCCGGGCACTCGGCACAGCGCTGGACAACCTGGCCGCGGACGACGCGCCCACGCTACTGGTGGACTGCATGAGCCTGTGGCTGGGACAGATGCTGGGCGAGGACGACGAAACTGCCTGGCCCTCCGAGCGCGATGCCTTTCTGGCGTCGCTGGCCCGCTACCCGGGGCGGGCAGTGATCGTCAGCAACGAGGTGGGACTGGGCATCATCGGCATGGATCCGCTGACGCGCCGTTTCGCGGACGAGTTGGGCTGGCTGAATCAGTCGCTGGCGGAACGGTGCGACACCGTGGTGATGGCCGTAGCCGGCCTGCCGCACGTGCTCAAGGGTGAGATCTGAGGAAGAGCCCTACGCGCCGATCACCATCGCGCTCGCCACCAGCAGCACCGCCGCCTCGGTCATCTCCAGCAACGCACCGGCGGTATCGCCGGTGAACCCGCCCAGCAACCGCCGCATCAGCCACACGCCCAGCCACAGCACCGCGACGGCGGTGAGCACCATGCCCAGACCGGCCCAACCGGCCAGCACCAGACTGACCACAACACCGGCAGCGAGCATCACCGTGAGCTGAGGGCCGGCCAGATGCCGGGCACCCGCTTCACCCAACCCGCCAGCGCGGACGTAAGGCAACAGGGGGAACAGCAGCGCGCAGCCGCCCCGGGCGAGCATGGGAGCGAGCACCAGGGCGGCCCAGCCGCCCGGGGCATCCAGCAGCGCCGCCACCGCCGCCACCTTGGCCAGCAGCACCAGCACTACCGCGACCACGCCCGCCGGCCCGCAGGCGGGATCCTTCATAATAGTGAGCATGCGCTCACGGTCGCCGTGGCCGCCGAGCCAGGCGTCCGCCGAGTCCGCCAGCCCGTCCAGGTGCAGGGCACCCGTCACCCCAGCCAGCGCCGCGACCACCACCACGGCGGCCGGCAGCGGCGGCATGCCCGCCACTCCGAGCAACCAGGCCAGCACGGCGAGCCCCACACCCAGCGCCAGCCCCACCAGCGGATAGGCCGCCACGGCCACGCCCTGATCCCGCTCGTCGAGCGCCTCGGGGAGGCGGACGGGAATCCGCGTGAGGAACACCGTCGCCAACAGCAGGCCGCGGATCATGGCGGGCCCTCACCATGGGCCATGAGGCAACTGAGCAGCCCGTGGTCGGTGCGGTCCATGCGCACGCGGCTGCGGCAGGCGTAGGGCACGTGCAGCCCGGCCATGAGTCGCCCGGGTGGCACGTCCAGCACGCAGGCGAGCAGCATGCGGATCACGCCACCATGGGCGACCACGAGGATACGCTGGCCCCAGAGCGCATGCACCCAGTGGTGCCAGCCCCGGGCAACGCGGCCGTGGAAGGCGCTCAGCGCCTCGCCACCCGGCGGTGGATTCGCCTCGCCGTCGGACCAGAACGCCGCCAGGCGATCACCGTCCCGGGCAAGAATCTCCTCGGCCTTCATGCCCTCCCAGCGGCCGAAGGAGATCTCCTTGAAATCGGACTCAACATGCAGGGGAATGCCGCGTTCGTCGGCGATTGCATGGGCAAATGCGCGGCAACGCAGCAGCGGCGAGGTGACGACCACGTCCCAGTGATCCCGGGACTCCAAAGCGGCACGCATCTGCTCCCAGCCCACATGGCTCAGCGGGTCGTCCCGATGGCCACGGTACCGCTGCCCGCCCTCGGGCTGGCCGTGGCGAATCAGGTCGACCCAGGTGGACCGCGTGTCTTCAACCACCATCGCTGACACCTGCCGATTCAAACGTGGCCATCTCGCCATGGAGGCGGCAGGCGGCCTGCAGCAGCGGAACGGCGGTCGCCGCGCCACTGCCCTCGCCCAGGCGCATGCCGAGATCGAGCAGGGGCTCCGCGTCCAGTGCCCGCAGCACGGCGTCGTGGCCCGCCTCCGCCGACCGGTGGGAGAAATGCAGCCACGCGGCCACGTCGGGGGTATGACGCACCGCCACCAGTGCGGCAACACTGACGATGAACCCGTCCACGAGCACCGGCACACCGCGGCAGGCCGCCCCGCGGATGGCGCCGGCGAGGGCAGCGATCTCCAGCCCGCCCAGGGAGGCGAGCACGGCCAGCGGCGAGCCATCATTCCCGTGACGATCCAGGGCAGCGGCCACCACGCGACGCTTGCGGGTCAGCCCGTCGTCGTCCAGCCCGGTGCCGCGCCCGACCAGCTCTTCGGGCGACGCGCCGAGCAGGGCGCAGGCCACCGCCGCGGCGGCCGTGGTGTTGCCGATGCCCATGTCGCCACCAATGAACAACTCTGCGCCGGCATCTTGGGCACGGCCCGCCGCCGCATCGCCCAGCTCCAGGGCCCGATCCCTCTGGCTCGGGCTCATGGCGGGCTCATGGACGGCGTTCGCGGTGCCGGGCATGACCGGCTCATCGCGAACGCCCGCGAGGGCCTGCAGGGACGTCACCGTGCCCGCGTTCACCACTTCCAGGGTTGCGTTCAGGTGGCGCGCCAGCACGCTGATTGCCGCACCGCCGGCGGCAAAGTTCTGCACCATCTGGGCGGTGACTGCCTGCGGGAACGCGGACACGCCCTCGTCACAGACACCGTGATCGCCCGCAAACACAGTGATCCAAACCCGCTCCAGGGCGGGCCGCGGCACTCCCTGCTGGGCTGCCAGGCGTACGGCCGCCGTCTCCAGCCGGCCCAGTGATCCCGGCGGCTTGGTCAGCTGTATCTGCCGCTGCCAGGCCGTGTCCGCAGCGCCCGCATCGGGGGCAGGAATCGGCGCGTCCCAAGGCGTGTTGATGGTCATGACAGGCACGTCCCCGCTGTGTATCAAGGGCACCGGATGTTCGGCCCGCCCCTGACGGGTGTCAACCCGGGGTATACACTGGCCGGCTTCGCCACGTTGTCACGAGGACGTCTTGCTCGCCGCGTTTGTCTGTATCGGTGCCATTATCATGGATGCGCTGCTGGGAGAGCCCCGGCGGCTGCATCCGCTGGTGTTGTTCGGGGCGCTGGCGGCTGCCGTCGAGCGCCGTTTCAACCGGAACCAGCAAGGCAGCATCGCGGCCGGGCTGGTGGCGGCCGGCCTGCTGGTGGTACCGCCCGTTGTCCTTGCCGCCGCGCTCGCCTTCGTGCTGCCGCCCATGGTGCTGCTGGCGCTGGAGTTCCTGGTGCTGTATCTGGCGATAGGCCTGCGCAGTCTGGCGGATCACGCCCGCGCCGTCGCCACACCGCTGATCCACGGCGACCTCGCCCGCGCCCGCACCGCCGTCGGCGCCATGGTCAGCCGCGATACCCGGGCGCTGGACCACCAGGGAGTCGCCGGTGCGGCGTCCGAGTCGGTTCTCGAGAATGGCGCCGATGCCGTCTTCGCCAGCCTGTTCTGGTATCTGGTCGCGGGACTGCCGGGGGTGATCCTGCACCGTCTGGTGAACACACTGGACGCCATGTGGGGTTATCGAACCCCGCGCTACCTGTTGTTCGGCCGCGTGGTCGCACGGCTCGACGATGCGCTCAACTGGATACCGGCGCGCCTGACGGCGCTGGCCTACGCTGCCTCGGGCCGCACCGCAACGGCGCTGGCCTGCTGGTTTCGCCAGGCCGGCGCATGGGAGAGCCCCAATGCCGGGCCGGTCATGGCCGCGGGCGCCGGTGCCCTTGGTGTCACCCTCGGCGGAGCCGCGCCCTATCGTGACGGCTGGCGGGAACGGCCACCCCTGGGCGAAGGCCCGCCGCCGGACAGCGCCACCATCGACGCCGCGGTCGTGCTGGTGCGCCGCGCGGTCTTCTGCTGGCTGGGCGTCATTGTGCTTGGAGGCATCGCATGGTCCCTGATCACGGCGGCAGGCTGAATCGCGCCGCAGCCACATACGGCATCCCACCGGAACACTGGCTGGACCTCTCCACCGGCATCAACCCGTGGCCCTGGCCCGTGCCGGAGCTGCCCCAGTCGGTGTGGCAGCGCCTTCCCGAGGCGGACGACGACCTGCCAGCGATCGCGAAGGCGTGGGCGGGCGCCCCATCTGCGGCCGGCTGCGTCGCCACGGCCGGCTCCCAGGCGGTCATCCAGGCGCTGCCAAGGCTGCGGGCGCCCTGCCGAGTCGGCGTGCCCGACCCCGGCTATGCGGAACACGCGTGGTGGTGGCGCCAACAGGGCCATGCGGTCATTCCCGTGCCGCACGACGACGTGGATGCTCACCTGGATCACCTGGACGTGCTGGTCTGGATCCACCCCAACAACCCCACCGGGCTCACCGTCCCCGCGGAGCGGCTACTGCAATGGCACCACCGCCTGCAGGCACGCGACGGCTGGCTGGTTGTGGACGAAGCCTTCATCGACCCCACACCGGAACACAGCGTGGCCTTCGCCACCGGTGCGGACGGTCTGCTGGTCATGCGTTCCCTGGGCAAGTTCTTCGGCCTGGCCGGGCTGCGGGGCGGCTTTCTGTTCGGCCCGGAGCCGCTCTGCGACCGCCTCGACACCCTGCTTGGCCCCTGGGCCGTGAGCCATCCCGCACGCTGGCTCATGCGCCACGCGCTGGCCGATCGCGCCTGGCAGGAGGCCAACCGCGGGCGTCTCGACGCCGGTGCGGCGGCACTGGACCGGGTACTCCGCCGCCACGGGCTGACGCCCGCCGGGGGCACCGGCCTGTTCCGCTACTGTCCGCACGCCGACGCGGCCGCGCTGCAGGATCGTCTCGCCCGCGAGGGCATCCTGGTGCGGCTGTTCCGGGAGCCGGCGGCGCTGCGCCTCGGCCTCGCCCCGGATGAGGCGGCGCTGGCACGGCTCGATGCCGCCCTGTCGATTTGACTCCCCGCAGCCCCCTTGCTAGCTTCACTGGCCTCCCTGCAGGTGTCCCGTGCGGCAGCAACCGGCTGTCACGGGATGAAACGGGAAGTCGGTACCGGCCCGCCTCACGGCACGCGGCCCCATTCCGACGCTGCCCCCGCAACGGTGTTTGAGTCAACGGCGGCCACGCAGCCACTGTGCATGAGGCACGGGAAGGCGGTCGCCAAGGGATGAACCCTCACCCCGCTCATCAGCCCGTAGACCGGCCTGCCGGGTAAGCCGCGCGTTGCGGAGGGCGACGCACAGGCCGGCAGACTCCGCGTTTCGTCCCGCCGCCCTGTGGAATCACCCCCGCTGCGCGCCACCAATCGATAACCACATGAAGTCCGTGCGGGTGGCACGGCGAAAGGGGACAACCATGTACTTCAACAAGCCTGCAGCCGCGGCCGCCGTGGCCGTGTGTCTGGCGCCTCTGAGCGCCTCGGGGGACGACCCGATCCAGCTCAACCCGCTGGTGGTGACACCGACGCTCTCCGCCCAGACCGTGGACGAAAGCCTCAGTTCGGTCACTGTCATCGACCGCGAGAAGCTCGATCGCGAACAGCCCCGTGCCCTAACGGACGCACTGCGCGGGCAGCCCGGATTCGATTTCATCTCCAACGGCTCCTTCGGCAAGAACACAAGCGTGTACACCCGCGGCACCGGCAGCGAATCGACAGTGCTGTTGATTGACGGCATCCGCATCCGCTCCGCCACCAGCGGCGACGCACCGTGGCAATTCATTCCCCCGCAGCTGCTTGATAGGGTGGAGCATGTGCGCGGACCGCGCTCCAGCCTCTACGGCGCTGACGCCGTGGGCGGCGTGATGCAAGGGTTCACGCCGGACGGGCGTGACCGAGACCAGCACTGGATCCAGGGCGGTGCCGGCTCCCACGGCTCGCACGAGTATGGCGCCGGATTCGCCGGTAGCAGCGGGGGCACGGCCTGGAGCCTCGGCGCCAACCACTTCCACACCGACGGCACCGCGATCCGTGATGGAGGGGACGACAAGGGCTTCTACAACACCTCCGGACTGGGACGCATCAGCCACACATTCGATAACGGCGCCGAGTTGGGACTGCTGGGGTTCCGAGCCCAGGGCCATACCGAGTTCGATGGTGGCGAAACGGATTTTGTAGCCCAGACAGTGGGTGCCAACACCAGCGTCCCGGTGACCCGAAACTGGGTCTCCCGCCTGCAACTCACCGAGGGGCGCAATGAGGAAGAAACCCTCCAGGGGGGCAGCCAATCCGTATTCGACACCCGAACACGAACGGCCCGCCTGGATAACACCATCTTTCACGGCAGCAATGAACTGATCATCGGGGGCGAGTTCCAGCGCGACGAAGTGGAGAGCACCACCGACTTCGAAGAAGACCGCCGCGACAACCGGGCGGCGTTCGCCCAGTATCTGGTGAACCTGGGCGACGCCGACATCCAGCTCAGCAGCCGCTTCGACAGCAACGAGGCCTTCGGTGACCACGTCACCGGCTCCATTGCCATGGGGCAACGGCTGGATAACCACCATCGGATCCGCCTGAGTTACGGCACCGCGTTCCGGGCACCTACGTTCAACGATCTCTATTTTCCAGGTTTCGGGAACCCAAACATCGGGCCCGAACGCTCCCAGACCGCAGAGATAGGCTTCCGGGGGCAATATCTTGATGGGTTTTGGGACGTGGCTCTATTCCAGAAGTTCGTGGACAACCTGATCCAGGTCACCGGAACTGGCCCAGAGAACGTCGATCGTGCCCGTATCCAGGGTGTAGAAGTCGCCGCCGGGACTAGAGTCGGTCCATGGGATGTAAGGACATCGGGGACTCTCATGGATCCCAGAGTACGAAGCAGCGAAGGTGGTGAGCGTGACGGAAACCGCCTAAGTCGTCGTGCAGCCGCCAGCGCGCGTCTGGACGTAGATCGCTCGTTTGGAAGCTTCTCGGCCGGCGTATCTGGAGTTGCAGTCGGTGACCGGTACAACGACGGCGACAACGACGACCGCCTATCCAGCTTCGGTCTACTGAATCTACGCGCTGGGTGGGAATTCGCCCGCAACTGGTCCGCCCGACTCACCATAGACAACTTGTTTGATGAAGACTATGCCACTGCCCGTTCGACCTGCGGCGCTTTCTCCCCGCCCGACTGTACTGACTTCGACTACCAGAACGCCGGCCGCACGGCCTTTCTCAGTGTCCGTTACGGGAACCGATAAATGATGATGCGATTCAGCGTGCTACTGCTGGCGCTGCTGCTGCCAGGGATTGCCTCCGCCGCCACCATCGTCGGCATCGTCTCCGACCGATCGGCGGGTGAAGTCGCCGCAGGCGCGCACGCGTTCCTGGAGGCCCACCCGGATCACGAGGTCGTGCTGCGCACGCCGGACCAGCTTGCGGACAAATCGGACCGTGAAGTGGCGGCCCTCTGGGCCGAGGCGGACGCGGTGCTGCTCGCCGCCGTGTTCGGGGACCAGGTGGGGCGTCTGGAACGGCTGCTGCGTGAACACCCGCCGGCACACGATGCGCCGCTGCTTGCCATCAACAGCGACCGGCGCATCACCCGGCTGTCACGCCTGGACGGTCAGCGGGTGCTGGATGACCTGGCGGACGAACAGATCACCGACCTGGCGGCCAACCCGGATACCGGCGTGGACCCGCGCGAGCACCTGGCGGAACGGCGTGACGCATTCCCCGAGCAGGACGCCTGGCTCGAAGGGCGGGCGTTCTACCAGGGGCGCAGCCCCGAGCACATCGACGGCCTGTTCCGCTGGCTACTGGCGCAGGCGGGCCACGCCATGGATGTCCCCGAGCCGCGGCCGCGGGACCCGGTGCGCTACTACCGCCACGGCGAGGCCAGCGCCGATCCGGCGGACATGAACCTGGAAGAGGGGCCGGTGGTGGGTCTGCTGGACATGGACTCCGGCGACCGGCCGGGCGACCGCGCCCTGCTGGATGCCACCTGCGAGGCGCTGGAGGAGCGCGGCATCCAGTGTTTCGCCGTGCTGGCGCGCTGGGGCGGTGCCAGCCTGGAAGCCGTTGGCACCATGGCCCACCGCGCCGCGCCAGCCGATCTCACCGCCATCATCAGCATGCAGTACTTCACCGTCGGCGGCGGCGAGAAACGCCGGGCGGTAACCGAAGCGTTCCGCGCCCTGGACGTGCCCGTCATCAAGGGGATCCGCCTCAGCGGCACCACCGAGGCCGAGTGGCAGCTCACCGAAGAGGGCATCCCGTGGGACTCCGTCCACTACCAGCTCGCGATGCCGGAGCTTCAGGGCGTGAGTCAGCCTCACGTCCTGTCCGTGGCGCAGCCCCCGGAGATCGACACCGCCACCGGAGTCAAGCTCACGCTGACCCGCCCCGTGAACGAGCGCATCACCGCGCTGGCGGACCGGCTGCAGCGCTGGGAGCGGCTGCAACGCCTGGACAACGCCGACAAGAACGTGGCACTGGTCTACTACAACCACCCGCCCGGCCGTCACAACGTCGGCGCCGACAAGCTGGACGTGCCGGAATCCCTGTTCGAGATGCTCCAGCAGTTGAAGGCGGCCGGCTACGACACCGGTGAACTGCCGGAGAGCGCGGACGCCCTGCACGACAGGATCCAGGAGCGCGGCATCAACCTGATGGAGAACGCGGAAGAGCTCCAGGCCATGGCCGGCAACGTGCCGTCGCTGAGCCACGAGCAGTATCTCGACTACTTCACGACGCTACCCGAATCCATCCAGGCGGAGCTGGAGAACGGGCCGGTCGGCTATCTCCACGCCCGTCTGACGGAGGCCGAACGGGACGACCACATCGGCCTCGGTGAGCGTCTGCTGGAGCGCGGCATTGACGATCTCCGGCACATGCTGGAGAACCACGAGCACAGCGCCCAGAACCGGGCGCTGGATCTGCTGGAGCAGTACCAGCACGGCTGGAAGCAGATCCTGAGCGGCGGCGGCGATCCCGACGAAGTGGAGAGCATCCGCAACGCCCTGATCCGCACCGGGATTCCGGGCCTCACGGGCTGGGGCGAGGCGCCGGGCGAAGCCATGGTCATGGACGGGGCAATGCACTTCCCCGGCGTCCGCTTCGGTAACGTCTTCATCGGTCCGCAGCCGCCCCGGGGCTGGGAAGTGAGCGAGGCGCTGCTGCACGCCAACACCACCTTTCCGCCCACCCACCAATACGTGGGCTTCTACCACTGGCTGCGGGACCACTTCGAAGCGGACGCCCTGGTCTACGTGGGCCGTCACTCCACCCGGGAATTCCTGCCGCGTCGCCGCGCCGGGCTCGCTGAGGACGACTACCCGGAGATCCTGGGCGGCGACCTGCCGGTGATCTACCCCTACATCGTCGACGGCGTGGGCGAAGGGATCCAGGCCAAGCGGCGCGCCATGGGCATCATGATCAGCCACCTCACCCCGGCGCTGGAGGCCACCGAACTCTACGACGAACTCCTGGAGCTGCGCCAGCTGGTAGAGACCTACGAGGCGGCCACGGACCCTGAGTCACCCACCCGGACGCGGGCGGCGGAGACCCTGCGTGAGCGCATCCGCGACCTGGACATGACCGAAGAGATCCGCCACGAACTGGAGCACGGACACGATCACGGGCACGACCATGCCCACGATCACGCCGAGGACGGTCACGGCGAGGATCATCACGACACGCACGACGATGATCCTCATCATGACGACGACCACCACGAGCACGCCCACGAGCACGAGCACGACCATGGGCACGACCACGGCGACCTTCCCTCCGACCTGGACGACATCGACTCCGATCTGCTCGTGCACGAGGTGGGCCACTACGTGACCCACATGCAGGAGCAGTTCATGCCCATCGGGCTGCACGTCTTCGGCCGCGACTGGGACGACGAGGCGGTGGAGACCATGCTGGCATCCATGGCCGGCGACGATCCCATCGAGGACGCCTGGCGCCAGGACCTCAAGGCCTCCCCGGGCAACGAGATGGACAACTTCCTGGCGGCACTGGACGGGCGGTTCGTGCCGCCGGGCCGGGGCAACGACCCGGTCCGGACCCCGGCGGTGCTGCCCACGGGCCGCAACTTCCACGCACTCTCCGGTGACCTTGTGCCGACGCGGGTTGCCTGGTCCCTGGGTCAGGAGCTCGCGCGGGACGCCCGCGAGCGCGGCGATCCGGAGGCCGAGGGCTCCGAGGCCATCGTCCTGTGGGCCTCGGATACGGTCCGTGACGAGGGCGTGATGGTCGCCTTCGGTCTGGACGTGCTGGGGGTACGCCCCAAGTGGAACTCCCGGGGCATCGTCGAGGGCCTGGAACGTAAGCCGCTGGAGGATCGCAACCGCCGGCGGGACGCCCTGTTCACCACCTCCGGCCTGTTCCGCGATCTCTACGAAGATCAGCTCGTGTGGCTGGACCAGGCGGTACGCGTGGCCCTTGATGGCGCCTCCGAAACCATCCGCGAGCAGCATCCGCAGCTCGACGGCGCCCTGGACGAGGCCCTGCGACCGCTGTCCGAGGATCTGCGCGACCCGGGTAATGAGACTCTGGAAGAAAACGATGTCGCCGCCCGCTGGGTGGCGGACACCCGCGAGCTGGTGGACAACGGCGCCACCCCGGAAGAGGCGGGCCGCGATGCCGCCCTGCGCGTCTTCGGCACGGCGCCCGGTGCCTACGGCGCCGGCGTCAACCGACTGGCCGAACGCTCCGGCGCCTGGGAGGACCGCAGTGAGCTGGCCGCGGCCTACAGCCGGCGCATGGGTCACGCCTACGGCGCGGAAGCCAGTGGTCAGGCCGCCCACGACGCCTTCGAGACGCGGCTGCGCTCCGTCGGGCGGACCTATCTTGGTCGCGCCAGCCACGTCTATGGGCTGCTGGACAACGACGACGGCTTCGACTTCCAGGGCGGGCTGTCCCTGGCCGTGGAAACGCTCACCGGCCAGGCCCCGGACAACCGGGTACTGCAGCACGCCGACGTGGACAACGTCCGGGTCGAGTCGCTTCAGCGGGCCCTGCTGGGCGAACTGCGCCGGCAGAACCTCAACCCGCAGTGGCTCGAGCCGCTCATGGACCACGGCTACGCCGGGGCCCGCACCATGGCCGCCGACTTCATGGACAACCTCTGGGGCTGGCAGGTCACCAGCCCGGAGGTGGTGCGCTCCTGGGTCTGGGACGAAGTCCACGACGTGTACTTCCAGGACAGCCACGGCATCGGCCTGGACGACTTCCTCGAGGAGGATCACAACGTCCATGTGAAGACCCATATGCAGGCCATCAGCCTGGTGGCCGCGCACCGGGAGTTCTGGGACGCGGACGACGCCGTCATCAACGCCCTGGCCGAAGACTTCGCCGAACTGGTGGTGGAGCACGGCCTGCCGGGCGGTGGCCACACCCGGCCCGACCACCCGACCATGGACTGGGTGTCGGAGCGGCTCAGTGAAGAGGAGCTGCAGGCCAGCTTCGACGGCATGCGTGCCGCCGCGCAGATGGACCGGGCCGAACAGGCCATGGGCCCGGCCACGGTCGCTGAGGTGGACATCACCGACGAGCTGGCCGAAGCGGCCGACGACGCAGCCGAGGACCGGGACCAGGGCGAAGAGGACGCCGGCGACGAGGCCGCCGAGGGCGGGTTCATCCTGCTCCCGTGGATCGTGGCAGCCGCGGCGCTGCTCCTGCTGGCCGGGGGAATCGCCGCGGGCCGGCGGCTGTAACCCAAGGGTCGCGACTGACGTCGCTCCTACGGGCGCCCGTACGTCCGCAGGGTGGACCTTCAGGTCCACCTTCGATGAAACGGGCTCGACTGGTGGACCTGAAGGTCCACCCTACGGTGCTCTGACGCCCCTGGCGGGCGTGCAGAACGCACAGGTAGGAGCGACGTGAGTCGCGACCACCGCAACACGCATCAACGAGGCAAACGATGTTCACATCGGCAACACTGGAAATCATGGACGCCGTGGTCGGCTGGCTGCTGGAGCCGGTGATCATCGCGCTGCTGGCCCTGGTGGCCCTGGCCCTCTGGGAGCTGGGCCTCGCGCTGGGCGAGCGCACCGGCGGCCTGCGGCGCATGGAGGCGAAAGGTGATGCACAGGCCGTCGCGCGCCGTGCGCAGCGCCGTATCGACCGCGCCGACCTGCTGGCACGGGTGGGGCCGATGCTCGGCCTCATGGGCACGCTGATTCCCCTCGGGCCGGGTCTGGCGGCGCTGGGGCGGGGCGAGCTGGATGTCCTGGCCCAGGCCGTCACCGTGGCCTTCAACACCACCGTTCTGGGGCTGCTGGTCGGCATTCTCGGATTTCTCATCGGCCGGCTGCGGCGGCGCTGGTACGACGCCGCCATGGAGCGGCTCGAAGGGGCGCAGTCGTGAGCATCCCCGCCTACCGCCGCAGCCGCTTCGACGCCGGCGACGACGACCCCATGGGGCCGCTGGCCAACCTGGCGGATATCATGCTCGTCTTCGCCGTCGGGCTGATGGTCGCCCTGGCCGCATCCAGCGACGGGCTGGAACAGACCAGCGAAGGCGGCGTCGATGTTGACGCCGGCCGGGAACTGCCCGACGTGCCGGACGGCGCCGGCGAGGCGGGCAGCGGCTACGAATCCGTGGGCCAGGTCTACCGTGATCCGGAAACCGGACGGCTGATCATGATCGGAGGAGAGGATTGAAATGATCGCAACCACCACAGCGCGCACCCCGCTGCGCATCCTGGCCGGCCTGGCCGTCACGGGCATCCTTGGCCCGTGGCAGGTCATCGCGGCGGACGAGCCCTGCGTCACAGACGACGCCGACCGGGAGGTCTGCCTCGACGCCCCGGCGGAGCGCATTGTCTCTCTGTCGCCCGGCGCCACGGAGCTGCTGTTCGCCGCCGGTGCCGGCGACGCCGTGGTGGGCGCGGTGAGCTACAGCGACTACCCCCCGGAGGCCGAAGAGGTCCCGCGCGTCGGCAGCTACAAGCGTCTAGACATGGAAACGCTGCTCGCCCGCGAGCCCGATCTGATCGTCGGCTGGATCACCGGCAATCCCTCGGAACAACTGGAGCGCCTCCAGGAACTGGGCGTACCGCTCTATCTCTCCGAACCACGGGAGCTGGACGACATCGCCAGCACGCTGGAACGCCTCGGCGTGCTGACCGGCACCGCCGGCCATGCCGCCGATGAGGCAACCGCGTTCCGAGACGCCATCGACGGCATCCGTGATGAGTACGCCGACGCCGAGCCGGTGCGCGTGTTCTACCAGGTCTGGGACGACCCGCTCATGACCGTCAACGACGCCCACCTCATCAGCCAGGCGGCCGCACTGTGCGGCGGTGACAACGTCTTCGGCGAACTGGGCAGCCTGACCCCGCGCATCGACACCGAATCGGTACTCGACCGCGACCCCGAGGCCATTGTCGCCGGCGGCATGGGCGAGGCGGACGAAACCTGGCTGGAGCCGTGGCGCGGGTACGACAGCCTGACCGCGACCCGGCGCGACAATCTGTTCTTCGTACCCCCCTCCAGCATCCAGCGGCCCACGCCGCGGGTGGCGGAAGGCAGCCGCATTCTCTGCGAACAGCTGGAGAGGGCCCGTGAGCGCCGCTGACGGCGGCGTATCACCAACGGCGGCGCCCAGTGCGGGCATCGGCGTCGGGCGTCTGATCCCACCGCTGCTGGTGCTGCTGGTGATTGCACTGGCCTCGGTGCTGATCGCCGTCGCCATCGGCAGCGTGCACATCCCGCCCGCCGAGCTGTGGGCGGTGTTCACCGGTGACGGCTCCCCCCTGCACCGGACGCTGGTACTGGAGTTGCGCGCCCCGCGCGCCCTGGCCGCGTTCGCCGTGGGCGGGCTGCTGGCGGTCGCCGGAGCTCTGATGCAGGTCCTGCTGCGCAACCCGCTGGCCGATCCCTACGTGCTCGGCCTCTCGGGCGGGGCCGCGGTGGGTGCACTGGCCTCCATGCTGCTTGGCATGGGCGCCGCCGTGGTATCCGGGTCAGCGTTCATCGGCGCGTTGCTGTCCACCGTGCTTGTCTTCGGCCTCGCCCACGGCACCGGCAGCTGGACGCCCACGCGGCTGCTGCTCACCGGCGTGGTGGTGGCGGCCGGCTGGGGCGCGGTGATCACCTTCATGCTCGCAGTGGGCCCCACGGAACAGTTGCCAGGCATGCTGTACTGGCTCATGGGCGATCTCACCTACGCGCGCACGCCATGGGTCGCCTTCGCCGTACTGCTGGGCACCTGCCTGCTGGTGCTGCCGCTGGGCCGCAGCCTCAACGTGCTGGCACGCGGGCCGCTCCAGGCCGCCGCCCTGGGCGTACCGGTACGGGCGCTGGAGTGGTCCATCTACATCGGCGCCAGCCTGATCACCGCCGTCGCGGTGACCACCGCCGGCAGTATCGGTTTCGTCGGCCTGGTAGTGCCGCACATGCTGCGCCTGGTTCTGGGCAACGACCAGCGCCTGATCCTGCCCGCCGCGGCGCTGGCCGGGGGCGCGCTGCTGGCACTTGCGGATACGCTGGCACGGACCATGATTGCCCCCGAGCAGCTTCCGGTCGGCGTCATTACCGCGCTGCTGGGGGTGCCCACATTCCTTTATCTGCTCTACCGGAGCCGTTGATGACCACGCTGAGCACGCGCAATCTGGTGATCGACATCCCGGAACGGGCGGCTGGCACGGCGCTGGATCTGACCATCGCACCGGGCCAGATCTGGGGTGTGCTGGGGCCCAACGGCGCCGGCAAGACCACGCTGCTGCACACCCTTGCCGGACTGCGGGCGCCACGGCTCGGCAACGTGCTTCTGGACGGCGAAGCGCTCCGCGGCCAGCGTCGCAAGCGCGTGGCCCGCGCCCTCGCCGTGGTCTTCCAGGAGCGGCAGGACGGCTTTCCGGCCACGGTGCTGGAGACGGTGCTGATCGGCCGTCACCCCTACCTGGCGCCCTGGGACATGGAAACCGCCGACGACGTCACCATCGCCCGCCGGGCGCTCACGCGCATGGAACTGGACGGCCTGGAGTCGAGGCTGGTGAGTACACTCTCCGGCGGCGAGCGCCAGCGCGTTGCCATCGCCACCGCACTGGCCCAGACCCCCGATCTCTGGCTGGCCGACGAGCCCACCAACCACCTGGACCTGCGCCACCAGGTGGCGGTCATGAACCTGCTGCGCGACGAAGCAGACGCCGGCCGGGGCGTTTTCCTCTGCCTGCACGACATCAACCTGGCGGCGCGCTGGTGTGACCACCTGCTGCTGCTCTACCCGGACGGCGAGGCCTGCTGGGGCCCCACCGAACGTATGCTGGTCCCGGAGGCGCTGGAGCGTCTCTACCGCCAGCCGCTGGCCCGGGCCGAGGTGGACGGCGCCCAGGTGTTCGTTCCCACCGGTGCGGGTACCATCCCGCCCGCGCGCCCCGAATCCCACGGGAGACCCGATGCATGAGTAAAGAATCCATCCGAGGAGCGGCACCGGCGTCGCTGATCAGCGCGCCCGGTTCCGGCTCCGGAAAATCCATGATCACCGCCGCGCTCGCAAGGCTGCACCGAAACGCCGGTCGCGACGTGCGCGTATTCAAGTACGGCCCCGACTACCTGGACCCGATGGTACTGGAGCGCGCCTCCGGCAATCCGGTCTACCAGCTCCACTCGTGGATGACCGGCATGGCGGAGTGCCGCTGGCGGCTGGCCCAGGCCGCCGCGGAAGCCGATCTGGTGCTGGTGGAGGGATCCATGGGCCTGTTCGACGGCGATCCCTGCAGTGCCGACCTGGCCGCGACCGCCGGCCTGCCGGTGGTGCCGGTAATCGATGCCAGCGGCATGGGCCAGACCTTCGCCGCCGTGGCCCTGGGGCTGGACCTCTACCGCGACGATGTCCACCTCTCCGGCGTCATTGCCAACCGCACCGGCAGCACCGGTCACGGCAGGATGCTGGCCGAGGCCCTGCCCGAACGCATGCCGCTGCTGGGCGCCGTGCAGCGCAACGCCTCGCTGCACGTCCCGGACCGCCACCTGGGCCTGGTTCAGGCGGGCGAGGTGGCGGACCTGGACGAGCGCCTGGATGCCGCCGCCGAGGTACTGCGGGAAGCGGGGCTGGACACCCTGCCGGCCACCGTGGAACTGGCCGGAGAGGCGCCGCCGGCGCCGCCGCGCCTGCTGGAGGGGATGCGGATCGCCGTGGCCCGGGACGCCGCCTTCGCCTTCATCTACCGCGCCAACCTGGAGCTGCTCGTCGCCATGGGCGCCGAGGTGGTCGAGTTCTCGCCGCTGGCGGATCAGGCCCTGCCCGCCTGTGACGCCCTGTGGCTGCCGGGTGGCTATCCGGAGCTGCACGCCCGCCAGCTCGCGGACAACCTGCCCATGCTGCTGGCGATCCGCGCCCATCACGCGGAGGGCAAGCCGATTCTCGCCGAATGCGGCGGGCTGATGGCGTGCATGGACACCCTCACCGACGGCGAGGGGGACAGCCACCGCATGCTCGGCCTGCTTCCGGGAAGGGCAGTGATGGCCGGCAAGCTCACCGGACTCGGCCTTCAGTCCCTGACCCTTGCCAGGGGCGAGCTGCGGGGGCACACCTTCCATCACTCGCGGCTGGAGACGGAGCTGGAGCCCGCCGCCCGCACCGTGCGCAACCGCACCGGCACCGCCGGCGAGGCCGTCTACCGCAGCGGCGCGTTGACCGCCAGCTACTACCACGCCTATTTTCCGTCCGCGCCAGAGGCCGCAGCCGCCCTGTTCCGCGGCACCGCACTGGAGGAGCTCGACCATGCGTGAAAACGCCAAGGACCCGGAGCGCCATGCCGCGCGCATGGCGAAGAAGAAGCGCGCCATCGACGAGCGCATCGCCAGGGCCCAGGAGGACAAGGGCGTGCTGCTGGTGCTCACCGGCCCCGGCAAGGGCAAGAGCAGCTCCGGCTTCGGCATGGTCGCCCGGGCGCTTGGCCACGGCATGAAGGTGGGGATCGTGCAGTTCATCAAGGGCGCCTTCGTCACCGGCGAAGACCGCTTCTTCCGCGATCACCCGAACGTCACCTATCACGTCATGGGAGAGGGCTACACCTGGGACACCCAGGACCGGGCCCGGGACGAGGAAGCCGCCGGCGCCGCCTGGGAGCAGGCCGCCGCCATGCTGAAGGACCCGGACTACGGGCTGGTGCTGCTGGATGAGCTCAACATCGCCCTGCGCTACGAGTACCTGGATCTGGACCGCGTCCTGGACGACCTCATTGCTCGCCCGGAGATGCAGCACGCCGTGGTCACCGGCCGCAACGCCAAGCAGGAACTCATCGACATCGCCGACACCGTCACCGAGATGCAGGTGGTGAAACACGCCTTCAAGGACGGCGGCGTGCGGGCGCAGAAGGGCGTCGAGCTCTGACGTGGGAGAAGTAGATACCGTCTTGCCGGTCAAGCTGTAGTCCCGCGTAGGGCGGACCTTCAGGTCCGCCATCCCAAGGCATTTCCATGCCGGTTGGTCATCAGGTCAACGCGGGGTCGTAAGGGCGCTGGTTTTTG
>NZ_JBLWFT010000018.1:0-40479 GCF_048323695.1 Aquisalimonas sp. APHAB1-3 | reverse complement strand
CACTGATGCTCAACCACCCCGCCATCGCACAGTCCGCAGCCGTCGGCGTCCCCGACGACAAGCGCGGCGAGTCGGTGAAACTCTTCGTCTTGCTCAAACCCGAGTACATCGGCTCCGTCACCGAGCAGGAACTCATCGACTGGGCCCGCGAGAACATGGCCGCCTACAAGTATCCGCGCCAGATCGCGTTCCGCGAGTCGCTACCGGCAACGGGCGCGGGCAAGGTGCTGCGGCGGTTGCTCAAAGATGAATGATCACACGGTTGCACTTGCCAGTGGCAGTGCAGCAGCGGCCTCACGGGGAAACCAAAGCTGCGCCCGCCTCGTCCGGCCACCTTATGGCTTGATGCAAGTCTGTGGTGATGACACTGGTAGGACGACAATTCAGAACACTACCTAATGGGCTAGCCATGAGCTTAAATCAGTTAGCATGTTCTTGAACATGAGTAGTTTGATGAAACACTACGCGGCGATACGCGACGCGATCGCCAACGCCTGCGGCGCCCGCTGATCAGCGCGGGCGCGCACTGGGCAATAAAGAAACAGCCGGCACCGCATGCGCTGTTCACGGGGGCAACTGCCCCGGAGGAGACATGGCACACACCGCCGCACCGGAGCGCACACAACAGGGCAACGGTATCACCACCCCGGACACCGCCGGGCACGTCTGTGGCGGCCCGCGACTGCGGGTGGAGAACCTCACCGTCTCGTTCGACGACGGAGAGGGCGGAGCACACATCGCCCTGCGCGATGTCTCCTTCGACATCAAACGGCGAAGCTGCGTGGGCATCATCGGCGAGGCTGGTGCCGGCAAGACGCTCACCGCACGATCGCTGCAACCACACCACCTGCCCGCCGATGCCCGCATGGACGGCCGCATGCTGCTGGATGGGGAGGACATCCGGGAGTGGCCGCCCGGCAGCGCCGGCATCCAGGTGCTGACACGCAATCCGATGAATGTGCTCAACCCGGTTCGCACCACTGGTCAGCAGCTCACCGACGCCTTCCGCCATCGCCACGATATCTCCGATCGGTTCGCCCGGCAGCTCGCCCTGGAGGCGATGGAGCAGGTGGGCATACCGACGCCGCGGCGCAGCCTGAGCCGCTATCCCCACCACTTCTCCGGTGCCATGCGGTACCGGGTGATGGCGGCGGCCCTGACCATCAACCCGCCGCGGATGCTGGTGATGGATCAACCGCTGGGACTGGACCACGGGGCGCAGGCGGAGCTCACGGGACTGCTGTGCGATATTGCCGACCGCGTCGGGTCGGCAGTGCTGCTGTTGAGCCGCACCCCGGCCCTGATCGCCGGCCACTGCGACCGGCTGGTGAGCCTGTACGCGGGCGAGTTGATGGAGAACGCGCGCACGGATGATCTGCTGCAACGACCGGCGCACCCGTATACGGCGGCACTGCTCGAGGGTGCCGAGGCAGCGCAGACCGGAATGCCCCCGGCCGCGACGGCGTGCACCACCTCGGAGGGTTGCCTGTTCCGTGGGATTTGCCCACACGCCATGGCCGGTTGTGAACGCAGCCAGCCGATGGTGGTGGATCAACGGGGTCGCCGGGCGCGGTGCTGGCGGCATGGGGAGTTGAATCTGAGGGCGGTCGGGGGGTGATCGCGGGATTGGTCAGGGGATGGTGGACCTGAAGGTCCACCATCTCAAAAAAAACGGCGCCCCTCGGGGCGCCGCACTCCTCCTCCAGGTATTACTCCCGGTTGATCAGCGCTTCATTGATTCGAAGAATTCACTGTTGACCTTGGTATCCTTGAGCTTGTCCAGGACGAACTCGATCGCGGCCAGTTCGTCCATGGAATGCAGCACCTTCCGCAGGATCCAGATCTTCTGCAATTCGTCCTGGGGCATCAACAGCTCTTCACGGCGTGTGCCGGAGCGGTTGATGTTGATGGCCGGGAAGATACGCTTCTCGGCGATGCGCCGGTCCATGTGCACTTCCATGTTGCCGGTGCCCTTGAACTCCTCGTAGATGACATCGTCCATGCGCGACCCGGTCTCCACCAGCGCCGTGGCGAGGATGGTGAGGCTGCCGCCTTCCTCCACATTGCGGGCGGCGCCGAAGAAGCGCTTGGGCCGGTGCAGGGCGTTGGCGTCGACACCGCCGGTGAGCACCTTGCCGGAAGACGGCACCACGGTGTTGTAGGCGCGGGCGAGACGGGTGATGGAATCGAGCAGGATGACCACGTCGTGCTTGTGCTCGACCATGCGCTTGGCCTTCTCGATGACCATCTCGGCCACCTGCACGTGCCGGCTCGCCGGCTCGTCGAAGGTGCTGGAGACCACCTCGCCGCGCACGGAGCGGGCCATCTCGGTGACCTCCTCGGGCCGCTCGTCGATGAGCAGCACGATCACGTAGCACTCGGGGTTGTTGGTGGTGATGCTCTGGGCGATGTTCTGCAGCATCATGGTCTTGCCCGCCTTGGGGGGCGAGACGATCAGGCCGCGCTGACCCTTGCCGATGGGGGCGCACATATCGATGACACGCGCGGTGAGATCCTCGGTGCTGCCATTGCCGCGCTCCAGCCGGAAGCGCTCGCGGGAGAACAGCGGCGTGAGGTTCTCGAACAGCACCTTGTGCTTGGCGTTCTCCGGCGGCTCGAAGTTGATCTCGCTGACCTTGAGCAGCGCGAAGTACCGCTCGCCCTCTTTCGGCGGCCGGATCTTGCCGGCGACGGTGTCACCGGTGCGCAGGCTGAAGCGGCGGATCTGACTCGGGGAGACGTAGATGTCGTCCGGGCCGGCCAGGTAGGAGCTGTCGGCGGAGCGCAGAAAGCCGAAGCCGTCCTGCAGGATCTCCAGAACGCCGTCGCCGTGGATGTCCTCGCCCTTTTTGGCGTGGGCCTTGAGAACGGAGAAGATGAGATCCTGCTTGCGCGAGCGGGCCATGCCCTCGATTCCGAACTCCTGAGCAAGATCGAGGAGTTCCTTCGCGGGCATTTTCTTGAGTTCAGTCAGATTCATGGTGTCGTCTGTCAGTGAGTGTTCGCTCGGATTTACGGGCCGCGCCCTGCCCCGGTGAGGGACACCGGGATCGTTGTTATCGCAAGGATTGTGCTTCTGTTCCCTGGAGCAGTGGCCGCGGGAGCGACCGGCTGCGCCGGCGCCAGGACGCCCGTTCAGATGTTGCTGTCGATGAATGCCGCCAGCTGCGATTTCGACAGGGCGCCGACTTTCGTGGCCTCCACCTCGCCATCACGGAAGAGCATCAGCGTGGGTATGCCACGGATGCCGAACTTCGGAGGCGTCTCGGGGTTCTCGTCGATGTTGAGCTTCGCAACCTTCAATCGGCCCTCGTATTCTTTTGCCACTTCTTCGAGGATCGGCGCAATCATCTTGCAGGGGCCGCACCATTCCGCCCAGTAATCCACCAGCACCGGCCCGTCGGCCTGCAGCACGTCCTGATCGAAGTTGTCATCCGTAACAAAGACTATCTCTCCGCTCACGGTTGGGTGCCTCCCGAGTGCCTGGTTCGGAGTCTTCCGGAAAAGTCGACAGTTGATGGAATGCGAAGCGGGGATCCGCGTCGGGCGCGCTCGCTGGAGTCGAGGCGGCCGGTTGATTGATGACAGCAACGATAGCCGCGGTGAAACGGCGTGTCAATCATCGACCATTGAGTGAATGCAAATCCGAGCAACATTGCAACCGCCCCCTCGCACGCATTAACCTCGGCTGCAGATATTAATGAGAATAGCGGGTGCCGTGTTGGCACGGAACGCCCACAACCCGGAAACATGAATGTGTCCACCCTGTTATCCAGATTCCAGTGGAAGCCGGAGCACCTGCAACGGCTGGCGTTCCCGTTAACGGCGCTGCTGGTGGTGATGGTTGCCTACGGTTCCGCACGCCTCACATGGGACATCATGCCGGCTCCGGAGCCTTCCACCTCGGCACCGCCCCCGCGGGATGGGGCAGGAAGCGGGGACGTTGCGGGCGGGGGCGAGTCGCTTGAGTCTATCGCCCGCTGGCAACTCTTTGGCGAGGCGGACTCGCGCGACGATGACGATGGACGCATTGACGCGCCCGAGACGAACCTCGCCCTAGAGCTCAAGGGCGTGTTCTATAGCCCGAAGGCCGGCCGCGCCAGCGCGCTGATCAGCAGCCGCCGGGACGGAACGCGCCAGTACCGGGAAGGAGACAGTCTCGCCGGTGGCAGCATCGAGGCCATCTACGAGAACCGGGTCGTACTTCGCAGACAGGGCGCATTCGAAACATTGTCGCTGGAGGCAGCGCGCATCCCGCTTGATCGAACGGTCGACGATCTGGATACAAGTCTCGCGGACGGAAAGGCCAGCGGGACGCCGACGGCCGACCAGGGTCAGGGGGATGGCAGCGGGGAAAGCGACGAACTGGAACACTACCGGCAGCAGCTGGCCGACGACCCGCGGCAACTGTCCCAGATGGTCGGGCTGCAGCCCGCCACCGAGGATGGCGAAATGGTCGGCGTACGAGTCTCGCCCGGCGAGGATGAACGCGTCATGGAGCTGCTGGGGCTGGAGCCCGATGACGTGGTGACGTCCATCGGTGGCACGGCGCTGGACAGCCCCTCCCGCGCCTTCGAGGCGGTGCAGGGCCTGGAGGGCGGCGAGCCGGTGGAACTGGGCGTGCGCCGTGACGGCGACGAGCAGACGCTGCAGATCGATTTCAACTGACAGGAACCACGATGATGACATGGCGCACACTGCTGCTGCCGGCAGCCCTCACCGTCGGCCTGCTCTCCGCGGCGGCCGCCCAGGACGACGCCGTGGACGTGGACAGCGACGACCGGGTGACCCTGAACCTGCAGGAAGCCGACATCACGGCACTGATCAACACGGTGGCCGATGTCACCGGCCGCAACTTCATCATCGACCCGCGGGTGCGCGGCACCGTCACCGTTGTCACCAGCCAGCCCATGGACGAGGACGCCCTCTACCGGGTGTTTCTGTCGATTCTGGAAACCCACGGGTTCGCCACCATCCCCACTGGCGACATCATCAAGATCGTGCCGGACGCCACGGCGAAACAGCTCGCCACCGGGGACTCGCCGGAGGCCCCGGGCGACATGGTTACCGCCGTCATCCACGTGGAGAACGTGCCCGTAGAGCAGCTGGTGCCCATTCTGCGCCCGCTGGTGCCCCAGGAAGGCCATTTGGCCGCCTACCCGCCCGCCAACGCGCTCATCATCTCCGACCGCGCCGGCAACATGGAGCGGATTCAGCGACTGGTGGACGACGTGGACCAGGCCGGCGACGAAGATGTGGACATCGTCCCGGTGGAGAACGCCTCCGCCAGCGAAGTGGCGCGCATTCTGCAGAGCCTGCAGCGCACCGACGCCGAAACGCGCCCCGGGGCGGAACTGCGCATTGCCGTGGACGAGCGCACCGGCAGCATCCTCCTCTCCGGCGATCATCACCAGCGGCTGCGCATGCGCGCACTCATTGCCGAGTTGGACGAGCCGGACGACGAAGAGGGCGACACCCACGTCATCTATCTGCGCTACGCCCGCGCCGAGGACATGGTGGAGACGCTCACCGGGGTCAGCGAGAACATCCAGGAACGGCGCGAGACGGAGAGCAGCGCCGACGAGCCGGCCGTGAGCATTCAGGCCGACGAGGCCACCAACGCGCTGGTGATCACCGCCCAGCCCAACCTGGTGGACTCGCTCCGCCGGGTGATCGAGCGCCTGGACATCCGCCGGGCGCAGATCATGGTGGAGGCGGCCATCGCCGAGATCTCCACGGAGCGGGACGCCGAACGGGGCGTGCAGTGGTTCGTCGACGGCGGCGCGGAAGGGGCCGCCGGCCTGACACGGTTCGGTGGCATCGGCACCCCGGTGGAGAGCCTGCTCACGCTGGGGACCGACTCGCCGCAGGTGGATGACGGCGTCAGCGCCGTGATCGGTGACCTGGACAGCCGTGTCCAGTTCGGCGCATTCGTGCGCGCGCTCTCCCAGGACCGGGACACCAACATCCTGTCGACGCCGTCGCTGGTGACCATGGACAACCAGGAGGCGGAAATCCGCGTCGCCGAGAACCGCCCGTTCGTCACCGGCCAGTTCAGCCAGGAAGGCCGCAACGTCGCCAACCCCTTCCAGACCATCGACCGCGAAGATGTGGGCATCATTCTCACGATCACGCCGCAGATCAACGAGGGGGACGCCATCCGGCTGGATATCGAGCAGGAAGCCTCCAACGTCATCGGCGAGACCTCCGAGGCCGGGCCGATCACCAACCGCCGGACCATCCAGACCAGCGTGCTCGCCGACGATGGCCAGGTCATCGCCCTGGGCGGCCTCATGGACGACGAAGTGCAGGAGCAGGAGCAGCGCGTCCCCGGGCTTGGTTCGCTGCCATTTCTGGGAGAGCTGTTCCGCTACCGCTCCACCAGCGAGACCAAGCGCAACCTGATGGTGTTCATGCAGCCGAACATCATCCGCGACAGCGCTACAGCCGAGGGGCTGACCGGCCGCAAGTACAGCTACATGCGTGCGCAGCAGCTGGATCAGCGCGAGCGCGATACCGGCCTGCTGCGCGACACGGACTCTCCAACGCTGCCGCGGCTGGACCGACCGGAGCTGCCGACCCCCTTTGCCGGTGACTGACATGGACACCACGAACCCGGACAGCCCGCCACAGACTGCGCCCGGCGCCGGCAGCGGGCAGCGGCCGTCGTTCGCCTTTGCGCGACGGCACGGTGTGTGTGTCACGGCGCTGGAGCCGGACCATGCGCAGGTCGCCTACCGGCCCGGCGCAGCCACCGCGACCTTCCAGGAGCTGCGCCGCAGCCTCGGCGTGCCGCTGCAGCTCGAGCGCATGGAGCCGGAGGCGTTCGAACAGCTCCTGCAGCGGACCTACGAGCGCGGCACCGGTGAAACCCAGCAGATCGTCGACGATATCGGCGACGACCTCGACCTCAACCGCATCGTCGAGAGCCTGCCGGAACCGGAGGACTTGCTGGAGAGCGAGGACGACGCGCCGGTGATCCGGCTCATCAACGCCATCCTCACGGAATCCATCAAGGAGAACGCCTCCGATATCCACATCGAGCCGTTCGAGAACCGCCTGGTGGTCCGTTTCCGCGTGGACGGGGTGCTGCGCGAGGTGCTGGAGCCCCAGCGCGCCCTGGCGCCACTGCTGATCTCACGCATCAAGGTCATGGCTCGGCTGGACATCGCCGAGAAACGCCTGCCCCAGGACGGCCGCATCGGCCTGCGGGTGGCCGGCCGCGCCGTGGATATCCGCGTCTCCACCCTGCCCTCCGGGCATGGCGAACGGGTGGTACTGCGCCTGCTGGACAAGCAGGCCGGCCGCCTCGATCTAAAACACCTGGGCATGCCCGAGACGCTGCGCCAACCCCTGGACACCATCATCCACCGCCCCCACGGGATCGTGCTGGTCACCGGCCCCACCGGCTCCGGCAAGACCACCACGCTCTATGCCGCGCTGACCGAACTCAACGACCAGAGCCGCAGCATTCTCACGGTGGAAGACCCAATCGAGTACTACCTGGAAGGCATCGGCCAGACTCAGGTGAACACCAAGGTGGACATGACCTTCGCCCGCGGCCTGCGCGCCATCCTGCGCCAGGACCCGGACGTGGTCATGGTGGGGGAGATCCGCGACCTGGAGACCGCCGAGATCGCCGTACAGGCGAGCCTGACCGGTCACGTGGTGCTCTCCACCCTGCACACCAACACCGCCGTGGGCGCCGTGAGCCGGCTGCGCGACATGGGCGTGGAGCCGTTTCTGCTGGCCTCCAGCGTCATCGGCCTCATGTCCCAGCGCCTGGTGCGGATGCTTTGCGAGCACTGCAAGGCCCCCTACACCGCCAACGCGGTGGACTGTGCCACCCTGGGCATCAGCCCGGACGACCCGCCCACGCTCTACCGGCCGGTGGGCTGCAGTCACTGTAATCAGCAGGGCTACCGGGGCCGCGGCGGCATCTTTGAGCTGATCCCGGTGGACGAGCGCGTGCGCAACATGATCCACGACGGCGAGACGGAGCAGGCCATCGAACGCTACGCCCGGGAGCGTACGCCCAGCATGCGCCAGGACGGCGTGCGCCGCGTGCTCGCGGGTCAGACCACCATTGACGAGGTGTTGCGGGTCACGGTCGAGGATACGGCGCCGATGGAGGCGTAAGGGAAACGGTGGGAGTCGGGGCTGAAGCCCCTCCCACGCAGGTCCTGAGATCGCCACTTGTGGGAGGGGCTTCAGCCCCGATACAACGAAGACAGGTAGCAATGGGCGCATTCGAATACGCGGCGCTGGACCCCGGCGGCAAGGAGATAAAGGGCGTACTGGAAGGCGACACCGCCCGCCAGGTACGCCAGCAGCTGCGCGACAAGGGCTGGATCCCCGTCTCGGTGGACCCGGTCGCGGAGAAACCGGCGGGGGGTGAGCGCCTGGGCCTGCAACTGGGCGGCGGCATCCGTTCCGCCGAGTTGGCGCTGGTCACCCGCCAGCTCTCCACGCTGGTGGGTTCCGGACTCCCCCTGGAGGAGGCGCTGCGCGCCACGGCCGCCCAGGCCGAGCGCCCGCGGATCCGTACGATGCTCACCGCCGTGCGCGCCCGGGTCATGGAGGGGCATACCCTGGCGGACGGCCTGGCCCAGTTCCCCCGCGCCTTCCCGGAGCTCTACCGCGCCACCGTCGGCGCCGGCGAACAGACCGGCCATCTGGACGTGGTCCTGGAACGACTGGCGGACTACACCGAAAGCCGCCAGCAGATGCAGCAGAAGATCCAGAATGCGCTGATCTACCCGGTGGCTCTGGTGGTCATCGCCACTGCCGTGGTGGTGCTGCTGCTCGCCTACGTGGTGCCACAGGTCACCGAGGTATTCGCCGACGTGGGCCAGCGGCTGCCGCCACTGACCGTGGGGCTGATCGCCGTCAGCGATTTCCTGCGCGCCTGGGGCATCGTGCTGCTTGCCCTGCTGGCCCTGGGCACGGTGGCGTTCGGCTACGGCATGCGCCGTGAGGGCTTCCGCTACCGGGTGCATCGCTTCGCGCTGCGCCTGCCGCTGGTCAGCCGGGTCACACGCGGTGTCAACGCCGCCCGGTTCGCGCGCACTTTCAGCATTCTCGCCGGCAGCGGCGTGCCGGTGCTGGACGCCATGCGCATCGGCGCCGAGGTGATGTCCAACCTGCCCATGCGCCAGGCCGTCACGGAGGCGGCCGTGCGCGTGCGGGAAGGCGGCGCCATCCACAAGGCGCTGTCGGACAGCGGGCAGTTCCCACCCATGCTCATCCACCTGATCGCCAGCGGCGAGAATAGCGGGCGGCTGGAGGAGATGCTTGAACGGGGCGCCATCAACCAGGAGCGCGAAGTGCAGGGACTGGTGGACACCGCACTGGCGGTGTTCGAGCCCGCACTGATCGTGATCATGGGCACGGTGGTGCTGATCATCGTCGCGGCCATTCTGCTGCCCATCTTCGAACTCAATCAGCTGGTCGCCTGACGGCGGGCGGCCCGATCCAACCACGGAGGAACACACACAATGAAACAACGCACCGGCCCAAGGGCGCGCGCCCAGAGCGGCTTCACGCTCATCGAGATCATGGTGGTGGTGGTGATTCTCGGCATTCTGGCTGCATTCGCCGTGCCCAACATCATGAGCAACCCCGAGCGGGCCCGCATTACCCAGGCGGAGAGCGACATCCGCACCCTGGAGTCGCAGCTCGAGATGTACCGCCTCGACAATCACCGCTACCCCACCACCGATCAGGGGCTGGACGCGCTGGTGGAGCGCCCGCGCAGCCAGCCGGAGCCGCCCAACTGGCAGGAGGGCGGCTACATGCGCAGCGTGCCCACCGATCCCTGGGGCAACCCCTATGAGTATCTGGACCCGGAGGACGCGGACGGCCGCGTCATGATCTACACCTACGGGCCGGACGGGCGCCAGGGCGGAGACCCGGAGATCACCAACCGCGACCTGGACTGAGCAGCGGCGATGCACGCACGGGCGCAATCCGGCTTCACCCTGCTGGAGATCATGGTCGTGGTGGTGCTGATCGGCATTCTCACCAGCGTTGCCGTCATGCGCATCGGCGGCGGTGACGACCGGCCGGAACGGGAAGCGCGCCGACTGGCCGCGGTGCTGAGTGCTGCCACGGACGAAGCCGTGATTCAGGCCCGGGAACTGGGCCTGCGGCTGGACGATGACGGCTACACCGTGGTGCGGCTAGACGGCGACGCCTGGGACGCCGACGCCTTCGGGCACGACCGGGCGCTGGCGCCACACACCCTGCCCCGCGATCTCACCCTGGAGATCAGCACCGACGACCTCCCCGGCGAACGCGAGCCCGGCGACGGCGACGACACCCCGCACGTACTGATCCTCTCCAGCGGCGAGCTGACCCCCTTCGAGGTGGAGATCCGCGTCCCGGGCACCGACGAGCCCGCATGGATCGTCAGCGGCGACCTGGACGGCAGTATCGTCTACCACCAGGAGGGGGACGCCCCATGAGCCGACGGCAACGGGGCTTCACCCTGCTGGAGGTCATGGTCGCCGTGGCCGTGCTCGCCATCGCCATGACGGCGGTGATCAAGGCCGGCGCGGAGATGACCGCCAACGCCCGCCACCTGGAAGAGCGCACGTTCGCCCAGTGGGTCGGCGGCAATGTGCTCACTGAGCTGCAGGCCGGCGACTTCTGGGACGACGAGGGCGACACCGGCGCCCAGGCCATGGGTGGCCGCGAGTGGCACTGGGAAGCGCAGGTGGAGGAGACCCCGAACCCGGACTTCCGCCGCGTGGACGTGGACGTCTTCCGCGACGAGAACGATGACAATCCTGTTGCCACCATGACCGGGCTGATCAGCAATCCCCGCCTCACCGACACCATGGACGAGCTGCCGCCGGAGGCGATGGAATGAACCCGGCGCGCGGTTTCACCCTGATCGAGATGCTGGTGGCACTGGCGATCTTCGCCATGGTCTCGGCGGTGAGCTTCACCGGCATCATGGTCATGATCGACAACCGCGAGCGGGTGGCGGGCCACGCCGACCGGCTGGCCGCGGTGCAAACCGCCATGGCCCTGATCGAGCGCGATCTGCAGCAGGCCGTCGCCCGGCCCATCCGCGACCCCCTGGGCGACCCGCGCGCCGCCATGCTGAGCGACGATCTGGCGGCGCTGGAATTCACGCGCAGCGGCCGCTCCAACCCGCTCGGGGTGCGCCGCAGCGAACTGGAGCGGGTGGCCTACGGCATCGAGGAGGACACCCTGGTGCGGCTGAGCTGGGACGCCCTGGATCAGCCCCCGGAGCCGGGGCGGCGCGACCGGGCGCTGCTCGACGGCGCCACGGACATCGAGCTGCGCTTCATGGACGATGATGCCCAGTGGCGCTCCACCTGGCCGCCGGCGGACGCCCTGCCCGGCTCACCGCAACTGCCGCGGGCGGTGGAGATCAGCATCGCGCTGGACGACCTGGACACCATCACCCGCGTACTCGGCCTGGTGGACACACCCGCCCGGACGCAGGCCGCGCCGGAGGTGACGCCGTGACCGCGCCACGCGGCCAACGCGGCGTCGCCCTGATCACCGCCCTGCTCGCGGTGGCGCTGGTCACCGTGCTCGCGGTGGAACTGGTCAGCCGGCAGCACATGGACATCCGCCGCACCCAGAACCTCCTGGCCCGGGATCAGGCCTACGCCTATGCCCGGGGCGTGGAGGAGTGGGCCATTGCCATGCTGGTGGAGGACCGCCGGCAGAACGACCACGCCGTGGACCACCTCAACGAGCCCTGGGCCCAGGCGATCACGCCGCCCCCGTTTGAAGGCGCAACCATGCGCCTGCGGCTGGAGGACCTGCAGGGACGGTTCAATATCAACACACTGGTCACAGGCCCCGGCGAAGACGACGAAACGGCAGGCGAGCAGCTCACCGCACTGCTGCTGGCGCTTGAAATCGAGCCGCCCCTCGTCCAGGCAGCCGCGGACTGGATCGACGTGGCCCCCGAGGTGCGCTTCCCCGACGGCGCCGGAGACGACTGGTACTCGCGGCTGGATCCGCCCTACCGGGTCGCCAACCGCCCCATGGCCAGCGCCTCCGAGCTGCGGCTGGTGCGCGAGGTCGACGACGCCCAGTGGCGACGCATGGCCCCGTACGTCACCGCCCTGCCCGAGGCAACGCCGATCAACGTCAACACCGCACCACCGCCCGTGCTCCAGGCCGTGGCGCCTGGGCTGTCGGCCGATGCGGCCGAGGACCTGGCGGCCGACCGACCGGAAGACGGCTGGGAATCCGTGGACGCATTCCTCGCACACCCGGCGGTCGCCGGCGCCGCGCTCGAACCGGGACACCTGAGCGTCGGCAGCAACTATTTCCTCCTGCGCAGCGAGATCTCCCTCGGCCGGGTTACCATCCGCACCGAGAGCGTGGTCTATCGCCAGGGGGAAACCGGCGGCGCCGTGATCATGCGCCGGCAGGGATTCTTCGATTGAGCAGCGTATCCATGGAGAGCGACCGATGACCCCGACACTGCTGCTGCGGCTGCTCCCCGGCGACACCGGTCACGCCCGGTGGGCCGCCACCGACCGGGACGGCCAGGTGGAAGCCCGCGGCCATGACGCGCTGGACACGCTCGCCGACCGCGCGGGCGGGCGCAGAGTCGTGGCCCTGGTGCCCACCGAGGAGATCCTGCTAACCCACGTCACCATCCCCACCCGCAACCACCAGAAGCGCCTGCAGGCGATCCCCTTCGTTCTGGAGGATCAGCTGGTGGGTGACATAGACGACCTGCATTTTGCCACGGGCGCCCCGGACGCGGCGGGCACCAGCACCGTTGCCGTGGTGGCGCACGAGCGAATGCGCGCCTGGACTGACGCCCTGGATCAGGCCGGGCTGGCGCCTGCGCACATGACTGCCGACGCCCTGGCGCTGCCGGAGCACGGGGATGCCTGGACGGCGCTGATGGAAGGCGGGCGTTTCGTGGTGCGCACCGGTGCTGATACCGGCTTCGCCGGCGAAACGGAGAACCTGGCGGTCCTGCTGGAGGCGGCTCTGGCCGAGCACGCGGAGCCAGCACCACAGAAGCTGGTGACTTTCGGCGATGCGCCTCCCGGGACTGCGGCGCTCCCGCTCCCCGTGGAGCCCGCCGACCGCCCACCGGACGCGGCACTGGCCGACCGGGTGAGTCGCGGCGCGCTGGAGCTGCGTCAGGGCACCCACGCCGTGGCCAGCACAGGCCATGCCCGCTGGCGGCCGTGGCTGCCGGCGGCGGCGCTGCTGGTGGCGTTCCTGCTGGTGGACACCAGCCGGGTGCTGGTGGAACGCTGGCAACTGCAGGGCGAGCTGGCCGACCTGGAGGCGCGGGTCGAATCGGTGTTCCGCGACGTCTTCCCCGACGCCAACCGGGTGGTGGCCCCGCGTTCGCGCATGGAAACGCGCCTGGAGCAGGTCCGGGGCGGCGATACCGCCGGTGGCGGCGACCTGCTGGATACCCTGCTCGCCCTCGGCCCGCATATCCGGCAGGCGGACGGGCTGCAGCTGGGCAGCCTCAACTGGCGCGGCGACACCCTGGAGCTCGACGTGGACGCCGGCTCGTTGCAGCAGCTCGACCGCCTGAAGCAGACCCTGGATGACGAGAACGGCTTCAGCGCGGAAATCCGCCAGGCCCGATCGGAGGACGATACCGTCCAGGGCCGTGTCATCATCCGCAGGGAGGCCTCATGAGACAGTGGTGGCAGGGGCTCGCCCCCCGGGAGCGGCGCGTGCTGATACTGGGCGGTGGCGCGCTGGTGGTGATTCTCTACATCTTCGCCCTGCGCCTGCCCGCCGAACGCGCGGTGGCCGACCTGGACGAGCGGGTTGCCCAGGAACGCGCGCTGGCCGGTTGGATGGAACAGACCCGGGACCGCATTCTCGCCCTGCAGGGCGAAGCGCCCGCCGACCCGGACGCCGCCGACCGGGATCAGGCGCTGTTCTCACTGGCGGACCAGAGTGCCCGGGAGCACGGTTTCGGATCGCAGCTCGCGCGCATCGAACCCGCCGGTGAGGACGGCGCCCGTGTAAACTTTGAAGGCATCGCCTTCGATGCGCTGATCCGCTGGCTCGTCCACCTGCGCCAGACCTACGGCGTCACTGCCGATCAGGTCACCGTCCGGCGCGCCGGTGAAGAAGGGCGCGTGGACGCACAACTGCTTCTGGAGCCGTGATGAAGCGACGTATCGCTCTGATCGCGCTGGGCGTGACGGTCTTCCTCGTCACGCTGGCGCTCACCATTCCCGCGTCCCAGGCCTACCGGCTGCTGGAAGGGGATCTGCCGCTGGACGCCATGGAACTGCAGGGCAACCTGCTGGACGGCGGTGCGGACACCGTGGTGATCGAGGGGGTCCGCATCGACCAGCTCCGCTGGCGCCTGGACACCTCGGCACTCCGCAGCGCCCGAGTGGCCTACCACGTCTCCGGCCAGGTGGCCGACGGCCGGTTCAGCGGCCACGTCAGCCCGGGAACCGACGGCCGGGTCACGCTCAGCGACGTGCGCGCCGAGATCGGCGCGGACGCACTGGTGCGGCTGGTGGGCGAGACTCACTACCCGGCAACCCTGGGTGGCCGGGTGGATGCCTACATCCGTGACGCCGAACTCCGCGACGGGCAACCGGCCCGGCTGAACGGCATCGTCAACTGGACCAGTGCCAGCGTCACGGCCCTGGGCGAGACTGTCCCCCTCGGCAGCTTCGGCGCACGCGCCGAGACCACGCCGGGCGGCGGCCTGCGCAGTGACCTGCGCAACACCGAAGAGGGCCCGTTGGACGTGGACGGCATGATCGAACTGGCGCTGGACGGTACCATGACCGGAACGACACGGGTGGCCACGACCGATGCGGCCAGCGAGGAGCTCCTGCAGGGCATGATGGCGCTGGGCATCCCCGACCCCACGGAGTCGCTGGACATCCGTTTCGAGGGCAACATCAACAACCCCATGGGCTTCCAGGGGCGGCTTCAGTAACCGGACACGCGAACCAATGGCAGACAAACCCGAGATTCTCGACACCCGCACCGTGGCGCAGTCACAGCTCTTCCGCGTGGAGGCGGTGGACCTGCGTTTCAGTAACGGCGCCGAGGTCACCTTCGAGCGCATGCGCGGCTCCGGCCGGGTGGGCGCGGTGATCATCGTACCGGTAACAGGCGACGGCACCCTCAAACTCATCCGCGAGTACGGCGTCGGCACCGAGCGCTACGAACTGGGGCTTCCCAAGGGCCGTGTGGAACCGGGCGAGGACATGCTGGTCGCCGCCAACCGCGAGATCATGGAAGAGATCGGCTACGCCGCCGAGCGACTCACGCCCCTGCGCGCGCTGAGCCTCGCCCCCGGCTACTTCGGTCATCGTACCCAGGTGGTGCTTGCCGAAGGGCTCTACCCTGACCCGGCGCCCGGCGACGAACCGGAGCCGCTGGAAGTGGTGGACTGGCCGCTGGCCGATCTGGAATCCCTGGTGCTGGAGGACGAGTTCAGCGAGGGCCGCTCCATCGCCGCGCTCTATCTTGCCCGCGACTTCCTCCGCCAGCGGGAAGGGGGAGGCGGCACGCTCCGGTGAATCAGCAGACCCTGCGACGACTGTTGCCCCAGGCCTGCCAGCTCGCCCGGCAGGCAGGCGTGGTCATCATGGGGATCTACCGTCAGGGCTTCGACGTGGACACCAAGGCGGACACCACGCTGATCACCCCGGCGGATCGCCGCGCCAACGCACTGCTGCGCCACGGCCTGGCCCGGCTCGGCCCCGAGCTGCCCATCGTCTCCGAAGAGACCGCCCCGCCGCCCTTCAGCGAGCGGCGTGGCTGGCGGCGTTACTGGCTGCTGGATCCGCTGGACGGCACCCGCGAGTTCGTGCGCCGGTCGGATCAGTTCACCGTCAACATCGCACTGGTGGAGGATCACCGCCCGGTGCTGGGCATCGTGCACGCACCCGCCCTCGGGCAGACGTGGTTCGGCGGGCCGGACCTGGGGGCGTTCCGGCAGGCGGACGGCGGCGAACCCGTCCCCATCCGCACCTCCCCCCAGGCGCGCGACCCGCTGCGCGTGGTGCTCGGCCGCAGCAACCCGGGGCCGCGGACCCGCGGCACCCTGGCGCGCCTGCCGGAGCACGCCACCGATGTGTGGGGGGCATCGCTGAAGTTCTGTCTCATTGCCGAAGGTCGCGCCGACTTCTTTCCCCGCTACGGCCCCATCTCGGAGTGGGACATGGGCGCGCCCCAGGCGATTCTGGAGGCAGCCGGCGGCTACATCACGGACATGCGCGATCTCGCCCCGGTCCGTTACAACACGCGGGACGCACTCACCACCAGCGACATCCTCGCATTCGCGGACGACCGGGTGGATTGGCGTAAATACCTGGGGCAGGGGGAATGACCGGCGGATTGGGTAGCGTGATGGTGGACCTGAAGGTCCACCCTACGGGTGAGAGCGCCGCGGCCGCATTGAGGCGTAGGGTGGACGTTTACGTCCACCATCAGGCCGCGGCCGGCATTCCGCCGGGCTGGCTGCGTAGGGTGGACCTTCAGGTCCACCATGACGCCACTCAACCATCGTTTTCCGGCTTGCGCCCGCCGCAATTCCAGCACTGCGCAAACTGCGGCTCCAGCTCCTCACCACACCCGGAGCAACGCCAGTTGCGCTCGCCGGAGGGGGTGTCGTCCAAAGCCGCGGCGACAATGCGCTCGGCGCGTTCGTAGTCGATCTCCCGCTCCACCCACAGCTCCGGCCAGACGGCCGTGGGCGGCAACTCCCCGGCCGCGCCGGCAAGCCCCATGTTGCGGGTCGTGCAGCGGATGCCCTCGGTCTCCAGCAGGTTGCGCACGTGTCCCACCATCAGCGGGCTGTGGGCACTGTAGACGCGCTTCATGGTGACGGCCTCCCTCGCGGACGGACCAGCCCGCTTGCGCGTCTACCATAACAGCGACCGGGCGTGGCGGGCGATCATGCCCTCCTCGTCCGTGGGCAGCACCAGCACTGGCGCGCTGTCTGCGGCGCTGATGAACAGGGCGTTGGCCTCATTGGCAGGAGCGCTCAGCGCCAGGCCGAGGCTGCCCAGGCGATCGACGATGCCGGCGCGCACCGCCGGGGCGTTCTCGCCCACACCGGCGGTGAACACCAGCGCATCCACGCCGTCCAGCGCCACGGCCAGGGAGCCAATCTCCCGCGCCGCCCGGTAGCAGTAGGTCTCGACCGCCTCCGCCGCTTCCGGGGCGTCGCTGGCCAACAGCTCGCGCATGTCGTGACTGATGCCGGACATGCCCAGCAGGCCGGAGCGGTGGTAGAGCATGTCCTGCACGTCCTCACGGCTCATGCCCTGCTCCAGCAGATAGAGCACCACGCCCGGATCCAGGGCGCCGCAACGCTGGCCCATGGGCAGGCCGTCCAGGGCGGTGAATCCCATGCTGGTGGCCACACTGCGGCCATCGCGCATGGCACAGAGGCTGGCGCCGTTGCCAAGATGCGCGGCAATCACCCGCCCGGGCGCAATGCGCGGGTGCGCCTCGCGCAATGCCGTGGCGATGGCCTCGTAGGACAGCCCGTGAAAGCCGTACCGGATCACGCCGCGCTCCCCCCACTGACGCGGCAGGGCGAAGCGCTGGGCCACGGCGTCCTGGGTGCGGTGGAAGGCGGTATCGAAGCAGGCTACCTGCGGCAGGTCCGGGCGCAGATCGGCGAGAATCCGCACCGGCGCCAGATTGTGGGGCTGGTGCAGCGGGGCAAGGCTGCTCAGGGACTCCAGCGCGGCGGTGTTGTCTTCGGTGAGCCGCACCGGCGCGTGGAAGTCGACACCGCCGTGCACCACCCGGTGCCCCGCGGCCAGCAGGTTCTCGTAGCCCACCGTCTCGTCCAGCCAACCCAGCAGCCGCTCCAGGGCAGAGCGATGATCGCTGTCCTTCAGCGCCTCGTCGGCGACCACCCCGCCGTCGGCGTCGCGCACCCGAAAGCGCGCCTGTTCGCCGCCGAGGCCATCGGCCTGACCGCGCCAGCGATTCACCGGCGGTTCACCATCGCCATACACGGCGAACTTGATGCTGGACGAGCCGGCATTGAGCACCAGCAGACTGGACGCGTCGCTCATGGCTGGCGACCCTCCCGATAGTAGGCGGCAAGAAGCAGCGCGATGGCGCAGGACGCGGTGCGCGAGAAGACATCATCGGCGCGGCTGGTGAGCACGATAGGCACCCGCGCGCCGAGCACGATACCGGCGGCCTCGGCCTCCGCCAGGTAGTGCAGCTGCTTGCCCAGCATGTTGGCGGACTCCAGGTCCGGCGCCAGCAGCACGTCCGCCCGGCCGGCCACCTCGGAGCGGATGCCCTTGGTCTGCGCCGCCTCCTCGGAGATGGCATTGTCGAATCCCAGCGGCCCATCCAGCCGACCACCACGGATCTGATCGCGGTCGGCCATCTTGCACAGGGCCGCGGCGTCGATGGTGGAGCGGATCTGCGGGTTGACCTCCTCCGTGGCGGAGAGGATGGCCACGCGCGGGCTGTCCACACCCAGGGCCTGGGCCAGTTCAATGACGTTGCGGCAGATGTCCGCCTTGGTGGTGAGATCGGGGCTGATGTTCAGCGCCGAATCGGTGATCAGCAGCGGCCGCGGGTAGGTGGGCACGTCCATGGCCCAGACGTGGCTCATGCGCCGGTCGGTGCGCAGACCGCCCCGTCGGGCGACCACCGCCTGCATCATCTCGTCGGTGTGCAGTTTGCCCTTCATGAGCGCTGCCACGTCGCCCGTGGCCGCCATGCGCACGGCCGTCTCGGCGGCCTCGTGGCTGTGCTCGGTGGCAACGATCTCCGCGTCGCCCAGTTCCAGGCCCGCGCTCTCGGCACAGGCACGGATCTTCGCTTCCGGCCCGACCAGCACCGGTTCGATCAGCCCACGCCGGGCCGCTTCCATGGCGCCTGCGAGGCTCGGCTCGTCCACCGGATGAACCACGGCGGTACGCAGGGCCGGGAGCCCCTCGGCCATCTGCAGAAGGCGCGTGAGCTGGCGCCGGGGCTCTCCGTGGTGTGCGGTCTGCTTGTTGCTCATGCCTGCTCCCAGGGTTCAGCCGACGATGTGGTAGCCGGCGTCAATGTAGGTCGTATTGCCGGTCAGGGTCTTCGCCCGGTCGCTGACCAGCAGGGCGGCCATGGCACCGACGTCGTCAATGTCGGCGAGGCTGTCCTGCGGTGCCCGTTCCCGGGCCCGTTCCAGCAGTTCGTCGAAGCGGTTGATGCCGGACGCCGCGCGCGTCTTCAGAGGCCCGGGCGACAGCGCATGCACGCGGATACCACGCGGGCCGAGCTCAGCGGCGGCATAACGGACACTCGCCTCCAGCGCCGCTTTCACCGGCCCCATGAGGTTATAGTCGTCTACCACCTTTTCCGCCCCGTAGAAGCTCACGGTCAGCAATGCGCCGCCATCCCGCATCAGGGGCTCGGCCAAGCGCGCCATGCGCAGAAAGCTGTGGCAGGAGACGTCCATGGCCTGCAGAAAGCCGGCCTGGCTGCAGTCCACCACCCGCCTGTGCAGGTCCTCGCGCGGGGCGAACGCAATGGAGTGGAGCAGGAAATCCAGCCCGCCCCAGTGCTGCTCAATGCGCTGGAAGAGCGCCTCGAGCTGGCCCTCTTCCCGCACGTCGCACGGCTCGAACAGCGACGCGCCGACCCGGCGCGCCAGCGGCTCCACGTGGGGGCGGGCCTTGTCGTTGACGTAGGTCAGGGCCAGCTCGGCACCGAGGTCGCGAAACGCCTTTGCACAGGCCCAGGCGATGGAGTCTTCGTTGGCGACACCGACCACGAGACCGCGTTTGCCGTGCAGCGAGAGAAACTCCGACATGCATGCCCTCCTGTTTCAGGGTCCGGAGCAAGGTTACCCCTCTCGCCCCCCGACCTCTTGATCCTGATCATCATCGGGTGCGGCCTGCTGCACGGGGAATGGGCGGGTAGCACGGCCGGTGTAGAGGCTGACATGCGGGTAGGGAATCTCCACGCCGTGCTCGTCGAACGCCCTCTTGATCTCCAGCGGCAGGGTGTTGCGCAACTCGATGAAATTGTCCCTGACCGCCCACACCGACACCTGCAGATCCACCGACGAGCTGCCGAACCCCTGGAAGAAAATCTGCGGTTTCGGCTCTTCGAGACACAGCGGATTGGCATCCATGACGCCCTCCAGCACGGTCTTCACGCGACCAATGTCTTCCTTGTAGGCGACGCCCAGTTGCAGGTCATAGCGGCGGATGGGGAACCGCGAGTAGTTGGTGACCTGGGTCTTCACCAGCGTCTCGTTGGGCACGCGCACGAACAGGTTGTCGCGGGTGCGCAGCTTGACCGAGAGCAGGTCGATGGCCAGCACCTCGCCCATGGTGTCGCCAATCTGGACGAAATCACCGATCTGGAACGGCCGCTCGGCGATCAGGAACAGGCCGCTGATCAGGTTCGACGCCGAGGTCTGCGAGGCAAAGCCGATGGCCACGGTCAGAATGCCGGCCGCACCCAGCAGCACACCCAGACGGAATCCGAGCTGATGCAGCGCCGAGGCGATGACCAGGCCGAGGATCACGTAGAAGATCACCCGCCGGGCGATGGTGGTCTGGTGCAGATCCAGGCGAAGGCTCAACACCCGCGCCGCCGACCGCGACACCAGCCGCGCCAGCAGCCAGCCTACGGCGAGTATGATGACGGCCTGCACCATACCGGCCCAGTTGACAGCCAGGAACTGATCCCAGAGGGTTGCGCCGAACTCTCCCACCTACAGCTTCCTCCACACGTCAGTGTTGCGACCGCTCAGAACAGAGCGCTGAACGCCCGCACCAAGGTGTTGCGCTGGGGCGCTTCCCGCGGCTGGGCAATGATGGTGGCACCATCGGCCTCGGCAGGGGCTCCACGCCCCAGCTCCAGGTCGGCCAGGCCACCGTCGGCGCGCCGGGTCAACGTCACCTCCTCGCTCCAGAAGCGCCCGTCGCCATCACGATACAGGCTGAGGGTCGATACCGGCAGCCGCACTCGGTCCAGCAGCAGCGTATCGTCGCCGTGGTTGCGGATGACCAGGGGCGTGGTCGCCCGGTAGGGCAGGTGCGGGTGATCGGCGAGGTTCAGCCGGCACCGGCTGCGGGTGGCGTAGCAGACAATGCCTTCGCGGGTATTGTCGCCAAACCACGTATCGGACAGACGCATGCTCGGGAACTCGATCATCTGCCGTCGCGGCTCACCCGCAGACACCATCACCCAGAGCGGGTAGCTGAGGTACAGGCGCACCGTCTCCCCGGACGGGATGCTCAAAGGGGTCAGCGGTCGCGAGACAATCCCGCGATCCGGCAGGCGCACGCTGATGGTGAGGTCGGGGCTATTGCCGCCGAGCACGAAACGGTGCTCCTTGCGGTCCGCCGTTTCATTACGGACCTCTTCCCGCCGTTCCATGGTGACGGTGTCGGCATACAGGTCGCCATCGCTGTGCTCGCGCAGCATCCACTCCATGGGGCTGCGGTGGATGGTGAGCGACAGCGGGCCGACCACCAGTGCCAGCGTGGTATCCACCGGCACGGAGAAATCCCCGACCCAGGCATCCGGGCGCAGGCGTTCGGTCATGCTACTTCCCCCGGGACGGCACCATGAGTACGGCTTCCCCCGTGGTGACGGGCTTGTCGTCAACGTAGCAGGTGGTGGCGCAGGTGACGATGTTCTTGTCCGGCCGCAGGCCGGTGACCTCCACCCGGGCGATGACCCGGTCACCGATCCGGACAGGCGCCTTGAAGCTCAGGGTCTGGTTGAGATAAACCGCGCCGGGCCCGGGCAGCTTCATGCCCATGACCGCGGACAGATATGCACCGCTCAGCATGCCGTGGGCGATACGGGTGCCAAAGCGCGTTGTGCGGGCGTAGTCTTCATCCAGGTGGAGCGGATTGAAGTCGCTGCTCACGCCCGCGAAATTCACCAGATCCGCCTCCGCGACAGTCTTGGAAAACGACGCGTGCATCCCCAGTTCCAGCTCTTCGAAACGGTATCCGTCGGTCAACGATCAGCCTCCCTTTGGTGGACAACCAGACAATGACAGAAAACGGGCCGTGGCTCAGCCTTCATCCGCCTCCTGCAGCAGCCGCATCGGCGAGGCGCGGTAGAGTCGTCGCGTCGCCGCCAGCCCCGCCAGTGCGACCACCACCGCGCCGATCAATGCGCCAACCAGCGGCAGCCACGGGTTGAAGACGTAATCCAGCTCGAACAGCTGGCGCGCCATGACCACACCGGCGGTGGCCGCCCCGGCACCGGCCAGCAACCCGGCCACCGCGCCGAGCAACAGGAACTCGGTGGCCGCCAGGCGGCGGATCAGCACCCGGCGCGCGCCCATGGCCCGCAGCAGCGCGCTCTCGAACTGCCGCTCTTCCCGGGTGACCTGCAGCGCTGCCAGCAGCACCACCAGCCCCGAGAGCAAGGTGAGAAACGCCATCAGCTCCACCACGCGCGCCCCCTGGTCCATGATACCCCGCACCGTGTCGAGGATGGCCGTGACGTCAATCAGGGTGACACTGGGGTGCTGGCGCACCAGCTGCGCCAGCAGTGACGACTGCTCCGGTGGCAGGTAGAAGCTGGTGATGTACGTAGCCGGGGCATCGTCCAGCAGCCCGGGGGCGGCGGCGGCAAAGAAGTTCACGTTGAAGCTGTCCCACTGCACGGCGCGCAGGTTGGTAATGGGCGCGCTGTAGCGCTCGCCGGCGATGTCGAAGTGCAGGCTGTCACCCACGCCGACGCCGAGGCGCTCCGCCATCTCCTTTTCCAGCGAGAACTGCTCCGGGTCGGCCGGATCCGGCTCCCAGAAGGCGCCGGCCACCACGCGGTTGTCCTCCGGGAGCCGCTCCAGCCAGGAGAGATTGAACTCTCGCGCCACAAGGCGCTGGGTGCGCGGTTCGTCGTAGTCCGACGGGCGGATGTCCCGGTCGTTGATGCCCACGAGACGGGCCCGGACCATGGGATACACCGACGTCTCCACGCCGGCGTCGTCGAGCATGGCAGCGAGGTCGTCGGCCTCGTCCGGCTGGATATTGATGAGGAAGTAGTTGGCGGCGTCATCGGGCACGCCCCCCTGCCAGGTGGCCAGGAGATCGTTGCGCACCAGCGTCAGCAGCACCAGCGCCATCAGCCCGAGACCCAGCGCCATGATCTGGATGACCGCCGTCCACGGGCGACGGGTGAGGCCCGAGAGCAGCAGAGACGCACTGCCACGCCGGCCGCGCTGACGCCGCAGGAACCAGATCACGCCACCACCGGCCAGCGCCAGGGCAGCAAGCGTGCCCATGACGGCGCCGAAGACGTAGACACTGAGCAGCAGATCGCCCGCCTGCCACCACATCAGGGCGAAGACCGCGGCCAGGGCGAAGACGTAGATGCTGGCGCCACGGTAGACGTGATTGCCCAGGTCCCGGCGCAGCACCCGCAGCGGCGGCACGCGCTTGAGCCGGAGCACCGTGGGGATGGCGAAGCCCAGCAAGATCACCTGGGCTGCGAGAATGCCCACCGCGGCCGGCCGGGGCGACGGGGGCGGCAACGCAGGCAGGTAGTCGGCCAGCAGCTCCAGCATGGCCAGATGGACCAGGAACCCGAGCGCGGTACCGGCCACCGCGGCGAACAGGCCCAGCCAGATCATCTTCCAGGTCAGCATGGCGACGATCTGCCTCTGGGTGGCGCCCAGGCAACGCATCACCGCGACCCGATCCAGGTGACGGGCCGCGTAGCGGCGGATGGTCAGCAACATGGCAACACCCCCCACCACCACGGTGAGCAGCGCGCTCAGGCCGAGGAACCGCTCCGCGGCCTCCATGGCCTGGGCGACGCCGGGCTGCTCCTGCCCCGGGGCCTCCAGTGCCTGGTCGTCGCCGAGCCGGCGCTCCACCTGGCGCGCCCATTCGGCAACGTCACCGCTGTCGCCGGCCACCAGCAGGCGGTGTGTCACGCGGCTGGCCTCCTGAACCAGACCGGTGTCGGGCACGTCATCCAGGTGCATCATCACTCGCGGCGACAGGCTCTGGAAACCACCCCCGCGGTCGGGCTCCAGGAACAGAAGCTGGCTCAGGGTGAAGCGGCTGGCGCCCAGCTCCACCGCGTCACCGGGATCCAGACCGAGTTGCAGGAGCAGCCGCGGCTCGGCCCAGACCTCGCCGCGCGAGGGGATGCCGTCGACCGGCCGGGCGTCGGCGTCCGGGTCGCTGCCCACTTCAAGGCGGCCGCGCAGGGGGTAGCCATGGCTGACCGCCTTCACGGCAGTCAGCTGTGTTTCATCGCCGGCCAGTACGACACTGGTGAACTCCAGCGTGCGCGCGGTGGTCAGACCAAGCTCAAGGGCGAGGCTCTCCGGTTCGGGGCCGATGGCGGAGTTGCTCACCAGCGCCCGGTCGGCACCCAGCAGTTCGGCAGCGCGCCCCTCGGTGCCGGCGGCGACGCGATCCGCCAGCCAGGCCACCGCGGTAATGGCCGTGACCGCCAGCACCACGGCGGTGGCCAGCAGGCGCAGCTCACCGGCTCGCCAGTCCCGCCTGAGCAGGCGCAGCCCCTGGCGCGGCGCTCTCATGCGGCCACCAACTGGCCGCGATCCAGGTGCAGGGTACGGTGGCAGCGCGCCGCGAGCTGCGGGTCGTGGGTGACCACCACCAACGTGGTGCCGTGGGCCCGGTTGAGCTCGAACAGGAGATCCTGAATGCGCGCACCGGTGGTCTGGTCCAGATTACCCGTGGGTTCATCGGCGAACAGCACCCGCGGTTCGCCGACAAAGGCCCGGGCGATGGCGACGCGCTGCTGCTCGCCGCCGGACAACTGATTCGGGTAGTGCTCCATGCGCTCCGCCAGCCCGACCTGCTCCAGCGCCCGCCGCGCGGGCGTCTCCGGGTCTTTGCGGTTGGCCAGTTCCAGGGGCATCATCACGTTCTCCAGGGCGGTCAGCCCGCCCAGCAGGTGAAACGCCTGGAAAACGAACCCCACCTGCTCGCCCCGCACCCGCGCGCGCTGGTCTTCGTCCAGCGCGGTCAGTTCGGAGCGGCCGATGTGCACACGGCCTTCAGTGGGCATGTCGAGGCCGGCCAGCAGGCCGAGCAGCGTGGATTTTCCGGATCCGGAGGCGCCGAGAATCGCGAGCGTTTCTCCCTGCGCGATGGCAAGATCGATATCCTGAAACAAACGAATGTCACCATCGGGACCGCGGAAGACCATGCCGAGCCCTTCAGCACGAAGCACACTGCCGCTTGCACCTTCACCCATCACTCACACCCTCCTGCTGCGCCTCGCCGTGGCGGCGTTCCTGTTACTGGGCCTGGCCGGCGGGGTCGCCGCCGGCGACCGCACCATTCTCGTTCTCGGCGACAGCCTGAGCGCCGCCTACGGCATGGACCGCGACCAGGGCTGGGTTGCCCTGCTGGAGCAGCGACTGGCCGACGAAGAGCTGCCGTGGCGCACCGCCAATGCCAGCACCGGCGGTGACACCACGCGCAACGGCCTCAGCCGCCTGCCACAGGCCCTGGAACGCCACGAGCCGGCGATCGTCGTGGTCGCCCTGGGCGGCAACGATGGCTTGCGCGGCGTCAGTCCCGGGGAGATCGAGCGCAATCTGGAACGCATCGTGGAGACGGCCCGCGACGCGGGCGCCCGGGTTCTCATCGCCGGCGTCCGCATTCCCCCGAATTACGGCCAGGCCTATACTGAACGGTTTGCCCAGGCTTTCGCCAATGTTGCCACGGAATACGATCTGGCGCTGGTGCCGCGCATCCTCGACGGCGTCGCCGAGGATCCGGGCCTCATGCAGAGCGATGGCATCCACCCTGCCGCCGACGCCCAGCCCCGGATTCTGGACAACATCTGGTCGGAGTTGAGACCCATGCTGGCCGAGTAAGGTTCCCGGGGTCACCGGCAGAAACTCCGGGGGATGGTGGACCTGAAGGTCCACCCTACGGGGTCGGGCCCGGGTGCCGGGCGTGGTAACCGGGCGCTCGACGGTTGCGCGGTGGACCTGAAGGTCCACCCTACTCCCGGGGCGGCACAGTGCCCCAAGCTCGGCGTAGGGTGGACCTTCAGGTCCACCATGTGCGGGCGCTCCCGCCCGGGCACGGGCGTAGCCTTACCCCATGCGCGCGTTCAGGCGGCGGCGGTCGCCCGCGGTCACTCCTCGTTCAGTACGTCCAGCAGCCGCGGGATCAGACGCGCCAGCTCCAGGCTCATGATGGTGAAGTCGCTGTCGAAGCGCTCGGCGTCGGTGTTCGTCTCGGTCTCCGCACGCTCGTCCTGGACGGCGTCCAGAAACCGCAGGCGCTTGATGCTCATGTCGGCATCCAGCATGAAGCTGACGCGATCCTGCCAGGTCAGGGAGAGACGGGAGACCCGTTTGCCGGCCTTGATGTGGTTCTTGACCTCGGTGGAGGAGAGGTCGATGCGCTTGCAGCGGATCTCGCCCCCTTCCAGCTCCGGATCGACAAGCACGCATTCGTCGCCGAGGGCGAAGTCCGTGGGCAGGCTGTCGCGGGTGAGCCAGCGCGTCATCACCGACTGCGGCGCGGCATCCGGCTCCGCGGGTGCCACCGGCAGGGTGCCGAGCACATCGCGCAGGCGCTCGCTGAACTCCTCCGCCTTCTTCCAGTTGGCGGCGTCCACCAGCAGCCAGCCGTTTTTCGTGTCCACGTAGCCGAAGGTGCGCTTGCTGCGGCTGAACGCCCGCGGCAGCAGATCCAGCACGATCTCGTCCTTGAGGCGGTCCTTCTCCTTCTTGCGGACCTTGCGCGCCTCCTGTTCCTCAATCACGTGCACCCGCTCCTGCAGCGATTCACGGATCACGGCGGCCGGCATGAGCTTGCTCTCCTCCTTGAGTGCCAGCATCAGGCAGCCACCGGCAGGATGAACGAGTGGGGCGTGCCCCTCGCCCAGGGGCGGGCTCCAGCCACCGGATTCCATGTCCAGCCGGCCGCAGGGTTCGAACACGTCTCGGGCCAGACGCTCGTCCAGGGCCTCGGCATCGTGGGGGAAGTCCTGCTCCAGGACGTAGAGGCAGAGGTTCTTGAACCACATAGTGTGTTCCTTGTCGGTGTTGGGAGTCATGGGGTGGTGGACTGGATCGGGGTGGTGGACCTGAAGGTCCACCCTACGCCCGATTCATGCAACCAGGCCTGGCTCACGGGTAGGGTGGACCTTCAGGTCCACCATCGACGTTACCGCGTCAGGGCCGCCCGTGCGGCCAGGGCGCGCTGCCGGGCGTCATCGTGATCGCGACCGAATGCGACCATGTGCCCCATCTTGCGCCCCGGCTTGGCTTCGCTCTTGCCGTACAGGTGCAGCTTGACCTGCGGGTCGCCCAGGGCGGCCGACCAGTCGGGCTCGCCCGCGGCCCAGAGATCGCCGAGCAGATTGACCATGGCCGCCGGCCGCAGCAGTTCGGTACTACCGAGGGGCAGGCCGCACACGGCGCGCACCTGCTGCTCGAACTGGCTGGTGACGCTGGCATCGAAGCTGAAATGCCCGGAGTTGTGGGGGCGCGGCGCCAGTTCGTTGACCATCAGCTCGCCATCGGCGCGCAGGAAGAACTCCACGCACAGCACGCCCACCACGTCCAGCGCCTCGAGGATGCCGCGGGCGACGTCCACAGCGCGCTCGCGCACGGGAGCCGGCAGCGGCGCCTCCGGGACGGAGACATCGAGAATGTGGTCGCGGTGATCGTTGATGACCACGCCCCAGTGGGCAAAGCTGCCGTCGGTGCCGCGCGCGGCGACCACGGAGACCTCGCACTGGAAGTCCACCAGCGTCTCCAGCACCGCCGGGCCGCTGCCGATACTCTCCCAGGCGGCATCCACTTCAGCCGCGTCGCGGATCACCGCCTGCCCCTTGCCGTCATAGCCGAAACCGGCGGTCTTGAGCACGGCGGGCAGGCCGAGGGCAGCGATGGCACCGTCCAGCGCCTCGCGGGAGTCCACGTCCCGGAACGGGGTCACCGGGAAGCCGTGGCCGTTGAGAAACCCTTTCTCGCGGCTGCGATTCTGGCACACGTGCAGCACCTGCCCGGCCGGCCGCACCGGCGCGTAACGCTCGGCGCACTCGGTGGTTGCCGCAGGCACGTTCTCGAACTCGAAGGTGAGCACATCCACACCGCGGGCGAAGTCGGCGACGGCGTTGAGGTCGTCATACTCGGCCGTCACTTCGCGATCGGCAAGATGGCCGGTTGGTGTGTCGGCACCGGGTGACAGGGTGTGCACGCGATAGCCGAGCCGGCGCGCCGCCGAGGCGGTCATCCGCCCGAGCTGGCCGCTGCCGAGAATGCCGATGATGGCGCCGGGGAGAATGGCCTCGCTCACGGCAGGGTGTCCTCCATGACTTTCTGCGCCTGTGCGCGCCGGAAGCCGTGCAGTTTCTCCCGCAGCTCCGGCCGGCTGTTGGCGAGAATCGAAACCGCCAGCAGCGCGGCATTCTTCGCCCCTGCGGTGCCGATGGCCAGCGTGGCCACGGGCACGCCGCCGGGCATCTGCACGATGGAATACAGGGAGTCGATGCCTTTCATGGTCCGGCTCTCCACCGGCACACCAAGCACCGGCACGGTGGTCTGGGCGGCGACCATACCGGGCAGGTGAGCGGCGCCGCCGGCACCGGCGATGATCACTTCCAGGCCGCGCCCTTCCGCCTCGGCGGCGTACTGGGCCATCCACTCAGGGGTCCGGTGCGCGGAGACGATCCGGCACTCGTGGGCCACCCCGAACTCGGTCAACGTCTCGTCGGCGTGGATCATGGTGTCCCAGTCCGACTTGCTGCCCATGATCACGCCCACCAGCGGCTGTTCACTCATATCTGCATCCGTTCGCGGAAAAAACCAGAGATTCTAGCACCTCACGGCGCACAAACAGAGTGCCCTCAATCGCCCGCAAATACGCGGACATTCTCGAGAAACCCGGGCAGGTCGTCCTGATGTGGCGAGTGCCCCGCCAGAGCGTGTACCCGCAGGCGTGAACCCGGCGTGTGACGGTGTACGTAGCGAGCCACGTCCAGCCCGTAAAAACTGCGGGCACCAAAGACGAGCAGTGTGGGAACCTCCACCCGCTCCACTTCCGCACGGTAGTCGCGCCGGGAGAAGTGCTCCCAGCAGCGAACCCAGGGTTCCGGGTCGAGGGCTTCCAGACGCTGCCGGCGCGTCTCGCGGAACATGGCCTCCAGCCGCGCCGCACCACTGCCCGGCTCCACCTGACGCCCCCGGGTGATGAACGCCATGGTCGTGCCGACGAAATCCCTGCGCAGTTGCTCGATGAAGACTTGATTCTCGGCCTCGCTGAACGACCCGAACAGCCCCAGCGACCAGTCCGCATCGGTGAGCAGGCGCGGAGACTGGTCGACCAGACAGAACCGGCCGATGCCGTCGCAGCCGAACTGGCGCACGTACTCCCAGCAGGTCAGCGCACCCATGGAGTGACCCAGCACCAGCGGCGCCTGCAGGTCGAACGCCTGAATCAACGCCCGCAGGTCGGCTGCGAGCGCATCAATCCCCGTGACCTTCGGGTCAAAATAGGGCCGCGCTTCCCAGACATAACAGGTCCGGTCCCGGGCCAGACGCTGGACCACGGGATACCAGTCGGTGTAGGCGCCGAGCCAGCCGGGAACAACCACCAGCGGCGGGCCGGTGCCCAGTACCCGCACCGGCAGGCGCAGACCGTCATGGCTCTGAAAACTGTGCTCGCGCATCGCTGCCGCTGCCGCTGAAACGGGCCGCCGATTATGGGCAGGGTGGCCGGCGGGGGCAAGAGACCGTGACGCAGGTCACACCGGCAACGCAAGGGGGTGGTAGACTGCGAGCATCTCACGGGTGTGTTCAATGGAGGCACCATGGATATTGCCAGCGCGTTTTACTCTGCCACGGCCGGGCTGCAGCGGGCCGATCAGGAAATGCAGCGCAACGCGGAAACGGTGGCGCGGGTCACTGCCGGCACGGAGGAGAACGAGGACCTCAACACGGCCCTCGTGGAATCCACCCAGAATGAGACGCTTGCGCGCGCATCGGTGAACACCGTGCAAAGCGTCGATGAAGCGGAGCAGACACTGGGCCGGAACCTGGACACCGAAGCCTGATCCCCTTCCGGCGGGCCATTCCCTGCCGCCGGCGTCATGCGGCGCCGGCAACCTCCTCCGCAAACGTGCTGAGTTGCTCGTCTTCGCGACGGCAACTCATGCCGATGTTGTTCAGCTTCGGCTCGGAGATGCCGCGCAGAATTCGGCGCGTCGGCCGATCCTCGTAACCCGCCCGGTACCACTCGACGCAGGCTCCCACCATGTCGGTCAGGCGCCCCCAGTCACCCTGGTAATCGGGGTCGGCATGGTGTGCAACCACGGCCACCAGCGGTTCCGGAAGGTCCCAGGTGGACAACAGGCGACTACCGGACTCGTAGTGATCAAAGCCCAGCTCGCGCAACTCCCGCTCCGCGACGCTGGTCTCGTCGCGATCATCGGCGGTCAGGACACGCTGCATGGCGTCAGGGAAGACGTAGGCGTTGGCGAGAACGCCAACATTGTGAAGCAGCCCCGCCAGATACCCGGCCGCCGTCTCGGTCTCCAGCGGCACATAGTTGCCCAGCTTGCTGGCACAGAGCGCCACGTTCATGCTCGCCCGCCAGAAACGGCCCTGGTCGAAGGCCGGGCAGGCGCTGGACTGGAACTGCGCACTCAGCAGCGTCGTCGTGGCAAGCACCCGCACCCGGTTGAGACCCAGCCGCACGGCTGCGTCGTCGACGCTGTAGATGGGCTGATACCCGGTGAAGAAGGCGGCATTGGCGGCAGAGACCACACGGCCGCTGGTGCCGGGGTCCATGGCGAGGGCGGCCGCGACATCAGGCAGGGGGGCGTCCTTGTCGTTCACCACTTTGAGGATGTCCTGCACGAAACGGGGCAACGTGGGGAGTTCCTCGATCTTGTCCAGATCCTGCTGTGCCATTGTCACCTGCCAGGGACGTTACAGACGTTGCAGCCGCTCGAAACGGCCCGATTCGTCATAGTAAAGCCGAAATCGGCCGTGCACGCCGTCGTGGTTCACAAAAGCGCGAAGCTGATTCGCCGGGAATTGCACCCAGATGCCATCGTCGCTACAGACCACGACCTGGCTGCTGTAACCGGCATAGTAGACCAGCATATCGTCGCGCGAGACGTTGAGCGTGAATTCGACCGTTGCCACGCCGGTATCTTACACGTTCCCGGAGCGCCGCAAAGCCGATCAGGCCTCTTCCCGAACGTAGCCCCCCGGCGCGTCCTCAATCACGGACAGCGCCCCGTCACCCGGTTGCCGCGCGGCAACCGTCTCCGACTCCTGGCCGGCGAGCCACCGCTCCCACTCCGGCCACCAGGACCCGGGCGCCCACTCGGCGCTGTCCAGCCATTCGGCGGCGGTGCCGGGCGTGTTGTCACCCACCCAGTAACCGTATTTCTCCCGCGAAGGGGGATTGATGATACCGGCGATGTGGCCCGACCCGCCCAGGATGAACCGCGGCCGGCCGCCAATCAGGTGCACGCCCTCGTAGCAGGTCTTCCAGGGCGCGATGTGGTCTTCCCGGGCCGAGACGAAGCAGCTGGGAATGTTGATCTTGCCCAGATCGATGGGCACACCGTCCAGCTCGATCCCGCCGGGCTCACGCAGGCGATTCTCCTGGTACATGTTGCGCAGATAGAAGGTGTGCATCTGCGCAGGCATGTTGGTGCAGTCCTGGTTCCAGTACAGCAGGTCGAACGGAAACGGATCGTCGCCCTTGAGGTAGTTGTTGATGAAAAACGACCAGATCAGGTCGTTGGCACGCAGGGTCGCCATGGTCGTGGCCATGGCCCGCCCTTCAAGAACCCCCTGACTGCCCATGCGGCGCTCCAGATTCTGGAGCTGCTCTTCGTCGATGAAGATCTCCAGCTCCCCCGGCTCGGAGAAGTCCAGCATGGCGGTGAAGAAGGTGATGCTCCTGATGCGCGCATCCTTGTTCGCCGCCATGTACGCCAGAGTCGCCCCCATGAGCGTGCCGCCCAGGCAATAGCCGACGCAGTTGACGTCACGCTCGCCGGTCGCCTGTTCGATGGCATCCACAGCCGCCAGCGGCCCCTCCACCATGTAGTCAGCAAAAGTCTTGTCGGCGTAATCGCTGGAGGGATTCTTCCAGGAGATCACAAACACGGTATGCCCCTGATCCACCATGTACTTGATCATGGAGTTCTTCGGCTGAAGGTCCAGGATGTAGTACTTGTTGATCCACGGAGGCACGAACAGCAGCGGCCGCTTGTAGACCTGATCGGTGGTCGGCGTGTACTGGATGAGCTGGATCAGCTCGTTCTGGTACACCACCTTGCCGGGGGTAATGGCCAGATTGTGGCCCACCTCGAAGGCCTCGGTGTCGGTCATGCTAACCCGCAGCTTGCCCTGACCCGCGGCCAGGTCGTCGAGCAGGTTGCGCAGCCCCCGCAGGAGGTTCTGCCCGCCGGTCTCGACGGTCTTCTCCAACACCTCCGGATTCGTTGCGACGAAATTGGTGGGTGACAGGGCATCCACGAACTGCCGGGTGTGGAAGTCCACCTTGCGCGCCGTCTGCTCGTCGAGCCCCTCTACATTGCGCACCGTGGAGTGCACGTAGTCCGCCGCCAGCAGATAGGATTGCTTGATGAAATCGAAAATGGGGCTGTCTTCCCAGGCGTCATGACTGAACCGCTTGTCGCCCCGCTCCGGGTCGATCACCGACTCGCGGTTCTGCCCCAGGAACCGCATGGTGGTGTTGTTCACCAGCTGTGCGTAGTCCTGCCAGAAGGCGATCTGCGACTGGGCAAGCTGCATCGGATTGGAGACCATCCGCGAGGCGAGCTGCTGGAACAGTCCGGACATGTGCAGGGCGTCATCAAGATCAATGTGATGCGCCGACTGCTCGCGGGTCACGAACTCGTTGACAAGCTCCTGGCTGCGGGTCGTGATATCCACCAGGGTGCGGGAGAGCTCCTGGGGGTCCAACGTGGATGTGGGATCAAACTGTTTCTCGACCATGAACGTCGACCTCGAAAGCCGCCGGGTATGCCGGCCGAAGGAGCGCCGCCGCCCGGGGAAGACAGCCCCAGCGCGCCGGAACCGGCGCTTGCGCGCGCTTGCAGGTATCTTACGGCACACCGGCAGGGCACTCAACTGGAATCGAGTCGACGCATAGCCCACAGGATATTGATTTGAAAGATTTTTCCGAAAAACCCAGCGACACAGAACAACGGTGTTACGTCACACACGACGGTACACCGGACGCTGGCACGGCGGCAGCCGCCCTGGCCCACCGCTGGAATCTGCCGCAGGAACGGGCTGAAACCCCGGCCGGATTGCGGCTGGTGGTGGGCGCCACCGCGGTGACGCTCACGGACAGTCGCGAGGGCAGACCCGGCGGCATCCGGGTGGATTTCCTGGAGCCACGCTTCCTGCAACGCCTGCAGCAGGCGGGGCCGTCCCGGGAGCCGCTGGCGCGGGCCGTGGGCGCACGGCGCGGCGACCGCCCTTTGGTACTGGACGCAACCGCCGGCCTGGGCCAGGACGCCGCCATTCTCGCCATGATCGGCTGCACGGTCACGCTGGTGGAGCGCTCCCCGGTGCTGGGCGCCCTCCTGGAAGACGGTTTGGCGCGGGCGCAACGCGATGCGCGCACGCAAACCATGGCCGAACGAATGCAGCTCGTCAGCGCCGACAGCAGCGACTATCTGACCGGCCTGCAGACGGCCGAAAGGCCGGACGTGGTCTACCTTGACCCGATGTATCCGCACCGCCGCACCGGCGGCAAATCCGGCAAGACAATGCAGCACCTGCAGGCGCTGCTTGGCCCGCCCGGCGACGCCGGCCCGCTGCTGTCCCCGGCACTGTCCACGGCACGGCGGCGCGTGGTCGTCAAACGCCAGCGCCGCGGCGCGGCGCTGGCGGGAGCCCCCCCCGATCTCACCGTCGGCGGCAGCAGCACCCGCTTCGACGTCTACCTGCGAGCGCCGGAAACCAATGGCACCTAACCGCGCCGGGACAGACCCGGACAGACCCCGACCCGTTCGGTACCATGACCCCAGAACCCATACCACCGTATTTTCACATTCGAAAAAGGCCGAACCACCGCGAGGCAGCGATGCACGATCTCACCCACCGCCAGGAACGCATCATGGAACGGGTCAGAAAGGAGGGCTTCGTGGCCATCGACGGCCTTGCCGACGAATACGCGGTTACGCCCCAGACCATCCGCCGGGACATCAACCAGCTCTGTGCCGCGGGCCTGCTGCGGCGCCACCACGGCGGTGCCGGCCTGCCGTCGAGCGTGGAGAACGTGGCCTACCGCGCCCGCAAGGTCATGCAGCTCGAAGCGAAACAGGCGATCGCCCGCACACTGGCCGCTCAGGTCCCGGACCAGGCCTCGCTGTTCATCACCCTGGGCACCACCAACGAGGAGATCGCCAAGGCGCTGCTGCAGCACGACGGCCTGCGCATCATCACCAACAACCTGAACGTCGCCACCATACTCACCAACAATCCCACCTTCGAGATCATCCTGGCCGGGGGCGTGGTGCGGCCTCGGGACCGCGGCATCACCGGCGAGGCCACCATCGACTTCATGCGCCAGTTCCGGGTCGACTACGGCATTACCGGCATCTCCGGGATCGACGCCGACGGTACGCTGCTCGACTTCGATTACCGCGAAGTGCGGGTGGTGCAGGCCATCATGGCCCAGGCGCGCCAGTTCTGGCTGGCTGCCGACTACAGCAAGTTCGGCCGCAGCGCCATGGTCGAACTCGGCCATCTGCGCGAGCTCGACGCCCTGTTCACCGACCGTCAGCCCCCGGGCGAGTGGCTCCAGCAGCTGCGTGAGGCCCAGGTGCGGATCTTCACACCGGACACCTGACCACTTTCCAACGCGACCCCCGTTCGTCCGTCAACATTTGTTTTCGCATTGTGCTCGATTTTGTTCGTGCTATGTTCATTCGAACATTCTCACGAAAAACACGAACCGCACATGACAAATGAAAACAGCAGCTACGATCTGGTCGTAGTCGGAGGAGGCATCAACGGGGCGGGGATTGCGCGGGATGCGGCGGGCCGGGGCCTGCGGGTACTGCTCTGCGAGCGAGACGACATCGCGGCACACACGTCCTCCGCCAGCACCAAGCTCATCCACGGCGGCCTGCGCTACCTCGAACACTACGAGTTCAGCCTGGTGCGCAAGGCACTCAGGGAGCGCGAGGTGCTGCTCAAGGCAGCGCCCCACATCATCTGGCCGATGCGCTTCGTCATGCCGCACACACGCTCCCTGCGGCCCCGCTGGATGATTCGCGCAGGCCTGTTTCTCTACGACCACCTGGGAGGTCGCAGCCGCCTGCCCGGCTCCCGGAGCGTCAAGCTCGCCTTCGATCCCGCCGGGCAGCCGCTGCGCCCGGAGTTCACGGACGGCTTCGCCTACTCCGACTGCTGGGTGCAGGACTCGCGACTGGTGGTCCTGAACGCCCTCGACGCCGCCGAGCGCGGCGCCGAGGTGCTTACGCACACCGCGTGCGTCGGCGCCCGGCGCGACGACGACCTCTGGACGGTCGCGTTGCAGGATCAGCACTCCGGAGCGAACTGCAGCGTCCGCGCCCGCGCGCTGGTCAACGCGGCCGGCCCCTGGGTGAGCCGCTTCCTGGAGTCCGTCACCGGCAGAAGCGAGCACGCCGACGGCAAACATGTGCGGCTGGTGAAGGGCAGCCACCTGGTGGTACCGAGGCTGTTTGAGCACGATCAGGCCTACCTGCTGCAGAACGACGACCGCCGGGTGATCTTCGTCATCCCCTACGAACACGACTACACCCTGATCGGCACCACCGACGAGACCTTCGAGGGCGACCCGCGCAGCCTGTCTATTTCGGACGCGGAAACGGAATACCTCTGCGACACCATCAATCACTACTTCAAGCGTGCCGTCACCCCGGCAGACGTCGTGTGGAGCTACGCCGGCGTGCGACCGCTGTACGACGACGCGGCGGCGGACGCCTCGGCAGTCACCCGCGACTACGTCCTGGATCTGGACGCCGATGGCGGACAGGCGCCACTGCTGTCGGTGTTCGGCGGCAAGATCACCACCTACCGCACGCTGGCCGAAGACGTGCTGGCACAGCTTGCCGGGCCACTCGGCCTCACCGCCCGCCCGTGGACGGCGACGGAGGCGCTCCCCGGAGGCGACATTCCCGCGGCCGACTTCGACGCGTGGCTGGCGGGGCTCGCCAACGACTACCCCTTTCTGCCGCCGGACCTGCTGTGGCGCTACGCCCGGAACTACGGCACCCGCATGCGCGCGCTGGTGGGTGAGGCGCAGTCGCTGACCGACCTGGGGGAGCACCTCGGCGACGGCATGTACACAGCGGAACTGGATTACCTGATTCGGTACGAGTGGGCCCGGACCGCGGACGACGCGCTCTGGCGGCGTTCGCGCATGGGTCTGCACGTCTCCGAAGCCACCAGGCAGGCAATCGATGCCTGGTTCTCGCAGCGCGGTGCACCGGAGCAACAGGGATTATCCCGGGAGGCTCACCAAGCGGCGCGCTGATACCAACCTGAAGACCTGCACAGCCAGCACGGAATCCACGAGAGCGGACCAAGACGCCCGCCATATCCGTGCTGGTTCGTCATATGGAGGAGGAGTAAGGCATGACACCGTTTATCGGCGAAATCATAGGGACCATGATTCTCATCATCTTCGGCGGCGGCGTGGTGGCGGGGGTCCTGCTGAACCACTCCAAGGCCCAGGCCGGTGGCTGGATCGTCATCACCGCCGGCTGGGGCATGGCAGTGGCGCTTGCCATCTACGCAGTGGGCGACATCAGCGGCGCCCACATCAACCCGGCGGTGACAGTCGGGCTGGCGGCCATCGGCGAGTTCCCCTGGGCCAGCGTACCCGCCTATATCGTGGCGCAGATGATCGGCGCCTTCATCGGGGCCTGTGTGGTCTTTCTGGCCTACTATCCCCACTGGGCGGCAACGGATGATGCCGGCGCTAAACTGGGCGTCTTCAGCACCGATCCGGCGATTCCCCACACGCCGGGTAACCTGCTGTGCGAGATCATCGGTACCTTCGTGCTGGTCCTGGCGATTCTTTTCATTGGCGCCAACGAGTTCACCGAAGGGCTGAACCCGCTGATCGTGGGGCTGCTGATTTTCGCCATTGGGCTCTCTCTGGGCGGACCCACCGGCTACGCCATCAACCCGGCAAGGGATCTCAGCCCGCGTATCGCCCACTTCGTACTGCCCATCGTGGGCAAGGGCGGTTCCAACTGGCAGTACGCCTGGATTCCGGTGATCGGCCCACTGATTGGCGGCGTCTGCGGCGGGCTGTTCTACGCTTTCGTTTTCGAACAGGGCAGCCCAACCGCGCTGATCATCGCCTTCGCGGTGCTGGGGGCGTGCATTCTCGCGGCGTTCACCGGCCTGCAGCAGGCCCCCGCCGTGAGCGCTCGCGCCGCGTCGGACGAGCGCGACGGCGGCTCCTGAGTCCCGCGGGGGAACCTGGACGACTGCAACGAAATCAATAATGTGGAATACGGAGGAGTGAGATCATGGACAAGCAATACATCCTGGCCTTCGACCAGGGCACAACCAGCTGCCGGGCCATCCTGTTCGACCGCGACGCCCATATCGTCGGCGTCGCCCAGAAGGAGTTCAACCAGTACTATCCGGAGCCCGGCTGGGTGGAGCACGACGCCATGGAGATCTGGGGCGCCCAGATGGGTGTCGCCCGCGAGGTGCTGGAAACCCAAGGCGTGAAGCCCTCGCAGGTGGCCGGCATCGGCATCACCAACCAGCGCGAGACCACCGTCGTGTGGGACAAGGAGACCGGCCGGCCGGTGCACAACGCCATCGTCTGGCAGGACCGTCGCACCGCCGCGCTGTGCGACGACCTGAAGGCCCGCGGCCTGGAGGAGCACATCCGCGACACTACCGGCCTGGTGGTGGACGCCTACTTCTCCGGCACCAAGATCCGCTGGATCCTGGACAACGTGGAGGGTGTCCGTGAACGGGCGGAGCGCGGCGAGCTGCTGTTCGGCACCATGGACACCTGGCTGGTCTGGAACCTCACCCGCGGCGAACGCCACGTCACCGATTACAGTAACGCCTCGCGGACACTGCTGTATGACATCCGCGAGCTGGACTGGGACGAACGGATGCTTGAAGAACTGGGTATTCCCCGCTCCATGCTCCCGGACGTGCGCCCCTCCAGCGAGGTATACGGGCATACCGGCAAGGAGATGTTCGGTGGTGCCCAGGTGCCCATTGCCGGCATCGCCGGTGACCAGCAGGCGGCGCTGTTCGGCCAGACCTGTTTCGACAAGGGCATGGTGAAGAACACCTACGGCACCGGCTGCTTCCTGCTCATGAACACCGGCGAGACGCCCGTGCCGTCGAAGTCCGGCCTGCTCACCACCATCGGCTGGGGGCTGGACGGCAAGGTGGAGTACGCCCTGGAGGGCGCGATCTTCATCGCCGGCGCGGCGGTCCAGTGGCTGCGGGACGAGCTCAAGCTCATCGACTCCGCCGAAGACTCGGAGTACTACGCCAGCAAGGTGCCCGACTCCGGTGGCGTCTACGTGGTGCCGGCCTTCGCGGGGCTCGGCGCGCCCTACTGGGACATGTACGCCCGCGGCGCCATCTTCGGCCTCACCCGCGGCACGCGCAAGGAGCACATCACCCGTGCGACGCTGGATTCACTGGCCTATCAGACCAAGGACGTCATCGACGCCATGCAGGCGGACTCCGGCATCACCCTGAAGGCCCTGCGCGTGGACGGCGGTGCCGTGGCCAACAACGTGATGATGCAGTTCCAGGCGGACATGCTGGGGGTCAACGTGGAGCGCCCGCAGGTCACCGAGAGCACCGCGCTGGGTGCGGCCTACCTGGCGGGCATCGCCGTGGGTGTGTGGACCAAGGACGAAGTGGTCAGCAAGGGCGCCCTGGACCACACCTTCACCCCGGACATGGACCCGGCCGTGCGCGAGCAGCGCTACAAGGGCTGGAAGAAGGCCGTGCGCCGGACCATGCACTGGGAGAAGGACGAGGACTGACCCGCACCCGCCCGGCACCGATGGATGGTGCCGGGCGGCATGCCCTTCCACGGCCGCTCCTTCGTTAGGACAGGGCTCAGCGCCCGCCGGTGACCCGTTGCCCCGGCCCCGCGCCGGACACCACAGCCCGCCCCAGGAACTCCCGCACCGAGTCCAGGAAGATGTCGTTGCCGTCACCCGCAACCATGTGGCTGGCGTCGCTGACGTTCACATACTCCGCATGCGGGCAATCCGCGAGAAACGCCCGCGCACCCGCTTCGCTGAGCACATCGGAGAGCGCACCACGGACCAGCAGCGTCGGCACCCGGAGCTGTCGGGCCCCGTTCTCCAGTCGCTGACGGCGCATCTCGAAATCCCGGCGTACCTGAAGAAAGGCCGGATCCCAGTGCCAGTAGTAGCGGCCGTCGCTACCCTGGCGCACGTTCTTGGCCAGCCCTTCCGGGTTGGCACTGCGGCGACGATGGGGCTGATAGCCCTGGATCGCCTCGGCGACTTCATCCAGGCTGGCGAAGCCGTCGGCATGGCGCTGCATGAACGCCATGATCCGGGCGACGCCGTCGTGCTCCATCTGAGGCGCAATGTCCACGAGCACCAGCGCGGAGACGTCGGCCCGCCGCTCGCCGGCGGCCAACAGACCCACACCGCCACCCATGGAGGCGCCCACCAGCGCCGCGGGGCGATCACCGAAAGCGCGGATCATGGCGTTGAGGTCATCCACCATGACGCCCTGTTCATACCCGCCTTCACCGGCCCAGTCCGAATCACCATGGCCACGGGCGTCGAAGGCAACGGCCCGGTAGCCCGCTGCCCCCAGGGCTTCCCCGGCCCCCTTCCAGGCATGACGGGTCTGGCCACCGCCGTGCAGCAGCATGACCAGCGGCGCATCCGGATCGCCCCAGGCGTCGGCCGCCAGACGCAGTCCCGCATCCGTGTCGATGGTATACATGGGCTCCGGCGTCCCCGGAAGTCGCTGTCCCGCGCTCATGCCGTGGCGGCTCCTGTTCTGGTGATGGTGGACCTGGGAGGGTCCACCCTACCGTGGTTTTGGGGCCCGTGCATGGAGCGGGGCGAAACCTCCGGTGGACCTGAAGGTCCACCCTACGGATGCCGGAATGCCGGAATGCCGGATGCCGGAATGCCGGAATGCCGGAATGCCGGAATGCCGGAATGCCGGAATGCCGGAATGCCGGATGCCGGATGCCGGATGCCGGATGCCGGATGCCGGATGCCGGATGCCGGATGCCGGATGCCGGATGCCGGGTGCCGGGTGCCGGGTGCCGGGTGCCGGGTGCCGGGTGCCGGGTGCCGGGTGCCGGGTGCCGGGTGCCGGGTGCCGGGTGCGCGGGGCGCGGGGCGCGGAGGGCGTAGGGTGGACCTTCAGGTCCACCACCCCCGCCCAGGCACCGCCGCTACAACCACTCCGCCGGCATGGCCCCGACCGCATCATCCCCGGCCAGCACCGCCGGCAGCAGCGCT
>NZ_JBLWFT010000017.1:0-52782 GCF_048323695.1 Aquisalimonas sp. APHAB1-3 | reverse complement strand
TACTATCGGCAAACCCATGTGCCACTACACGCTGAAAAACTCCAAATCAGCCGCCAACCCGCGCCACTGCATCAGCCAATCGCCTCAAAAGGCCTTCGTGAGGGTGTGAACTGTCGAAGTTGGGAGGTCCTGGTATCGAATCCGGCGATGGGTACCTACCTTTGAGAAAGGAAGCTCGCCCCGCTCTAGAAGTTTGACGAGATGCGGCCGGGAGACATTGAGGATGTCTGCCGCTTCCTGCGTCGTGAGCTCTGCGTGGGTCGGCACGATCGTCACCGCATTGCCCTGGGCCATCTCGCCAAGCAGGTCACGCAGCAGCGCGAGCGCCTGGCGCGGCAGCACCAGATCGGTGCCGTCGAGCTGAACCCGGGCCCGGTCGGAGTCAGGCTGCTGAGCCAGAAGTCTGCTCAGCTCCGTCGCGCTGGCACGGGCAAGTGCAGCAGCCTCATGATCGGGGAGCTGGTTGTCGCCACTGGGTGTCTGCATCGGGTGCTCCGGAGTGCGTGTGTGCTCATTCGACAATAATCGCAATAACCGTTAAACGCAACAAACGAAACACGGCTTGCAACGCTAGACGCCAATACAGCGCGTGGCCCCGTCATGATCGATGCTTAACATCCCACCCTCTGCGGAGATATTAAGCCATGACCACCGCCAACCCGGCCCGCCAGCAGACAACCGAACGCACCCCTTGGAACAAGGGCCACCTGATTGGTCCGAAGCCCCCGCTGAAACTCCCTGAAGTCTGGGGAATTCGCATCCGACTCCAGCTCGACCAGAACACACGACAGCTCGCTCTGTTCAACCTCGCGATAGACAGCAAGCTCCGAGGCTGTGACCTCGTCAGCCTCCAGGTCCGTGATGTCGTGCATGGCGGGAAAGCAGTCAAGCGGGCCGCCGTCATCCAACAAAAGACGGGGCGACCTGTTCAGTTCGAACTCACGCCGAATACCCGACGAGCTGTCGAGGAATGGGTGGCCGAGGCCCGCTCGCAATTCGGGGATTACCTTTTCCCGAGCCGAATCCACGGTTCGCCGCACATCTCCACCCGACAGCCATGCCTCCCTGATCTCATAAAATCGAAACATTGTTGCGCTGCAACATTTCTTTTGCTATATTGCATCGCATCAAAGGCAAAACGTCTTTGCAGCATGTTCGACCCAAAGGATGATTGAAATGAGTAACGAAACCGTAAACCAGATGCAGCAGCAGTTTGACAGCACCTTTGCCGCCCCGGCTCGCACCTACGCCAGCATGATGCTTGACCACGTCGAGCAGCTCGCCAACCTGCAGTTCGAAGCCACCAAGGCCTTCGCTGAGACCGGTGTGAAGCAGGCTCGCGCTGCGCTGGAAGTAAAGGATCCGTCGGATGTACGCGCCTACATCGAGAGCCAGCAGAATGTGGCCAAAGAGCTTGGCGAGCGCATGAAGGGTGACGCCGAGAAGGTTGTCTCTCTGAACCAGGCCTTCGCAGAGAATGCGCAGAAGGTCACTCAGGAGAGCGCGCAGAACGTGTCCCAGGCCGCCCAGGACGTGACAAAGACAGCCAAGGAAGAGGCTAAGAGCACGACCAAGGCCGCCAGCCAGAGCAAGTAAGGCTCAACGCTGACGTTGTACCGAAAAACGCCACTCTCCGGAGTGGCGTTTTTTTTGTATCCATTCCCTGCGTGAAGGAGCCCCCAATTCAACCGGACACCTTGTTCGTTGACCTGCACGTATAGGCATGGGCTCAGTGCTTGGGCCAGCACCTCATCGCGTCACCGGTCAAGGCCCGAGAGCCTCGACCGGCGGGAACCATCCAAGAGGCTTAACGGCTCGTGACCGGCCGAGACATAGAGCTGCACTCAAGGGAGTGCCGTGGTTCATTGCCACTTCTTGATAAAGGCAACCGTTGCACGGTTGATCGCATGCGGATCAGACGCACTCAGGAAGTGCTGACCTCCATCGACAACGCTGAGCGAGGCGTCCGCAGCGCTGGTGAACAACCTGATCTCTTCCTCGGCGTTGGCGACCGAGTAGACCTGGTCCTTCGTGCCGTGCATCCATAGGACTGGGCAGTGCACACCGTCCAGGCGACCGTGCAGACCATCCCGATCCCGAAGGTTGATTGCGCACATACGAAGGCGCTTCCTCCCGTCATCCCCGCGGTAATGCGCCTTGTGCGCGGCGCGCACCCGGTCCTTTTCCTCCTGCGGGATATCGTCACCAATGCCGACACTGACGATAAAGTCGGAAAACGCGTCCTCCGGAACCCAATCATCACCCAGAGGCTGCGACAGCGAATCGATCACGGGCGAACACGCTTCACGGCCGTCCCAGCACCCCAAGTCCCGCGTGCGCTGACTTTCGTTATCCATGGAGGTGCCAAGGGGGATAATACCCTGGATCCGCTTGGGCTCGAGCATGGCCATGCGGGCCGCTATCCACCCGCCCTGAGAGGTCCCGAGAACAAACGCGGAGGAGATTCCCAGGGCGTCGAGCACCTGCAGATTGCCTAGCGCGGAGTCCCAGTAAGTGAAGTGCTCGTAGGCGGTTCGCGTCTGGCCGTGGCCAAACGGCTCAATGGCGAGCAGGTTGGCGTTCGCGCTCAGTTCCTCATCCGCGAACTGCGGACGGTAGAGTTCTGATGAGGTGCTAAAGGAGTTGACCATCACAAGCGTCGGTAGCGCTGGATCGTACGCCCGCCCAAAGCGGTACCCCATACGGGACTGTCCGAGATGCGGTATCGATACCGTCTGTACATCGGTCATCGCGAGACCCCTCCAAGAGTTCTATTCCCCGCAAGATAGCGGTCGTTCGAGTCTGCGCCGACCCTGCCGACCACGCAACATGGCTGGTCCCCTGTACGCTCGATCGGACGAAGCCGGCGAATGGCTTCGTCGTGGCATCCGCTATTGCCTGACACCGATAATGCACGCCGCCACTCGCTCTTCAATCGGGGAGGTCAGCTTGAGGCCCTTCATTGCCTGGCTGATCGTCTCGAAGGAGAGTTGATGCGACCCCGTCAGCGGCTTGCGCAGGTCTTTCAACAGTAATGGCCGGTTGCGCTTGCGCTGCGCCAGTTCGCTGTACCAGGCCGGGCGGATGAGATCGAGCCAACGCTCTGCGAGATCGTTCCAGTCCGGCACCTCGCCCTCCCTCGGACGCTCGACCAGATCAATCAGCCGACCGTAGAAATCGGCTTTCTCCTGTTGCTGTACCCGCGATGCCTCCTCGCGATACACACGAACAACCCGGACCAATTCGTCCAGAGCACGCTGCTTCTTCCTCGGGAGGAGCCTTTTCTCCGCATCGTGCAACCTGCCGAGGAACCTATCCAGAAGCTGTTGCGCCCCCTCATCGAGATCACCCGACTCCACGTCCGGGCCAAGGCGCGCACGCAATCCGTCGCATACCCTCCCCAGGGACGTTGTGGGAGTCGCCGTTGGTTCCTCGAAGAGCAGCCACTTCGGCGCACCCGACGACGACCCTCTGATGCAGAAAAACGCCCATGGGTGCTCTGCGCGAACCAGACTCACGCGTGACAGTACCGTCGCGTTGACTCCGCGGGTCGATTCATAAAGCGCCTCGCCGATGATGGCCTCGGAGCCAAGGACAAGATTTCTTACCGGCGCGAAGGCATCCTCGATCCCATCCCATCCGCTGTCGTTGAGCGATTCTTCGACCTCCCTGGCCATCTCCAACGGCTTCACTCTCGCGTCGTCGCGCTCGGTTCGCCCCTGGATGTATTCAGGCAACGGCAGGTTCGAACCGAGCAGCGCATCCACCTGCTCATAACGCTCGATGAAGCGTTCATCCGTGCGCAGTGCGAACTCGGACGCATCCTCTGGCCACCAGGCCTCGATGTCCTTGTGGGGGCTGTCCATGCGATCGACACGCCCCACCCGCTGCTCCGCGATTCTGATCACGCTCGGCATGTCGAGCAGGAACACGCACGACGCGCTTTGCAAATTGATCCCCTCAGACATGCTGTCGGAGCAAAGAGCGACCATCGCCTCCCTGTCCGCGGCTTCAGCCCCAGGCCTGAATTTCTGCGTCACCTGATCCCGGCCACCTCGCTCGCTGCCCGTTGCAACAACCGCATCGACTCCCCTGAGTTCAAGCCGGGACCGCATGTCGGCAAGCGTGATCGGGCGGCTGTCAAACGCGACAATATGCGCATGCTTCTTCGCAAGGGCCGCCAGTTTGTCGGCTTTGGCGTCCTCCCGCCCGCTCGACAACTTGTTCGCCAGACGCCCGATCTCCATATAGATCTCGATTTCTTCCCGGCAGGCTTTCTCGTGCTCCTTTTCATCGCTCAACCAGGAAGGAAGCGGGATGCTGAGCCTGTTCGTCGGTGGCTGTCCTGCGCGCTCCTCGAGCTGACCCAGGACGTTGCCGGTCGCGTTCTTCCTGAGATGCTTTGTGGCCGGCACGTACTGCTGCGCCCACTGGGTACCCCGGAGATGTTCCATGAGCGCGACCCATGACGACCGCAGCGTCGCCATGACCAAATACGCAGGCAGGCGCGCTGCACTCTTCAGGCGTGCATCGAGGTACTGCTCTTCGGTCATGCCGTCGGGGCCTCTGAGCACCTGCGGCATCTCGATGGGTTTGACGAGGTAACTCAAGCCTCGGAGTTGGGCCGCCAGCCCCCGAATCTCCCTGGCGATGGCCCGGTCCTCGTCCGACTCGGCCAGCCCGTAGGCGAGTGGCTGGTGGCGCGGAAAACGGCACCGGTTGCCTGCACCATCCAGATAGCTATCCGGGGATTGATCCACAAGTCGATTCAACGCCGCCTTGGTTCGCCGGACCGTGAACGTCTGAATCTCTCCTCGGAGCGCGGAGAACTCGCCCTCGGTCAGCGAGCGGTCCAGCTTATTGCTGCGCAGAAGCGTCTCGAACATGTCCAGCGTCTGCTCGCTGAGGTTGTCTGCACCCAGCATGTCGGCCAGGCGTAACAGGTCGGAGACGCCGCGGTTGATCGGCGTGGCAGTAAACAGAGCGGTGTGATCCGCCATGTTCCCAAGCAACAGCCGTGTCCGGTTCGAAGCCAGGTTGAGGAAATTGTGCGCTTCGTCGACGGCGAGGACCTGCGAGCGCCGCAGTGCTTCAGTCGCATCATCGCGGCGACTCGATCCCGCATGGCTCAGAGTCCCGTGCGAGTAACTCTTCAGCGGCAAGTTGCACAGGTTCGCCTCGCGCTCCCACGCGTCCACAACAGCAGGCGGACAAACCATGATGGGCCGCCCTTTGCGCGCCCGTCCGGAACTCCAGATGCGATCGAGCGTGGCCCGGATCAGATGCGCGCCCATTCGGGTCTTCCCTGACCCCGTTGCATCTGCCACCAGCACACTGCCCACGGTGTCGAGGAGCCACAATGCCTGCGCGATGCCCTGCCTCTGACTGGGCCACAGAGGCGCATCGGTTGGCATTAGCTGTTGCTCGATATAGGCCTGCGCCCACTCCCCGTCCAGCAGCTCGGCCGCCGCCCGTGCGATCGCCTCCTGCCACTCGACCAGTCGCAGCAGCTGCTCCAGGAGCGCTATGAGCTGCGCGTTGAAGTCCTCGCCGTGCTCCCAATAACGCTCCGCGAGCTGCCAGGCCTCCTGGTGGCGTTGATCGGAGGCCACGAATCGCGCATTCCCCTCCAGTTGTCCGCGCAACCCACTGGCGGAGAAATTACTCGACCCCAGCGTCACCGCCTTCTCGGTGCAGTACATCTTGGCGTGCAGCCGAACGCCTTCGACAAAGCGCGCCCGCACCTTTCCCGATCGCAAGAGATCGATCACGGAGACGATTGTCCCGCTCAGGCGTAGCGAGATCCCCCTCTCCAGCCAGTACTCCATCATTTCCTCGGAGTACGTCTGCTCTCCCATGGAGACATGTCCACGCTGAGCCGGGTAGGGCTCACTGCCCAGCAGCAGGCGTATCTCGTCGGCAGCCGGCCCAGCCTTCGCCAGGAACGGGATCAGCTCATCCAGCGACGCATAGCCTGTGATGATTAGCGGCCTGTACGCCGCGTAGAGGTCGCTGAGGACGGCCTCCCCTACTTTCCTTCCGCCCGCTGTATAGGGAAATCGCTCGTGTGGGGGCCACAGCCCGGACGTCATACGCCGCAAGCGGTCTTCGGGCTGGTCGAAGAGCCGGAACTGCTCCATGTCCTGTTGTTGTTCACTCATCGAGCAGCTCCGGCTCGCCTGTGCTTCAGATAAGCAATAGCACGCCCATCGAAAGTCAGAGCAGATTCAGAGTTATGGCAACGAGTTGTGTGCCACCACCCCACCCGGGCGCTGATGCTTGTCCAGCAACAGCCTCAACACCAGATGCGCCAGCTTCACCTCGTTTTCCGGCGTTTCCATCGCCTTTTCCGCCATGTCCTGGTGCTCGCTCATGTCATCCAGCACGAGGTCCTGCAGCCTCTGCGCGAAGAGCGAGCCACGCATGATCTGGTTAGGATCGTTATTGAGCACCTGGGTCATTACCGACTCTTCCCGCTCCAGGCGCCCCATGAGCCCTTTGGCGTAATGGAGCTGATCGTCCGCCGTAGTATCGCTGCCGAAGATCTCGTTCAGTGACTCGATGATCTCCGAGAGGCGCTTGGTTTCCGGATCATGCGCCTTTCCTGAGCCCACGTCGCTGACCGGCTTCAGGGTGTACTCCCCCGGCTCTTCACCAAGCTCAAGGCGGTTCTCAGCCTGTTTGGTCAGGCGGTAGTGGGTCAGCTCCAGTTCGGATACGTCGATGTCTTCATCCAGCCGCTCAATACGCAGCAATGGATGGAGACTCCGGGCAAACACGCAAAGCTGCTCCAGATCCCGGTCGTCGTAGAAGACGATCTGCGAGAGGAACTCGTAGGCGCGCACAAAGCTCTGCAGGTCCTTCCGGAAGGTATCGAGCGCGTCGCGCTGCTCACCGGCCTGTTTGAGGTCGTGCTCTGCTCGCTTCTGACCACGCTGGTCGCCCTTTCTCTCAGCTTCCAATGCCTGGCGGCGTGCCTCGTGCAACTGATTCTGGGCATCGTCATAACGGGCCTTGAAGCGATCCTTGGCGGGCTGGCAGGCGTTGGTGAGGCGCGCTGACTTCGCCTTGGGGTCGAAGAACGCCCTGGCGAATTCCTCAACCTCACTCCAGGTGTAGATGTCCGCCTCGTTGAGCTTGTCGAACAGGTCGTACACCACCTGGGCGTCGGAGACGTTGGCCAGCTCAGTCTGCTGGTAGTAGGGCTCAAAGGCCGCCTGGATGTCGGCGACGTCGTTGACGAAATCAAGAATGAAGGTCTCTTTGCCCGGGAAGACGCGGTTCAGGCGGGAGAGGGTCTGCACGCACTCCACACCCTGCAGCTTCTTGTCCACGTACATCGCGCAGAGCTTGGGCTGGTCGAAGCCGGTCTGGAACTTGTTGGCAACCAGCATCACGTTGTAGTCGTCGGTGTCGAACGCGTCGGAGTGGTTGCGGCCGTGGAGGCCGGGGTTGAGCAGCTTGCCGGTCTCGGTCACCGACTCCGGTATCACCTCATCAGCGGGCACCTCACCGGAGAAGGCAACCAGCGGGAACACATCCTGATAGCCCTGCTGCTGCACATACCGGCGCATGGCGAGCATGTAGCGCACGGCTTCCTGACGGCTGGCGGTGACCACCATGGCCTTGGCCTGTCCGTCAAGCAGATGCCGCACATTGGCGCGGAAGTGCTCGACGATGACCTCCACCTTCTGGTTGATATTGTGGGGATGCAGGCGCACCCAACGCGCCAGAGTGGCCGAGGCCTTGCGCGACTCCACTTCCTCCTCGTCGCCGTGGGGATGGGCCAGCCTCCAGGCGACGTTGTAGGTCACATAGTTCTTGAGCACATCCAGAATGAACCCTTCCTCGATGGCCTGGCGCATGGAGTACAGGTGGAATGGCTCGGGGAGGTTATCCTCACTCTTCGGTTCGCTCGGGTTCGGTGGCCGGCCGAATAGCTCCAGCGTCTTGCCCTTGGGCGTGGCGGTGAACGCGTAGTAGCTCAACTGGGTGGCCGGCTTGCGTGACGACACCGCTGCATCCAGCACGTCCTCAGCACTGACCTCGTCTTCGTCGCCCTCCCCGTCCCCACCGCCCAGCAGGGCTTTGAGTTTGGTCGCGGACGCGCCGGTTTGAGAGGAGTGGGCCTCATCAGCGATGACGGCGTACCGACCCTGGGCGAGCGCCTTATCCTTCTCCAGCGCGTCATACAGCGCCGGAAAGGTCTGGATAGTCACCACGATGATGCGCGTCCCCTTGCGCAGCGCATCCGCCAACTGCTCGGACTTGCTCTGGGAGGTTTTTTCATCCCGGGTGATGGCCCGGACCATACCCTCGGTGCGCTCGAACTGGCGGATGGTGTTCTGGAGTTGGCTGTCGAGCACCGTGCGATCGGTGATGACGATCACCGAGTTGAACAACTTAGCGTCATCCTCATCGTAGAGCCCGGCAAGCTGGTGCGCCGTCCAGGCAATGGAGTTGGACTTACCCGACCCGGCGCTGTGCTGAATCAGGTAGCGCGCTCCGGCACCCTCTTCCCGCGTCGTCTCGATGAGCCGGTTAACCACCTCCCACTGGTGATAGCGCGGGAAAATGAGGTTTTCCTTCGTCGTGATGTTGCCGTGGAAGTCTTCCTCCTCTTTCTGCTCCAGGTGCAGAAAGCGCTGCAGGATCCGCAACCAGGCATCCGGGGCAAAGACCTCATTCCAGAGATAGCCCGTGGCATAGTCGTCGGGATCCGTAGGGGTCGGGTTGCCGGCACCGCCCTCTGGAGTGCCCTTGTCGAACGGCAGAAAGCCGGTGTCCTTGCCGGCCAGCCGAGTGGTCATGGCCACCCGGTCCTGGCTGACGGCGAAGTGCACCAGCGCGCCGGTCTTGAACGCCAGCAGCGGCTCCACCTGCTTGTTGGTGGGCGCCTTCAGCGGCCGATCGTGCTGATACTGGCGCTTGGCCCGCTCCACAGACTGCTTGAACTCGCTCTTGAGCTCCAGCGTGGCCGTAGGCATGCCATTGACGAACAGCACCAAGTCCAGCCGGGGGTTGTAGTTCTGCCCGGCATGGGGCGAGTAGGACACCTCCGGCACCACCCGTAGCCGGTTGGCGTGGTAGCGCTGATCGGCCTCCGGGTTCATGCCGTGGTCCGGCTTGAACGCGCAAGTCTCGATGACGTGGCCCGGCAGGCGTACGGAATTGCGCAGGACAAAGAGCGTACCCTTCTTGCGCCGCTCCCGGTCCACCGCGACGCACAGCTGGCGCTCCGGATCAGCGGGATACGCCTTGGCAAACTTCTCCCAGCGATCCGGATAGGCCTCCTTGAAGAAATCGACCAGATCCTGCGTGTAGAGCGCCAGCTCGCGGTCGTAACCGTCGGCTCTGCCGGTCTGCCACCCCTGGGCCGTCATCTCGTTGATGATGTCCTTCTGGAACTGGTGTTCTCGCTCGTCAGCCATGACGTTACGCTTCGCCTAAATCGGGATCGTGGCTTTGCTGGCTGATGATCTCATCCTGCCAGTCGCTGTAGCTCTTCCTGGTTCCCTCAACGAACCAGCTCGTGCGCCCATTGGCATTTCGGCCCGAGACCACGGCAGCTGCGGCACTTGGGCTGGAGAAGCTGTGGTCCTTGGTGAACCGGCGCTTATCTGTCTCATTCGACACCAGCACGCCATCCTGAACCAGTTGCTGAAACAGGTCGCTGTAGCCCTTGTGCTCCGAGACCCAGCTGTCACGAGCCAGTGATCCCTCAAGCACCACAAACTCACCGTCGATTTCCCGCGCCCGTGCATTGATGCCGTACTTGGGAATCGCCATTTCGAAGACCGGCGACTCCGGCGAGGCAGGTGTCTGCTGGGTGGAACCCGTCTCAGCAGGAGCCTTGAGAAAATCAAAGCCAAGCACCGGCAGGACGATCCGGATCTGCTCTGCGAAGAACGCCATATCCGACTGATCCGCCTCGGGCAATACGCCATACTCGTGCGCGGTACCGTTGACCAAGCCGCAGCGCCCCGCGTGCTTGGCTTGCGCCATCAGCCGACTCTCCAGGTACTTCACATGGGCCTTGGTCAGGTTCTGATCCTTGCTGGTCACCAGACAGACCTTCTCCCAGAAATCCTTGCCGCCTTTGCCCTCTTCGCGATTGTGCTGCTTGAGCCGTGCCGCGACGTCGTCGCTTTCGCCAATGTAGACCAGAGGCCGCATGCTGTTGCCCGGGTCCGGCCCGACGAGAAAATAGATGCCGGTGCGGACACACTCCGGCCGCTCTATGATTTCAGGCAGCTTGCTCCGCGGGCCGGTGAGCACGTGGCCGGTCCAGTTCATGATCTCGGCCGTAAGCAGGCCGTTCGGAGCGCCATCGACCAGGAACAGGCGGATGCTGCGGCCCTGGGTCATGCGGTGGCCCCTTCGCTTACCGTGGCTTCACCGAAAGCCTCTGAGGTTGGTGGCAGCCAGTCACGGACGTCGATTTTGCCGGTTACGGTAGCGGAGATAAGAGCAGAGCGACGCTCCTGAAGATGTCCAATCGCCTTTTGAGCTTCTTGCGATAACTGATCAATCTGACCTTTCGCCGCATTAATTCTATATGACAACTCTCTCTGCTCAGAAAGTGGAGGAATTGGAAGCAATATCTCCCTAAAACGCTCCCATTCCAAACGCCTTGTGCCATGTGCGGATGAGTCTACAAATTCAAAAGCAACATCCTTAATTCCAGACAGGAGGTCAAACAGGTATTCTGAATCCATGAATTTTTCTGTCTTAAGAGCTTTCATGTCCTGATTTAAAGCGACTTTAGAAGCCGTGATTGCCAACGGTAAGGAATGCGCCAAAATCATCCCTCTTACAACGACCAGAACCATCCCGGGGTCGGCCAACGAAAGGTTATTCTCCAGGACTGCTTCCTCTGTGATCTGATCAATCGTTTGGTTGATTACTTTTACCTTCATGTCTTTGGGTGACACCCAAGGGATAGATCCATCCCAAAACTCGGGTCGGTCTTTAGAGGGGGTCGATCCACCGATGGCCGAGGTTATGTGTTTCAAGCGTTTTACTTGCCAGTGGGCTGGCAGCTCCCCAAACCACTCCACCCCGGAATCCCTCATCGGCACATCCGGATCCAGCCCCTTGGTCACGGCATGGGAAATCACCGCCTGGCGCTTTTCCTTGAGCAACTCGATCAGGCGCTGCTGTTCGGCGATCAGGGCGTCGATACGGGCGGTTTCGTGGTCGAGGAAGCGGGCGATTTGGGTTTGTTCTGAAATCGGAGGTGCCGGAATCCGAATTGAGGCAATAGTTTCTTGGTTGATATTTGGCTGTCCCCCACCCGTCGCAAACATCTCTATGATCGGGGCCTTGAATACTGAGAACCAATAAAAGGTATATTTAGGATCAAGCTTTATCGGGGAAGATAGCGCGCAACACGCTTGGTTTGTTGTTGCATGAACCCCTAAAACCCCCATTCGGCCAATCGTCGCTCCATACATGGCTATTAGTAATGAGCCGGGTGGGTGGACCCTTAATGAGGAAAGGCGAGCTAGAGCTTCTTTGGTAACGTAGCTTTGCGTATCAGAAATGGTGTTTTCCCGGAGTTCGCTGGTCGTGACCCACGGGATAGTTCCATCTGTATACCAATCGGCCTCGTTGCTCGGTGGAGTCGTACCACTCCCAATCTCTTTAAACGCGTGAGATATTTTCCAAGTTTCCCAATATGCTGGGATCGCTCCCACCCACTTGATCCCTGATTCCGCGTACTCCGGATAACTCGGATAGCTCATACCGCCATCTCCTCGATCATCCGCTTGATGGTGTCCGTGCATTCCTTGAGGTCAGCGTCGATTTCCTCCAACGGCCGCGGCGGCTCGAACACGTAGAAGTGGCGGTTGAAGGGGATTTCGTAGCCGACGATACCGACTTCGCCGTCCTTCTCATCCTTCTTGGACTCATCGATCCACGCATCCGGCACATGGGGCAGGACTTCGCGCTCGAAGTAGTCGTAGACGGACTCGCCGAGCGGCACGTTCTCGTTGTCGCGCAGGCTGGTGTCCGGCTCCGGGTTGCCCTTGTTGTCGGTACACGGCTCGGCCTCCGGGTCGCGCTCGGACAGAGCATTGAGCACAGACTTGAGGTGCGGGGCACCGAGCTTGACGTCCCTCGCCTTCAGCGCCTGCTTGAGGGCCTTGGTGAACGCCTCCCGGTCGCGGTAGACGGTTTCTCCGTCCATGGCATCAACCGCGGCGAGAATACTCACCTGGGTGTCCTCGTCGAGCTTCTGGATCGGTTTTTCCTCCAGGATGCGGCGGATGCGGTCCTCGCTCGCCTGGAAGTTGAGCCGAAGAGGTCGCTCGACGGTGATGCGCCGGTAGCCGAACGCCCGGGTGGGGAAGATCTTGCTTTCGTCGGTTTCCTCAAATCGACCGTAGAGGCGCACGATCTCGTCCTGGTCGGACTCGGGGATGTAGTTGCGCTTGCTGCCCAGGGATTTGCGCATCTTGGCGTAACGGTCGGCCGCGTTGATGAGCTGGACCTTGTTGCGCCGCTGCTCGGGCTTGTCGTTGGACAGCACCCACACGTAGGTGTTGATGCCGGTGTTGAAGAACGCATCCGACGGCAACGCGACGATGGCCTCCACCAGATCCTTCTCCAGCAGATAGCGCCGGATCTCGGATTCACCGCTGCCGGCGCCACCGGTAAACAGCGGCGAGCCGTTCAGGATGATGCCGATGCGCGAGCCACCCTTCTCCGCCGGGCGCATCTTGGCGACCAGGTGCATGAGAAACAGCAGTGAACCATCCGAGACCCGTGGCAGCCCGGGGCCAAAGCGCCCTTCGTAGCCGCGCTCCTTGTGTTCCTTCTGGACCTGGGTCTGCACCTTCTTCCAGTCCACGCCGAACGGCGGATTGCTGAGCATGACGTCGAACGTCTGGCCGCGCAGCTGGTCGTCCGCGAGGGTGTTGCCCAGTTTGATGTGCTCAACCTGCTCGCCCTTGATGAGCATGTCGCCGACGCAGATGGCGTAGGACTCGGGGTTGAGCTCCTGGCCACTCACCGACACATCGACTTCATTGCTGATGGACTTCACGTAAGCTTCCGCTTCGGACAGGAAGCCACCCGTGCCGGCTGTTGGATCGTAGATGGTGAGGATCTTGCCCGGCTGAAGCTGATGTTCCTCGCCGGTCATCACCAGCGACGTGGCCAGATGCACGATGTCACGCGGGGTGAAGTGCTCGCCGGCGGTCTCGTTGGAGCTCTCGGCGAACTTGCGGATCAGCTCCTCGAACACACTGCCCATGCCGAAGTTGGAGATGCGCTGTGGGCTGAGATCGACGGCGGCGAATTCCTGCACCACCTGATACAGCAGATTGCTGCTCTCCAGCAGCTGCACGAAGTCTTCGAAGTTGAAATGATCGAAGATGGCCCGCGCCTGGGGACTGAACGCATGCACGTAGCTCATCAAATCCTGCCCGGTCTGGGTATCGGACAGCGCCGCCAGGCTGAGCGGGGAGCTGTTGTAGAACGGCTGCTCCGCGGCGCGATGCAGCAGGCGATCCTGCACGGTTTCGGATTTGTCCGCATGCTGTTTTGCGGCTTTCAGCACCGCGTCCTTGGTGGGCTCCAGAACGCATTCCATCCGGCGCAACAGTGTGAACGGAAGGATGACCCGACCGTATTGAGACTGCTTCAGATCGCCGCGCAGCAGATCGGCGATGGACCAGATGAAGGAGGCAATTCCGGAGTGGTTTTCCGTGTTCATGGATGCGGTGTTCCTTCCTGCATGACCGTGCGGCAATGGAAGCTTGGCAGTGGTGGGCGACAAGTGGTGTCGTTGGGCGCAATCGTGCCCGGCTCCCGCGCATATCTTTCGTATTCTCCTGACAGGGTGCCCAACCATCCAGTCAGCGACAACAGTTTGTGCAGTGCTTGCCTTTGGAGCGCCGCCTGAGCCGGTTTGCAGAGTGGTATGGCGATTGATTTACGGCGAATCGCAATTGAGCCAGTATCTGCCGCAACAAGCGCGTAATGACAAGGATCAACGATGTCCGACACCCTTCTGCGGCAGTGGACCATGCTCCGACATATCCCCCGCCACCCGCGCAGGATCTCCGTCCACGACCTTCGGGCACATCTGGCGGAGCAGGGATACGCCACGACGGAGCGCACCATTCAGCGGGATCTGCTGGAACTCTCGGGCCGGTTATTCGGGCTGTCGGTGGACGACCGCTCACGCCCTCATGGCTGGTTCTGGGAGCGTGATGCGGCACAGTTGGATATCCCGGGGATGGAGCCGCAGACCGCGCTGGCGTTCAAACTCGCTGAGCATTTCGCAGGCCCACTGATGGCTCCCGCGACGCTGAGCGCACTCGCCCCCTACTTCCAGCGGGCCGAACAAGTCCTCGGGGACAAATCGAGCCCGGTGAGCGCCTGGCCGGGCAAGGTGCAGGCCGTCACTCGCGGCCAGACGCTGATCCCGCCCAGCGTCGACGCAGCGATCCTGGACACCGTCTACAGCGCCCTCTTCGACGACCGCCAGTTCCATGCCCGGTACCGGCGCCGTCACAACGGCACCGAGGCGGAGTACGTGGTCAACCCGCTCGGCGTGGTCTTCCGCGACGGCGTGGTGTATCTCATCTGCACGATCAACGACTACGACGACATCATGCAGCTCGTCCTCCACCGGCTCCTCGCTGCAGAGCCCATGGAGACACCCGCCCGGCGGCCGGACGATTTCGATCTCGTTCGCTACGTTGACGAGGGTGGTCTGAATTTCAGGCTGAGCACCGAACCACTGGGATTGGAGTTATTGCTGGAAGAACAAACGGCGTTCCATCTGCGGGAGACGCCGCTGAGTCAGGATCAGGCTACACAGGTCGAACGCGACGGCCGCGTGCGGCTCTCCGCCACTGTTGCCGACACAGCGCAAGTGCGGTGGTGGCTCCTCGGGCTTGGCGCGAACGTGGAGGTGGTCAACCCGCCGCACCTGCGCAATGAGATAGCACAGGCACTTCGGCAGGCTGCCTCCCGCTACGACTGACGCAGGCCGGGCATAAGCGAAGCGGCGAGACGCCATCCGGCGATGCAACGTCGCGACCTTGCGTGCCGCAGACCTGGCATGTCTCGCGTGCGGTCACGCACAGCGCGTGAACGACTCGCGCACACGCCTTGCGTTCAGCCGCCGCCAGTCCATCCATGCGGCAATGCACGACAAGGCGCCCGGGCCGCTCGCGGATCACTCAATGCGAAGCGACGCCGCTGCGCGCCGCGCCAGCGAAACCAAACTGGGCTGTGAACCTGCACGCCCTCGTACGCCGCGTTCTCGATCATGATTCACCAGAAAACTGTATATTTATACACTATCATGATGAACGCAAACCGCTCGGACAACCACCCCCGCCCCCGAGCCCGTCACGACACGACGCGTCACACGGCAATGCAATACTGCGCGCCGACAGACAGGAGAACACCATCACCGTACGCGGCTGTAGCAGGGTGGAGTTGACCCGCTTCGATGGACATCTGACCCTTTGAGGAAGAGCAGGAGGTCAAGATGCCACGAAGCCGACCACCGTATCCGCCGGAGTTCCGGCAACAGATGATCGATCTGGTACGCAGCGGGCGTACGCCCTGGGAGCTGGCCCACGAGTTTGAGCCCTCGGCGCAGACCATCGTGAACTGGGTTGCCCAGGCCGACCGCGATGCCGGCGTCCGGCATGATGGTCCCACGTCGGCCGAGCAGGATGAGCTGCGGCGCCTCCGCCAGGAGAATAAACGCCTGCGTGAGGAGCGGGAGATCCTGTCAAAGGCCGCGGCCTGGTTCGCTCGGGAGACCGATTCTGTGCCACCGAGATCTTCAGGTTCGTCGAAGTGAACCGGGCCTTTCACAGTGTTGCCACCATGTGCCGGGTGCTGGGCGTCTCCCCCAGCGGCTACTATGCGTGGCGCACCCGTGTGCCGTCCCAGCGGGAGATCACCGATGCGGTGCTCACAGAGCGAATCAAGGCCCTGCACAAACGCTCTGATGGCAGCTACGGGGCACCGCGGCTCCATGAAGATCTCAAGGACGAGAACTGGCGCATTGGCCGTAAGCGGGTTGCCCGGTTGATGCGTGGTGCCGGAATTCAGGGCGTGAGCCGTCGCAAGGGGGTGTTCACAACGGTGCGCGACGAAGGCCGCCGGGGTGAGCCGGATCTGGTTGAGCGGGATTTCTCGGCCGATGCCCCCGACGAGCTCTACGTCGCCGACATCACCTACATCCCGACCTGGAGCGGTTTTCTGTATCTGGCGATCGTCCTGGACGTGTTCAGCCGCCGTGTGGTCGGCTGGGCGATGGCCACGCACCTGAGAACGGATCTGGTGCTCGACGCCCTGGAGATGGCGCTGTGGCAGCGTCAGCCTGATGGAGTCATCCATCACAGCGACCAAGGTTGCCAGTACACCTCGATTGCGTTCGGCACTCGTTGCCGGGAGAAAGGCGTCCGCCCTTCGATGGGCTCCGTCGGTGATTGCTTCGACAACGCCATGGCGGAGAGCTTCTTCGCCACGCTGGAGTGCGAGCTGCTGGATCGCCGTCGATTCCGCAACCCCACGGAGGCACGGCTGGAAGTGTTCCGGTTCATCGAAGGCTGGTACAACCCGCATCGGCGTCATTCCGCAATCGGGCAAATGTCACCCGTGAACTACGAGCGACTGCATGCTGAACGTGTCCACGAACTCAAATCCGAACCTGTCCACTGAGGCGGGATAACTCCAGTTTCGACCTGGCCCGCTACGTCGATGAGGGTGGGCTGAACTTCAGGCTGGGCAATGAGCCCCTGGCGTTGGAGCTGTTGCTGGAAGAGCAGACGGCGTTTCACCTGCGGGAGACGCCGCTAAGTCAGGATCAGATGACCCAGGACGAACGCGACGGCCGGGTGCGCCTCACCGCCACTGTCTCTGATACCGCTCAAGTGCGCTGGTGGCTCCTGGGGCTCGGTGCGAACGTCGAGGTGGTCAACCCGCCGCACCTGCGCGACGAGATTGCACAGGCACTTCGGCAGGCTGCCTCCCGCTACGGCTGACGCAGCCCGGGCATAAGCAAAGCGGCGAGACGCCATCCGGCGATACAACGTCGCGACCTTGCGTGCCGCAGATCTGGCATGTCTCGCGTGCGGTCACGCACAGCGCGTGAATGACTCGCGCACACGCCTTGCGCTCAGCCGCCGCCAGTCCATCCATGCGGCAATGCACGACAAGGCGCCCGGGCCGCTCGCGGATCACCCAATGCGGCGCGATGCGAAGCGACGCCGCTGCGCACCGCGCCAGCGAAACCCAACCCGGGCTGTGAACCTGCACGCCCTCGTACGCCGCGTTCTCGATCATGATTCACCAGAAAACTGTATATATATACACTATTATGGTGAACGCGAACCGCTCGGGCAACCACACCCGCCCCCGAACCCGTTACGTCACGACACGACGCGTCGCACGGCAATGCAATACTGCGCGCCGACGGACAGGAGACCACTATGCTCGGAGCCATCGCTGGCGACATCATCGGATCCATTCACGAGTTCGGGCCACCGGCCGTTCCCGGGACTCCCCTTATCCAGACGCACAGCCATTACACCGATGACACGGTGCTCACGCTTGCAACCGTCCGTTGCCTGCTCGACGGCATCGATTACGCCAAGGCGTATCGGGAGGCCTATCAGGCAAACCGGGAGCAGTCGTGGGGGCTTCGCTTCAAGCAATGGGGAGACAACCCGGAGATGGGGCCTTACAACAGCTTCGGTAATGGCTCAGCCATGCGCGTTAGCCCAATCGGCTTTCATGCGCCCACGCTGGACCAGGCTCTCGCGGAAGCCCGGCGCTCCGCCGTCGTCACACACGATCACCCCGAGGGCATCCGCGGTGCCCAGGCAACGGCTCACGCTATCTTCCTCGCCCGCAATGGCACCTCCGGCGACGCCATCCTGCATGCGATCCGCACTGATCATGGCTACCCACTGGATGAGCCTGTGCCCGTCATCCAACGCACCTCACGCTACAACGAGATCTGCCAGGGCACGGTGCCACCAGCGATCCGCATCGCCTGTGATGCGACGAGCTTCGAGGAAGCGATGGCCATTTGCATCACGCTGGACGCCGACACCGATACCCTCGCTTGTATCGCAGGCGGGATCAGCGAGGCCCGATTCGGCGTGCCGGACTGGATCAAGGCGGCGGTGAAGCATCGCCTGGAAACGCACCAGTGGGCATTAATTGAGCGCTTCTACAAAACCACCCGCATGGGAGAGTCAGCCGGGGTATCGGTCGTGTGACGCGGCTCCACGGGCAACGCATTGGGATGACACTATGCGGCGCTTCTTCAACCTGGGCAGCACAGACGAATACGGCCGGCAGCGGCGGATTGAGCACCGCGGCCGCTATCTGCGGGCAAGCCAAACCGGGGGCGTGGCGCTACGAGCGCAAGCGAAAGCCGCGGGCGTGAGCCTCACCGGCAATACACGCCGCGGCGTGCGCGTGTCCGCTACGCCACTGAACAACACGCAGCTTGCCTTGCAGAACGGCCGGTTCGTATTGAAAGGCCGGTACGGCCAGGGCCCCACCCGCCTGAACGTCTCCAAAACAGGAGCAACCATCTCCACCCGCAACCGGCTTGGGTCGTTCAACTGGATCAAACCCAACCGCTCCTCCGCTCGCATCGCCGGCGTGCAAGTCCGGGGGAGAACGGCTGCGCAGCTGCAGCTGGTCTACATGGCCTTTGCCGCTGCAGGGATGGCGGTCAAGGCAATGGTCTGGCTGCTCATGGGGTTCGCACGGATCACCACGACGGTGGCAGCCGAGCTCTATCGAATCAGTCTCACCACCCCGCATATTCTCAACGGTATACGCCGCCGCCTTCGCAACCGCCAGCTGGCACGGCAGGTTCCCGGTTTCGAGCGCGATGAGCATCGTCCCGCCGCCGACGAGAGCGGTCTCAAGGCCGCATTGGTTGTGGCCTATTGCGCCTGGGGGCGCGGACAAGACCCTAGCACTGTCACCTCCGCACTACAGCAACGCCTGGGCGCAGCCGGCGGGGACTTCCCCCGGCTGCAAGACGCCATGGGACGACTGCCGCATGCCATGGGTGCCCTGGAGCGACAACGCAGACAGGCCGAGGCGCCTGCAATCTGGCCACTCCTCGCCATCGCCGGCACAGCAAACTCTCTCGCGCAAACGATGCCCACTGAGGCGCTCGCCGCCCTACTCTACGAGCTCGACGAACTCACCCTGATGGACGGCCATCGCACCCGTCTGCAGCAGGACATGGTGGAGGTCTTCGCCGACTTTGCGGGCCTTCGGGTCGAAGCCGCGCCCGATGATGAAGCCCCAACGCACCCCGAGGAAGGTGGCGACTCCACCAGCAACCCCGAAGACGCGCCGGTAATCGATCTCAACTCCGCTTCCTTAGGCGCACTGCAGGCACTGCCGCATGTCGGACCGGAGCGGGCCCAGCAGATCATCACCATGCGCCCCCTCAGGGACGTCGCGGAGCTATGCGCCGTCGACGGAATCGGGCCGAGCCGTCTGGAAGACATTCGAGCGTACGGGGTGTACTGCTCGACGCATTGACCGACGCCGGCGCGTCTGGGTGAGGGTGCAGCAGAGCGGGTGCTCCATGTGTTCCATATGTAGCGGAACTCAGTATCGCCCATGACACGAAGATGCGGGCTTTCGTCACGATCGTACGGTGTTCCCAGGGTGTTCCATCCCTGTTCCGACGTTGCCAGAGGTGTTTCCAGCGGCTCGTTTTCCTTACTCGCGAGGCGTTATTCCAAAGCGACACGATGTGTCGTACCAGTCAATACACTGGACGTCCATACGCTGAGGAGTGACGACCATGCCCTGTCGAAAAACAGACGCTAATGAGGGGCTGTTCCCGTCACCCGCCGAGCCAGGGGTGGTGAGAACGCCCGACGGAGGACGGATCGCGATGACCGGGTATCCGCTGGTGACGGGTGATACCAGCAACGAAGGGATTGACCGCGGCCTCGCCCACCTCCGCGACAGCGGCGCAACGTGCCTGGTTACGGTCGCGGAGGCACACGAGCTCAAGGATCAGCAAGCAAACGACCTGAGCAGTCGAGCGAAGGCCCTATTCGGGAGGCACGGATGGCTTCATGCGCCCATTCAGGCCGGGCAGACCCCCGACGATCTGTGGGAGCTCTACTGGTCCGGGCTCGCTCCCTTGCTCCTGCACAAACGCCTTGCCGCGGGCGAGATGGTGGTCGTTCAAGGGCTCCGCGGGCGCGGCCGCACGGGCGTTGCGACATGCCGCCTACTCGTCGAGTCCGGCGTCCCGCCTGAAACTGCCCTTGCAACGGTGCGAAAAGTCAGGCCCGGCGCGGTCAGAACCGCCGAACAGGAAGCCTATGTGCAGGGGCTTCTCGATCACCAAAGCGTGATCGACCAGATCAATACCTGCCCAGAGGTGGCGAACCGTCTTACGGCGACGGCTCGAAGAACGCAGTCCTAAGCGCCCCCATCACAGCGTGGGCGGGCCTCGCCTCACCTGGCCTTATGTCCCTGGACTGAACGGCCAGTCACGACCCGAAGCCGCCGGTAACCCAACTCACGCGGATGTCCGCTTTCGCGATGCGCTTCTCTATTCCATGTCTCCCTTGGCCTGGCACGGGTGAATTGGATACGTGCAGGCGTTCTGCAACTTCATGACCGGAATTGCTTGGGAGGGCTATTGATCGGGTGCGCGACCGCACTGACAAAGCGTTCGCCTCGCCCCATGCTCAGATGGCATTTCCTCCAGCCGGGAACTGCGCTCTAGTCCGTCCTGAATAACCCGTCACGCGACGGCCCGCATTGAGGGATCGAAGTCCTGATCCTGGATTCCGGCACCGATCATCGCCAGGAGCCGGCGGAGCAATTCGCGCAAAAGGATGGCCATGGCCCGGAGCAGTAACCGGATGTTGTGTCCGGCAGCCACCAGCACGGCATTGAGCGCATCACCCAGAGCGCCTTTCAGCCGGCAGCGGTCCATTCGGCCATCGGTTTTCATGTGTCCGATCACCGCCTCGACGGCACTGCGGCGTTTGAGCTCCCTCTTCAGCGTTCGGGTGTTCACACCACGCTTCTGGCCAGAGCGGAAGATCTGGACGCCGGGGATCGCCGCGCCCTTGTAACCACGATCCGCATAGCAGCGCTTCGGTGCCACACCCCTCAGGATCTCGGTCTGCTCCAAGGTTTCGGCCAAGGTGTGGCCGTCGAATGGGTTGTTCGGCATGGAGCGGCAGCCAACGACAAAGCTCTCCTTGTTCGTGACAGCAACGGAGACCTTCACGCCGAACTCCCAGGGCTTGGCCACCTTGCCCCTGCCGATGACCTCGACCTCCGGGGCGTGCCAGGACAGCAGCTTGTTCTTGCTCTTGCGGGTCTGGCTGAGCAGCCTGTTTGCCCGGTGCAGCGGTTCCTGGAACGCCGCTTCAGAATGCCGAGAAACACCACAACCTACGCTGCATCAGCGGGTTGCGATTTTTTCAGGACCAACGCTCTAGACTCAAGAGGGTCCGGCAGCCTGCCGTTTGACAGAGGAGAAACAACGATGAGCAACGAAACCGTTAACCAGATGCAGAGCCAGATTGAGAAAACCGCCGCCGGACCTGCGCGCACCTATGCCAGCCTGGTGCTGGATCACTTCGAGCAGCTAACCAGTCTGCAACTCGAGACCGCGAAGGCCTGCGCTGAAACCAGCATCCAGCAGGCCCGGGCGGCACTGGAAGTGAAGGACTCGGCCGACCTTCAAGGCTATGTCGAGTACCAGCAGAAGGTTGCCAAGGACCTGAGCGAGCGCGTCAAGGGTGACACCGAGAAGGCCACTTCTCTGAACCAAGCCTTTGTCCAGAACGCGCAGAAGCTCACGCAGGACAAGTGCCCGCGAGATGTCCAAGTCCGCAGAGGAAGGCACGAACAAGGCGACTCAGGGTGCGGAGAAAGTCACCAAGAAGGAGGCTCAGGCCGAGGCAAAGAGTCAATAAGTAACGCGCCGCCGCTTTATCGTAGAGAGGCCGCCATTCCGAGTTCGTCCGGAGGGCGGCTTTGAACTGCTATCAGTTTCGTGATTCTTCCCGTGTGGCCCGATCTCGTCACCTCGGTGACGGGACGTTTGCATCTGTAGAGTTATCGGAATCGGGATCGGTGTGCCTTCATGCTCCGGGGCGTTGTCCCCGTGTAGCGCGGGATGGGACTCCACATGTGCGCTACCAAACCGTCTCTGCACTCGTCCATCAATAGCGAATGGCAAAGGAGCGTCTACGAGCGCTGTGCACGCTCGACAAAGACCGCTTGCGGGTCCTCTCGATGACTACTCCTGCGACATCAGGTGCAGCGAAGCCGAGATCTCGGCACTGCTCGAACGCTTCGATCTTCGCTACCAAGGCGGGTGCTTGCCGCAACAACACCCAACGAGCCTCCTGAACCTGGGACGACGTGTCCCCGCAGAACATGGTGGCTGTGACAGCCGTCGAGTGGTTAGTCCATCACGCGCACATGCCCGAAATCGGCGGCCTCGTGGCAACCATCACCAACCGGCCATAATCGGTGCCATTGGCCGCTCAGGGTGGTCGACATCAGTTTCACCATGCCGTGTGTTCTTTTCCCCGTTCTGGGCGGCAGGCCGCTTAAGGAACACGAGCGTGTCGACACCGCTCTCGTTGCGCTCGCGCAGTTCTTTTGCCACCTGCCGCTGGTTCAGGTCATGGCTTTTGGTCGTTTCGTGGCTCATTGATTGATTCCCCGCTGCATGACGGCAGTCTGCCGGACCCTCTTGGGTCTAGAGCGCAGTTCCCGGCATTAGGAAATGCCATTCGAGCATGGGGATGAGCGAACGCTTTGTCCGTGCGGTCCCGCACCTGATCAATAGCCTTCCCAAGCAAATCGGATCATCTGGTTACATCCGCGGCGATCAATTCGAAACACAGGCCGAGCGTCAGTGTCGGCTCTCATGCGCAGAGTGTCGGTACGCTGGGGCTGCCAGGGCCAGCCGCGGTATCGTCTGTGATCGAGAACGCTGTCTTGGTCGCTCCGAAGATCAGACGCTCCCGTCGGAGACCCCATTCTTCCGACGGCAACGAGCCGAAGTGCTGGTGATAGCACTTAGTGGAGTGCGGTGGTGACGCCCGAGGTGCTCACGAGGTTCTTTAGCGCCCTTGGGCGCCCCGGCGGAGCCAGTCGTGCACGAAGGCCAGCTTGCGGCGCGACGCGTCCGACAGGGCGAAGGGGTAGAGGTCTTCCAGACCCATAGCGCGGTTGACGTTATTGACGCCGACGGCGATGGAGGCTGCCACTTGGATCAGGCGGTCGGGATCCGATTCCGCGTAGGGGTCCCAGCCGCTGACGGGCAGTTGCGGCGTGGACAGGCCGGCGGCGACGAAGCTGTCGGCAATGTCCGTCAGGTGCAGCAGGTGCGCAGCGGTCTCGGCCCAGTCCTCATGCGGGTGGGCAGACGCATAGGAGGTCATGAAATGTTGCCTCCAGTCGAGCGGCGGCCCGTAAAGATAGTAATGCTGGAGCGCGGCGGCGTAGTCGGCCCGTTCGTCACCGAACACGCTGCGGAAGGCGTCGAGAAAGTCAGCACGTAGGCTGAGCCGCCACCACAGCATGTGCGCGATCTCGTGGCGCATATGGCCGACCATGGTGCGGTAGGGCTCGTCCAGCGCCTCGCGGCGGGTGGTGCGCAGCACCGGGTCCGCCTCGGCCACGCTGATGGTCACAATCCCCTCGACGTGGCCCATGAGTACGGGCGTGGGGCCCTCCGCGAGCATGTGGAAAACGGGGGGTGCCCCCGAATCTTCGGGCCGGAACCATTGCCAGCGCCCGAGATTGTCCAGCACCCAGCGCTTGGCGGCTTCCGTCTGCGCCCAATTGGGAATGGCGTCGGGCGCCGAGGGGTCCGGGGCCAGTGCGGTCATGGCGCAGGACCGGCAGAAGGCGCCCTGTTCAGGGGCGATCCAGTTGCAGCCGATACGCTCGCGATTGACGCAGAAGGGCGGCATGGGCAGGAAGGTCCGTGCCTGCGGATCGTAGGCAACCGGGGTGCCGTCGGCCGTGGCTAGGTTATCGAACCAGAGCGACCCTGAGCCGACGGGATTAGCGAAAACGCGCATAGGGCGGAGCTCCGGAAGCGCAATGGATCAACAACTGTGGAGCTAGCGTCGGATGGTTCTCTTCTGCCAGCCACGGGTCGAATCAATCGTAATAGTCCGTGACTCCGAGGCTTTTCCTCAGTGCGCCTGCGCACAGACGCCCGAGCGGCCCGGCACCGAATCCGCCTCCTCGGTGCACTGCCCATGGCAGCGTCCGCGCAGTCCACGAGTTTCGGCCCGGAAGAGGGTGATCGGGAATTCTCCATCTCCGGTACCGGCAGTAGCGACCAGAGTTTCGATAGCGGCAGCTTCGGCGTGACCGGCGACCTGGGCTGGTATCTGCGGAACAACGTCGTTGCCGGTATCCGGCAAAGCGTTAATTACGCCAGCATCGAAGGCGAAGACATCACGGACGATTTCTGGAACGGCACAACCCTGGTTACCTCAACTATCAGTTCAACCTCGATCGTGCCCGGCCGTTCCTCGGCGCCAGCCTGGGCGGCATCCACGGCGACGGCGTCAAGGACAGCGGCTTCGGTGGGCTGGAGCTGGGCTTGAAGTACTACGTGCGGACGAAAACCTTTTTCCTCGCCCGGGTTGATTACCAGTTCTTCTTCAGCAGCACCAGTGATGCGTCCGATGCGTTTCAGGACGACGGAGCATGGGCCTACTCGGTGGCCCTGGGTTACAACTTCTGAGCGACAGCAACGCTGACGGAGAAGAATTATGCGTCCCACGGGTTCCAAGCCGGCGGGACGCAGATCCTCGTGTCTCCCCATTGTGTCTGAAGCGTATGAGTAAGGTTTTGATGGTGGTGCTGACTCGATCATGACCTTTGGGAAGCTGCCAGAGAGGCTTTCGCGTGTACGTTGCCGGACATACGCTATTCGGTTTCGGAGATAAACTAATGGTTTCCAGATAAGCATATTGGCACGAGTGTTACGCAGATGGCTATTTCAATATTGACCACAACGGAAGAAGAATTCTTGCAATCCCAGAAGGCTCTTTCGAGATGGGACAACGAGGGTGGCGCGCTTCCAGACAACACACAAGCTGACACCCACGAAATGACGAACGCCGAAATGGTGCATCTGCGGGTTCGTGTGATCGCACTGGAGAACCTGATCATATCGCTGCTCGCTGCAGGGTCCGATCGACAACTCGAAGTTGCCCGGGAAATGGCGACCTATATCTCTCCGCGAATAGGCTTTACCCAACACCCGCTCACCATCAAAGCGGCGGAACAAATGAAGGATATGGTTCATCGGGCTGAACATTTCCGGGAACCGCCTTCATCATGAGTGCCGCATCTATCTCTCCGCGAATAGGCTTTACCCAACACCCGCTCACCATCAAAGCGGCGGAACAAATGAAGGATATGGTTCATCGGGCTGAACATTTCCGGGAACCGCCTTCATCATGAGTGCCGCATCTCCATACAAGTGCACGCCGGTATGCGGCATTATCGATTCATATCGCCGACGAAGTAATGCAACCATGAATCACGTCAGTATTGCCCGCCGTCTGGCCGTTGCTGTCGCCCTGGTGACGCTTGCCGGGTGTACAACGCAGCCCCCGACCGCTGCTGACCGGATGCGCGGGCACGCCTCCGACGAACGCGCCCTGGCCGATAATCAGTCCGAGATCGCGTCGGATTGGGATGATGGCCAGAAACTGGTCGATTCCGGCAATCGGAAAATCCTGAATGGGGAAAAAATGGTCAAGGAGGCCCAAGAGAGTCTTCGTAAGGGTGCGGCGCTGATTGATGAGGGCAACAGCGAGGTGGCCGAGGGGGGACTGCTGTTGCGCGATGCTGAAAGACGTTTTCGAGCCGCGTATCCTGAACTCGAAATCGATACTGATCAGTAGTAATCCAGTGACGGAATCATCGCTGGGGCGTGGGCTCGACTCATCCGTTTCTGCACGTGTGAGGCGGCAGGAAGTATTCGGTCTGGCGTTCCACGGGGGCGAAACGGCTCTGGCAACTTTCCTGTCGCACTGGAAGACAAACACTGTCTCCCAGTGCGCGGCCAAAAATCCGACAGACTGCTAGGCGCGGCAGAGCCCGGTGCGTTGCACCACGGCAAGGGCGTATGTTTTCCCATTTTCACGCGAACCGGGGAACCATAATGCCCGCAGACGTGGGCAAGCGCGCCGGCGCCAAGGACGCCTTGAGCGTGTTCATGGCGTTCTTTTCCAGTTGACGGACTCGCTCGGCGGACACGCCGTACTTTGTGGCCAGGGCCTGCAGCGTGGTCTTACGCTCTGCCAACCAGCGCCGCTCGACGATGTCGCGGCTACGATCGTCCAGGCGCTCCACTGCTTCGTGCAGGGAATCCACCTGGTGCTCGTCCCAGTCATCCGCCTCGATCTGGGCGGCGGGATCCATGCGGCTGTCGCTCAGGTACTGCGCCGGCGAACGGGTGATGTACTCGTCGTCGTTGTCCGCGTCCGGCTGCGGATCGAACGCCGTGTCCTGACCGCTCAGGCGCGACTCCATCTCCAGCACCGTCTCGGGCTTGACGCCGAGATCACTGGCAACATTCTGTACTTCCTCGTGGGTCAGCCACCCCAGGCGCTTCTTGGAGCTGCGCAGGTTGAAGAACAGCTTGCGCTGGGCCTTGGTTGTGGCCACCTTGACGATGCGCCAGTTGCGCAGGACGTATTCGTGTATCTCGGCACGGATCCAGTGCACGGCGAAGGACACCAGGCGCACCTTGACGTCCGGATCGAAGCGTTTCACCGCCTTCATCAGGCCGATGTTGCCTTCCTGGATCAGGTCCGCCAGCGGCAGGCCGTAGCCGTTGTAGCCGCGGGCGATGTGGACGACGAAGCGCAGATGCGACAGTACCAGCTGCCGAGCGGCATCGATGCTCTGGTGGTCGCGATACTCCACCGCCAGCTCGTTCTCCTGCTCGGCGCTGAGAACAGGAATCTGCTTGACCGCCTGTATATAGGCCTCTTCGCTGCCAGCGCGCAGCGGCATGTTGTGCAGAGTCACCTTAACGGGTTCCTTGCTCATCGCGTACATCCTTTGGGTCCTTCATCCTGCGTGGGAAATTCTGCCGACAATGCGTTTTAGAAACGTTCTGAAGACGCATTTCTTTATAGCGCTTGTGACAAAGCTCAAGACTATTCCTGATACATCAATGATGTCTGTACGCTAGCGACCACGTGGTGTTCCGTGAAGCAGTTCCCGACCTGTTGCGACCTTCGGCCGATTTCAATGGCGACAAGAGGTTTAGCGTTTCTGAGAGTGCTTAATCCGACGAAAGCAGATGTTTCCAGCCGTAGGTCGAAGGTCCGCAAAGGGCGTTCGCGATCCCCCGTTCCAACTCTACCATCGCAATAGGATCTCGGGCCCCGTCGGCAGGCCGATACACCCTATCGCCGCAGGCGCTCACTGGACGACTACTGGGGATGTCATGGTGTGGTTCGTTGAGTGGCGAAGGGGACGGTCGCAGCGCTCTGGGTTGCTGAGCCACGACAGCGCAACCCCGGGCGCACGAGGGCAGGCGTGAGCGCTCGGCAACGGAAGGGCGCAGGCGGTTCTCCATCGCGAGTCTGCCACACTGGGGGCAGGGCTTTGACAAGGAGTAACGGTCTGGATGGTCTCAGCTTTGCGATCTGCGCTGTTTTTCGCGGGGTTCTTCGCAATCACACCGCCCTTCGCTCTGCTGATCTTCGCCTTCTGGCGTTTACCCTATGGCGTGCGCGAGGATACGGCGCGCCTGTGGTGCCGGGCAAACCTGCTGTGGTTGCGGGTCTGCTGCGGTGTGCGCTATCGCGTCATCGGGCTGGAGCATCTGCCGCCGGGGCCGGCCGTGGTGATGTCGAATCACCAATCGGCTTGGGAGACCATTGCCTATCGGACGATTTTCCCGACACGGCTGTCATGGGTCGTCAAGCGTGAGCTGTTCCGGCTGCCATTCTATGGCATGGCGCTAAAGGCACTGGAGGAGATCAGCGTCGGCGAACAGTCCCCCCGGGAAGCGATGCGCGAGGTTGAGGAGCACGGGTCCACGCGCATCCGAGCCGGGCGCTGGGTGGTGATCTTCCCGGAGGGGATGCGGGTGCGTCACGGTGAGCTGGGTCGGTTCCTGCAAGGCGGGGCGCGGCTCGCCTGCGCCAACGGCGTGCCGGTGGTGCCAGTAGCCGTCGATTCGGGCTACTGCTGGCCGACCCAGGACTGGCGAAAGCGGCCGGGTCTGATTACGGTTCGGATCGGTCCCCCCATTGCGACGACACAACGCAGCCCGGCCGAGGTCAGTCGGCTGGTGCGGGACTGGATCGCGGGGGAGCTGGTCGATGTCGGCAATGCGCGACCGCGCCGGGGGACATGACTAACCTTCGGAATGAATAACACTCCCAGCTCGTCCGCGTTGGTTTGGGCAGAGCCACGGGGCCCCTAAAGAAAGCGGCCATAGGATCAGCACTCACGGAAGGGCCGGCAAGGGTCGGTGAGTGCCTGACGGCACGAGGACCCACGCTGCCGCAGGAATGCATGGGAGATTGGGCGACCCTGGCGAGAAGGCGAAGACGCACCTGGAAACAACCGCTCACGCCTCCGCCGAAAATCGCCAGAGGAGGCGTCTTCCGAATGTTGGATGGAATCAGCTTGCCACCCGAAACTCCTCCAGCGAGCGCCCCGCCTGCTCGTGCGCTTTGAGCCAGGCCGGCTTGCGGCCACGGCCTGACCAGGTCTTGCCCGTCTCCGGATCACGCAACGGCGCACCCGCTGTTGTCGCTTTGGCGGGCTGGCGGACGACGTCGTCAATCTCCAAGCCATACAGAGCGTTGCATGCATCACCAGGGAAGCGGGCGGTGTGTCTGAATTACGCCAGTGGGGTTGCATGTCACCGCATGGCGACCTATAAGTCACCGTGTAGTGACATGTTGGATTTACGGGAGAGCATCAGTGGGGCGGGACCGCGAATACTCGGAGCAGCGATTGATTCAGGCCGTCGGGCAGATTCTTGCCCGGGACGGCTTCGGGGGGCTTGGTGTCAACGCCGTGGCCCGGGCCGCCGGCGTGGACAAAGTACTGATCTACCGTTACTTCGACGGCCTGCCCAACCTGTTGCGGGCCTACGGGGAAGGCGCGGACTTCTGGCCGACAGTTGACGAGGTCCTGGGGAGCGATATCGACGCGGTGCGTAGGTTGCCCCCGGAGCAGCGCGTGGAGCACGTCGTACTCGCGCTACTCGAGGCGCTGCGCAACCGGCCGCAGACCATTGAGATCCTCGCCTGGGAGGCGGTGGCGGACAACGCGCTCACCCGCACCCTGGCCAACATCCGTGAACAGTGGGGGCGCGATGTGATTGCCCGGGTGTTTCCTGATGCGCGGGAGCACCCAGACGATGTGCTCGCCCTCGCGAACCTTATGGTCGCCGGCTTTCAGTATCTGATGATCCGGGCGCGCAAGAGCCCGGCATTCGGTGGTGTGGACCTTCGCTCAGAGGCGGGCTGGGAGCGGATTCGCCAAGCGATTCGGTTCGCCTGTCGCGCCTAAGTGAATTGTAACAACGCCACCCCTCGGGTGGTATCGAGGGGACACTGCGATGAAGCGTCGACGTTTTCTGCAAGGGGCGGCAGCGATCACCGTTGTCGCCGCCGGCGGGACGGTGTGGCGGGCCGGCGATCAGGGTGTTTTCCGGGCCGCGCAAGGCTCGGCCTACGAGCCTTGGCACGACTGGCACAAGCCCGGGGAACGGAGCCCGCTCGAGTTGGTACGCGCCGGCATCCTGGCAGCCAATCCGCACAACACCCAGCCGTGGGTTTTCCATGTGGAGGGGAATACGGTCGAACTCTACGCCGACTGTGATCGCAATCTGGGATCGTTCGATCCCTATCTGCGGGAGATGCACCTGGGCCTTGGGTGCGCGCTGGAGAACATACTGCTGGCTGCCCGGGCGAACGGCTACGAACCAAGGCTTGAGCTCGCCGCAGGGCAACTGAGGCCGATCGAGGAGCAGCCGCAGCGCCAGCGCGTGGCGCGCATCACCCTGACGGACAATCCCGCCCAGGACAGTCCCCTCCATGCGGCGATCCCGCACCGCCACACCAACCGTGGCCCGTATGAGGCGCAGCGAGCCTTGCCCGATGAGGTCACCTGATTATGTACCTAGCTCCACCCAGCTCTCGGCAGGCAGGTAAGTGTTGTATATTTATCCCGCATCAATGGCCTGAGCAACAGCTATCCGACCGGCTGCTGTAACAACGATATCCCACACCCCACTACACCCCCCGTCTTCCGGCTAGACGCACTGCCTCCCTATCCGCCGTGCTCGCTCTTGCTGTGAAGAAAATCCAGCGGCTCAACATATAGATACGTACGGAACCGAACGGTGCTGTCCATTAAACCCGTGGTATAGGTGAGAGGAGTCTAAGGAGGTCTCCCATGACTACACCCTTTGATTTTTGGTGCGCTTATTGGTCTGCTTTCGCATCCGCTTGGTCTGCTTTTGACTCCGCAACGACAACAGACCCGCCCGCGACACCAGCTTCAACCAGGGATGACTCCCGTACCGGTGTCGTCGTCGACTACCGTGCCTACCGTACGACGCTGAACAAGTGGGCAAAGCATGGGTGACGTACTCGGCACACAACCTTTGACCCGAGAAGAGAAACGAGAACGCTACCGTGCCAGAAGCTATTACTGTAGCGTTTCGCCGTTCACCACCTTTGGCTGGTACGAGGCTGACTGGATTGCCTGGATCGATAAGTACGGTACCTGGGAGCCGCGTCCGCTGTCGATCAGCGCAGTGGGAAATCTCTGGGGCCACATGGGAGGCGTTCCTGGAGCCGTTCGGTGCGCTGGTGCGGCGTGCCGAAAGTCGGCATGCGCTGGAGCGCTACACGACGGGGCTTCTGGCGAACATCCCGCACAAGACCGCCACGGCCATGGGTGAGGCGTTGCCGGGGACCAACGGCCAGCGGCTCCAAGAGCTGCTCACGCGCACGCAGTGGGATGTCGCGGCCATGGACCGGATACGGATCGCGCACATGAGCGCCCATGCGCGCACCGGGGCCGGGGCGTTGATCTTTGATGACACGGGTCTGCCGAAGAAGGGCGACGCCTCGGTGGGCGTCGACCGGCAGTACTCGGGCACGCTCGGGCGCGTGGATAACTGCCAGGTGCTGGTGAGCAGCCACTATGTCGACCGCGCCTTCGACTGGCCGGTCAATGCCCGGCTGTATCTGCCCCGGCGCTGGTGCGACGATCCGCAGCGGCTCGCCAAGGCGCAGGTGCCGCCCGGGACGGGTTTTCAGACCAAGGGCGAGATCGCGCTGGATCTGTTCGACCGGGCCCGCGAGGCGGGCCTGGCGGTCGGCGCGGTGGTGGCTGATGCGGGCTACGGCGATCAGGGGGCGTTTCTCGACGGGCTTGAGCAGCGTGACCAGCCGTATGCGGTGGCTGTGGCGCGGCGAGTGCACTTCCGGGATGCCGTGCAGGTTGCCGCCGACCCCGGCGACCCACCGCCTCCGCCCCGGCAGGGCCGGGGGCGGCCCCGCAAGGCAAGCCGGCTCGAAGAGCGTGTCGAGAAACAAAGCGCCGAGGCGCTGGTGGCCGCCCAGCCGGAGCGCGCCTGGCGCCGGGTGGCCTGGCGTCAGGGCCATAAAGGGGCGCTGACCCGGGAGTTCGTGTCCATCCCTGTCCATCGCAGCGGAGGGCGTGGCAAGCATCTGCCCAGTCGCGGCGTGCTCATCGGCGAGCGCCCCTGCCCAGGGCATCGGGGCGACGTGAAGTACTACTACGCCTGGGGTCTCGACGCCATGCGTCTGCCCGAGCTTGTGGCACTCATTCACGTCCGCTGGGCGATCGAGCGCTTCTACCAGGATGCCAAGGGCGAGCTTGGGCTCGACGACTACGAGGGCCGCCGCTGGCCGGGACTGCACCGGCATGTGGCGCTGGTCATGCTCGCGCACAGCTACCTCGCCCTGCAGCGCGCTTATGGGCCTTTCCATGATGCGCCACCCGATGAGGCTGCCTCGCCGCAGGCAGCCCCCGGCCCCGGGGGTTTTCCCCCCACGGACACGCACGAGCATCACCGCCCTGCGGCGCCGTGTGCTGGAGGCCTTGTTTGAGCAAGTCGTCATTGAGGCGTCTCGGGCTCGTGATGGGCCATAAATAACAAAGTAATACTAAAAGGCACCCGCTCACGCAAAAAGACCGTAAGCGTCCGGTGAGCACCGCCTTCCTGTCGTATCGGTGATTGCCGATGATCGCGTCTCCATGGGTGAAGTGGGCACCGGGTAGGTGTCCACCTGGAGGCGAAGTGGACACTAACGAGGAACACACTCGGGCCGCTGGCGGCGACAGGCGCCGGCGTTTCACGCTCGGCTACAAGCGGCGGGTGGTCGAGGAGACGCTCGCCGAGGGCGCCTCAGTATCGGTGGTCGCCCGCCGCCACGACGTCAACGCCAACCAGCTCTTCAAGTGGCGCAAGCTCTATCGTGAAGGCCTGCTGGAGGAGACGACGGGCACGAGCGCGGCGGCACTTGTGCCCATCCACGTGGCCGACACGGCTGTCGCTGCGGCTACCGAGCCGAAGCGTTCCCCAAGGTCAGGTAATGGGGAGCTGGAGATTACCTTGAGCGGCGGCCATCGGGTAGTTGTGCGCGGCGACGCCGACGGTGCGGCACTGCGCGTGGCCCTGGAGGTCCTGAGCCGATGATGGCGCCACCGACCGGCACGCGCATCTATCTGGTCGCTGGTGTCACGGACATGCGCAAGGGCTTCGACGGGCTCGCGGCGATGGTCGCGCACCGGTTGAGCAAGGATCCGTTCTCGGGGCAGATCTTCGTCTTTCGAGGCCGACGCGGGGACCGCATCAAGGTGCTGTGGTGGGACGGCCAGGGACTGTGCCTGTACGCCAAGCGCCTGGAGCGTGGCCGGTTCGTGTGGCCACGCTTTGAACACGGTGCGGTTCATCTCACCACGGCGCAGTTGGCGATGCTGCTCGAGGGCATCGACTGGCGTACGCCCCAGCGCACGTTCGACCCGCAACACGCCGCCTGAGAGATGCCCCGCGGGGCGGTCGTCGGTATAATCCGCGCATGCTGACGACGCCCGCCAACACCCCGGAGCCGCCCGAGGATGTCGCCGCCCTGCGGGCGGAACTGGCAGCCAGCCGTGCGGAGTCGGCGGAGCTGCGCAGCCAGCTCCACCACCGTGACTGCGAGCTGGAGAAGCTCAAGCTCGAACTCGCCCGACTCAAGCGCAAGCAGTTCGGCCGCTCCTCGGAGCGGCTGGATGCGCAGATCGCCCAGCTCGAGCTCACCATCGAGGAGATGGAGAGCGTGCAGGCCGAGGAGGCTGCCCGGCAGCCCCAGCCATCGTCATCCTCGCAGTCCTCATCGAGTCCCCGTCCGGCACGCCAGGCGTTGCCGGAAGACATCCCCCGCGAAGACCACCGCCACGCCGCTGCCTGCACGTGCCCGGACTGTGGTGGTGCGCTGACCTATCTCGGTGAGGACGTCAGCGAGGTGCTGGAGTACGTCCCGGCGTCGTTCAAGGTCATCCGCCACATCCGCCCCAAGCACCGGTGCGGGCAGTGCGGGACGATCAACCAGGCACCGGCTGCCGAACGGCCCATCGAGCGCGGACTCGCCGGCCCGGGGCTCCTTGCCCAGGTGCTGGTGGCCAAGTACGCGGATCATCTGCCGCTGTATCGTCAGTCGGCGATCTATGCCCGCGAGGGCGTGCATCTCACGCGCTCCACGCTCGCCGACTGGGTCGGCGCGAGCAGTGCGCTGCTCGCGCCTCTCGGCGAGGCGCTCCAGCGCCACATCCTCGCCGGCGCCACGGTCCACGCCGATGACACGCCGGTGCCCTTGCTCGCCCCAGGCCGCGGGCAGACCCGCACCGCCCGGCTATGGACATACGTGCGCGACGAGCGCGCCGCGGACGGCGAGATGCCGCCGGCGGTGGTGTTCCGCTACTCACCGGATCGCAAGGGGCTGCATCCGCAGCGCCACCTGCGGGAGTTCACCGGTGTGCTCCAGGCCGACGGCTATGCCGGCTTCCGGCCACTGTACGACACCGGCCGTGTCCAGGAGGCGGCCTGCTGGGCGCACGTGCGGCGCAAGTTCCACGATATCGACCAGGGCAACGGCTCGCCGCTCGCCCGTGAGGCGCTGGAGCGCATCGGCGCGCTCTACGCCATCGAGGCCGACCTCCGGGGCAAGCCGCCGGATGTTCGCCGCGCTGAGCGCCAGGCCCGGGCGGGGCCCGCGCTCGACGATCTGCACACCTGGTTCACCGACAAGCTCCAGCGCGTCTCTGCGAAGTCGACCTTCGCGGTGGCGGTGCGCTATGCGCTTGAGCGGTGGACGGCGCTAACGCGCTACCGGGATGACGGCCGGGTGGAGATCGACAACAACGCTGCCGAGCGGGCGCTTCGCACCGTGGCGCTGGGCCGCAAGAACTACCTCTTCGCCGGCTCCGACCGGGGCGGGGACAGTGCGGCCCTGATCTACAGCCTCATCGGCACCGCCCGGTTGAACGGCGTCGATCCCTACGCCTACCTCCGGGCCGTGCTCGAGCGCATCGGCACGCACCCGATCAACCGCATCGACGAGTTGCTGCCCTGGAGCATCACCCTCGGTGATCCGCAGTCCCAGGCCGCGGCCGCCTGAGCAGGGGACTCCATGGCACACATCACCGATCTTGATCTGCCGAACATCGACGCGCTGCTTGCCGACGATGGCGACATCAACATCGGCTACCTGCATCCGGTCGGCCAAGTGGCCGTCGCCAGCGACCCCCATAACGCCCTCGCGATGCTCCGCCGCCGTCCGGACGAGTCCCTCGCCGACGTCCTGCTGCGGCTCGACGCGGCGGTCGCCACCGCAATCGAGCACGGCGAGTTCACCGACGAGATCAACGCGTAAGCATCGCCGAGGCCCGGCGACAAGACGGTGCTCGGCGGACGCTTACAAAAGACCGCCACCCGGACGAATCCGGAGTGGCGGTCTTTTTGCAACAAAGCGCCGGCTCAGCGCTTAGTGGTTCTTGGCTAAACGGCCTGAGTGTCCTTCTTGCTGCTTTCCTTCGCGGCCTTGGACTCCTTCTGAGTGTTGTCCTGAGTGTCGTTCTTGGAACCTTCCTGCGCAGCCTTGGGGTCCTTTTGGACACTGTCCTGGGTGTCCTTCTCGGAGTCTGCCTGCACAGCCTTGGACGCCTTCTCGGCGCTGTCCCGCGTGACGCTCTGCGCGTTCTGGGCGAAGGCCTGGTTCAGGGACACGAGCTTTTCCATGTCGCCCTTGATGCGCTCGTTCATCTCCTTGGCAACCTTCTGCTGGTTTTCCATGTAGGCGCGGACGTCCGACGAATCTCTCACTTCCAGCGCGGCGCGGGCCTGCTGCATGCTGGTCTCGGCATAGGCCTTGGCGGCTTCAAACTGCAGGTTCGCGAGCTGCTCGAAGTGATCCAGCATAGAGCTCGCGTAGTTGCGCGCCGGGCGAGCGACGGTGTTCTCGATCTGGGTCTGCATCTGGTTAACGGGTTCGTTGCTCATCATATACATCCTGTGGGTCGTGCATTTTACTTGGGAATTTCCGTCGACAATGCGTTGTGCGAATGTTGTGAAAACGCAGTTCTGTACAACGCTTGGTTCAACCATCAAGACTATTCCTGACAGTACCTGATGTCTGTGCGCTAGCGTCCACGTGGTGTTCCGTGAAGCAGTTCCCGACCCGGGGCGGATCTTGCCCCACCATCGATCAGTGTCCGCTTCGTAGGTGACGGCGGGAAAACACGCCGTCGAATTTTTGGTTGGTGTCCTACGGCCAATTCGCGCTACGCTCCTGTATATGCCGCATAAAGCCTGTCGACTCCAGCGACGGCTTCGTAGATGTCACGCCGGTACACTGCCCTAATCATGGTGAAGGGGGCTCACGCACTGTTAGCAGTAATATATGCGGACAAATCAATTAGCGACTCGGAGCAAAGATGAATAAAACGCAAGGTATTTCTGATTGGATAGGGCGTGCTGTTTATGGACTCATCAGTTTAAGTTTGGGTGTTATAAGTCTCACGATGATGGGTGTCGCCTTTTGGGATATATGGCTCTCGATACACGGAGACACCTTGCTCGTTACAGCCCTTCTTAATGCCATCGGCTTGATCGTGATTGGAATGGCTGTATTTGATGTTTCCAAGTTTTTGTTGGAGGAGGAAGTTTTTAGCAGCAGTGCCACGAAATCGCCGGCAAAACAGAGGGGGACTTTATTGAAGTTTCTCGTCATAATTGCTATTGCCGTAAACTTGGAAGCCCTGGTGTTCGTTTTTGACGCTGGGACAAAAGATATTACTACGTTGATCTATCCCACTTTTCTATTAATTGCAGCTATTTTTGTGGTGGTAGGTCTGGGCGTCTATCAGAAGTTGACTCGGGATGATGACAAGTAGCCGCGATAGAAAATCATTACGATTGCTACTCGAATATTGAAAGTGCCGTGATTTGTTCGCCGCCGCTAAAGGGTCGTTCAGCACGGAGTGGCTAGGCGGGCTTCTCGGGGGAAACGGAGGCGGTGACCGTCGTACTGTATTCACCGTTGATGGGTGCCCCAGAGAAGCTACGGGAACCCGTCCGGCTTATATCCCCTCGACTCGCCGCCTGGCAGCTTTCACTTTCCACTCTTGTCTATTAGGCGCTGAGATGCAGTAGCGGCACGTCGGTGTGGAGGAACCACTTCTCCGTGACCACCTTCCGGGTAAACCAGTCCGTGCGCATCAACGGGGGGGCCACCGTGGCTTTCAGCCATTCGGGCAAGCGCACACCACCGGATTCGTCGCCACGCCGGCCGAAACGAGCGCGAATGGCCCGATCGTATTCCGCGACCACCGTCTCCGGCCGATCTCCCAGGCGTGCGAGCAGATCCGCCGCCAGCAAGGAGGATTCCACCGCCGGGCGAATCCCCTCGCCGCTCTGGTCATAGGCCAGGCCAGCGGCATCACCGACCAACAGACAATGGTCGTCGGTCAGTGGACGACGGGCGTGGCCGTGCAGCAGGTAGGCGTGCCCCTTGTATCGCCTGGGCAGATCCTCCGGGATACGGCCGGCGTCCTGCATGAACCGGACGAACTCTGCCAAGTGTACCGAAAGCTGGTGGTTCTCCTGACGGCCCAGTCCGATATTAAGGTACTCCTCCTTGCGAAACACCCAGCCATAGCCCTTCAGGTCCCGGCAGAACCACAGCTCCGGGGTATCGCCTCGGGCCCGGCAGCGCTGCTGCTGCTCCGGCGTCATTTCGAATTCCACTTCCTTGGCGGTCACAGGCTGCTCGTACCCACCCGGGCCGTCTCCGAGACGGGCGGCAACGGGACAGAAGTGACCACCCGCGCCCACTAGCCAGGCGGCCCGGAAACGTTTATTAAGTTCCCAGGCCCCCTCCCTGCGGCGCAGGTCGTGGAGCTTCTCGCCCAGCGCCATGTCGGCTCCCGAGCGCTCTAGCAGATAATTGTCGAACTCACACCGACGAATGCCGTAGCTCACCGGCTCCTCGCCGTGATCAGTCTCCACGGGCTCCTGACCCATCAACCCCACCCGAAACGAATGAATGGGCTGGAGCACATGATCGCGGCCATAGGTCTCAGGGTTAACGTCGAGGGACTCCAGCACCGGCGGGGTCACCCAGCCCGCGCAGGTCTTGTCCCTGGGAAACCGGGCCTTGTCCATGACCAGCACCCGCCAGCCCCGGTGGGTGAGGGCGTGGGCGAGACTGGAGCCGGCGGGTCCGCCTCCGACAACGATCAGGTCGTATTCATCCATCGGCCCACTCCCGAGGCGCCGCCGTGGTTTCGTATAGATGCGCGCGATTGCGGGGTACGTTGTTGGACCGGGCCGGCGCGAACACAACCTGGAAGAGTTGCATCCCTCCCTGCGTGAAGGTGGCACTGGAGGTGGCCAGATACAGCTCCCAGGCACGAGCAAAGCGCTCGTCGTACTGTTGCGCCACCCAGTCTCGATGGACCCGGAAACGCTCCAGCCAATTATCCAGGGTCTGCGCGTAATGCAGCCGCAGGTTCTCCACGTCCAGCACGGAAAGATCATCATACTCGAACAGCGTCATAAGCTCCGCCGCGCTGGGTACATAGGCGCCCGGGAAAATGCGCTGCTCGATCCACTTGTTAACCGGCCGCGGTCGATTACGCCCGATGGTATGGATCAGGCCCAGACCCTCCGGATGCAGGCAGCGCCGTGCCACCTTGGCCAAGGCCTCGTAGTTCGCGGGTCCCACGTGCTCGAGCATACCCACCGAAACGAAGTGGTCGCAGGAGCCGGAAATATTGCGGTAGTCGTCCTCAACGTATTCAACCAGATGGTCCAGGCCCTCCCTACGGGCCTGCTCGCGGGCATACTCGATCTGCTCCCGGGAAATGTTGAATGCGCGTACCTTTGCCCCGTACTGCTTCGCCATGTAGCGTGCGAGCCCGCCCCAGCCACAGCCGGCTTCGATGACCGTCTCGCCGGGCTGCAGCCGCACCTTGCGACAGACGTGTTCCAGCTTGGCCAGTTGCGCTTGCTCGAGGGTGTTGTCGGGGCTTTCGAAATAGGCGCAGGTATATTGCATGGCCGCGTGGTCCAGCCAGAGACTGTAGAAGTCATTGCCCAGATCGTAGTGGTGATGGATATTGCCCCGCGCCCCGGAAACATCCGCGCCACTGCTCGGCTTATCGCGCCAGAGCCACTCCAGCCAGGCAGGCTTGCGGCCTTCGTGTTCATTCGCGGCTCGTACCAGGATATTCATTACTTCCTTGAGCTCGCCATGCACCTCGATACGCCCGGTGCTGTAGAGATCCCCGTAGCCCAGGTTCGGGTTACGAAGCAGCTCGTACAAGGCGCCGCGATCCATGATCTCGACCGCCAGAGTACTGTCGCCGGATCCAAAGGACGAACCGTCCCACAAGCGTACCTGCAACGCTGGTGAGCCCACCAGCTCGTAGAGCCGACGGGTCAGCCAACGCTCCGGTGCTGCCGAGGGCCCGCTGGAAACGCGCTCGCCTTGGGGTACCGCCAGAGGATTACGCTCGTTGACATAGGTGTGTTCTGCATCGTGCGGCATGGCTACTTCCCTCGTCCTTGCCCATTATAGTCCCCTCCGGCGAGATCGTTTCAGAATGGTGTCCACCTCACGCGGAACGCGGGAGTCCGCCAGCCACCGCAGCGGGCGGGTGATGCGCGGCTCGAAATGCCCAGCAGGTTGTCCTCGCCTTGCACGCCGGGATCGAACTTCGCCAGTCTCAGCTCGATAAAGGATTCCAGGCCCTGCACATAAGAAAGCACGAAGTGCGCGCCCTCAAGATCCCCAGGGCTACCCATTGCGTTTCCGCATTTCTCGGGGCACAAGGCGGCTGACGAACAGACGCCTTTTGGCGACCGCGTCCTGTCGAAGGGGGAGCACCTTTCTTGCGCCGGCGTATCGGTATCCAGCCAGGCCTTACATGGTGATTTCAGGGCCTTCAAGCGCTGCAGCACAGACAGCAATGGCTGCGCATCCGTCTTGCGACTCTACGCCGAGGGCGACGTGCTTGGTATCGCAGGGGTCGTCCAGCATCCGGCCTTAGATGTCCTTCGCCGCCCTGGGCGCGGCAAAAGTCTGGAAGATGAGCGAGAAAGCGGCGGCCGGCAAGGAGTCGGGAACGCTGCCGGTTAATGACGTTGTCCTGATGTCGGTATATACCGTCCACCTTGGCCATAGGCCAGTGCTTATGCATTTCAGGTCATCGAACGAGGTGTCTGGAGATCTTCAGCACCGCCCAGGGGGTGTCCGCCCCCGGCGCGGTTACGCTCTGCCTCTTTGAAGGAGACCAGGCGCCGCTGGTCCTCATCCCAGAGGGCAAGCGGTACGCCCGCCAGGCTTTGGCGGAGGGTGATGCGCCCCACGTCCCGAAGTTCCGGATGGTCCTGCAGCACTTCACGGAGCCGGTATGACGGAATGCGACTGGACAGGTGATGGACATGGTGCACGCCGATGTTGGCGCTGAACCATCGCAGCAAGCCCGGTAACGCGTAGTACGAACTCCCATGAAAGGCCGCCTCATGGAACTCCCACTCGTCCTGGTGCTCCCAGTAGGTCTCTTCGAATTGGTGCTGGACATAGAACAGCCACACACCCATTGCCGAGGCAAGCAGCGTAATGGGAAGCTGCACCAGCAGAAAATCTCCAACACCAACGAGCGCGATCACGCCGGCCGCCACCAGAACGATGCCTGCATTCGTGCCCATGGTGCTCACCCACGGCATCCACCCGGAGCGCATAAAACCCACCGGTAGCCGCTGATCGAGCAAGAACACGTACGCCGGGCCGATCCCGAACAGGACAAGTGGATGGCGGTACAAGCGATAGCGCAGTCTTTGACGCCTTGGGAGCGCTTGGTACTCGCGCACGGTCAACGTATCGATACCGCCGACATTGGGTCGGTCCAGGTTGCCGGAACTAGCGTGGTGGATCGCATGGCTATGGCGCCAGAAATCATACGGCGTAAGCGTAAACACCCCGATGACCCGGCCGACCCAGTCGTTGGCACGTCGAGAACGGAAAAACGACCCGTGGCCGCAATCATGCTGGATCATGAACAAACGCACGAGGAAGCCTGCCGCCGGCAAGGCAAGCACCAACCCAACCCAGTGGCCTGCGCTCACGGCAAGCCATGTCAGCCCCCACAGGAGCGCGAACGGGATTGCCGTAATGAAGATTTCCACAACGCTTCGCACGATGCGGGGTTCACGGTAGACACTCAGTTCGCGGCGCCACGCCCGCGGGTCGTCCGTGGTGTCGATATTCGACGCTTGTACACTCATCCAGCGACTCTCTAATTACTAATACGGACCATGCAAGTCGCAGTGCGATTCCGGTCTTACTGACCTTTCCCGGCTGAATTGGACACCTCTTCATTTTTCCAATTGATGAGGTGATCCATGAAGTACCGCCGCTACGACGACCAGTTCAAGGTTGAGGCCGTGGAGCTCGCGCTGCAACCCGACGTCCAGACCCAGGCCGTGGCTTCACGGCTGGGCATCCACCCGTTCATGCTGTCACGCTGGAAGAAGGAATACCGCGAGGGTCGATTCATGGCAAAGCCTCCCAAGGGCAGCGACGCGGAAGCCGCGGAGCTGCGCCGGCAAATCCGGCAGTTGCAGCGTGACAACCACAAGTTGAACGAGGAGAAAGAGATCCTCAAGGAAGCGCGGCGTTTTTTCGGACAACGCCAGCCGGGAGATACCGATTCATAGCCGAGCGGCGGGACCGCTTCTCGGTGAAGCGCCTGTGTGACGCTCTGGGCGTGCCGCGGAGCAGCTTCTACGAGTGGTCTCAGCGGATGCCGAGTGCCCAAGCGATTGAGGATGCCGTATTGCTCAAGCCCATTCGCCAGGCCTTTGCTGCCAATCGAGGCATCTATGGCAGCCCGCGCATCAAGCGGGCGCTGGATACCATGGGGTACCCGTGCGGCCGCCATCGCGTGGCCCGGCTGATGCGCGAGGATGGGTTGGTTGCCCGCCAGGCGAAGAAATACCGACCGCGGCCAGGACGGGCCGCTCAATACCAGGTGCCGAACAGGCTCCTGGAGCAAGGCCCGGCGCGGCGCCGCGGCGAAGTCTGGGTGGGCGACTACACCTACATCCACACACAGCGCGGCTGGCTGTTCCTGGCTGTGGTCATGGACCAATACACCCGACAGATTCTCGGTTGGGCTACATCGCAGCAGCGCACGGCTGAGCTGACCTGTGCGGCACTCCGAGACGCGTTGCGCCATCACCGCCCGCGCCGTGGGGCACTGTTCCATTCGGACCAGGGCATTGAGTACGCCGCCAACAGCTTCAAGGCGCTGCTCGCCCGCCACAGCCTGACGCAGAGCATGAGCCGGAGAGCCTACTGCTACGACAACGCCCATGTGGAGTCCTTCTTCGGCACGCTGAAGGCCGAGTCCGACGTCACCGAGGCCCACCTGCAGCAATCCGTGTCCGCGCTGGTCAGCCATGTCGATGACTACCTCCGGTTCTACAATCGGCGGCGGCTGCATTCAGCGCTGGGCTTTCAATCGCCGGCCGCCTTCGGAATACTGGCCGCATGAACGTGTCCAATTTGTCCGGGCAAGGTCATACCGACGGGATCCGGCGGCAACCTGCTTAAGCGTTAGGTTAATTCCGTCAATGGATGTTGTCTGTGCGCTACAGAACGCACCGTGAAGGGCTTCGGAAAAGGGCCGGAGAAGTGATGTCGGCTCGACCTATCGGCGATCAGAAGTGTTCTTACCCACGGCGTCAAATCGCGTTCGTGTGTCCACGGACAGCGGTGTTGCCGGTCGCAGTCGCGGACGGTTCGATTGACCGGGATAATCCTGCGACTCCCCTCCGGCGCTGCAACGTCTACGTCGCGGCTGCGGTGGCGGCTGGCCGGGTGTTGTCTAAACTCCAGCGGAGAAGGTTGGGTGTCGCGAATTCTGGTCGGGAAGCGCTTCAGGGGAAGGTCTCGAGAATCCTCAGCCAGTGGCGCCGTCTCTCTCGTTGACGTCGCTTCACTGCTTCGACGGCTGTGCCGCACCTCGCCCACGGGGTCCAGGAGAGATGCAATGTACCTGTCTTGCGCACGAGCGATACTGATCGGCGTCGGCCTATGCACCGCCGGGGCCACCCTCGCGGAGACGTCGGCGCCGCCGGCATCGACGGTTCAAGAGGTTGAGGCTGGTGAGCTATTCCCTCTGGTCCCAGGTGAAAGCACGTTTGAGGTGGTGGACGGAGACGGAGAGGGACAGCAGGTCATGCTGGAGCTGAGTTCCGCAGACGGTGAAGGTCGCTGGGAAGTTCGATTCGGCGACTACAACATCCTCCATCTTCAAGAGCTCCGGGATGGCACCCTGCTGCTCACCGGCCTGGACGTGCTGACGCAAGGCCAGACCGTGCTGTACGAGCCACCCGTGGTGCTGCTACCCAACAGGATCGTGCCCGACCGGACATGGAGTGCCTCCGGCACGGCTACGGTCGTTAACAGAGAGACGCAAGAGGCTGTACACAAGGGTCAGTACCAGCACCGAGTCATGCCCATCACTCGAGAACGGTACGCGACGCCGGCGGGTGATTACGAAGGCTTCCTGGTGCCAATCGAGCAGACCATCGATCTTGAGGCGCCGGCTGTGATCCGGCTGTGGCTCGATCTTGGTTTCTTCCCCGGCAAAGGTCTGGTGAAACGTTCGATGAAGTTCGTCGTCGACAAACCCATGTGGTTCGGCTCGACCACACGGCGCACCGCAGAGCTTGTCCGTTAGAGCCAAGCTTTGGCAGATCAGACAGGGATGACCAGCCTTTGACGACCGGCTGCAGGGGAGAAGCTGGTCGCTTCGTATCGTCCGTAAAATGATGACGAATGACGGGAACAACGCCTCGGTGATTTCTAGAAGAACTTGGGAATCCGGTGGACGTTCACGTCCACCACCGGGTGCGGAATCGGCACAAACCCGAGGTTTATTAACGACGCAAGCAGACGTTCCCAACCGTTGATCGAAGGTCCGCAATGGGTCGAAAGCGGACCCTGACAGGGTTTCGCGGAACGTACTTTATCGGAAAGCGGCTTGCGCAACCGAGTGTGGCTCATGAACGGATGCACCTATTGCACAGCAACCGACCTCGGACGTTCGCCAAGGGCCTGCGATAGGAAAGTATGCGCCCACTAAAGGCGCCAGGCCGAAGGCCACCGGCCCCGTTCGTGCGGACCAATTGTGTATCCCTGTAAACACAGGTGACGCCAAAGTGGCGTCAATGTGGCATCAAACTGGTGCCAGACCGGTGTCAGTCTGGCCCTCACCGGGTGGCACATCGTAAACCTCAACGCGCTAACACCCAGGAGACAGACCTACCTCGCGGCACTGCGGGACGCCGATGCCGGGGATATTCAGCCAATGCTGGCGCTGCTCACTGGCGAATAAGAGTGGCCGGGAAGACCCTCCACGGGGGATGATCGATAGGCGTCCCCCCTGGAGGAAGCCTCCGAGCCAGAACCATGTCAGTGGAGCATGGGACTGTGACGATTGGGTTCGGGACCCGCGGGTCCCGAACCCGATCACCGCATCCGCGCGAGCACCTCACCGACCCGTGCCGCAGCATCGAGTCGGACGCCGGGGTGGCGCAGCATGCGCGCAGGAGCGCCGCGATCGGCAAGGCGACGCTCCAGGCCATCAAGCGCACCCACAGCGGCGACGAAACGCCGCACCGCCCAGCACCGGTCGCCCGCATAGAGGGTCAGCAACCGCGCATAGTCTGGCGTGCCTCCCTGCCATACGGCATCGCCGCGCCATCGGGTCGCCCACGATACACCTTCCGGATCGAGCACCATCGGCGCGAGGTCGTAATAGGGCGCGAGGTGCACGCCGATATCAGTCGTCACTATCGCCACGTTGCGACCATGGTTGTCGCTGTTGCCGACCATGGTGTTCACGATATCCAGCGTCAAGTAGTCGACCAGGGCCGCATCACCCCATGTCACGTCCGCCAGCCGTTCCACCACGTCCAGATGATCCAGCGCCGCGCCGTCGCCGAGCATCCCCATCGCCGAGTACACCGACTCCACTCCGTGGTGATGGCCACCGTCGCGATCAAACCGCGGCAGCCATAATGACAATGTGGAATCCTTTTCCACCAGTACCGACCCAGATACGGTATTAAGACCGAGGCCCTCCAGGGCCTGGTGGACGGCGGCCTCGCCCTGCAGCACAGCCACATCATCGGCAGACTTGCGCCCACGAGGCATCTTGACCAGCCAGCGCCCGTGTACTTCGGCCTCAGGGACCGTGCCCTCCAGGGCATACCGGCCGTTACCGTCCTCAACAAGAAGAACCTTCGGAGCCTCGCCCCCAGCGCCCAGGGCGGCTGCGACCGGCACACCGGCCCGTAGCCCCTCATCAATCATGCGCTCCCCTAGCCTGGCTACATCCTCCCGCGTATACCGGGGCGCTCTGGCCGGTTCCAGTGCCGCAGCAAATGCGTCAGCGGCAGGCTTGACCCGCAGATGACCAACCGGTGCCACACTGCCCTGCAGCAGGAGCGGGAGATCCGCCCGTGGCCCGGGGTCGCGACAGTATCCCAGGACCTCCAGCATCCGACGTCGGCCGTAGCCCTGCGGGATGATGTCCCGAAGCACGGCCGCAACGACGCCATATTCGTAGGTTGCATCGAAACGAACCGGCAAGTTCACACCAAGGGCGTAGAGGCCACCGACCACCTGGCCATCCGGCCAGCCGGCGTCATCCAGCGCACGGGCAACGTACTCTGGTTGGTAGCTGAGCCGCATCGGGCTCCGCAGCCCTTTCGAAGGATCAGAGACTGTGACCACAGCGGCATCGTGCCACTGGCTCCCCCAGTGAACCTGGACCGTCAGACGCAACAACTTAGCACCCATCGCCGGCGTCCCGGTCGAACGGATCGCACCCCGTCGCGGTGACGGCGGCGTAGACCGCGCGCAGGCGGTCCGCATCGCTCAGCGCGTTGTGAGCACCCCACTGCTCGTCGTGGCGCTCCATCACGGCGCGCGCCGTGTCACGCGTGAGCCCAACGGGGAGGCCCGCGGTGTCGAGCCTCAGAGCCCGCCGAGCGAGATTCGTGGGCCAGTGCTCCGAACCGAGCCATTGCGCGAACAAGGCCATATCGTGCTCCGGGTAGTCGGTAACAATGCGGTGCGCGCCGGTCAGGGTCTGAAACCACGCTTGCACCCGCGAGCGCGCGTCTACGGAGGCCATCGCGTAGCTCCCGCCCATCAGCGCCGGGAGCACCACCTTGCGCACGTACGAGGAACAGTCTGCCCGGGCGTAGGTGTCCGTGAGTTCCACGTAGAGCGTGTCCACTGGTTCGCACCCCGCGACGAGGCCGAAACTGATGAGCTGCGGTGCGTCCTCGTGCGTAAATTCAGTGTCCAGAAACACGTACATCCCGCGCTCTCCTCACGCTCCACCGGTTACCACGCGCCGGAACAGCGCGTTCAGTGCATCCAGCACGGCCGGGCGCGTGTCGATGTCCGGGCGGTCCAAGTCGTCGAAACCTGCCTCATGCCGACCGAGTTCGTCATGGATAAAAGCCTCGAGCGCCGGGATCGGTGGACCGGTGTCGTGCTCTCCCGCGCGACGCTTTCGCGCGAGGAGCGTGTCGATCTCCGCAACCAGCGCCTCTGGCGCGACGGTATCCACCAGCTCGCGGAACACGACCGGCGGGAGCGCTCCCGTGGTCTCGATATGGCGAATTGCAAGGAGTGGCCGGAGCACGTAGAGGTACTTCTTCAGCCGCACCTGATCACCGCCCAGGAAGTTTCGAGCATTGCCCCGGGCCATGTGCGCGTAGTGATGGCAAAGGCCCCGCCGGTCGAACGTCGTCGCAACAAGCGCCGCAAGCTGGTCACGGAACACCCCGCACTCCCTGTACCGAACGGGGCTGTGCAGCCACTCAAGCAGCGCGCCGTTACTGGCCCTGAAAAGCCGCAGCGCCTTGCGGATATCCCACCCGGCGACATCCAGCGCATCTGCAATCGGGCGCTCGATCACATCCCGCCGGTGCTCGACGTCGATGGCGAGATACCAGTCGTGCGGGTGTGCGTAGATAAAGCGCACGTCGTAGTCCGAATCCGGCGAGGGAAATCCCCATGCGCGGCTGCCCGACTCGCAGGCGTATAGGACACGCACGGACTCCTCGGCCTCGATCCGCTTGAGAGCCGTTTGAATCTGTTCATCCATCCCCGGGCCCGTTCCTCTCCGTTTCACGCTCGTGTACGGCGGCCAGAGTAAGCCGGTACACCGCCATGAGGTACCGCACGTCACTGTCCGCCTCGTGCTGCCGTCCGCCACGCTCGGCCTCGGCCTGCTGAAGGATCTGATCGACCCGCCGGGGCGGCAGGCTCGCCGTCGCATCGGGGTGAATCGCCCAAAATGAGCCAAGTTCGAACGCGGGCTCGACACCCGCCGCATCGAACAGCCGATTCATCCAGAAACGATCCATGCCCGGGGCATCGCAGTAGACAGTGTGCCCCGCGAGCACGGCGTTCATCCGCTCCGCGATCCACGCCACCGGCCTGCCGCAATCACGCAGTAGATGGCGTGGAATCCAGTGTATGGCTTCCGCCTCCGGGTCCCAGTAATCCCAGTGCGGTGCCGGGTCGATGTAGTGCGACTCCACGGTGCCATCCGGCATCGACCAGGCGACTTCGATCGGATAGCTCTCCGAAGTCAGCCCCGAAGCCTCGAAATCGATAAAACAGGGCAGCAAGTCCTTTGGGCTTGCCGCCTGCTCCTGGCCCCTGTGGTAGACGGCCGTGAGGATCTCGGCATCCTGTGCCATGCTATCCCTCGGAGACAGATCCGGCTCCACGTCGACCCGTCGACGGGCGAGCCGCAGCCCGTCACGCTCGTCCTCGGGTAAATCCCAGAGCGAAGCTAGTTCAAATGCCGGCGCGACGCGGGCGGCTTCGAACAACCGCCGCATCCAGAACCCATCCAGGCCAGGATCGGCCAGATAGACCGTGCACCCAGCGAGGACTGCATTCATGCGCTCCAGCACCCACGTCGCTGACTGGCCACGCTCGAACAGCACGTCACGCGGGATGCGGTGGATCGCTTCGGCTTCGGCCTCCCAGTGCGTCCACTCGGGGTCGGGCCGGATGTAGTACCCTTCCCTGCTCCCGTCAGGCAACGTCCACACGACGCGAATCGGGTAGCTGTCACCCGCGAGTCCCGATGCCTCAACATCCAGGAAGTACGGTGTCACCGGCATCACTCCCCCTCTCGCACCGTAGCGATCACGTCGCTTTTGCTACTTTGATGGTCTTGCATTGCCAGCCTCCTCGCCTATCACAAAGGGGTTGCCGGGTCCTCGATATCCACGATGGTGAGCCCCGGCTCGCCGCCGCCCGCCTGCTCCCGCACGCGGCGCCATTCGGGCTGGGTAAGGAAGGCACCCGAATCGATGTGCCAGCGGTTACCCATACGCCATGGCCGGAAGCCATCGCGGATCGTGTGCCCATGAATCACGTGCGCCACATCCGGCAGCGTCAGCGAAGCGTCGTCCGAGGTCGACGCTTCGCCAGCCTTGATGGCCTCAAGCAGCCGGCGCCCGCGCACAACTGGGCTTAGCGTGTTGAACGGCATCTCGCCCTTGAGCGCACGGAGCACGCCACTTTTCAACGCGGCCCACGTCTGGCAATCGGCGGGAACCTCCGCGTGGACGATGCCCACAAGCCCGACCCGGGTCTCGACCTCCACCGTCCACGGCAATGCGCCGAGCCGCGCAAGCACCTCATGGTCTTCACGCGCAGACAACGCCTGCAGCCAGCGCTCCGCGGGCAGCCGCAGTTCCCAGGACTCACTCGCGCTGACAGGTCCATCTCCCGCCAGGATGTTGAGAATGGCCGCCAGATCGTGATTACCCATGACGCAGTGAAACCAGGGCTCATCCAGAAGACGCACCGCCCGCTGGGATGCGGGCCCCTTGTCGACAAGGTCGCCCACGGCGATGAGCCGATCCACGGCCGGATTAAACCGAAGGCGGTCCAACGCCGCATCGAGCAGTTCGACCATGCCGTGGATGTCGCTGACGACGAGATCACGGCCTTGCTCGTTACGACCGAGCTGATGGCAGGCCACACCGATCATTCGCACTCCCAAACGTAGAGAAGCCGGGTCGGGGCCCGGCTTCTCGTGAGTCGCTACTGCTCGCACACGCACCTACCCCTAGAGCGGCCATCGGATAAGCTCCCATATACCTATGAATGAACGCGTACTCCGGGACATTTCCTGTGCTTCCTGGGTCGGCGTCAGGTACGATTTCCAGAGACGCTAGCACGGCCAGCAGGGAGTGCAAACCATTGATTTTTCAATTGTGTTTGCATGACAACACAATCGGGGCACACGAAGTGAATGACCGCACCAAAAACATCGACGTCCTCGCACTGGATCTGGAGGGCACGCTGATTTCAAACGCCGTGAGCCAGATTCCGCGTCCGGGGTTGCACATGTTCCTGCTGGAGTGCGCGGCGCGCTTCCCGCGCGTGGTCATGTTCACCACCGTTCCTGAAGCGCGGTTCCGTGCCATTGCCCGAACACTTGCGGACGAGGGAGCCGTACCCGCGTGGTTCGCAGATATCGAGTATGTCCACTGGCAGGGGCCCACCAAAGATCTACGCTTCATCGCCGACGCGCACCTGGGCCACACGGTGCTGGTGGATGACTGTCGGGACGTCATCCACCCCGCACAAGTGGAGCAGTGGGTACCGGCGCCGCTATTCAGGCATCCCTACGCAGAGTCTGGAGGCAGCTTCCAAACTGTCTTGGACGCCTTGTCGAACTATCGGGGTTAGCGAACGAGCTGCCACCTGATCCCCGGGGCGCCGAGGACCCGGACAGACCTACGGCTTTGGTCCCGGCTGTCTAGCTGACGGGGCGTCCGCACAGGGCCGACATACTGGGACAGGCGGCTTCCCGCTACGACTGATACAGGTCGTACACAGCCGAAGCCGGTTGTAACCATCGGGGGACGTAACGGCCTCGTCCTGGCTGCCGCAGGCCTGGCAGGTCTGCATGGCGGTTTTCTGAAGCCAGATAATCACCCGGGCACAGGCCTTGCGCTGAGCGACAGCGAGTCCCGTCACGTCGCAGTGGACCATGAGCCGTCCCGGCCTCTCGCGGATCACCACGCCACGGCCCTCGCGCAGGGAAGCGGCCCCTGCGCGGGCAAACCGCTGCCAGCCGGGGCTGTGGACCTGAACCGATTCAAAGGCAACTTTCTCGATCATGCAGCTCACCATGGATGCTGTAATTATATACACTATCATGACGAACCATTGAGGATACAGGCAACCCGATGGGTGTCGTTCTGCGACACCACGCGTCGCCGTGCAGTGCCACACTGGATGCCCAACAACAGGGGAAGATCATGCTCGGAGCCATTGCCGGCGACATCATCGGATCCATCCACGCGCTCGGCCTGTCGGCGGCGCCGGGGTGGACCCGCCTGGGGGCGGAGTGATCGGCACGACACCGTGCGTGGGGAAGATCGGCCCAGGGAGCCGGCACCCCTCGGTGCGGAACCTGGAGCTGGATTTGAACGCTCTGGACGCTTGGGGCTACCAGTGCGTGATCACGCTCATGGAACTTAATGATCTGATCGACTATCAGCCCCGGAATCTGGCAGCGCGGGCCCGAGCCCGTTACGGTGAGTCGAGTTGGACACCTGCCGATCGTAGACGGCAGGACACCGGCTCGACGGGTTGGGGCGCACGCGGATTGTCGCCTACCCGTTACAGTTCACTTTTGGCCAGCCCGGAGTGGCGCTCGTAGACGCCCGCGACCCGATGATACCACTCCAGGAGGCAGCCCATGATTCACGGACTGACACCGCCTCGGCCAATGGCCGACTCACGACAGCGGACAGAGCTCCTTCAGCAATGCGAGGTACTGATCGCAGCCGATTCCGTACTCGCCTCTGCTGTCCCAGCGAAGCCTGCGCGGACCAGAAGGCTCGCAACGGTTGCCATCCTGGCCTCCAATCGGATTGAGGGTTGGTCGGGCCCTGTCGCCTTCAACGCTCTCCTGGCAGCCCGGAAGGCACTGACCGGAACCGACCCGCTGGACCGGAAGGCTGCGCTGTGCCACGCACATGGCCGGCTTACCGACCACAGAGTTGTCCACGGTAAGTCTGCCGGGGAACTGCGTAACCAGGAGGTGATGGTCGCCCGCCACAAGGCACCATCCGCGGCGCAGGTGCCCGCTTTAATGGATGCCTGGCAACATCTGTACGGGCGCCCGGCCGGGTCGCAAACGGCGCGGCTCCTCGATGCCTTGTGCGCCCACCACCGCCTGCTCTACATCCACCCCTTCCGCGATGGCAACGGCCGACTGGCACGGCTCGACCTCGAAGCGCGGCTCCAGGCTGCGGGCCTGCACTGCAGCACTCACTGGGCTGTCGCCACTGCGCTACTGCGCCACGAAGCTTCCTACCGCACCGCGCTGGCGTGGGCCGATGCGCCGCGCCGTGGCGATCTCGATGGCCGCGGGGCACTCTCCCACGCCGGGCTCGCTGCTTACTGCGCGACAGTACTCACCGCGCTCGCGAGTGAGGTTCACATACGCTGCCGGCAGGCTGGCGTCGCCCCCCCGGCCGTTTGACGTCATCGGACACGGACAGTCCAAACGAGCCTCGACCATATGAGCGATATTTTTCCGATTAAGCTCGTTTGGCTGTACACTACAGGAGCACTGACCGAAATCTCGGGTATACGCCATGCAACAGATGACCGCTCAAAAGCAGCACCAGCTCGGTGCCGCAGGACTCCGCGCCTACCCCAACATTGCCCGCGCATGGGGGCTGACTGAAACCCAAGCCGCGCGGCTACTCGGCACCCCGGAAAGCACCTACCGGCGGTGGAAGCGCAACCCTGAGCGCGCCAATCTCGATGTGAACCACCTGGAGCGGCTGTCGTTGATCCTGGGGATCTACAAGAATCTGCACATCCTGCTCCCGCGCGAGGACGCTGCGAACAGCTGGGTGCGGCGCCCGAACACGAATCCGTTGTTCGGGGGGCACACCCCGCTGGAGCGCATACTGGGAGGCCAGGTGGGCGATCTCGTGGCGGTGCGACAGCATCTGGACGGTGCCCGTGGCTGACGAGTGCAACCTGTTCCCTGTTTCCCCGGTCCGCTGGCCGCGGTCGTACCGCATCGTCCCCGCTCGCTTCCCCCCAATCGCCCTGTTTGAGGGCATCGCCGGTGATCCCGCCGATCTCGATGCATTGAACGAACTCGAAGGCCTGACATCGAACCGCTTACGCGAAGAGGCGGGCGAAATCCACCTGATCAAGCAGGAGGATCGTCGTTACGGGCCGGGATGGTCACCGATCATGGCCGCCCTTTGTTATCCGCGGCCCAGCCGGTTCACCGATGGCAGCTTCGGCGTGTACTACTGCGCTGACAAAGAGCGCACGGCCGTCGCTGAGACGCGATACCACCGCGAGCGCTTTCTGGCCGAATCCAATGAGCCACCCATGGCGGTGGAGATGCGCATCTACATCGCGGAACTCGACGCCGACTTGCTCGACCTGCGCGGTGATACCAACTTGGCCACCTCGTACCTGGACCCCGACAACTATGCCAACAGCCAACGGCTCGGCGCGGTTACCCGCATGCAGGATCATTACGGACTGGTCTACCCCAGCGTCAGAGATCAGGAGGGCGGCGAGTGTGCCGCCGTGTTCCGCCCTCCGGCGCTTGGCTCGACCCACCAGGGGAAGCACTTCGAGTATCGCTGGGATGGTCAGCGGATTACGGCGGTCGTCGAACTCCGGGAGACGAGCTACTAGCCAAACCATACCGCTGTTGACGACGCACGATGTTATAGAACACCAGACGCGGAGAGCTTGAGCTGCTGCTTGCAAGCGCTAACCGTAAACGCATGCGGCAGAGCAGGCCGACCACTGTTATGTGTGGGGGATTGACGTTAAAACAACCACCCGAAATCCCCGTCGGGCACTACGCTGGTCGATGCACCATCGGCAGGATCGTCAGATGGTACTGCGCGCCGTTGAGATGGCGATCTGGCAGCTTAGGCTCAACTTTCAAGTGCAACACCTGACCCCTTCGGAGGTAGGCTGTTGCGATGAATACTGGATACCGACACCTCAGCAGTGAAGAGCGCGCCGTGATCTTCTGTGAACACCAACGGGGCAC
>NZ_JBLWFT010000016.1:0-54801 GCF_048323695.1 Aquisalimonas sp. APHAB1-3 | reverse complement strand
GCCGGGGGCCTGAATCTACTGCACAGGGTCAATTGCCCTTCGGGTGGACTCCTGCTCGCCCGGCATCAGGGTGTGGTCTCCCTGACCACAAGGATAAAGGTACAAGGGTGGACCTTCAGGTCCACCAAGGGGTGATCTGCGAGCCGTGGCCGTTATTATTCCATGTCCAGCTTCTTCAGCTTGTAACGCAGGGCGCGGAAGCTGATGCCGAGGAGTTGAGCGGCCGCGGTCTTGTTGTAGCCGGTTTTCTCCAGCGCCTTGATCACCACTTCGCGCTCCACGTCGGCCAGGTAGTCGTCCAGGGCGAAATCGTCGTCCGGGGCCGGTACGGCGGCTGCAGTGTCCTGGTGCTGGGTGCCAGTGGTTTCCGGGAGCTGGAGGTCCTCCGGCTCGATGGTGCCGCCTTCGCACAGGGTCAGTGCCCGCTCGAGGATGTTCTCCAGCTCGCGCACGTTGCCCGGAAAGGGATACGCCCGCAGCGCACCCAGCGCGGCGTCGTTGAGTTGTACGGGCGGGTCGTCGCCGTCGCCGGTCAGCCGCCCGAGGACGTGGTTCACCAGCATGGGGATGTCTTCCCGTCGCTGGCGCAGGCTCGGCACGGCGAGCTGGATGACGTTGATGCGGTAGAAGAGGTCCTGCCGGAACAGGCCTTCATCCACGAGCTGGCCGAGATCCTTGTGGGTGGCGGAGAGGATGCGTGCGTTGACGCTGATCTCCTGCTCGCTGCCCACCGGTCGCACGGCCTTCTCCTGGATGGCGCGCAGGAGCTTCACCTGCATGTGCTGGGGCAGTTCGGCGATTTCGTCCAGGAACAGGGTGCCGCCGTCGGCGGCCTGGAACAGCCCCTGCTTGTCGCGGTTGGCGCCGGTGAATGCACCTTTCACGTGGCCGAAGAACTCGCTCTCCATGAGCTCCGACGGGATGGCGCCGCAGTTGATGGGCACGAAGGGCTTTTCGCGCCGGTCACCCTTGTCGTGGATGGTGCGTGCCACCAGTTCCTTGCCGGTGCCGGATTCGCCGCTGATGTAGACGGGCGCCGTGCTGCGCGCCAGCTTGGCGATGGTGCCGCGGATCTTCTGCATGGCCGGCGAGTTGCCGAGGAGTGTGTCCCGGGAGCGGCGGTCGATGCGCGGGCCGTGGCTGAGCCGGGTGGCGCCCCCCACCAGCTGGCGCAGCATGCCGAGGTCCACGGGTTTCGGGACGAAGTCGAAGGCGCCCGCCTTGAGCGCCTGCACCGCCGTGTCCATGTTGCCGTAGGCGGTGATCACTGCCATGGGCAGCTCCGGCTGCTCGGCCACGGCCTCGCGGACCAGGTCAATGCCGTTGCCGTCCGGCAGCTGCATGTCGGTTATGCACAGATCAAACGCGTGCTGACCGAGCAGGTCGCGCGCTTCCTGCAGTGTGCCGGCGATGTGGCAGTCCACCTCCATGCGCTGGAGGGTGACCTGGATCAGTTCGCAGATGTCCGGCTCATCATCAATGATCAGGGCCAGGGGACGTTCCGTGGTCATGTCTGCTCGTGTCCTGTGGCTGTGAAGGTGATGCGGAAGCGGGTACCGGAGTCGCCGGTGTCCAGCAGGGTCAGCCGGGCGTGGTTGGCCTCGCAGAGCTCCCTGCAGAGGTAAAGCCCAAGCCCGGTGCCGTCTCCCGCGGTGGTGAAGAAGGGGTCGAAGAGCTGGTCCCGGCTTGCTGCGGGGATGCCGGGGCCGTTGTCGATGATGTCGAGATAGGGCTGCTCGCGCGGGTCGCGTCCGGCCATGACGGTGACGGTCAGTTCCCGCTCGGGGTGGCGGGCGTGCTTTGCCGCGTTGCGCAGGAGATTCATCAGCACCTGGTGCAGGTGGCCGGGGTCGAACTGAACGGTGGCATCGCGCGGTACCGTGCCGGCACGCAGTCGCAGGGGCTGCAGATCGGGCTGTGCGCGCACGTCGTCGTTCAGCTCGGCCGCCAGCTCCTGGAGGTGGACGGTGTCCAGATCCGGCTGCTGCCGACGGGAGAGCCGCAGCACGTTCTCCACGATGGCGTTCAGGCGTTGGCCGTGGCGCTGGATGATGTCCACCAGCCGGCGGTCCGCGTCGGTGAGCTCCGCCTCGCCCAGGAGCTGCCCGGCGTGGGTCATGGCCGACAGCGGGTTGCGGATTTCGTGGGCGATGCTGGCGGTGAGGCGCCCCAGAGAGGCGAGCTTGGCCTGCTGCACCTGGGCGTGCATCTCCGCCAGATCCTCCAGGAAGATCAGCACACCGCTGCCGGATGCGCCGGAGAGCACCCGGAAGCGGGGCTGCAGCACCGGCGAAAGGAGGTCCGGCTGAAACGACGGCGGCTCCGCGCGCGGATTGTCCTGCCACTGGGTCAGGGCCCGTGCCAGCGGGGCGCAGAGGTCTTCCAGGCGCGGTGCATCTACGTGGGGCGGCTGACCGAGCAGTTTCCAGGCGGTGGCGTTGATCAGGCGAACCCGCCCGGCGCGGTCCAGCACCAGGACGCCGTCCTGGAGGCGCTGCACGATGTGGCCGTTGAGCACTTCCTGGTCGGCCAGGTCCTCGCCGCGCTGCTCCGCCAGGGCGTGTTCCTCGCGGGCACGCTGGGCGAGCCGGTTGCCTGCCAAGGTCACCAGAAACAGGGCAATGCCGAACGCGCCCACTTCGGCGTAGCCGACCGTGCCCGCCTCGGTGTCGAGCTGTGCCAGGAACTCCAGAAACAGCAGCGTGAGCGTGGCGATGGCGGCGAACAGGGCGGCCAGCCGCCGCTCGACGAAGATGCCGCAGCCGGCCACGGCCACCAGCATGAGCACGCCCAGGCCGGGATCCTGTGCCCCGGCGGTATAAATGAGGGCGCTCAGCATGAAGATGTCCACCACGGCCTGGACACACACCTGCAGTGTCAGCGCCCGCTGCCACTGGTAGGCGATGGCCAGCAGCATCAGCGCCAGCACCAGGTAGACGAAGGCGAACTGCAGAAACAGTACCGGCTGCTCGGAGCGCACCAGCAGCGTGTCCTGGCCGGTGAGAAAGACGATGGCGAGCATCAGGGCCACGAGCAGGCGGTAGTAGGCGAACAGCCGCAACGGTCGCCAGGTGTAGCGGTCCCTGCTGTCCGCAGACAGGGCGGGAATGGATTCGCCGAGAATGCTCACCGGGTCTCAAGCCTCCTGCCGGGTCCGGTCGGGACGCGGCTGCTCATGCGGGTGGTGCATGCGCTCACGTCCCCGTGTGGCGGGGGGATGGTACACCGGTCGTCCGCCGCCGCCGCATTATAGACGTTTGCGCGGCCAGGCAATGTGATGAGATTCCGCTCACCCGCTTTGATTTGCGGCCGCCTTTGGTGGAGAATTGCGGTTCCATTTTCTCGGGAGGTCGGGCGTTACCATGAATCTTCACGAGTATCAGTCCAAGGAGCTGTTCTCCGAATACAACATTCCCATCCCCCAGGGCGATGTCGCCAAGACGGCCGACGAAGCCGTGGCCGTTGCCGAAAAGCTGGGTGGCAGCGTCTGGGTCGTGAAGGCCCAGGTCCACGCCGGTGGCCGTGGCAAGGCGGGTGGGGTCAAAGTCTGCAAGAGCAAGGACGAAGTCCGCGAGTACACGCAGTCCATCCTCGGCACCCGCCTGGTGACCCACCAGACGGATGACAAGGGCATGCCCATCAACAGCGTGATGGTCGAGCAGGGCCTGGATATCCAGTCCGAGCTCTACCTTGGCGCCGTGGTGGACCGCGCCACCAAGCGGATCGTGTTCATGGCCTCCGTTGCCGGCGGCATGGATATCGAGGAAGTCGCCGAGAACGAGCCGGAGAAGATCGTCACCGTCGCGGTGAACCCGGTCGCCGGCCTGCAGGCCTTCCAGTGCCGCCAGGTGGCGTTCGCCCTGGGCCTCAAGGGCGATCAGATCAAGCAGCTCGTGAAGATCATGGACGGCCTCTACCGCCTGTTCGTCGCCAGCGATCTGAGCCTGATCGAGATCAACCCGCTGATCGTTACCGGCGACGGCCAGCTGCTGGCGCTGGACGCTAAGCTGAACGTCGACGACAACGCCATCGAGGTGGGCCGCCAGAAGCGCATCGAAGCGATGTACGACGCCTCCCAGGAAGATCCCACCGAGGTGGAAGCGGCGCAGCATAACCTCAACTACATCACCCTGGACGGCAACATCGGCTGCATGGTCAACGGTGCCGGCCTCGCCATGGCAACCATGGACGTGGTCAAGGTGCACGGTGGCGAGCCCGCCAACTTCCTGGACGTGGGCGGCGGCACCAACACCGAGCGCGTGACGGCGGCCTTCAAGCTGATCCTTTCCAGTGATTCCGTGGAAGGCGTGCTGGTGAACATCTTCGGTGGCATCGTCCGCTGCGACATGATCGCCGAGGGCATTATTGCCGCGGTGAAGGAAGTGGGCGTGAACGTCCCCGTGGTGGTGCGCCTGGAAGGCACGAACGTGGAAGAGGGCAAGGCGCTGCTGAAAGACAGCGGCCTCGACCTCATCGCCGCCGACGACCTCTCCGATGCGGCGAAGAAGATGGTCGCCGCCGTCGGCAAGGCCGCCTGAGCCCACGCCACCGAATCACTGCGAGGTTGTTGTAATGAGTATTCTCGTCAACAAGGACACCAAGGTCATCGTCCAGGGCTTCACCGGCAAGCAGGGCACGTTCCACGCGGAGCAGGCCATTGCCTACGGCACCAACATTGTCGGTGGCGTCACCCCCGGCCGCGGCGGTGAAACGCACCTGGACCGGCCGATCTTCAACACCGTGAAAGACGCGGTGCGCGAAACCGGCGCCGATGCCTCCATGATCTACGTGCCGGGCGGGTTCGCCGCCGACGCGATCCTGGAAGCCGCCGAAGGCGGCATCAAGGTCATCGCCTGCATTACCGAGGGCATCCCCGTGCTGGACATGCTCAAGGTGAAGGCGGCGCTGGCCTACTATGATGACGTGCGTCTGATCGGCCCGAACTGCCCGGGCATCATCACGCCCGACGATTGCAAGATCGGCATCATGCCGGGGCATATCCACCAGAAGGGCCGCATCGGCATCGTCTCCCGGTCGGGGACACTCACCTACGAGGCGGTGAAGCAGACCACGGATGCCGGACTCGGTCAGAGCACCTGTGTCGGCATCGGCGGTGACCCGATTCAGGGTATGTCGTTCGTGGACGTGATCGAGCTGTTCAAGGACGATCCGCAGACCGAGGGCATCGTCATGGTCGGCGAGATTGGCGGCACGGCCGAGGAAGAGGCGGCCGAGTACATCCAGGCCAACGTCAACAAGCCGGTGGTGGCGTACATTGCGGGTGTTACGGCGCCTCCGGGCAAGCGCATGGGCCATGCGGGCGCCATCATCAGCGGTGGCAAGGGCACGGCGGACGACAAGTTCGGTGCCCTGGAGAAGGCCGGCGTGACCACTGTGCGGTCGCCGGCCGACATCGGCGAGAGCATGAAGAAGCTGCTCGGCTGATCCGTCTGCTGCCGACCTCCAGCCGCCGCCCCGTGCGCGGGGTGGCGGCCCACTGAACGGCATGGAGCGCACGAGCATGTCCGAGCAGCTGCGTGTCGCAATGGCCCAGCTGGACACCCGCGTCGGCGATGTGTCCGGCAACGTGGAGCAGGTGATCGCCACCGCACTCCGCGCCCGCGACAAGCACCACGCCGATGCGGTGGTCTTTCCCGAGCTGACCCTCACCGGCTATCCGCCGGAGGATCTCCTGTTCCGGCCCGATTTCATCCACAGCATTGGCCAGGCACTGGCGCGAATCCGGGACGAAGTCACCGGCGTGGCGGTGGTGGTCGGGTTTCCCCATCACGAGAAGGGGCGGCTGTACAACTCCGCCGCGGTCCTGCAGGACGGCATGGTGCTGGGCGTCTACCACAAGCACCACCTGCCGAATGGCGGCGTCTTTGACGACAAGCGCTATTTCGAGTCCGGCAGTACGCCGCTGGTGGTGGAGATTGCGGGTCATCGCTGCGGCGTGACCATCTGCGAGGATCTCTGGCATCCGGGCCCGGCCCGCTGGGCAGCAGACGAAGGCGCCCAGGTGCTCTTCAATCTCAATGCCTCCCCCTTCCACGCCGGCAAGTTCGAAGATCGCGAGACGGTGATCCGGGCCCGCCAGGAGGAGGCGGGGCTGCCCGTGGTCTATGTCAACCTGGTGGGCGGTCAGGATGAAGTGGTCTACGACGGCGTTTCCGTGGTCTACAGCGGCGACGGCGCCCTGGTCGCCCGCGCGCCCGCCTTCCGGGAAGCGCTCGTGCCGGTCACCTTCGTTCCGCGGGGTATATCTCTGGTTCCCGAGCCTGCGGAGGTGGATGCCCTGCCGGACGAGGACGAACAGGTCTACCGCGCCCTGGTCCGCGGCCTCGGCGACTACGTCAACAAGAACGGCTTCCCGGGTGTCGTCCTTGGTATGTCCGGCGGTATCGATTCCGCGTTCAGTGCCGCTGTTGCCGTGGATGCACTCGGGCCGGAGCGGGTGCATGCGGTTATGCTCACCTCCCGTTACACCTCGGAGGAGAGCTTGGAAGACGCTCAGGCCTGCGCTCAGATGCTGGGGGTGCGCTACTCGAGCCTGGACATCGACACCGCCTTCCAGGCCTGCATGGACGAGCTTGCGCCGCTGTTCGGCGACCGGCCCATGGATGCGACGGAAGAGAACATGCAGTCCCGTGCCCGGGGGCTGATGCTGATGGCATTGTCCAACAAGTTCGGCTCCATGGTCCTGGCAACGGGCAACAAGAGCGAGTACGCGGTCGGGTATGCCACGCTGTACGGCGACATGTGCGGCGGTTTCGCGCCGCTGAAGGACGTCTACAAGACCCAGGTCTACCGCCTGTCCGACTGGCGCAACGCCCTGGGGCGCGTGATCCCGCAGCGGATCATCGACAAAGCGCCCTCGGCCGAGCTGCGGCCCGACCAGAAGGACGAAGACTCGCTGCCGCCCTATCCGGTGCTGGATGGGGTTCTGCGGCGCTACCTGGACGAGGACGCCGCGCTGGCCACCCTGATCGACGAAGGGTACGACGACGAAGCCGTTCGGCATGTGGTGGCGTTGTTGCACCGGAACGAGTACAAGCGCCGGCAGGCGGCGCCGGGGGTGAAAGTCACGCGCAAGGCGTTCGGGCGGGAGCGCCGCTATCCGATTACCTCCGGTTACCGACCCTGGGCCGGCTAGACGGGAAATGCAGAAGAGGTTGCCATGAAAAAGATCGAAGCCGTGATCAAGCCGTTCAAGCTCGATGATGTGCGCGAGTCATTGTCCGATATCGGTATCACCGGGATGACCGTGACCGAAGTGAAGGGGTTCGGCCGCCAGAAGGGGCACACGGAGCTCTACCGGGGCGCCGAGTACGTGGTGGATTTCCTGCCCAAGATGCGGGTGGAACTGGTGGTGGGTGACGATCAGGTGGATCGCTGCGTCGATGCCATCATCGGTGCCGCCAAGACCGGCAAGATCGGCGACGGCAAGATCTTCGTAACCCCCGTGGACCGCGTGCTGCGCATCCGGACCGGGGAAGAGGACGAAGAAGCGATCTGACCGCGTCTGCAAGCCCGGATTGATGGTGGATCTGAAGATCCACCCTACGCCTCGCAATCCGTAGGGTGGACCTTCACAGGTCCACCATTTCTCGATCGACCGATCCACGCAGCACCCGTAGGGTGGACCTTCAGGTCCACCGATTCCCGAACCGATGGGCAATCCGTCCGGTCCTACGAATCCTGCTCGTTCTCCGCGGCGGCTGCGTCGCCAAGGCCGGGCGAGAAGAGCGTGTCCTGCAGTGCGGGGTGCTCGGGGTAGTTCATCTCCAGCACCCGCACCACGTCGGCCTGCAGGTCGGCGAGTTCCAGTTCGCCGTAGGCTTCGGCCAGCACCACCAGCGCGTCCCGCACCGCGGGCGTGCCCTGGAAGTTCTGAATCACGTTCTGCGCCCGGTTCGCGGCGGCCACGTAGGCGCCACGCTTCATGTAATACCCGGCCACGTACATCTCGTAATGGGCCAGATGCTGGCGCAGGATCACCATGCGCTCTTCGGCATCGTCGGCGTATTCGCTGTCCGGGTAGTTGTCCACCACCTGCAGGAAGTCCGCATAGGCTTCGCGTATGGCGTTGGGGTCGCGGGTGCGGCGGTCGATGTCGAAAGTGCGGGTGAGGAAATCGTTGCCGCGGTCCAGGTTGGCCCGCCCGCGCATGTAGCGCGCGTAGGCGACCTGCTCGTCCTGCGGATTGAGCCGCATGAAGCGGTCCGCCGCGTTGATGGCCGAGCCCATCTCGCGCGCCTGGAAGTAGGCGTAGATCAGGTCGAGCTGCGCCTGCCGGGAGTACGGTCCGAACGGGTAGCGGGCCTGCAGGTTCTCCAGGCGCTCGGCGGCCGTGCGGTAGTCGCCGCGGCTCATGGCGCTGCGGGCCGACTCGTAAAGCTCTTCCGCGGAACGCTCGTCCTGGCGATTGTCCCCGGCGCCACGCTGCATCGGGTCCGACACATCCGGGCTGCCGCCGCGGCCGCCGCAGCCGGCCAGCACGATGGCGAGGGTGATCAGGACTGCTAAGGACACTCGGGACATCACGGGCTTCCGCTTGCGGATCTCAAAGCGCGTATTCTAGGTGACGCATCGGCTGACGCATAGCATGGCGTTCAGCCGTTGCCCCGGGCTGACACTGTGCCCGGCAAGGCGGGTACACTGCGCAAAGCAGCCCGCGACGGACACACGTCGCGGCAACCCAGCAATGGTTTAGTGCCGGAGAGGGCAACAAAGTTCCCATGAGCGAGTTCCTGGAACTGGATGCAAACATCCCCGAGTCGGCGGCCGGCAAGCGTCTGGACCGGGCGCTGGCGGACGTGTTTCCGGACTACTCCCGGAGCCGTCTGCAGCAGTGGCTGAAAGACGGCGCCATCACCGTGGACGGCGCGCGCCGGCGCGGCCGGGATCCGGTGAAAGGCGGGGAAACGGTCGCCGTGCGCGCCGCCCTGGCCCCGAACGCGCCCTCGGTGGAACCCGAGCCGATCGAGCTCGACGTGGTCCACGAAGATGACGACATCCTGGTGCTGAACAAGCCGGCGGGGCTGGTCGTTCACCCTGGCGCCGGCAACCCGGACGGCACGCTGCAGAACGCCCTGCTGCATCGGCACCCGTATCTGGAGCAGATCCCCCGCTGCGGCATCGTGCACCGGATCGACAAGGACACCTCCGGGCTGATGGTGGTTGCCCTGAGCGATCGCGCGCATACCGCGCTGACTGAACAGCTTCAGGACAAGAGCGTGGGCCGCGAATACGAAGCGCTGGTCAGTGGCACGTTTACCGCCGGCGGTACCGTGGAGGCGCCCATTGCCCGTCACCCGCGGGATCGCAAACGCATGGCGGTGGTGGCTAGCGGTCGCCCTGCGGTCACCCATTACCGCATCGCCGAGCGGTTCAGTGCGCACACGTTGTTGCGGGTGTTCCTCGAGACCGGTCGCACGCACCAGATCCGCGTGCACATGGCGTACATCCAGCATCCGCTGGTGGGCGACCCCGTTTACGGCCTGCGTCCGCGCCTGCCGAAGCGAGCCGATGACACCGTGCGGGACGCGCTCGCCGGCCTCGGGCGGCAGGCGTTGCACGCGGCGCGCCTGGTGTTGCAGCATCCGGGGACGGAGGAAACCATGGCCTGGGAAACGCCCCGGCCGGCCGACATGGATGCGGTCATGGACGTTCTGCGGGAGCACGACCGACGAATGGCCCTATGAACCACGCCTGGATTCATCCGCAATGGCCCGCCCCGGCGCACGTCCGGGGGCTGTCCACCACCCGGCAGCACGGCTTCAGCGAACCGCCTTACCAGTGGCTCAATCTCGGGAGCCGCACGGCCGACGACCCGGACGCGGTCAGGCTCAACCGCAATTACCTGCGTGAACACGCCGGGCTGCCCGACGACGTCTTCTGGCTCAACCAGGTGCACGGCACGGCGGTGGTGGCGGCCCATGCCGGTGGTGACGAGCCCGAAGCCGACGCGGTGTGGACCGACCGGCCGGGGCTGCCCTGTGGCGTGCTCACCGCCGACTGCCTGCCCGTGCTGCTGTGTGACCGCCGCGGTACCTGCGTGGCGGCAGCCCATGCGGGGTGGCGCGGCCTTGCCGCCGGTGTGCTGGAGGCCACGGTGGCTGCGCTGCCGGCGCAGCCCGAGGACCTGATCGCATGGCTCGGCCCCGCCATCGGCCCGAGCCGCTTCGAGGTGGGTGACGACGTGCGCCAGGCGTTCCTGCAGGCCGGCCCCGGGGCCAGTGATGCGTTTGCCGCCGGCCGGCGCGGTCACTGGTACGCCGATCTCTACCGTCTGGCGTCCGCACGGCTGCGCGCCCTGGGCGTCCAGTCCGTCCACGGTGGCGGTTTCTGTACCCACACCGACCGGGACCGTTTCTTCTCCTACCGCCGCGACGGCGAGACCGGGCGCATGGGCACGGTGATCTGGCTGGCGCGTTGAGCGCCCGTCAGCCATATTGGCAGGGCACACTTTCCTTTTCCGTCATCCGTCCCCATCTAGGTTCTCAGAGATATCCACAGGAATTCGAGGACCCAACCCCATGCGAATGGATCGATTGACAACCAAGTTTCAAAACGCCCTGGCCGACGCCCAGTCGCTGGCGGTCGGTCGGGATCACCAGTTCATCGAGCCGGTGCACCTGATGGTGGCGCTGCTGGATCAGGAGGGCGGCACGGTCCGTCATCTCCTCAACCAGGCCGGCGTCAACGTCAACTACCTGCGCTCGCAACTGGGCGAGGCCATGGAGCGTCTCGCCTCGGTGGAGGGCAGTGACGGCCAGGTGGGCCTGTCCAACGACATCCAGCGGCTGCTGAACCAGACCGACAAGCTCGCGCAGAAGCGCAAGGACCAGTACATCTCCAGCGAGCTGTTCGTGCTCGCCGCGGTGGAGGACAAGGGCAACCTGGGCGAGCTGCTGCGCAAGGCGGGTGCGACCAGGGAAAAGCTCGAGAACGCCATCGAGGAGGTCCGTGGCGGTGAGGCGGTGAACGACCCCAACGCCGAGGACCAGCGCCAGGCGCTGGAGAAGTACACCATCGATCTCACCGAGCGCGCCGAACAGGGCAAGCTCGACCCGGTGATCGGCCGTGACGACGAGATCCGCCGGACCGTGCAGGTGCTGCAGCGGCGCACCAAGAACAACCCGGTGCTGATCGGCGAGCCCGGCGTGGGCAAGACCGCCATCGTCGAGGGGCTGGCCCAGCGCATCATCAACGGCGAGGTGCCCGAGGGGCTGAAGCACAAGCGGCTGCTGTCCCTGGACATGGGCGCCCTGATCGCGGGCGCGAAATTCCGCGGCGAGTTCGAGGAGCGCCTCAAGGGCGTGCTCAACGATCTGTCCAAGCAGGAGGGGCAGATCATCCTGTTCATCGACGAGATCCACACCATCGTCGGTGCCGGCAAGGCGGAAGGCTCCATGGACGCCGGCAACATGCTGAAGCCGGCGCTGGCTCGGGGCGAGCTGCACTGCATCGGCGCCACCACCCTGGACGAGTACCGCCAGAACATCGAGAAGGACGCCGCCCTGGAGCGGCGGTTCCAGAAGGTGCTGGTGGACGAGCCCTCGGTGGAGGACAGCATCGCCATCCTGCGCGGGCTCAAGGAGCGCTACGAGGTCCACCACAAGGTGGAGATCACCGACCCGGCCATTGTCGCCGCGGCGACCCTGTCGCATCGGTACATCACTGACCGGCAGCTGCCGGACAAGGCCATCGACCTCATCGACGAGGCGGCCAGCCGCATCCGCATGGAGATCGACTCCAAGCCGGAGTCCATGGATCGTCTGGAACGGCGGCTCATCCAGCTCAAGATCGAGCGCGAGGCCCTGAACAAGGAAGAGGACGAGGCGTCGAAGAAGCGGCTGAATACTCTGGAGGAAGAGGTCGAGCGGCTGGAGCAGGAGTACCGCGAGCTGGAGGAGATCTGGAACTCCGAGAAAGCGTCGGTGGAAGGCACAACCACCATCAAGGAGCAGCTCGAGCGGGCTCGTCAGGAGATGGAGACCGCGCGCCGCGCCGGCGATCTCACTCGCATGTCGGAGCTGCAGTACGGCCGTATCCCCGAGCTGGAGCGCAAGCTGGACATGGCCTCCCAGGCCGACATGACCGGCAGCAAGCAACTGCTGCGCAGCGAGGTGGGCGAGGAGGAGATCGCCGAGGTGGTCTCCAAGTGGACCGGTATCCCCGTGTCCAAGATGCTCGAGGGCGAGAAGGCCAAGCTGCTGCGCATGGAGGAGGCGTTGGGCGAGCGGGTCATCGGCCAGCAGGAGGCGGTGAAGGTGGTGGCCGATGCCATCCGCCGTTCGCGCGCCGGGTTGTCCGACCCCAATCGGCCGAACGGCTCGTTCCTGTTCCTCGGCCCTACCGGCGTTGGCAAGACCGAGCTCTGCAAGGCCTTGGCCACCTTCCTGTTCGATACCGAGGAGGCCATGGTCCGCATCGACATGTCGGAGTTCATGGAGAAGCACTCCGTGGCCCGCCTCGTCGGCGCGCCGCCGGGGTACGTGGGCTACGAGGAGGGCGGCTATCTGACGGAAGCCGTGCGCCGCAAGCCCTATTCCGTGATCCTGCTGGACGAGGTGGAGAAGGCCCACGCCGATGTCTTCAACATCCTGCTGCAGGTGCTGGATGACGGCCGGCTCACGGACGGCCACGGCCGCACCGTGGACTTCCGCAACACGGTCATCGTCATGACGTCCAACCTGGGCTCGGAGATCATCCAGTCCATGGCGGGTGAGGAGCACTACACGCAGATGCGCGCCTCGGTCATGGACATCGTCGGCACCCATTTCCGGCCGGAGTTCATCAACCGGGTCGACGACGTGGTGGTGTTCCATCCGCTGGATCAGGCCCAGATCAAGTCCATTGCCGCGATCCAGACCCGCTACCTGTCGGAACGGCTGGCGGAGAAAGACATGGCCATCCGCTTCACCGACGAAGCGCTGGGCAAGCTCTCCGAGGCCGGGTTCGATCCGGTCTACGGCGCGCGTCCGCTGAAGCGGGTGATCCAGTCGCAGGTGGAGAACAGCCTGGCCCACGAGATCCTTGAGGGGAACTTCGGCCCCGGGGATCTGATCGAGGTGGACCACGGCGACGATGGATTCACCTTCGAACGCAAGGCGCACGAAGCCGCGTGAGTTACCGCCGCTCCCGCCCCGGGAGCGGCGGCTCGCCTACCAGCGCTGGAACCGCTGCAACCCCAGTCCGTCGAGCCCGATGGCTGGGGTTTCGCCGTTGACGACATCCGCCACCAGGCGGGAGCAGCCGCAGGCGAAGGTCCAGCCCAGGTGGCCGGGGCCGGTATTGAGGAACAGGTTGGACAGGGGCGACGGGCCCAGCACCGGCGGGCCGTCCACGGTCATGGGGCGCAGCCCCGTCCAGTAATCCGGGGTGTGCTGCTCCGTGTGCTCGCCGAGGCTGGGGAACAGCCCCGACGCCTGGCGCAGCACGGTGGCGGCGCGGCGCGTCTGCAGGCTGGTGTCGTAGCCCGCGAACTCGGCGGTGCCCGCCAGGCGGATGCGATCACCCAGCACGGTGACCACGACCTTCCGCGCGTCGTCGATGAGCGGGATGACTGGCGGGTTCCACCAGCCGGCCAGCGGCAGCGTCACGGAGTAACCCTTGACCGGGTAGATGGGCAGGCGGATGCCGTGCGCTGCGGCAAGACGCTTGCTGTCGTTGCCCGCGGCAATCACGAAGCCATCCGCCTCGATATCGCCGGTGTCCGTCTCCACGCAGGCGATCCGATGGCCTTCGCGACGCAGGCCCCGGACATCGACGCCGTAACGGAATGTCACCCCCTCCGCCTCTGCCAGCGCAGCCAGGCGTTGCGTGAACAGCAGGGCATCTCCGCTTTCGTCGTCCGGGTAGTAGATGCCGCCGGTGAGCTGGTCCTCGGCCTCGCCCAGTGACGGCTCCAGGGCGATCGTCTGGCGCGCGTCCAGCACCGAGTGCCGCACGCCCAGCGGGGCCATCAAGGTGGATGCGTGCTGCGCCTTGTCCATGGCGGCACGCTCGTGGAAGACCTTGAGGATGCCGTTCTGGCCGTCGTCGTAACGGATGCCCGTATCCCGGCGCAACTGACGTAGCTGCTGCAGGCTGTAGACCGCCAGGGCGGCATTGACGCTGGTGTTGCGTTCGAAACGGTGGCGCGTGCTGTTGCGCAGGAACCCGAGCCCCCAGCCCGTGAGCCGGGGGATCTGGCCGGGGCGCAGCAGCAGGGGAGAGTCCTCGCGGCCGATCCAGCGCAGCAGCTGCCAGACAACACCGGGCGCATTCCAGGGTTCCGCGTGGCTGGCGTGCAGCAGTCCGCCGTTGGCGTAGCTGGTCTGCTGGCCTGGCATCGGGTCGCGGTCCACCACCGTGACTGCATGACCGTCCCGAGCGAGGTACCAGGCCGTTGTGACTCCCAGTACCCCGGCGCCGATCACGACGATCCGCATACCACCCCCGATGGCTGTTTGCGAGTGCTGCCGGCACCGCCGGCCCTGTTGCGATGATACAGGGTTCCGGCCGGCTCTTGCAGCGACGGATTGAGGCCGCAGGCGGGTCTCAGGGCCGTGCAGGGGAGTAGATGCACCAGCGGTTCTTGCCGTGCTCCTTGGCCTGGTACATGGCGCGGTCCGCCCGGTGGAGCAGGGGCCGCTCGGAGTCGCCGTGATCCGGGAACAGGCTGATGCCGATGCTCAGGCCGACAGGGAGTTCCGAGGGCATGCGGGCCGCTGCCGCCAGCAGCTTCTCGGCCACCGCCGCGGCGTCGCCGCTGCGTGCGATGCCGGCGATGACCACGAATTCGTCGCCGCCCAGTCGGGCCAGGGTGTCGCCGGGGCGGAGCACGCCGGCCAGCTGCGCGGAAAGACGGCACAGTAACTGGTCGCCTTCGTCGTGCCCGCGCTCGTCGTTAACCTGCTTGAACCCATCCACATCCAGCAGCATGACCGCGACCGGCCGATGGGTGCGCCGTGCCAGTCCGAGCTGGTGCCGTAGCCGGTCACTGAGTAGCCGGCGATTCGGCAGTCCCGTGAGGCCGTCGTGAAAGGCGTGGGACTCCAGCTCCTCCAGGAAGTTGGCGTGGCTCACCGTCAGCGCCGCAAGATCGGCCAGTCGTTTCATTACGTCCAGTTGCTGGCTGTTGGGCTGGCCGGCGTGGCGGTGGCAGACCGTAATCGCCCCAACCGTATTGCCGTCACGGGTGATGAGTGGCTCGCCCCAGATGCTGTGGATGCCGTGGGCCACGGCGAACCAGCGGTAATCCGGCCAGCGGTCCTCCATGCGCACGTCCGGGCAGATGTGCCTTTCGCCGGTGGCGACCACCGTGGCGCAGAGGCTCTCGTCCGGATCGAAACGATGATGGCTCTCGATGCCGTGGCGGAAGTGCTCGGTCATGCTTGGTGCCGCCAGCAGCCGTCCGCCCTCCGGCTTGGGGACTGAGATAATGGCGAGGCTCCCGGGCCACTGGTTCTCGGCGATCTCACAGATGGTAGAGAGGGTGCTGGTTACCGGTTCGCGACGCGCAACCCGCTCCAGGACCAGGGTGCGGGCATCCTGCAGGTTGGTACACGTCGCACCGGTGGTGTACCACCGCAGCAGTATCCGCTGGGAGTGGCCGTCGTGGTGCAGCAGCGTCTTGCGCAGCACCACCTGCTGCTGACGTGCCAGCGGGACCTGCAGCCGCCAGGTTCGGGCGGTGTCTGGGTAATCGCTGCCGCCGTGGGGCTGGAGGAATTCGCCCACTGAGAGGTCGTCCTCGCTGAGCAGCGTGGCAAGGTTGCGCCCGACCAGTTCCTGGCGCTCCTGGCCAAGCAGGCGGCTCAGTGCCCGGTTGGCTGACAGAATCCGCCCCTGGCGGTCGCAGGTGCATAGCGGGTCGTCGAGGCCGTCGAGGGTCTGTTGCAGCAGGCTGGCGTGGGCGATATGGCCTGTCTGCGACTGGGCCTCCCGCCGCCGCTCCAGCAGCAGCTGCAGGTGCGCAGACAGGGCGTCGAGTGCTTCCGGGGGCGGCTCCGGAGGCGCCCCCGCTTGATTCTCGGGAGTGAACAGGCAGAGCAATAGGTCTTCCTTCGGGTCCGGCAAGGGGATGAGCCGAAGGCCGCGGGCCGGTAGCGGGAGGTCCTGTTCCGCCGTTGTGGTGATTGCAGACTCCGGGTAGGGCAGGAACCGGGCGGCTGTGTGGGAGAGTTCAGCGAGATTGTGGGTATCGCCGGCGGCACCAATGAGGCTCGCCCGCCCCTGGGTCCAACGAAGGACGAAGGCTCCGCTCAGCCCTGGATCCAGGCACAGCCACTGTAGAATCGGCGTCAGGCTGGCAATGGGAAATTCATGTCCCACGGTTTTCCCGTGGCCGTAGTACAACTCCGCGTCCGGCGCTCCATTGCGCACGCTGCGTCCCTCCGTCCTTCTGGTGACGGTGCGATGACGACACTTGGGCGCGCGAATACGCAGGCCCTGCCCCCCAAGCGTTTTCTACACTTGAATAAAGCAGAAACTGGAGCGGGTGACCATAGCCTTTCGTCGGGTTGTTGAAGCCGCTGGTGCGGTGACTCACCCCAGTCGAGCGCCGTTGGGAACGGTCCTGTCGGGCACCGCGAGGACAACGCTGCCGTCGTCCTGATACAGCCCCGTTACCAGGCATTCGGAGCGCATCGGGCCGATCTGCTTGGGCGGAAAGTTAACGACAGCAATCACTTGCCGGCCGATGAGGCTGTCTGGTTCGTAGTGGTCGGTGATCTGCGCACTGGAGCGGCGTTGCCCCAGTTCGGGCCCGAAATCCACGGTCAGCCTGTAGGCGGGGCGGCGCGCTTCCGGGAACGGTTCGGCGGCGGTGATTGTTCCCGCGCGCAGCTCCACGGCCTGGAAGTGATCCCAGTCGATGGTCTCCATGGTGTCCTCCTGTGCGGTCCGATGGACTCATGGTGCCACGAAACGGAGGTTCAGTCGGTCTAGTCCGTTGTCCACAGTTCCTGTGGATAACTGTGTGGATAATATCTGTAAGCGGCGCCGAAACCCCTATCGGCAGGGGCTTTATGTCAGATTGGTGAACTTTTCGGCAGTTTTTTCAATATCCTTTTGTGTCAGGTAGTTAAAAGCGTTTGTGTGTAGTGGTTCTCTGCATTTTCCGTTTGTTCTCTCCGGCGTGGAGGGGTTGACAGCCCGTTTTCATTGCTGTGCACAACCGGCGCGCGCTTCACCGCGCCGGGACTTGTTACACTGCGCCTCGAAGGTCACCTCACCCGAACGGACAAAGTGGGTCGTGCATGCAAGACGAACAACGCACCATCGATACCGCAGCCCAGGCCGTGGTCGATCTGGGCAATCAACTGGCTGAGCGGGACCAGGATGCCGACATGGGCGATATCGCCGATGGCCTGCTCTCCGGGGCTGTCCACTACTGGCTGTACACGCGGCAGCCCTGCGAGGACCCGCGCTGCCCGGATTGCGCGCAGCTGCGAACGGCGGAATGGCGCATGCAGTTGCTGCAGCAGCTGGTGGAGGAAATGGCCCGGAGCAGCGACTATTTCGAATCACCGGACGACATGACCCCGGGCAACGCATGAAACGGATGACCTCTCAATGAGTGGAAACGAACGCAGCAAACCGCCGATCGCCGAGCGGCAGTCCAGTGTCAGCGCCCACCACGGCCATGAGCGGGACGATCCCTACGCCTGGCTGCGCGACCCGAACTGGCGCGAGGCCATGCGCGACCCGGCACAGCTGGCCGCGCCGATACGCGCCTATCTGGAAGCGGAGAACGACTACGCGGACGCGGTCATGGCGCCTACTGAGGCCTTCCGTGATGCCCTGTTCCGGGAGTTGCGCGGCCGCATCCGTGAGGACGACAGCTCTGTCCCCATGAAGGACGGCTCGTTCTACTACTACAGCCGTTACCGCGAGGGCGGCCAGCACCCGCTGCTCTGCCGCCGGGAAGGGGTGGAGGACGCACCGGAGGACATCCTGCTGGATGGCGACGGCGAATCCGCGGGGCACGACTACTTCCGCCTGGGCGGCGTCGAGCACAGCCCGGATCACCGCTATCTCGCCTACGCCGTGGACACCTCCGGTGCCGAGAGCTGGACCATCCGTATCCGCGATCTGCAGACCGGCACCGACCTGCCGGACAGTATTCGCGATGCCCGTGGTGACTTCGACTGGGCGGCGGACGGGCGCACCCTGTTCTACACCGTGCTGGATGACGACCACCGGCCCAAATGGGTCTACCGCCACCGCCTCGGTGAAGATCCGGCAGCGGATCACCTCGTTTATGAAGAGCCCGACGACGGCTTCTTCGTGGGCATGGACAAGACCGAGAGCGGCCGGTACCTGGTCATCTCCAGCCACGATCACGTCACCAGCGAGGTCCGCGTCATCCCGGCGGACAACCCCGACGCGGAACCGTGGCTGCTGCTGCCCCGGGAGACCGGCGTCGAGTACGACGTGGCCGATCACGGCGATCACTGGCTGATCCTGACCAACCGGGGTGCCGAGGACTTCCGCATCGTGCGCGCGCCACTCGAGTCGCCGGATCGCGCGGGCTGGGAGGATGTCGTCGCCCACGAGCCGGGGCGACTGATCCAGGGCATGATCGTCTACCGCGACTACCTCGTGCGCGTCGAGATCGCCGATGCGTTGCCGTCCATCGTCGTGCGCCATATGGCCTCCGGGGAGGAGCATGCCGTGCGCTTCGACGAGGACTGCTACGACCTCGGCGTGATCCCCGGTTACGAATTCGACACCGTGACCCTGCGGCTGACCTACAGCTCCTTCTCGACCCCTACGCGGGTGTACGACTACGACATGGCCACCCGCGGGCGCATGCTGCGCAAGGAGCAGGAGGTGCCCAGCGGGCACGACCCGGACGCCTATGTGACCCGGCGGCTGTTCGCCACCGCGCCGGATGGCGAGCAGGTGCCCATCTCCCTGTTCCACCACCGTGACGTCACCCCGGGGCCGGCCACGCCGCTGCTGCTCTACGGCTACGGCTCCTACGGCATGATCGACCTGCCCGGATTCTCGCCCCTGCGCCTGAGCCTGGTGAACCGGGGATTCGTCTACGCCTTGGCCCACGTGCGCGGTGGCAAGGACCGCGGCTATCGCTGGTACCGGGACGGCAAGCTGGAGAGCAAGTCCAATACCTTCGATGACTACATCGCCTGCGCGGAGCGGCTGATTGCCGCGGGCTACACCACGGCAGGCCGGATCACCGCCCATGGCGGCAGTGCCGGCGGCATGCTGGTGGGTGCGGTGCTCAACCGGCGTCCCGAGCTGTTTCACGCGGCAGTGGCGGATGTGCCCTTCGTGGACGTGCTCAACACCATGCTCGACCCGAGTCTGCCCCTGACACCACCGGAGTGGCCGGAGTGGGGCAACCCCATCGAGGATGCGTCTGCGTATCAGGGGATCCTAGCCTATTCGCCCTACGACAACGTGAACGCGCAGTACTACCCCCACATCCTGGTGACCGCCGGGGTGTCGGATCCGCGCGTAACCTACTGGGAGCCGGCCAAGTGGGTGGCCCGTCTGCGGACCCTGAAGCAGGATGACAACCTGCTGCTCCTGCGCACGAACATGAGCGCAGGACACGGCGGTCCGGGTGGCCGGTTCGACTTTCTCGAAGAGGTGGCGTACCGCTACGCCTTCATCCTCATGGTCTACGGTTACCAGGAGGCGCAGGCGGACGGCTGAGCGGAGGTGTCATGGAGATCCGCTGCAAGCGGGTCTACGACCCGCCGGAAGCCGGTGACGGCCGGCGGGTGCTGGTGGATCGCGTCTGGCCCCGGGGTGTGCGCAAGGCGGATGCCGCTGTCGATGCGTGGGAGCGGGATCTGGCGCCGACCTCGGAACTGCGCCGGTGGTTCGGTCATGATCCGAAGCGCTGGGAACGTTTCCATGCGTGCTATCGCGCCGAACTGGCGGCCATGCCAGACGCTCTGGACCGCCTGCTGGCTCAGGCCGGTGAGGGCCCGCTGACCCTCGTTTTCGCCGCCCGGGACCGGGAGCACAACAACGCCGTGGTGCTGCGCGACGTTCTGCGGGAACGACTGGCCGGCCGGCAGGAGGATCCCGGCAGTTCGCCGGTGTGCTACGCGGCCGATTTCCCGGCCTACAACGGTCTGGATGGTCGCGACTGACGTCGCTCCTGCGGGACGATGCCGGATCTGCGCTGGGTGGTCGCGGCTTGCGCCGCTCCTACGAAGCCGTGCCCGGGCCCGCTGTAGGAGCGGCGCAAGCCGCGACCACCCAGGCGCCAACAAAAAACGGGAGGTCGCGCTCGCGACCTCCCGTTCGGTGACAACGCGGATGGCAGTCCATCCGCAGTGGCCGGATTACTCCAGGTCGAAGCGGTCGGCGTTCATCACCTTGGTCCAGGCGGCAACGAAGTCCTTGACGAACTTCTCCTGGTTGTCGTCCTGAGCGTACACCTCCGCGTAGGACCGCAGGATCGAGTTGGAGCCGAACACCAGATCCACCCGGGTGGCGGTCCACCTGGGCTTGTCCGTCTTGCGATCGCGGATCTCGTAGACGTTATTGCCGGTGGGCACCCACGTGTAGGCCATGTCGGTCAGGTTGACAAAGAAATCGTTCGTCAGCTGACCCTCGCGGTCCGTGAACACGCCGTGCCTGGTGCCGCCGTGGTTGGTGCCGAGCACGCGCATGCCGCCAACCAGCACCGTCATCTCCGGCGCCGTCAGTCCCATGAGCTGGGTGCGGTCCAGCATCAACTCCTCGGGTTGGACGGTGTAGTCCTTCTTCACGAAGTTGCGGAAGCCGTCAGACAGCGGCTCCAGCCACTGGAAGGACTCCTCGTCGGTCACCTCGGCCGTGGCATCACCGCGGCCGGGGTGGAAGGGCACAGCGATGTCGTGCCCCGCAGCCCGAGCCGCCTTCTCGATGCCGACATTGCCCGCCAGCACGATCACGTCGGCCACACTGGCGCCGGTCTCGGAGGCGATGCCCTCAAGCACCTTGAGCACGCGGGCCAGCCGCTCCGGCTCGTTGGCGATCCAGTCCTTCTGCGGCGCCAGGCGGATGCGCGCGCCGTTCGCACCGCCCCGGTTGTCCGACTGACGGAAGGTGCGGGCGCTGTCCCAGGCGGTGGCCACCATGTCGCCGATGCTCAGGCCGCTGTCGGCGATCTTCTGCTTCACCACTTCCACGTTGTAGTCGGTGCTGCCCTGAGGGACGGGATCTTGCCAGATCAGATCCTCGGTAGGCGCCTCCGGGCCGATGTAGCGCTGCTTGGGGCCCAGGTCGCGGTGGATGAGCTTGAACCAAGCGCGGGCGAATACCTCATTGAAGTACTCCGGATCGTTGTAGAACTTCTCGGAGATCTTCCGGTATTCCGGGTCCACTTTCATGGCCATGTCCGCATCCGTCATGATCGGATTCAGACGGATGGAGGGATCCTCCACATCAACCGGCTTGTCCTCTTCCTTGATGTCCTTGGGCTCCCACTGCCAGGCCCCCGCCGGGCTCTTGGTGAGCTCCCACTCGTACTCGAGGAGCAGATAGAAGTAGCCGTTATCCCACTGAATCGGATTGGTAGTCCAGGCGCCTTCGATGCCGCTGGTCACCTGATCACGACCGATTCCGCGGGACACCTTGTTGTTCCAGCCCAGGCCCTGCTCGTCAACATCGGCCGTTTCAGGATCGGGGCCGAGATTCTCAGCATTGCCGTTGCCGTGGCACTTGCCGACCGTATGACCACCAGCGGTCAGGGCAACGGTCTCCTCGTCATTCATCGCCATGCGGGCGAAGGTCACGCGCACGTCATGAGCGGTCTTCTGCGGGTCGGGATTACCGTCCACACCTTCCGGGTTGACGTAGATCAGACCCATCATCACCGCCGCGAGCGGGTTCTCCAGAGACTCCGGGTTGCGGTCCTTGTCGTATCGGCTGTCAGGATTGTCGCTGGATGCGAGCCACTCCTTCTCGCTACCCCAGTAGGTATCCTTCTCCGGATGCCAGATGTCTTCGCGGCCGAAGGAGAAGCCGAAGGTCTTGAAGCCCATGGACTCGTAGGCGACGTTGCCGGCCAGCGCGATCAGGTCGGCCCAGCTCAGCTTGTTGCCGTACTTCTTCTTGATCGGCCACAGGAGGCGGCGGGCCTTGTCCAGGTTGGCATTGTCCGGCCAGCTGTTGATGGGTGCGAAGCGCTGATTACCGGTTCCGGCGCCGCCGCGGCCGTCGGCCACCCGATAGCTCCCGGCCGCATGCCAGGTCATGCGGATCATCAGGCCGCCGTAATGGCCCCAGTCGGCGGGCCACCAGTCCTGACTGTCGGTCATCAGCGCCGTCACGTCCTTCTTGACCGCATCGAAGTCCAGCTTGCGGACCTCGTCCCGGTAGTCGAAGTCCGGGTCCATGGGGTTGGTTTTACTGTCGTGCTGGTGGAGGATGTCCAGATTCAGGTTGTTCGGCCACCATTCCATCACGGAGTCCTTGACTTCCGTATTCGCGCCATGCACGACCGGGCATTTGCCTGCAGTCTCGCTCTTTGCCATCTCTACTGCTCTCCGTTCGTTACCGTTTTGATGAACAGATCCCTCTGCGTCCTGACCACAGCATAGTCTGTCGTGGCGGTCAGGCCTGTGTCGGGCGTTGCGGTTGCGCGGCTGGGTCGAGTGGTAGTCGCTGCCCGGGGGAGACGATCCGGGCGCGCTGCCGCATCCTGCCGCAACGTCCACCTTTATAAAACACACAGTCGATAGACGCCAATGCAAAATCGGGATCATGTCGATAGATTTCGCCGATGCGCTGCGTCGAACGACTGTCCTTCACTCCTGACCGAGGCCCTGAGCCCGGCCCGGCAAATGGCCCAGAAACTCGGCCAGGATTCGCGCCGTGTGGGATGCATCCTTACCGGCCACGTCCTCCGGCACACCCCGCGCCACCACCTGCCCACCGGCGTCGCCGCCCTCGGGGCCCATGTCGATGAGCCAGTCCGCCTCGGCGATCAGGTCCAGGTTGTGCTCGATCAGCACCACGGTGTTGCCGGCGTCCACGAGGCGGTGGAGGACATGGATGAGCTTCTCCACATCGGCCATGTGCAGGCCCACGGTGGGTTCATCCAGCACGTAGACGGTGTGGGGCTGCTGGCGGCCCTTCATGTTGGGTCGCGCTTTGGCCAGCTCGGTGACCAGTTTGATGCGCTGGGCCTCGCCGCCGGACAGTGTCGGGCTCTGCTGGCCCAGGGTCAGGTAACCCAGCCCCACCGCCTGCAGCAGCTCCAGGGCGTGGTGGATCTTCGGGTGGGCGCTGAAGAAGTCCACCGCCTCGTCCACGCTCATGTTGAGCACGTCGCCGATGGACTTGCCCTTGTAGGTCACTGCCAGGGTCTCCGGCGTGAAGCGCAGCCCGTAGCAGAGTTCGCAGGGTACGGTGACGTCCGGCAGGAAGCTCATCTCGATCTTCTTCACGCCTTGGCCGTCGCAGCCGGGGCAGCGACCGTCCTTTGTGTTGAACGAGAACCGCCCGGCGTTGTAGCCACGCAGCCGCGCCTCTTCGGTGTCGGCGTAGAGTCGGCGGGTGGCGTCCCAGAAGCCGATGTAGGTGGCCGGACAGGAACGGGGTGTCTTGCCGATGGGTGTCTGGTCTACTTCCAGCACCCGGTCCACGTGTTCCGCGCCGGTGATGCCGGCGCAGCCGTCGAGGACAGGCGTCGGGTCACTGGGGCGGCGGCCGGTGAGCCGCTTGAGGCCGGCCTGCAGGACACCGCGCACCAGCGACGACTTGCCGCTGCCGGATACGCCGGTGACGCACACCAGCCGGTGCAGGGGGATGTCGACGTCCACGCTCACCAGGTTGTGCAGGCTGGCCTGCTGCACGGTCACCGTCTGCTCGGCAGGAAAGCCCCGGCGCTCGCCGCGCAGCGGATGGCGTAGCGGGTTGCCGAGGGCGCGGCCGGTGACCGAGTCCGGGTTGGCCAGCAGTTGGTCCACGGTGCCCTCGGCCACCACGCGGCCGCCGTTCACCCCGGCGCCCGGGCCCAAGTCGATGACGTGCTCGGCGCGGCGGATGGTGTCCTCATCGTGTTCCACCACCACGATTGTGTTGCCCTGGCCCTCCAGACGCTGGAGCGTGTCCAGCAGCATGCGGTTGTCCCGCGGGTGCAGCCCGATGGTGGGCTCGTCCAGCACGTAGCACACGCCCTGCAGGCTTGAGCCGAGCTGGGCAGCCAGCCGGATGCGCTGGGCCTCGCCGCCGGAGAGGGTGGGGGCGGCACGGTCCAGAGCGAGATAGCCCAGACCCACCTGCTGCAGGAACTCCAGCCGGTTGCGCAGCTCCGGCAGGATGTCCTGGGCGATGGCGGCGTCGCGGCCGGTCAGGCTCAGGTCGTTGGCCCAGCCGGCCGCGTGCGCCACGGACTGCTCCGAGACTGCGGCAATGCTGTGCCCCTTGAACCGCATGGCCAGCGCCACCGGGTTGAGCCGCTGACCGTCACAGGTGGGGCAGATCACCGGCTCGGCGTCGTCCTCGGTCCAGGCGTTCTCCTCGCCGGTCTGCTCGGCGTCGAAGCCGGGCAGCACCTGGCCGGTGCCAAAGCACGATGGACACCAGCCGTGCTTGGAGTTGTAGGAGAACAGCCGCGGATCCGGCTCCTCGAAGCTGGTGCCGCAGGACGGGCAGGCGCGCTCGCTGGAGAAGACAACGTCGGCGGCACCGTCGGTGGCCAGTTTCAGGGTGTGCTTGCCGTACTCCAGTGCGCGTTCGACCGTGGTGCGCAGGGCGTTCTCGTTCGCCGGGTCCACCGTGAACGTGGCCAATGGCAGGTCGATGTCGTGCTCGCGGAAGCGGTCCAGCCGCGGCCAGTCGGCGGTCGGCAGATCGTCGCCGTCCACGCGCAGGTGGTCGAAGCCCTTGTTCGCCGCCCACTTGGCGAGATCCGTGTACACGCCCTTGCGCGCGGCGATCAGCGGCGCCAGCAGGGTGACCTCCCGGTCACGGTAATCGGCGAGGATGCGCGCGCAGATGGCCTCTGGCGACTGCGCCTCGATGGGCACGTCGCACTCCGGGCAGTACTGGGTGCCCAGCTTGACGTACAGCAGCCGCAGGAAGTGGTGCACCTCGGTCATGGTGGCCACGGTGGACTTGCGCCCGCCGCGGCTGGTGCGCTGCTCGATGGCCACCGTGGGCGGGATGCCGAAGATGGCTTCCACGTCCGGGCGGCTGGCGGGTTGCACGATCTGCCGCGCGTAGGCGTTCAACGACTCCAGGTACCGCCGCTGGCCCTCGTTGAACAGGATGTCGAAGGCCACCGTGCTTTTGCCCGAGCCGGACAGCCCGGTGATCACGGTCAGCGTGTTGCGCGGGATGCGGATGTCGATGTTCTTGAGGTTGTGTTCGCGGGCGTGGTGGATGGTGATGGCGTCGGCGGGGGCGTAGGCCGCCGGGGCTTCGGCGACGGCAGATGCCTCTGGAGGAGTGACGTCAGTCGCAACCCGTGTGGCGTTGGACGCCGTGCCTGGACCTGTCGCGACGGACGTCGCTCCTACACTCGGATTGACCCCCTGGTACTGCCGCAAAGCGCTTCCGGTATGGCTGGCGTCCACCGCCATCACCTCCTGCGGCGTGCCCGCGGCGACGACCGTGCCGCCCTGATCCCCGCCCTCCGGACCCATGTCGATGAGCCAGTCGGCACAGCCGATCACGTCCAGGTTGTGCTCGATCACCAGCAGCGAGTGGCCGGCGTCCAGCAGCCGCTGGAACGCCTGCAGCAGCACTGCCACGTCGGCGAAGTGAAGCCCGGTGGTGGGCTCGTCGAACAGGAACAGCATGCGCCCCTGGCCCTTGCGCCGGCGCGCCGCCTCGCCCAGGTGGCCGGCCAGTTTCACGCGCTGTGCCTCACCGCCGGAGAGGGTGGGCACCGGCTGGCCGAGCTTGAGGTAGCCCAGGCCCACCGCTTCCAGCGGCTCCAGCCGGTTGCGGATCTCGCGGTTGTCGCCGAAGAACCGCACCGCCTCGGTGACCGTAAGCTCCAAGGCACCGGCGATGGAGCGGGGCGCGTCGTCCACGCCCGGGGCCGGGGGCAGCTTCACCTCCAGCACGTCGTCGCGGTAACGGCGGCCATCGCAGTCCGGGCAGCGGATGTAGACGTCGGAGAGGAACTGCATCTCCACATGCTCGAAGCCGTTGCCGCCGCAGGTGGGGCAGCGGCCGGCGCCACCGTTGAAGCTGAAGGTGCCGGGCTTGTAACCGCGCTCCCTGGCCAGCGGCTCGGCGGCGTAGGCCTTGCGGATGGCCTCGAAGGCGCCCACGTAGCTGGCCGGGTTGGAGCGGGTGGTCTTGCCGATGGGGGACTGGTCCACCAGCACCACGTCATCCAGGTGCTCGTCGCCCTCCAGGGCGTCCACGTGACCGGCCGGGTTGGTGCCGTGGCCTTTGCGCCGGGCCAGGGTGTTGTAGAGCACGTCCGTGACCAGGGTGGATTTGCCGGAGCCGGAGACGCCGGTGACGCACACCAGTCGCTCCAGCGGGATGTCCGCGTCCAGGCCCTGCAGGTTGTGCTCGGTGGCGCCGCGCAGGCGCAGCCAGTGGTCGGCCGGTTCCCGGCGGACGTCCGGCCGCGCCGCGGCAACGCTGCGCCGACCGGCCAGGTAGTCGCCGGTGAGCGAGCCCTCGGTGCCGGCCACCTTGTCCGGGGTATCGAAACAGACGATCTCGCCGCCCCGCTCGCCGGGGCCGGGGCCGATATCCAGGATGCGGTTGGCGGCGTGCATGACGTCCGGGTCGTGCTCCACCACCAGCAGCGAGTTGCCGGCGTCGCGCAGGCGGTGCATCACCTCGATGATGCGGCCCATGTCGCGCGGGTGCAGGCCGATGCTGGGCTCGTCCAGCACGAACAGCGTGTTCACCAGCGATGTGCCCAGCGCCGTGGTGAGGTTGATGCGCTGCACCTCGCCGCCGGAGAGGGTGCGCGACTGGCGGTCCAGGGTGAGATAGCCCAGGCCTACCTGGGTGAGGTAGCGCAGCCGTGCGCGGATGCCGTCCAGCAGCAGCTCGGCGGCCTCGTCCAGCGGGGCGGGCAGCTCCACATGCTCGAAGTAGTCGCGCAGGCGTCCCAGAGGCAGGTTCATCATGTCCTGCAGGTTGAGCCCGGGTAGCCCCAGGAAGCGCTCCTGATCAAGCTGCGCGCCGTGCGGCCGGTAGCGGTGGTCGCGCGCCACCACCCGGTCCACCTCGTCGTGGCCGCCCACGCGCCACAGCAGGGGCTCGGGCTTGAGGCGCGCGCCGTCGCAGTCGGGGCAACGGTCGTAGCTGCGGTAGCGGGACAGCAGCACGCGCATGTGCATTTTGTAGCTCTTGCGCTCCACCCAGTCGAAGTAGCGGCGCACGCCGTACCAGCAGCGCTGGTTCCAGCCGCCTTCCCCCTCGATGACCCAGTCGCGGTGGTCCTGGGGCAGATCCTTCCACGGGATGTCCGTGGCGATGCCGGCGCGGCGTGCGTAGCGCATGAGATCCGTCTGGGATTCCGCCGAGCGGCCGGACTGGAACGGGCGGATGCAGCCATCGGCCAGCGTCTTGTTCTCGTCCGGGATCACCAGGGAGTAGTCGATGCCCATGACCCGCCCGAAACCGCGGCAGGTCTCGCAGGCACCTACCGGCGAGTTGAACGAGAACAGGCTGGACGAAGGCGCCTGGTAGTGGATGTCGCAGTCGGCGCAGTGGAAGTCCGCGGAGAAGCGCCAGGGATCCAGCGGCTTACGGTCGTCGTCCAGCGGATGTACGGCCACGTTGCCGCGCCCCAGGTGCAGGCCGGCCTCCAGCGCCTCCACCAGACGGTCGCGCCGATCGCCGGCCAGGCGCACCCGGTCCACCACCACCTCGACGCGGTTCTTCAGCGTCTTGTGAAAACGGGTGTACCCCTGGCTTTCCAGCAGCCCCTTGAGCTCCTTGGCGGTCAGCCCCTTGGGCACGGCCACTGTGGCCACCACCATGGCGCGCTGCCCCTCGGCGCGGGCGAGCAGCCGGGCGGCGATGCTCTCCGGGTCGTCCTTCTGCACCCGCTGGCCGCAGCCGCCGCAGTAGAGCTGCGCCGTGCGCGCAAACAGCAGCTTCAGGTGGTCGTTGAGCTCGGTCATGGTGCCCACGGTGGAGCGGGATGTGCGCACCGGGTTGTTCTGATCGATGGCGATGGACGGCGGAATGCCCTCAATGGCGTCCACCGCCGGCTTGTCCATGCGGTCCAGAAACTGCCGCGCGTAGGGGGAGAAGGTCTCCACGTAGCGGCGCTGCCCTTCGGAGTACACCGTGTCGAAGGCCAGGGACGACTTACCCGAGCCGGACACGCCGGTGACTACCACCAGCTCGCCCAGTGGCAGGTCGATGTCCAGATTGCGGAGGTTGTTCTGGCGGGCGCCCTTGATGCGGATCACGTCGTGGGCCATGGAACTCCCCGGTCACCGTGGATAGACGGGGGAGTATAACGGCTATTGGCGCCGCAGTGCCTGCAGCACCGAGCGCAGACCTTCCTCCAGAACCGGATGGTAGAAGGGGAGCTGCAGCGCCTCGTCCACGGTGACACGCTGCTGAATCAGCCATGCGAGTGCGTGTCCCAGGTGCTCCGCCTCCGGCGCCACCAACTCGGCACCCAACAGGCGACCGCTGGCGTCTGCATCTACATGCAGCACACCCTCGGGCCGATTCATCAGTATTGCCCGCCCCTGCTCCGCCATGTTGAACGATGCCGAGACCGCGTCCGACGGTAGGTCTGCTACCGGAACACCCACGCGCGCAAAACCCGGTTCCGTGAACACAATGGCCAGCGGCGTGCGCCGTTCCTGCGGTTGGGTTCCCTGCAGGGCCTGCCGTGCGGCGATAACGCCCTCGTCAGCGGCTTCGTGCATGAGCGGACGCAGACCATGGACATCCCCGGCGAAGAATACCGGCAGATCGGCCACCCGCAGCGTCCTGGGGTCAATCTCCGGCAGTCCTCGCCGGTCGAGCGGAACGTCCAGGGCTTCGAGTCCCAGCCCTTCCACGTTCGGCTGCCGTCCCACGGCGGCGAGGACACGGTCTACCGTCAGCGTCTGTCCCTCGCCCCAATGCACGCAGACGCCCTCATCGGTGCGCTGCAGAACGACGTCGGTGCCGGTATGGATTGCCATGTGCCGATTCAGCGCTGCCTTGGCCACGGTGTTGCTTGTCCTCCGCTGGAGTCCGCCCAGACGCGCGCCGTGGCCGAAGGCATGCACGTCCAGACCAAGCATGCCGAGGGCCTGCCCGAGTTCCAGGCCGATGGGCCCGAGCCCGATCACGGCGATGCGTCCGGGCAGGTCCGCTTGGTCGAAGAGGGTGTCCGAGGTGAGGATTCGGTCCGAAACGGGCGCCCAAGCCGTCGGGATCAGCGGCCGGGTGCCGGTGGCCACAATGATATGCCGCGCCTGAATGTGCTCGCCGTTGACGTCCAGCGTCTGCGCATCCAGAAAACGTGGCTGTCCGGCAATGTAGCGTTCGCCCAGTTTGCGTACGCTGGCAGCGGGAACTGCGGCGAATCGGTCCCGGAGGGTCTGGACGTGGGCCATCACCGCCGGTACGTCTACCTCGATGGCGGTGTCGACCAGGTGCTCGCGGTCAATGGCCTCCCGGGCGGCGGCCACGTCGCGCGCCGCGTGCAGGAGTGCCTTGGACGGCATGCAGCCGACCCGCGCACAGGTGGTTCCCAGAGGGCCAGGGTCGATCAGGACCGTGTCCCGCGTGCTGCGGCCAGCCTCTTTCAGGGCGCTGAGCCCGGCAGTGCCGCCACCGATGATGGCCAGTTCCACATTGCGTTTCACGGTACAGGCCTCCGGTTGCAGGCGTCTCAGTGGTTCAGGTTGCCCCGGTACAGGGCGCGGAGTGTCAGCGCGCTCACGCCCAGAAGCAGAATGGTCACGGCCCCGGTCAACAGCCCCAGGAGCATGTCCACGTTGGCCCCGGTGGCGTCACTATAATGAAAAACCGCCACCGTGAATGCCGCCGCCGGGAACGTATACGCCCACCAGGAGGGGAAGAAGGGCAAGCGTGCAAATGCCGGAAGCTGCGCAACAACCAGCAGTGCCGTCATTACGGCCACGTAGAACAGCAGCGTACCGGCTGTCCCCACGTCACCGGTAAGTGCGTGCCAGGCCAGAAAGGCCACACTGGGGGGTGCCAGAAGCACGGCCAGCGTCGGGCGCATGGGCGGCTCCAGTGCCGGGCCGGTGATCAGCCGATGGAATACCATGACACCGAGGACCACCCAGAACAGTATGCCGGCGGCGAAGAAGAACCAGCCCAGCTGGGCATAGCCCGCGGGTGCCGCCGCCAGGGGTACCAGGACATTACCCACGGCCGGTATGAACCAGGCCGGGTTCAGGGCGGCCGCGGGCTGCTCGCCGCCGAGCCAGCGGGTCACGATGCCTACCGTCAGGATGAGGTGCAGTGCCGCCCCGCTCCCCCACAACCAGAGGCTGACGGAGGGCGTCGTGCTCTGGGCCTGCAGACCGAGAAGGATCAGCGAGATGGAGATCGCCGGCAGAAAGTTGATGCGAACAGGGTGGCGGATCTCTTCCAGCACGGCACGTGGTGCGATGACCGCCTTGCAGGCGTAACCTGCCAGTAACAGGACGAACACCGTCGCCGACACCAGACCAACAGCCCCGGCGATCGGCGCAGGCAACCCCCAGTGTTCCCCGGCGGCCTGCCAGACCAGCCCGAGACCGCTCAACCCCATGACCGCGGCAAACAGCGGAAGAGGCAGCGTGGCGCAGCGCGCTTGCGATGGATCGGTCATGACGCTTGGCAACTCCCAGTATCACCACGCAAAGCGCCGGACCGCTCGGCCCGGCGCACTATACCGCGACATCCTGCGCCAGGTGCAGTGGGGGGCGTCAGTGACATAGTCACAGAGTGCCTGTGGCCGAACCAGGATGAGCTGTGCTTGCCAGTGGTGCGCTCCGCCCTCAAGGGGAGCAGGGTCACCGACGTGGGGCCCTCCCTGGATGGCCTCAGTGAGTCAGGACCATGTCGCCCTGGCATCTGCGCCGCATGTCTGATCCTGGAGCCTCCAAGTAAGGGTTCTTCCGTTTCGATAATGCAAGCCATGGTAATGGGTGCGAAAAATACTTGTTCCAGAAACGCATGTAATCCTTTATAAGAGGTTTTAGAAAAAAAGCGTCTTCCGCCTCAGAAGGCCTCGTGCGACAGATATGCCCAACTCCTTTCTTTTCAAAGAAGAGGGCGGTTGTATGCGCAATAATGAGCCAGTCACACAAGAACGAGTCGATGTAGAAAGGGATGCTAATATCCTCTCTACAACCGATTCCAATGGCAGAATCACTCATGTAAATGATGAGTTTGTCAAAATAAGTGGATTCGAAAGGGAAGAATTAATAGGTCAGCCGCATAATATAATTAGACATCCGGATATGCCAAGGCAGGCGTTTCTCGAACTCTGGATGACCCTGCAAAAAGGTCAATCCTGGATGGGCATTGTAAAGAATCGCTGCAAGAGTGGTGATCATTATTGGGTTCATGCGTATGTGACACCCATCTTTGATGCCGATGGCAATCTCCAGGAGTGCCAGTCGATCCGCCAGAAGCCCGATGAGGAGGATGTTGAGCGGGCAGCAGCGCTTTATGAGAAGTTGAAACGTGCGGAACCCGAGAGCGGCCGAGTAAGCAACGTCACGCGCCGTGCGCGGTGTCCCGGGGTCATGGGCCGTGTTGCTGCCACATGCTTAGCCGGATGTGCGCCCATGGTTACGCTTGCTGCCTATTCACAACCGGCAGGTTCAGTCGTGTTCGTGGCGGCAGCGAGTACGACGATATTCCTTGCAGGCCTCTGGTGGGCTTTCAATCCGCTTCGAAATCTGGAGAGAGCGGCTCGGCAAGTCGTCGATGACCCGTTGGCTGAGGCCGTTTACTGCGGTCGTCACGATGAGAATGCACGAGTTCACGTCGCCCTGACGCGTCGACGTACTGAGGTGCAGGCGATCACCAAGCGCATTCTGGACACGACGCTGAAGGTACAAAGCACCGCGGCTAGTGCGTTGCGAGCCATTGATGAAGGAAGCCAGAAGGCAGAATACCAAACCAGCGAAACGCAGCAGGTCGCGGGCGCCATGGAGGAGATGGCTCAATCCGTCCACGAAGTCGCCTGTGGCTCGTCACAGGGTCTGGGCACTGTCGGTGATGCTCGCGATGCCGCCTCACAGGGCCGGGAGGCCATGGATAACACCAAGGAATCTCTTCACGAACTCAAACTCCACATTGAGGCGTCATCGAGTGTTGTCAGTCGGCTTGCCAGTGAAACGGAGCGCATCAGCGGCGCCCTGGCCCTCATCCAGCAGATAACCGAGAAGACCAACCTGCTCGCGCTGAACGCCGCGATCGAGGCGGCACGGGCAGGCGATGCGGGGCGGGGGTTCGCGGTTGTGGCCGATGAAGTCCGTGACCTTGCCAATAGTACGGCAGCGTCGACCAAGGAAGTGCAAGGGATTATCGAGTCGCTGCAGCAGGCGGCAGGGGAAGCAGTTGAGTCTATGCAGCACAGCACTGAAAGGGCACAGCAAACCGAATACGACGCTGAACGGGCGCACGACGTACTCGGAAGTATCGACGCGAAAGTCGCTATGCTCCAGGACGCCACGAAGCAGATAAAGACTGCCACCGAGGAACAGAGCAGCACAGCCGAGGAAGTCAATCGCAACATGAGCAACATTGACGTTCTTGCCGGTGAACTCTGTGAATCGTGCACCGCGGCACGCGAGAGCATGGACCGGCTCGCCGCGGAGATACGGGACGCATCCGGCCTGGTTCGCCGGTTCTCATCATGGTCCTGAACCCTTAACCGCCTTGCTGCGTTGGCGTTCGGACTCGACGGAGATGTCATGTCAAGCGCAGAGGAAGATACCGAAAACGAGCTTGCCCGGCTGCTTTGGAGGACCACTCCGCATGCGGTCGTGGCAATCGACACGACTCAGCACATTCGTTTGTTCAACCGCGCCGCGGAAAGGCTTTTCGGTTACGAGAGCTCTGAGCTTAAGGGGGCTCCGCTGGACTGGCTCATTCCCGACGACATGGTCCAGCAGCACAAGGTGCACCTTGACGCCTTTGTATCCAGCGGGCAGCGCGCTCGCTGGATGCGGGAACGTACCGCAATACGCGCCCGGCACCGAACGGGCCGGGAGATCATCGTCCAGGCTGCCATCGTGCGGCTGCCCACGGAGCCGGAGCCACTGTTTGCGGCGGTAATCGAAGACATAGCCAGTCAGCACGAACAACAGCAGGCTATCGCACGGCTACTGGAGATTCTGGAGAGTACGCCTGATCTGGTTGCCATGGCCGATCAAGACGCAAGGGTTACCTACCTGAACGCTGCCGGGAGGAACATTCTGGGCATTCCCGAGGACCTGGACGCGGCAGAGGTTGATATCGGCGCGTCGCACCCCGAATGGTCCGCAACGCGGCTCTTTCAGCAGGCGTTCCCTCAGGCAGCTGAATTCGGGATGTGGCGTGGTGAAATGGCCTTGCGCAATCACTTGGGTGAAGAGATCCCGGTGGATCAAGTGGTGATTGCCCATCATGGGAATGGTGGAACGGTGCAGCGGTTCTCGACGATCGCTCGTGACCTGAGTGGCCGCAAGAGAATGGAGGCGACTCTGCGCCAGCAGGCTCGCGCTCTGGAGCAGACTGCCGACATGGTGTGGATTGTGAGCACCAGCGGTCAGATTGTTTACGTCAATGAGGCGTTCAAGCGAATTACGGGCTATGACTCTGAGGAGGCGATAGGGGAGCGCCCTGGTGAGCTCTTGTCATCCGCCGAGCATGCAGGCGCCTTCGATAGTGTGCTGCGTCAAAGCGCGGATACTGGTGTCGCACAGACGGGTGTTTTCAAGAACCGCCGCAAGGATGGATCGCCCATCTACACGGAAGAAACCATTGCCCCCGTGATATCGCGGGACGGTGCGGTCGAGTGCTTCGTGGCAACCGGCCGGGATATCACCGATCGGGTCGGCATGGAGCGCCGGCTTCAGGACCTTGCATACAGGGATCAGTTAACTGGGCTGAATAATCGGGTGTGGTTCCACGAGAGCCTCGAAGAAATGCTCAAGACTGCACATGCGGGCGATGCGCCGCGACCCCTCGCCGTACTTTTCCTGGATCTGGACAACTTCAAGGCCATCAATGACGCCCTTGGGCACCGTGTTGGTGATGAGATTCTGGAGAGAATCGGTGCGAGGATTCGCGCTGTCCTGGATGACAGGAATGTGGTCGCCCGTTACGGCGGGGACGAGTTCGCGATCCTGATTCCGAACGTCTCCGATGAGGCCCGCTTGCTGGCGCTTGCGGATCAGCTCCATGACGCGCTGGCAACGCCCAGCGTTGTGTCCGGCTATCAGTTCGATGCATCCATCAGCATGGGCATCGCGACCTGTCCGCATGCCGGCCAGACGGCTGATGATCTTATTCAGGCGGCTGACACTGCGATGTACCAGGCGAAGACGAAAGGTGGTGGTCAGACCGCATATTATACGCCGGTCATGTCCGAGCGCGCGTACCGCAAGTTCCGACTGCTCGAGTCGCTCCCGGGGGCAGGTACCCGGGGCGAGTTGCGCGTATTGCTTCAACCACTGTTCGATGTTCACGGGCAACAGCTGGTTGCGGCGGAAGCACTTCTGCGGTGGAGCCACCCCCACCTCGGAGAGGTCTCGCCCCGGGAGTTCATTCCGGCCGCCGAGGAGGGAGGCAGCATCAACCAGATAGGCGTGTGGATGCTGGAAACCGTGTGTCGGGAAATCCATGGATGGCGGGCCGCCGGGCTGAATCCGCCGCCCGTGACCGTGAACATATCGGCCGTGCAACTGGACGACCCGGCCTTTGTGCATAGCGTGCGAGACCTGCTCGCCGAATACGAACTCACGTCCGGACACCTGGTATTCGAGCTAACGGAATCCGTCTTCGTTGGTGACGACAAAGATCGTGAGGCGGCGTTGATACGGTTGCGTGGCTTAGGCGTAAGTCTTGCGATCGACGACTTCGGTACCGGTTACTGCTCCCTCGCTTACCTCCGGCGTCTGCCCGCAGACTGGATCAAGGTTGCCCGCGAGTTCATTCAGGGCCTCCCCGAACATCAGGACAACAGGGCTGTTCTCCAGTCGATTCAATCGCTTGGACAGGCGTTGGGCAGCAAGGTGGTTGCCGAAGGCATAGAGACGCAGCAGGAGCACGAGTGGGTTCGAAGGATCGGTATTGACGCGGTTCAGGGCTATTTCTTTGCACGCCCCATGACTGCCGAAGACCTGGCTGAGCAGTGGCTGGGCTCCTCCCTTTGAGGACGGGGGGTGCGTATCTTCTGTCGCGTCGTATCGTAGTTGGAACGCTTCGCGCAAAGCCGAGGCATAAAGCCGCCTCGTTGTGCCCGGCGGCGCCCGCTGATGTGTGCCGCCGGGCAATCACGATTCTGGACCAAGCCACGCTCCTGGAGCCAGGCGGTGACCCTTACGAAGAATCCGCCGGTGCCTTGGGGATTACTCAGAGTTTCCCTTGCGTCCGGATGCCCGTGGCCTCAGGTTCATTGCGTAAAGGCTGAGCAGGCCCACCATCAGCAGTGCCAGGCTGTTCGGGTTGGGGATAGCGACAGGATCGTCCTGGGCCAGGTCCCAGAAACTCGTTGTCATGCCCCAGTTCGCACTCGGCACCCCTGGGTCATCCTCGCTCCTGGTACGGCCTCGCCACATGCCCTCGGTGCTCTCGTCGTGGGCCGTTGCGGCGAAGTTGGCCCAGCTGCCTTCGTGGATGATGTCGCCATCTGCCCGGATGTCGATCAGCAGGTTGCCGTCACCAGGGTCGTACTGGAAGCTCTCCCCACTGATGCTGAACGGGTGATCGGAGCCGCCATCCAGTGTCAGGTGCGTGAAGTGGTGCTCGACTTCTCCAAAATTGTCCTCCAACGGCAGATTTGTATCAGCGGGATCTGCGTCTGTGACCGAGAAGCGGATGTCGAAAGACCCGCTGACGAGGTTGCCTTGCCCTGCAACCGACCAGAACCCGAAGGCATCGATATTCACCGTATCGGCGAAGAGGTCCGATCCGTAGATGTACTGGGTCTGGTGTGCCAGATCACAGCCGAAAGGAATGCAATTCAGTCCCGTGGCTGAATCGCCCACATCAATACGTGCTGCCGAGGCAGTGTCAGCCAGGAAGACCCCAGGAAAGGAGAGTACGGTCGTGAATACGAAAGGCGCTGCCCATTTTCTTGCTTTACTCATCTAAACACCCGATTATTCTTGAATTTGGCACACCGCTCCATGCAAGTGCCAAGCCATTCGAATTGGTTGTGAATTCAAAGGCGCGCATGGCGGCGGTAGGGGCGATTTTGGTGGGTGCCACGACCGGGTTGTGGGACAGCTGAACCAATGTGAGTGTAAAGCTTTCTTTACTGAAATCGGGACCTTTCCGCCGGTTCTTGCCGGAGAGCGTAAAAGATTCCGACATCTGTCATCAGAGGCGCCGGCTCTGCCGCAGGATTGCCGACCACGCGTCGTGGTCAGGCGGGAGTCTGGCGATGTTGGCGTGGTGGAGCCCCGCAGGAATGATGGTCGGCCAGGTGATAAGCTGTAAGTGGAGGAGCATGGAGGAACTAACCATGGGCGCCGACGATTTCTCCGCGCTGGTAAGCGTGGACTGGCTGGCCCGCCACCTGAGCGATGCGCGCGTCTGCGTGATTGATGCAAGCTGGCATCTGCCGAGCGCCAAACGTGATGCAGTGGCAGAGTTTGGGCAGGGGCATATTCCGGGCGCGGTATTCTTCGATATCGACCGGATCGTGGACCCGGACGCCGAACTCCCGCACACGCTGCCGGCAGCGGCGGACTTCGCCCGTGCCGTTGGTGCGCTCGGCATCAGCAACGACAGCCAGGTGGTGGTGTACGACACGCGAGGGCTGTTCTCGGCAGCCCGGGCCTGGTGGATGTTCCGGGTCTTCGGCCACGAGCAGGTGTCCATTCTCGATGGCGGCCTGCCGGCATGGGTGCGGGCTGGCCAGCCGCTGGAGGCCGGGGATGTGCCCGTCGAGCCGCGGGCGTTCAAGGCGCGGTTCCAGCCGGATCACGTGTGGCGCCTTGAAGACGTGCAGCGCAACCTCGGCTCCGGTGAGGCGGTCATGCTGGATGCCAGGCCAGAGGGGCGGTTTGCGGGACGTGATCCTGAGCCCCGCCCAGGGGTTCGCGGTGGGCATGTCCCGGGGGCGCGCAACCTGCCGGCCGATCGTCTGGTGGACCCCGCCACCGGGCGCATGCACGACACGGACACGCTCGCCGAGCTGTTTTCGGGCACTGACGACAAACCGGTGGTGTGTAGCTGCGGCAGTGGTGTGACCGCCTGTGCGCTGGCGTTTGCCCTGCACCGGTTGGGCCGGGACGATGTGGCCGTCTACGACGGCTCCTGGACGGAGTGGGGCGGCCGGGATGACACGCCGGTGGACACGAGCGATTGATCTGCGCGCGTTCGCCCAGCCCTGGTGGATCTCCGCCCGGCTGCGGCCGGCGCACCGGGTCAGCTCCTGAAATGTAATCGCCCGGAGCGGCATCGCCGGGATCCGCACCGGGCGCGAGCCAATCTGATCGAGGGTCAGAGCTTACGGGCAAGTGCCCTCTTCGAAGTACCCCTCGTCGGTTTCCGCCAGCGTCGCCTCATTGAAGAGATTCCACAGGCCGAGGTTGTCATCGGAGCCCTGGGCGTAGGCGGTGCCACCGGACTGGTAGGCACGGCCGGCCTCGACGTGGTCATAGGTGCTGCTGGTGGTCTCGGTGCAGGCAAAGCCGTTGTCATCATCGCCGTTGCCGTCGTCACCGTTACCATCATCCCCGTTGCCATCGTCGCCGTTACCGGGATCGTCCGGCGCATCATCAATACGGCGATTGTTGGCGAAGAGGTAGGTGGTGAGGTAATGGGGGTAATCGATGCTGTTGCTGGTGATGTAGCTGCCACCGTTGCCGGCACCGGCCGGCCAGTTATGCCCCATCCCGGTGTTCTGGATCAGTGACACCCGCGGCCCGTCGGCATCCTCGAACAGGGTGCCGGAGCCGCTGGTATTGTTGCCGCGCAGGTCGTCCAGGCTGAAGGGCGAAGTGGCATCGGCGCCGTAGATGCTGGCCATGATGTCGGCGTTCAGCGGGTTGTAGCCCGGGGCAACGATGTCGTCATTGTCGCCGTAGATCACGGAAGCGATCTGCGTGTCGAACTCGGAGGTGTTGTTGCCGGCGAAGTCTTCACAGGTGTTGCGGCCCTGGGCCTCGCTGGTGGAGACGAAGCCGATATCCCCGGAACCAGTGCCCACCGTCGGGCCCGCATTGTTGCCGAAGCCGGCAAAGACGTCCGGTGCCAGGCAGCCCATCACCATGGCTTGCGAGCCACCGGAGGACAGCCCGCTGATGTAGACCTGATCGGGGTCTACCGTCATGTCGTTGCGGTCGAGCATCTCGCCCACAAGGTCCAGCAGGTTACCGTTGTGGCGGTTGGTGCGCGTGTGGTTGCTGTCGTAGTAGTCCCAGCAGCCGAGCAGCACGCCGCCGCCAGGGGCATTGGGCAGGACCACGACCATGCCGAACTCATCGGCCGTGGCCTCCCAGTTGCCGGCGTTCATCAGGTCGGTGTTTGTCTGGGTGCAGCCGTGCAGGTTGACCATCAGTGCGCGTTCGTCGCCGAGCACGGGCTCGGAATCGGGCATGTAGATCTGTACGTTCATGCCGGCGATGGTCTCTTCGCTCCAGGCGCCCTCTGCTGCGTCACCACCGCTGGAGCCCCCCTCGTCACTGCCGGAGTCGCTGCAGCCGGGCAAGCTTTCAAAGCCTGGGCCGCAGTCGATGGCAATGGCACGGTCGAACGGCGAGAAGAGTAGCACCAGGGCCGCCAGAGGGGCGGCGAAGGTGAACAGGCGCCAGGAACTGGTCGGATTTGTCCTTATCGTCATTGTTCTTCTCCTCATTGTGCGCCGGTCAGGCAATCGAACGCGTCTGCGTCGGCGCTTTGGTGTTTTTGTCGAAGTCAGTCGCATTACATGAGACATGACTCATTCGTCATTTAATGCCAGGTTCTTATGGATGTCAAACAGGATTGCTTTTGAAAGCAACGTGTTGCGATGCCGCGCTGGCGGGTTTTCGGGCGGGGCAGGCGGATGGCCAGTGGAGCCAGGAGTCATCAGGTACTGGCCCGGAGTATCGGCTGCGCGTCCGCTCAGCCCTGGTGGATCTCCACCCGGTGGCGGCCGGCGCGCTTTGCGCGGTACGCCGCGTCGTCGGCGCGCCTGGTCAGTTCCTGGAGGGTGACGGCCTCCATAGCGGGAGCTGCCGATGCCAGACCGACACTCACGGTAACGGGGATGGCATGATCGGTGCCGTTCGGCCCCTGGAACGGCCTCTCCGCGACTTGCTCACAGATCTTCTCTGCCAGCATCCGTGCCGTTGCCGCGTCCGCGCCTGGTAGGATGATGGCGAACTCTTCGCCGCCGAATCGGGTGGCCAGATCCTCGATGCGGGTGCATCGTTCGATGCGAGCCGCGATCTGTCGAAGCAGATGGTCGCCGCAGATGTGTCCATAGTCGTCGTTGATCGCCTTGAAGTGGTCCACGTCGATGAAGATCACGCTCATTGGCCTGCGTTCGAGCGCCGCCCGCTCCACCAGGTGTTCGCCCACGCGAAGGAAGCAGCGGCGATTGGGGATGCCGGTGAGAGTGTCTGTCTCGGCGTCTCGTTTCAGGCTGCTGTGCGCATTGTGGGCCGGATTGGCCAGCATGATCGCGCCCAGCAGGATCACTGAAGCGGTCTGGAACAGTCGAATCCAGGCGACGCTGCCCATGTTGCCCGGGTCGATGGCGTAGTCCCAGGCCAGGTTGCTGATCACGAAGAGCGCCGCGATAAAGGTTGCGACAACGGAGAACCGCCCCAGGTAGACGCCCTTGGCATCCAGGTAGGCGGCTGTATGCACCGCGCGCAGCCAGTGGGTGAGGCGGGCAAGGCGCGTCGTTGCGGTGTCGGTATCCTGCGTCAGTACCCGCACTGAAGCGGTGCTCGCGGATCAGCTTCGGATATGGAGCCTGAAGCTTGACCGGAAGCGATCAACGATTCAATCAACCAGTTCTCACCCGAGCACGGTAACCGGACAGGCTGCGCCGTGAATGACGCGCTGGCTCACGCTTCCCAGCAGGGACTCGATGCGATTGAGGCCGCGCCGGCCCAAGACCACCTCGGCCGGGCCCAGGTCCCGCACATACTGATTGATGGCCCGCGCCGGGTTGTCGTGGCGACGAACGTGGACCACATCCGTGTCCGCGTCCAGGGCGTCGCCCATGGCATCGCGGGCGGTCCTGAACGCATCCTCGGCGCTCTGCCGCGCCATCTGGCTGAGCGTGCGGCGTGATACTGCGTCTGTCCCCGTCGTGGAGATCATGGCGTTGTGACTGGGGTCGATGCCCATTAGCCCCGGGAAGGCGTGCAGCAGGTGAATGGCGGCGCCACTGCGTGCGGCGAGTCGGGCCGCGTATTCTGCTGCCTTGCCGGACGGACGGGAGCCGTCCACCGGCACGACAAAGGGGACGGGCCCGCCGTCGCGGGCCTCCACCGATTCCCGACCGGCCGTGACCACGGTCACCGGCTGCCGGACGCTCTGGATGACACGCTCGCTCACGCTGCCGAGCAACAGCTCCTGCACACGGCCAAGCCCGCGGCGGCCCATGACCACCTGGACGTCGTGGCCGTCGCCCACGAAAGCCGCGATGGCAGACGGCGGCTTGCCGTCGAGGACGTGCTCGGTGACGTTGTCGGCAGCCCCCAGGTACTCGCGGGCGTGCTGGAATGCGCGGCGGGCGCTGCCATTGCGCAGGGTCTCGAAGGCTTCCGCGGTGAGCCGCTCGGCGCTGGCGTCTCCCGGGCTGCGGCCGAGGGTTTCCATCACGTGCTGAATGGAACCCGGGAAGGCGTGCACGAGATGGATGTCGGCATCCAGCGTGCGCGCCATGCGGGAAGCGTAACGCACGGCGGCGCCGGCATGATCCGAGCCGTCCACCGGCACGATGATGTCCTGAATGCAGGCGTTCATGGAGTCCTCCGGCGGCCCGACGGCCGGTCGATTGCTAACGCGCCATGCCGGGCAGTAGACCACGACCGCCCGGGAGGTCCGTTGACGCAGATCAAGGGTGGCAGCGGCGCGCGTCTCTCGTGCGGTGGCGCATTGCTGCTATGCTCAGTGACCCGATCCAAGGCTTTATCGAATACCAAGGGGGAGAACGACACCAATGGCAGAGAATCAACGCATTGTGCTGGCCGCACGCCCGGAAGGCATGCCCGACGAGTCGCACCTGAAGCTGGAGTCGGCGCCCATGCCCGAACCGGCCGACGGCCAGGTCCTGCTGCGTACCATTTACCTGTCCCTGGACCCGTACATGCGCGGGCGCATGAGTGCCGCCAAGTCCTATGCGCAGTCCGTGGAAGTGGGCGGCGTCATGGAGGGCGGCACGGTCTGCGAAGTGGTGGAATCGCGCAGCCCGGACTGGCAGGCCGGCGATCTGGCCCTGGCGCACACCGGCTGGCAGGCCTATGCCGCCGTCAATCCCAAAGGGCTGAAACGCCTCAACCCGGACGATGCGCCGATCAGCACTGCCGTGGGCGTACTCGGCATGCCCGGCTTTACTGCCTATGTGGGCACGGTGGAGCACGGCCGGCCGCAGAAAGGCGAGACGGTGGTCGTCTCTGCCGCCAGCGGCGCCGTGGGGCAGGTGGTCGGCCAGCTCGCCCAGCACTGGGGCTGCCGGGCCGTGGGGGTTGCCGGCGGGCCGGACAAGTGCCGGTTTGTTACCGAATCCATGGGGTTTGACGCCTGTGTCGATCACCGCTCCCCGACCTTCGAGCAGGATCTGGCGGCGGCGTGCCCGGACGGTGTCGACATCTACTGGGAGAACGTGGGCGGCAAGGTGCAGGCGGCGGTGCTGCCGCTGCTCAACGAGTTCGCACGCATCCCCGTGTGCGGCCTGATCGCCCACTACAACGAGACCAGCGCGCCGGAAGGCCCGGACAAACTCTCGGGTTTCATGCGTCACATCCTGACCAAGCGGCTGACCGTGCGCGGCTTCATCCAGTTCGACCACGCGGAGCGCCGCGGCGAGTTCTTCAAGACCGTCGCGCCGTTGGTGAAGAGCGGTGAGATCAAGTACCGCAACGACGTGGTGCAGGGGCTGGAGAACGCCGTGTCGGCGTTCCAGGGGCTGCTCACCGGCAAGAATTTCGGCAAGTTGTTGGTGCAGGTAGGCGACGACCCGACGCAGTAACGCGACCGTGGGGTGGATCGTCGTGTGATGGTTCGGTGGACCTGAAGGTCCACCCTACGAATGCCCGGATGTCCCGGTTATTCGGGTTATTCGGGTTATTCGGGCGTAGGCCGGACCTTCAGGTCCGGCGCCCACCCGTTCCGGCATACCCGCCCGGCCAATCCGTAACGCCCATGGGGCTACCAGGTCCCGACGTTCTCCATGGACTTCCACGGCTCCTGCTCCGGCAGCGGGTCGCCCTTTTGCAGCAGCTCGATGGAGACCCCGTCCGGCGAGCGCACGAACGCCATGCGGCCGTCGCGGGGCGGGCGGTTGATGGTGACGCCGGCGTCCATGAGCGACCGGCACAGAGCGTAGATGTCCTGGACCCGATAGGCCAGGTGGCCGAAGTTGCGGCCGCCGTCCAGCTCTTCCGGATCCCAGTTCCAGGTCAGCTCGATCATGGGCGCCTTGTCCTCCCGGGCCCGTTCCGCGTCCTCCGGCGCCGCCAGGAAGATCAGCGTGAAGCGGCCGGCTTTCACCTCCCTGCGGCTGATTTCCACCATGCCGAGTTTGTTGCAGTAGAAATCGAGGGAGTCGTCGATATCGCTGATCCGGACCATGGTGTGCAGGTATTGCATGGTGTCATGCCTCGGGTTGTCGTGAGTTGTTCCTGTCGGCGGCGGGCTGCGAGGGCCGGCGGACGCCGGCGCGGCCGCTGCGCAGCCCCACTGCGATCACCATACCCGCCGCCAGCAGGGTGAGACCACCCAGGCCGACCATGGTCTGCCGCAGGCCGATCCAGTCACTGGCAGAGCCCACCCCAAGCACCACCGAGGCCATGGTCAGGTAGGCCAGCACGTAGAAGCTGGAAACGATCTCGCCCCGGCGTTCCGCCGGTGCCTCGCGACTGACCGTTGCCACCGCGCCGATGGCCGTGACGCCGGCCCCGAACGCCGTGGTGACCGTGCCGAGCGCGAAGACCAGCGGCGAGACCAGCACGATGCCGGTGACGCAGATGGTCATGCCGGCCGCCAGGAGAATGGGGCCGAACAGCAGCGTCTGCCGCGGCTCCTGACGCCGGGCAGCGAACTGACCGATGCCGGCCACGAGCTGGAACGCGGCGGCATAAAGCCCCGCCAGCGCGCGATTGTCGATAGCCACCAGCTCGGTCGCCAGCGATGGCCCCAGGGACGCGTACAGGCTGCCCGCCGACCAGGACAGGCACATGGCGGCACCGGCGAACAGAAAGCTGCCGAGAATGGGGCGGGGCACGGACAGACGCGTGGGCCGCCAGTCCCGCAGGCGAAAGCCGGGCCGCTTGCGGCCGATTCGCCGGGGCCAGCGTACGGATACGAGAAGGACGGCCGTGGTCAGTGCCAGGCAGCCCACCACCATGAACGGCGTGACCAGCGGCCAGAGATCCAGGTGCAGCAGGGCGGAGCTGAACAGCGGCCCGGCCGTGGCACCGGCCGTGAAGGTGAGCGCCGAGATGGCCGCCGCGCGCACCCAGTTGTTGTCGGGATCCAGCTCCACCAGGGCCGCCGTGGCGGTGCCGGTGACGATCCCGGTGCCCACGCCGGTGAGCAGGCGGCCGGCGCCGAGCCAGTAGATGTCGGCGGCCACGGCGAACACGATGCTTGCCGCCGCGATGCAGAGCAGGCCGGGCACCAGCACTTCGCGGCGGCCGGCCAGGTCCGACAGGGCGCCGATGGTGGGCAGCATGGCGATGACGCCCACCACGTACACCGCAAACACCGCCGTCAGCGCCGTGGACGTGAAGCCCCAATGCACCTGCCACACCGCGTACAGCGGCGTGGGGACGTTGCTGGCGAAAATTGCCGTGAAGATGGCGAGAACGGCGGCCAGACTTGCCAGTCGCCGACCGTGTCGGCGCCGCCTCATGGCGTACTGCGCCGTTCGTCCGGGTGCATGTCAGGGTGATCCGCCCGGTCGGGCAGCACGGGGTCGTAGCCGTGGTCGCGCAATGCCTGGATCAGCTCCCGGGTGTGATCGGCACCCAGGGTCTCCAGGGTGGTCTCCACCTCCACCGCTCGCAGGGGTAGATCGGTGAACTGGCGCTGATGCGCGATCTGGATGATGCCGGCGTTGTGGTCGGCCAGCACCCGCGTCAGGTCCGCCAGGGCGCCGGGTACATCCGGCACGCCCACGCGCACCCGCACCACACGGTCGGTGCGCACGAGGCCGCGCTGGATTACCGATGACAGGGGCAGCAGGTCGATGTTGCCCCCGCACAGCACGGTGCCCACGCGCCGGTCGCGGAATCGCTCCGGGTGCGCCAGGATCGCGGCGAGGCCGGCGGCGCCCGCGCCCTCCACCACCGTCTTCTCGATCTCCAGGAGCAGGAGAATGGCCTGCTCCAGGTGCGCTTCTTCCACCAGCAGGATGTCGGAGACCAAGTCGCGGATCAGGGGCAGGGTGCGCTGGCCGGGCACCTTCACGGCGATGCCTTCGGCAATGGTCGCCGGCCCCGTGGACACGGGATCGCCGGCGATGGCCTGTTTCATGGCCGGAAAGCGGCTGCTCTGCACGCCGATGATTTCGATGTCCGGCTTGATCGCGCGGGCGGCGACGGCCATGCCACCGATAAGGCCGCCGCCGCCGATGGGCACCACCAGGGTATCCAGGTCCGGTACGGCCGCCAGCATTTCCAGCGCAATGGTGCCCTGGCCGGCAATGACGTGGTCGTCGTCATAGGGGTGGACGAACACATGACCGCGTTCGGCGGCGAGGCGCTCGGCGAAGGCGCCGGCCTCGGCGACGCCGTCACCTTCCAGCCGCACGTCGGCGCCGAAACGGCGCGTGTTGGCGACTTTCATGTTCGGCGTGTGCCGGGGCATGACGATGGTTGCGCCGATCCCGAGCCGGCTGGCGTGGTAGGCCAGTGCCTGGGCGTGGTTGCCCGCGGACATGGCAATGACGCCCCGCGCCCTTTCCTCCGGCGAAAGTGCCAGCAGGCGATTCAGCGCGCCGCGTTCCTTGAACGCCGCGGTGAACTGGTGGTTCTCGAACTTCAGGTACAGCTCCGCGCCAAGCATGGCCGAGAGAGTGCGGGAGCGGTCGCAGCGGGTGCACTGGATGCTGCCTTCGAGCTTCCCGGCCGCTTCGCGGATGGCGTCGATGGTGACTGTCACGGATCAGTCCTTGACCGGGCGCGGCCGGCCGTCGGCGTCAAGGGCCACGTATGTGAACAGGCCTTCGGTGACCAGCAGGCGTTCACGCTGCTGGTCACCGGCGCGCAGGACCCAGGCCTGCACATCCACGGTCATGGAGGTGCGGCCGACGCGGTGCATGCTGGCGTAGCAGCACAGCACGTCGCCCACGTACACGGGCAGGTGGAACTTCATGGATTCCACCGCCACCGTGGCGACCCGGCCCCGCGAGTACTCGGCGGCAAGCAGGCTGCCGCCCACGTCCATCTGTGACAGCAGCCAGCCGCCGAAGATGTCGCCCGACGGGTTGGTGTCCGCCGGCATGGCCAGGGTGCGCAGCATGAGATCGCCGGTCGGGGTGTCCGCGGCCATGGCGTGCTCCTGTTCAGTGGGTGTGCCGTTATCCGTGATTGTAACGGAGTGGGGCGGCGGGAGCGTCACCGGGAGTTGCAATGCGGCGCCAGGTTCGTGACCCTGAGTGGACCGTCGGCCAAGGGCCACCCCGTATGGTTTTTCCATCATCCGCCTGCCGCGCGCTGCTTGTTGCGGCTTGCGTGCTCGCTGTTGCGGGCTGCGCCACCACCGAGCCGCCCCGGCCGGCGCCGGAGCTGCTGGATCGCGTGCCGTTTCCGTTCACAGAAGGCGTACCGCAGGAGCGTCCGCAGCCACCGCTGCGTGCCGATGGGCTGCAGGACGACGAGATCAATACCGTCAGCGTCTACCGCGACCGGATCCGTGGCGTGGTCAACATCACCACGCTGAGCGCCTATCGCACGCGGTTCGGCCGGCCGTTCCCGGATTCCGGTACCGGTAGCGGGTTCATCATCGATCAGCGCGGGACGGTGGTCACCAACCACCACGTGGTCGAGCGCGGTCAGCGCCTGATCGTGACGCTCTACGACGGCAGTCTCTACCGCGCCGAGGTGGTGGGCACGGATCCGGAGCTGGACCTGGCGGTGCTGCGGTTCGACCCCCAGGGCCGCGAGCTGACGACACTGCCCCGGGGCAGGAGTGACGAGCTGCAGGTCGGTCAGAGCGTGTACGCGCTGGGGAACCCGTTCGGGCTAGAAGGGACGCTGACCACTGGTGTGGTCTCGGCACTGAACCGCCCCGTGCAGACGGGCTCGGGATTCATCATGCGGGATCTCGTTCAGACCGACGCGGCCATCAACCCCGGCAACTCGGGCGGTCCGCTGCTGGATTCGCGCGGGCGGGTGATTGCCGTGAACACCATGATGGTCTCCCCCGGGCCGGGCAGCGTCGGCATCGGCCTGGCGGTGCCGGTGAACGCCGTGGACCGCGTGGTCGGGCAGATTCTCCGCGAGGGGCGCGTGACCCGGGGCTGGATCGATGTGCGCGGGCTGGCGTTGACCCCGTCGCTGGCGTCAGCCGGCGGGCTGCCCGTCCGCCAGGGCATTCTGGTGACGCATGTTCAACCCGGAAGCGAGGCGGAGGCAGCTGGCCTGCGCGGCGGTGACAGTCGGCGCCAGGTGCGTCACGGGCCGCACCGTGTGCCCATGGGCGGCGACGTGATCGTCGCCGTCAACGGCGAGCCCACCACAAGCGTCGCCGAGCTGTTCGCGAGCCTCGAAGCAACGCAGCCGGACGACGAGGCCACGGTGACCGTATTGCGGAACGGTGAGCGCCGGCAGGTGACCATCACACTGAGTGCCCGGCCGGGCACGCAGGGGAAATGACCAGGCGGCCGATGCCGCGGGAGGATTGAGGTGACACAACAAGGTTCCGGGTGGTTGGAGCGCGTGACCGAGCACCGGCGCTGGGTTCTGGCGGGCATGGTTGGGCTGGCGGTGCTGTTGGTACTGGCTGGCTGGTCGTTGCTGCAGAGCGACGAGACCCCGCCGCCGGCCGGGTTGCTGGAGCGCGATGAGGAACTGCCCGAGGAGATCCCCGAGCTGCCGGCGGACATCACCTACGATGAGCGTCAGGATGTACTGCCGCCGCTGGTGGAGCTTCGCGCCGGCTCGGCCGACGAGCTGGGGGAGGCCTTCGCCGCCGTTGATTACGAATGGCCGCCGGGATCCACCGTGCCCGCGGTGTCGGTGCGTGCATTCCCGCCACTGGGCGACCTCACCGTGGACGAACGCAAGTCGCTGTTCTTCCGCTCACTGTTGCCGCTGGTGGTCGCGGAGAACCAGATCATGCTGGCCACGCGCGAGCGGATCCAGATGATCTTCGCCGAGGGTGAAGTGGCACCGGATTCCCGCGAGGCAAGGCTGCTGCAGACGCTGGCGGAGCGCTTCCGCGTGGATGGAGATCCCAACAGCGCTGCCTTCCGGGAGGAGTTGCTGCGCCGCGTGGATGTGGTACCGACCGACATGGCCCTGGCCCAGGCGGCCAACGAGAGTGGGTGGGGCCAGTCGCGGTTCACCCGGGAGGCGAACAACCTCTTCGGCGTGTGGACGTGGCATGAGAACCGCGGCATCGTGCCGGAGCGACGCGCCGCGGGGGCGACGCATTTTGTGCGCGTGTTCCCGAACCTGCGAGCCTCGGTGCGCAATTATCTCTATACCATCAACGTGGGTGACGCCTACAGCGGCCTCCGGGACGTTCGGGAGCAGGCCCGGGCCGACGGTGGCGGACTCTCCGGCATGCGTCTGGCGACGGGGCTCGAACGTTATTCGGAGCGGGGCGCGGCGTACGTCGAGGAGATCCAGTCCATGATCCGGACCAACGATCTCGCGGAACTCGCCGGGCTGGAGCTGACGCCGGTCGAGGCGACCCGTTTGCTCGGCGAGCAGTGAACCTGTCTGCCGTCCCGGTGACCAAGGGCCAGACGCGTCTGAATGGCGGGCATTCAGAGCGTTAGAGGGGGGCAGCCAACCATGCCGGGACCGGGCATCGCGACCCGCACCATTCCGCTCTGTCTGGTCATCCTGGCGGCGATGGTGCTGGCGGCGTGTGACGACGCGCCGCAGCAGGCCGAATCCGAGGAGCAGCAGCGTACACCCGTGGCCGCGGTGGAGATGGAGCCGCGCGACCTGTCGCGCCGACTGTCCGTGTCGGCCACCGTGCAGCCGCGGGTGCAGATCCGGCTGGCCAGCCGGGCGAACGGAACGTTGGAAGAGGTCGGCCCGGAAGTCGGTGATCGGGTTGAGGCGGGCGACGTGATGGCACGGCTGGACGTTTCCGAAGAGCAGGCGGAACTGGCCCGCGCCCGGGCCCAGGAACGGGATGTCCGCAGCCAGTACGAACGTACCCGCGAACTCAACGAGCAGGGCGTTGCCAGCGCGGCGCAGCTGCAGCGCGACGAGGCGGCCGTGCTGGTGGCGGAGAGCGAGCGCCGACTGTGGGAGAGTCGCGTGGCGTTCGGGCGGGTCGAGGCGCCCCGTGACGCCGTGGTTACCGCGCGCTACGTGGAGCCGGGCGAGGCGGTGGATGCCCGGCAGACCCTGTTCGAACTGGCGGTGATGGACGAACTGGTCATGCGACCGGGCGTGTCCGAGCGGGATGTCGTGCATCTCAGCGCCGGCATGTCCGTCCCCATCCGGCTGGACGCCATGCCGGGGCGTGAGTTTACCGGCGAAGTGCGCAGAGTCTTTCCCATGGCGTCCCATGACAGCCGGCTGGTCACCGTCGAGGTGTCGCTGCCCGCGGATGCCGCCGCTGACGGTGTGCGGCCCGGGTTCCTGGGGCGGATGCGCATGGCAATTGACCGGCGCGATGACGTGCTGGTCGTGCCGGCCGATGCCATTAGTGACCGGGACGGGCGGCGGTTCGTGTTCGTCATCGAGGACGAGCGCCTGGTGGAGCGGGCGGTGGAACCCGGCATCTCCCGCGGCGAGTGGACGAAGATCCGCGACGGGCTGGAGCCGGGCGACGTGGTGCTCGCCAGCAACCCCGGCGATCTGCAGGACGGTGACGCCGTGCGCATCGTCACCTGGCGGGACTGACCCGCCGCCACGAACAGGTAGTACGCCATGGAACGCATCACCCGGCACCGTAGAAGTCCGGCCAATGCCGCCATCCGCAGGCCCATCGGCACGCTGGCGCTGGCGTCGGTGGTGTTCGTTCTGGGGCTGTTCTTTCTCGATCGACTGCCGGTGGATCTGCTGCCCCATGTGGAGTACCCGCAGATCCGGGTGACCGTGAACTACCCGGGCGTGGCGCCGGAAGTCATGGAGGAGCAGGTCACACGCGTGCTCGAGCGCGAGCTCGCCGCCACCGAGAATCTGGTCACCATCGACAGCCGCGCCTCCCAGGGGCGCACCAACGTCAACCTGTTCTTCGAGTTCGGCACCAACCTGGACGTGGCGCTGCAGGATGCCTCGCGCCATCTGGAGCTGGCCCGCACCCAGCTGCCGCCCGACATCGAGCCTCCGCGGCTGTACAAGTTCGACGCCTCCCAGGACGCGGTCTGGCAGGCCGGGTTCAGTTCCAGTGTGCGCTCCGAGGCGGCGGTGCGGGACTGGGTGGACAACCAGCTCGTGCCCCAGTTGATCGCCATCCACGGCGTCTCGGGGGTGGAGGCCGCCGGCGGCATGGTGCGCGAGATGGAGGTGATCGCCGACCAGGCGCGCCTGCGCTCCTACGGGATGGGGTTCGATGATCTGCTGGATGCTCTGGCGCGCGAGAACGCCGACATCGCCGCCGGTTGGGTCACCTCCGACTCCTTCGACGTGATGGCGAAAACGGACGGGCTGTTCACGTCCGTGGACGACATCCGCAATGTGCTCCTGCCCATGCCGGGCAACAATGCCCAGCATGTGCCCATCACCGATGTGGCGGAGGTGCGCGACGGCTTCCAGGAGCAGCGCGTGCTCGCCCGCCTGAATGGCGTGTCCGCCGCCCAGGTGTCCGCATTCAAGCTGCCTGCGGCCAATACCGTGGAGGTGGTCGACAGCCTCAACGACACCATGGCCGGCCTGGAGCGCTCGGGCTTCGTGCCGGAGGATATTCGCTTCCAGACCACGCGCGACCCGGCGTTCTTCGTTCGTGGCGCCGTCACCGGCGTCGCCACCGCGGCAGTGCTCGGCGGTACCCTGGCGATGCTGATGGTGCTGTTCTTCCTCGGCAGCCTGCGCAAGGCGTTCGTGATCGGGCTGTCCATCCCCATCGCCATCATGGCCACGTTCGCCATGATGGGCGCGGGCGGGCTGACCCTGAACATCATGAGTCTGGGCGGGCTGGCCCTGGGTGTCGGCCTGCTGCTGGACAACGCCATCGTCATGCTGGAGAACATCTCCCGCCATCGGGACAAATTGGGCAAATCCGCCAGGGATGCCGCCCACGACGGCTCCCGGGAGGTGATTTCCGCCATCACCGCCGGCACGGCCACCAACCTGGCGGCGGTGCTGCCGTTCCTGTTGATCACCGGCGTGGCGTCGCTAATCTTCCGGGAGCTGATCCTCACCATCTCCTTCGCCATCGTCGCCACGCTGGCCGCCGCGGTCACGCTGGTTCCCATGCTGGCGGCGGTGCTTGGCGGCGTCCGGTTCCGTAGCCATCTGGGCGACACAGCCCCGTTCCGGGGCTTTAACTGGCTCATGGATCGCACCCGTGGGGGCTACCGCCGCGTGATGCCGTGTATCCTGCGCTGGCGTTGGGGCGTCATCGCCAGCGCGGCTGTGGCCATGGCCGCAGCCGTGCCGGTCTTCACCGACCTGGGCAACGAGTTCCTGCCGCAGGTGGATGACGGCAACGTCAACGTGCGCCTGTTCCTGCCGCCCGGCACGTCGCCCCGGGACACCGACGCCGCCAAGCGCCTGGTGGAGGAGGAAATCCAGGCGATGCCGCACGTGGAGAGTATGTTCACCATCGTTGGCGGCCACTTCAGCGGTGGCATCATCAACGAGCGGCCATCCACGGCACGCAGCCGGGTGCAGCTGGCGCCGGCCGGAGAGCGGCCGGACATGCCCGCCGGCCGGTGGGTGGAGGACGCACAGCAACGGCTGGAGGCGCTGGACATCCCCGGTGCCCGCATCAGCGTGCGGCCGCCGCGCATTGACGGGCTGCGGTTCGCCACGCGCGGTGACGATCTGATGATCGGAGTCATGGGAGAGGATCTGGAGACCATGGGCGCCGCGGCGCGGGAAATTACCTCGCGGCTGGAGGGCATCCCCGGCCTCGAAGGCGTCGAGCTCAGCCGCGAAGACGAAAGCCCCATGCTCAATGTGCGGGTGGACCGGGAGCGGGCGGCGGACCTGGGGTTGCGCGTCTCGGATGTGGGGCAGTCCGTGCGCAATGCCGTGGACGGGGCGGTGCCGACCCAGTTCATGACCCGCAACCAGGAGTACGACGTGCGCGTGCGCTTGCCCCGGGACGAGGTCCAGGACATCGAAACCCTCGGCGAGCTGCTGCTGTTCCGGCACAACGGCGAACCGATCCAGCTGCGGGATGTGGCCGAGTTCCGTATTGGCGACAGCCCGGCGCACATCGAACGTGAGAATCAGAACCGGCTCGTGCGGGTTGGCGGCGACATCAACACCGACGTCAACGATGTGGGCAGCGTCATGGCGGAGGTGGATGCCCGACTTGAGGGGCTGGATTTGCCCGAAGGCTACAGCCTGATCTACGGCGGTCAGTGGGAGACCATCCAGGAAACCAACAGGGAACTGGGAACGGTGATTCTGCTGGCCGTGTTCCTGGTGTTCGTCGTGCTGGCGGTCCAGTACGAGCGGCTTAGCAATCCGCTGGTGATCATCAGTGCGGCGCCGCTGTCGATGATCGGCGTCACCGCGATCCTCTGGGCCACGGGGACAGTGGTCTCCGCGCCAGTGCTCATCGGCATGATCCTGCTGATCGGCATCGTCGTGAACAACGCCATACTGCTGGTGGAGTACATTGAACTGGGGCGTCGAAACGCCGGGCTGTCCGTTGCGCGGGCGACCGTCGCCGCCGGTGGGCTGCGCCTGCGGCCGATTCTGATGACTACCCTGACTACGGTGCTGGGCATGACGCCACTGGCCGTGGGCATGGGCGCCGGGACCGAGATCATGCAGCCCCTGGCGCTGACGGTGATCGGCGGGCTGCTCATGGGCATGCTGCTCACGCTCGTGGTCGTGCCCTGCCTCTACCTGGTCATCGACGATGCGGCCGCGCGGCTCAAAGCGTGGTTGACCGGGCGGGAACGGCCACTCGCGACCGCTTAGGAGGAACAGATATGCCCCTGGCTGCAGGCCGCTTCTGGTTCACGGTGCTCAAGGACACGGTCCAGCTCTGGCTGGACCGCAACGCCTTCGCTTACGCGGGCGCGTTGGCGTTCTACACCCTGTTCTCCCTGGCGCCGGTGATGATCATCGCCATTGCCATTATTGGCGTGGTGCTGGGGCAGGACGCTGCTCAGGGGCAGATCGTGGGGCAGCTCGAAGGAGCCATCGGCGCCGATGCGGCCGAGGCGGTGGAACAGGCGGTGGCGGCGTCGCGCCTGGAGCAGGCGGGCTGGCTGCCGACCGTCATAGGCGTGGCCGCCATGCTGGTGGGTGCCACCACCGTGTTCGCGCAGATGCAGCTCTCCCTGAATGCCATCTGGGGCGTGGTCGCACGCCCCACTCGCAGCGGGCTGCTTATCCTGGCGAAAAACCGGCTGTTGTCCCTGGCGGTGGTGCTTGCGATCGGTTTCGTGATGTTGGTGTCGCTGCTGGTCACAGTGGTTCTGCGGGCGCTGATCCGCTTTGCCGAGGAGTGGCTGCCGGTGCATGCGAGCATTGTCGGCATGACCGAGTTCGTCCTGTCTATGGCGTTGATCACCGTGCTGTTCGCCATGATCTTCCGCATCCTCCCGGATGTGGTGCTGAGGTGGCGGGAGGTGCTTCCGGGCGCGCTGGTGACAGCCGTGCTGTTCGTAGTGGGGCGGTACGTCATCGCCACCTATCTCACGCTCGCGGCACCGGCATCGCCCTACGGGGCGGCCGGCTCGCTGGTGTTGTTGCTATTGTGGGTGTACTACTCATCGTTGATTCTGCTGTTCGGTGCCGCGTTCACCAAGACCCTGCTGCTCGAGCGCGGTGGACGGGTGATGCCGCGGAACATGGCGGTGTGCGTGCGCAGCGAACTGGTGGAGGAGCCGAGTACGACTGGGGACGGACGCCCGTGAGCATTTTTGAACACCACGAGTTCGACGGCCACGAGCAGGTCTGCTTCGGCCACGATCCCGAGTCCGGCCTGCGCGCCATCATTGCCGTGCACAACACCCGATTGGGACCGGGCCTGGGTGGCCTGCGCATGTGGCCCTACGAGTCGGAGGGGGCCGCGATCACAGACGTGCTCCGGCTCTCCCGCGGCATGACCTACAAGAACGCCATGGCCGGCCTGGCCCATGGTGGCGGCAAGGCGGTGATCATCGGCGACCCGGCAAGCGACAAGACCCCGGCGCTAATGCGCGCCATGGGGCGGTTCATCCAGCGGCAGTCCGGGTGCTACATCACCGCCGAGGACTCCGGCATCAGCGTGCCGGATCTGCAGACGCTGGCGCAGGAGACCCCATTTGTCACCGGTGTCATGACCGCACGGGGGCCGGATGGCGAAGTGCTCACCGGCGACCCGTCGCCGGCGACGGCGCTGGGTGTGTTCACGGGGATCCATGCGGCAGTCCGCCACGCCTTGCAGCGGGACGAGCTGGGCGGCCTCAGGGTGGCCATCCAGGGCCTCGGCAGCGTGGGCTACCGGTTGGCCGGGCACCTGCACGAGGCCGGCGCGACGCTGGTGGTGAGTGACATCAATCCGGCAGCCGTGGAACGCGCCGGGGCGGCCTTCGGTGCCCGCGTGGTGGATGTCGACGCCATCCACGCCGAACCAGTGGACGTCTACGCGCCTTGTGCCATGGGGGCGGCCATCAATGACCGCACCCTTCCCGAGTTGCAGGCCCGCATCGTCGCCGGCGCCGCCAACAACCAGCTCCAGCGCCCGGATCACGGCCGCGCCCTGCACCGACGCGGCATCCTCTATGCGCCGGATTACGTGATCAATGCCGGGGGCGTCATCGACGTGGGTGCTCAGTGGGGCGATTACGATGCCGCTCAGGTGCGCGAGCGGGTGCTTGCAATCGGTGACACGCTCGATCAGGTGTTCCGCGAGGCCCGTGACACCGGTGAACCACCGGAGGTGATCGCAGACCGCATCGCCGAACGCCGTTTCCGGGCGTAACCAGGGCCACCGAACCGTAGGGTGGACGTTCACGTCCACCTCCCGAAGGCATGGTAGACCCTCGGTGGCTATGACAGGCCCTAAGAGCCATGGTGGACCTGAAGGTCCACCCTACTGGTTTCAGAACGCTTTTGGCCTGGTTCAGGCGTAGATACCGTCTTGCGGGTCAAGCGGTAGACCCCGTAGGGCGGACCTTCAGGTCCGCCATCCCGGGCCCCCCATGCCGGTTGGCCGTCAGGCCAACGCGGGGTCGTAAGGGCGCTGGTTTTTGAT
>NZ_JBLWFT010000015.1:0-61590 GCF_048323695.1 Aquisalimonas sp. APHAB1-3 | reverse complement strand
TACTATCGGCAAACCCATGTGCCACTACACGCTGAAAAACTCCAAATCAGCCGCCAACCCGCGCCACTGCATCAGCCAATCGCCTCAAAAGGCCTTCGTGAGGGTGTGAACTGTCGAAGTTGGGAGGCAAGACGGAAGCGGGCTGGTGCATTCGCAAACACACCGACCGTGAGGGGTGACGGGACGGCCCGCCCCCTCACAAAGAAACGATCAATGCCGCTGGGAGGGTGGGGAGTCGCTAAGGAGGGGGACGTTGCTGCCGACCACGTGGGGGGCGTGGACGGTGAGGAGGTCGTTGGAGCGGGTGTTGGCGTCGTAGCCGTCGACACATTCGCGAAGTACCTCGCGCGCGGCGTCGCTGTCGTGAGCGCGGCAAGCGGCGTCGAAACGCTTCATACGGGCGTCCAGCTCCGACCAGGTGATACTGGCCTCGCTGGCGCGCATGATCATCGGGTGGGCGGTGCCGGATACGCTCTCGCCCAGCAGCAGCTCTTCGTAGAGCTTCTCGCCGGGACGCAGACCAGTGTAGACGATGCGCACATCGCCGTCCGGGGTGTCGTCGTCGGCCACGGTGTAGCCGCTTAGGTGAATCATGCGCCGCGCCAGGTCGTCAATCTTCACCGGGTCGCCCATGTCCAGCACGAACACCTCGCCGCCCTCGGCCATGGAGCCCGCCTGAATCACCAGGCTGGCCGCCTCCGGGATGGTCATGAAATAGCGCGTGACCTCCTGGTGCGTCACCGTCACGGGGCCACCTTTACTGATCTGCTCGCGGAACAGCGGCACCACCGAGCCGGAGGAGTCCAGCACGTTGCCGAACCGCACCATCGAATAACACGTGCTCGACCCGTTATCGGCCAAAGCCTGCAACACCAGCTCAGCGAACCGCTTGGTGGCGCCCATCACGTTAGGGGGCCGCACAGCTTTGTCGGTCGAAACCAGCACAAACCACTTCACCCCTACCCGTCCGGCGGCCATGGCCGCGCGGTAGGTGCCGAAGACGTTGTTCTGCACGCCTTCCAGCACATTCTCCTCGACGATGGGCACGTGCTTGTACGCCGCCGCGTGGTAGACCGTCTCTACCGCGAACCCGGCCATGACCCGCTCAAGCCGGCGCTGATGCGCCACCGAGCCAAGCAGGCTCACGATCTCGCAGCCGATGCCGTTCGCCTGTGCAACCGCCTGCAGCTCCTGAGATATCCGGTACAGCGCAAACTCCGACTGCTCGAACAGCAGCAGCTTGCGGGGCTCCTGAGTGAGAATCTGTCGGCACAGCTCCGAGCCAATGGAGCCACCGGCCCCGGTCACCATCACCACGCGGTCCTGAATGCAGCACTCCAGCAGGCGCTGGTCCGGCTCCACCGCATCGCGCCCGAGCACGTCGTCGATCTCCACCTCGCGGATGTCCTGTAACCGCGCGGCACCGGAGACGAGATCAACCATGCCCGGGATCGTGCGGATGTGCACGGGATACGGCTCCAGACTCTGCACAATCTCCCGCCGCCGCCCGCGCGGAACAGAAGGCATGGCCAGCAGCACGTGGCGCACCCCCTCCCGGCGTACCAGCCTGGGCAGCACCTCGGGCGATTTTACGGGGATACCATTGATCACACTGCGCTGAAGCGCCGGGTCGTCATCCAGAAAGGCCACTGGTTCGTGCTCGCGGGTGGCAAGCAGCGAGTTGGCGAGCTGCACGCCGGCTGCACCGGCTCCGTAGATCGCCACCGGCTCCCGCTCGGCATTGCGCTTGATCACCGCCTGGAACCAGGCACGCACCAGCACACGGCTGCCGCCGACCAACAACAACCCCATCAACCAGTAGATCACGTAGGTGGTGCGGGGCACGCCGTGCACGCCCACCAGCATCACGATCGCCCAGAACGCCAGCGTGGAGAGCGACACCCCGTAGACCACAGCCAACACCGCCCGGGGGCCCATGTACCGCACCATGGAGTGATACAGCCGCACGGCGGCAAACAGCGGCACACTCACCAGCGGCAGCGCCACCAGCAGCCACCAGTTCTCCAAGAGTGGGGATGAGAATGCCTGGCCCAGCCGCAGTGCGAACGCCGAGAGGGTCACCAAGGCCATGAGCACCAGGTCCGCCCCCACCATCAGCACCTGCTTCCAGCGGCGCGGGAGCTTGAGCAAGCGGCTCAAGAGGCGGTTCGCCAGCAGAACACCACTCATCGTTCCGCCCTGCACGTGTCGGCACGGTCAGCGCCATACGGGCACCACCCGGCAGCGCATCCTTTCGCAAGAACAGCCCGCATTTCCATGTACAACAGCCCTTCAGCAAGACTTTCCATTATGAGGATAGCGTTACAACGCTCACGCGTCCCCTGTCATTCCCAGCGCGCTGCAAAGCGTTCGAGTCGCAGTGATCATATCCGCCAACAATTGGTCGTCTCTCTCCAGGTATCCTTCGTACTCTGCCAGGTTCCGCCGCTCATGCGCTTTTGCGAGAACGCGCCACTGCCCAGCACTCAAGCCCGCACTTTCAGGTAGCGTCTGGAAAACCAGATACCGGTTGCTCGACCGATAACCTTTACGTCTCAAAGCATAAAGAGCCAGCGCGTGAGCCGCGTTATAGGCGAGATCGAATCGGCTTTCGAACGACAGGTTCGTGTGCTCCGCATCGGACAGCCGTGCCAGACCTGACTGCCGAAGCCCTTGTAGCTCACGATCCGAAGCGGGCTCGGTTTTTAGTTGGCCGATTCCTACCAGATTATCCAGCTTATCGGAGCTCATCGTCCGAGCCGATCACGAATAGACGAGAACGATTTGCGATGCGGGATACGAAACTGTCTGCTTCCAAGCATTTCTGCTGCCACTCCTTTGGCGTCATGACGTTCGGATTAACCGGGCGCCCCAGTGTTTCCTCGGCGCTCTGGAGCGCATCATACAACGCCGGATAATCGACATCGTGAGCAAGCACCATCAGATCGATGTCGCTTGTCGATCGGTCCTCTCCTTCAGCAACCGAGCCATAGACGAACGCTGCATAGATGCGCTCACGCAGCGGCTCGAGTGCCTGCCTCAGCGGCTCGACCAAGCCCACAGTCTTCCGGACCAGGCTTACCAGCTCATCGAAGATCGGAGAGTCCGGGTTCGCTTGATAATACTTCTGGCGCCCCTGAACCTCTACCCGAACCAGCCCACTCGCGGCAAGCCGCCCGAGCACCCGGTGAGTCGCCCCACTACCCGCTCCGGCTAGGCGAATCAGCTCAACACTCTGGTACCAACGCCTCGGCTGGCCAAACAGCAAGCCGAGGACACGCTGCTGCACGGATGTGAACAATGCATCCGCCAACCCGCTCGGCGCCCCAAGCGCACCATTAGAATCACGACTTCCCATAACGGGAATTATAATACCCTTTTTGGGAATTTAACGCACGCTCGCTACGCGTCCTTAATTTACTACGCGCTTGGTGGACCTGAAGGTCCACCATCCATTACCCCACCGTAGGAGCAACGCAAGTCGCGACAACCCCTCACTCCCCCAACACCGCCTCCACGGCATCGGCGATGGCGTTCATCGCGGTGGCGTCCATGGTGTGGTCTACAGGAAACATGATGCTGGTCTCGCCCAGCTCGCGCGCCACGGGCAGCCGGGGCTCGGGGCGGAGGTCGGTGTTGTCGAACGCCTTCTCCAGGTACACCTCGCTGCAACCACCGTGCAGGCAGGGCACACCGTAGGCCTGGATGGCCTCCACCACGGCATCCCGGCTCCAGCCCGGAGCAAGCTGCTCCGGCACCACGAACGCGTGGAACTTGTACCAAGCGTGGCCCGCCTCCTGGGGCGGGCGCGGCACACGCAGGCCCGGCAGAGTCTCCAGCCGATCCGCCAGCAGCTCGGCGTTGGCCCGCCGCTCCGCCAGCCACTCCGGCAGCTTGCCAAGCTGCACGCGCCCGATGGCGGACTGCATTTCGGTCAGCCGCCAGTTGGTGCCAAAGCTCTCGTGCAGCCACCGGAACCCGGGCGGGTGTTCGGTGTTGTAGACGGCATCCCACCCCTTGCCGTGGTCCTTGTAGCTCCAGGCGCGATGCCACGCCTGTTCGTCGCGCAGCAGCAGCATGCCGCCTTCGCCACCCGTAGACATGATCTTGTCCGTACAGAAGGAGAACGCGGCCGCGTCCCCCCAGCTCCCCACGGGCCGGCCATTCCACGTGGCCCCGTGGGCCTGGGCGCAGTCCTCGATCAGCGCCAGGCCATGCTCATCGGCCAGCGCCCGCAGCGCGCCCAGATCGCAGGGCCAGCCAGCCAGATGCACCGCGAGAATGGCGCGGGTCTTCGGCGTGAGCGCCGCGCGCACCGTCTCTGCCGTGATGCCGCCGGAATCCCGATCCACATCCGCAAACACCGGCCGCGCGCCACGCACCACAATACTGGAGGCCGATGCCAGAAACGTACGCGGCGCCACCACCACGTCATCACCCGGCCCGATGCCCAGCGCGTGCAGCGCCAATTCCAAGGCCACTGTGCCGTTGGCCACGGCCACCCCGAACGGCGCCTGATGAAATGCAGCGAACTCCCGCTCGAACGCCCGCCCCTCTTCGCCGTTCCAGTAATTCACGCGGCCGGAGCGCAGCACCCGCTCCACCGCTGCCCGTTCGTCTTCCTCAAACCGCGGCCAATCCGTCAAACCACCACCTCAGTTCCCACGATGTAGGAGCGGCTTCAGCCGCGACCGTCCAGAACATTTGATTCGATCACCCAACCACCGTCCGCCAGATATACCGAAGATCCTTCCAGAACGACCAGTGCTCCACATACTCCCGATTGATCCTTACCTTGTCGGGCCAAAGCACCTCGCGATTGTACGCCTCCGGATCCTCGGCATTGGCCAGCAACGTCTCCTCATCCCGGTACTTCAAGGTCGCGGGTCCGGTGATACCCGGCCGAATCGTGAGAACGATGCGGTCCTCTCCCTTCAGGGCATCGGCAAAGCCCGGCACGTCCGGCCGCGGCCCTACAAAGCTCATGTCGCCTTTCAGCACGTTGATGAGCTGCGGCAGCTCATCCAGCTTGGCACGGCGCAGCAGCCGCCCGACGCGCGTAATGCGCGCATCGCCGGAGGTGGTGACCGTGGTGTCTACCGACGGGTCCACTCGCATGGTGCGCAGCTTCACCACACGGAAAACACGCCCGTGCCGGCCCACCCGCTGCTGGGTGAAGAACCCGTTGGCGCCCGTGTCCACGGTCGCGACCAACCAAGCCAGCCCGATCAACCAGAACGTGAGCGCCAACCCAACGGCCGCTCCAAAAAAATCAAAGCCGCGCTTGAGCGCGGCTTGCAAGATAGTCAAACCACTCCGCATCATTGCCAGAAACTCAGTTCACTTCCAAGACCGGCGCATCTTGTGCCACAGGAGGAAACTCGATCAGCAAATACTCGTTCGGTAGTTCAGCCACAACCTCGAAGGTTGCAACCGCTTCGTGTGACCGCAACGAGGCTGAATTACGCCGGCTGATGGTTGAACGCGCTCGCAAGCCGGCGAGAGAGGCCTGCCAGTACAGATAACGGGCAATGAAACGCCCGAGCCCGAGGCCAGCGTAACTCGGGGCAACTAGCCGGCCAATAAAAGCCGAGCCGGTCGGCGCTACCTTGAGCAACGCATAAGCCACCAACCTGTCACCTATGAATAGGCCATAGCTCAGGAACGCTCGAGATGCCAACACCGCACCAAGTGACGCGCGGTCAAAACGATGGGGGTGAAAATGGCGCACATGGTCCTCAGGTTGCGCCGCCAGAAATCCGCGCAGGGCCTCCAAATCTGCCACCTTTAGTGATCGCATCACAGCCGGCTCGCCGGATACGGTGCCGTGTACCGTTGCTTGTTGCAAAGCCTGCTGAAGCCGGTGCCCAAACCGGGCCACAGTCAAACCTCGCGCCGCCTTTTCCATAAGACGGAACAGCATCGGAGCCCGGTATTTCACAAGATACGCTAGCTGTTCCACAGGGCCCAGCAGCCTCCGAACTCACCCAATGTTCTTCTGCGCCTCAAGCTGGCTCACCAGCCGCCCGCAGCAACACCTGCTCTAGCTGATCCGCCAGCACATCCCTGGAAAACCGTTCCTCCGCCAATCGACGGGCCTCAACCCCCGCCCGCCTCACCCACTCTGGGTTATCAGCCAACGCAGCCACTTTCTCAGCCCCATCGGCCGGATCAGCGCCGAGCTGAACGCCAGCGCCGGAGGATTCGAGAAGCTCCGGGTGCCATCCCCCGTAATTCACCGCCATACAACACCCTGCGGCAAGCCCGTCGAAGAATTTATTCGCAGAGTTCGCTTCCATTTCCTTCAGAGGGATGAACAACGATGTTGCAACATCAGTGGCCGCCAGCACGTCCGCCATTTCCGCCTTAGAGACTTTCGGCAACATCCTAAGGTTAACGCCTTGGACACCCAGCTCACGAGAAAGCGAGTCTGCCTTCTCTCTCTCCTGCCCATCACCGACCAAGAGAAAGTAAACGCGATCATCTCCCACAAGCTCATGGGCCACCCGAACCAGATACTCCACCCCGTTGATGCGGCCGAATGTGCCCCCGTAGGTCACCAGCAAGCGGTCTTGCGGTATGCCATGCCGCTCTCGGAACGCTCGACCTCGCTCCTCGTCAGGTGAGAAAACATCCAGGTCACTGCTGTTCGGAATCATTGAAATGCGATCAGGACTCACACCCGCCTTCTCGATCCCCTCTCGCATACCGGGCGACAGTGCAACAATCGATTCCGACCTCGCGTACGCGAAGCGCTCAAGGCGCCGTGCGGCGTGCTGAACAAGCGGGTTCTCAAGAGCGCCGATAGCAATTGGTAGCTCGGGCCAGAGATCCCTCACCTCGAACACCATAGGAACCCGCCTGCGCCACGAAGCAAACGCCCCTGGAACCGCAATCGTCAACGGCGTACTCGTAGCAAATACGACATCTGACTCCAGTGAAGCGGCCTTCGCTGCCGCATTCCAAGCAAACCTCTGAAACGCTCGGATCCGCTCCCTGAACCCCATGCGATTAGAGTAAGGTACTGGCAACCAGTGCACCCGAACACCGGATTCTTCCGTCTCGAACCAACTGCTTTGGTCGGTCGCCTCCCGCCAAGAGGTGATCAAGTTCACCTCATGCCCTTTCGCCACCAAGCGACGGGCCATCTCGTATGAGCGTGTACCTCCAGCCATGGCGGGAGTGTTGAAGTACTGATGGAGGTAATTAACTTTCATATCTCAACAACCTATCACCCTCACACGGACCCGACACGCTCTATACATAATACCGATCTAAAAACAACCTCCCTTCTTCAGTAGCATCTATTATCTCCTTCTCGAAACACTTTGGGCTGAACCTTCCATACCCGCCCTCAGGGTAATGAGATACTTCACCAAACACAATTTCATCTTTTGCAATGTAAAAATCAACCCTACAGAATTGGAAGGGCATCGCAATCCGCTCGGCCGCTTCCAACATTTCCGTCAATCGCTCAGGTCGCTCAATTTTTAGGTCATAACTTGGATACTCGAACTCCACATTCAACTCATTCCACTCCACATCAAACAATGATCTACGATGATTTGTAAAGCGATCACAGTCGACTTGGATCATTTTTGCTTTTCCAAAAACAACGAAAACCTTGTAATCACGCAACTCAATGTCAGGCAAATCGCTTTCTACAACCTCTTCAATATAAATCCGAGGCCTCACATACTTATATGACCACTCCACCGCCGCTTCGTTAAACTTTTGGGTAAGGGCCAGATCAAAAGACTCCACGACATCCGGCGGAACCTTCGCGCCCTTATTAAAAAAATAATTGTAGCCACAACTGTGGTTTGTTTTAATGAACCCGGAACCCTCAAATGATTCCAGATCCAACCCCGAAAATGTTCTTGCGACCCGATAAACTGTCGGTGTTTTCACCCATGGTGCGTGCCTCTCAACCCACAGTTTTGCTAGTAACTTATCCTGCGTAAGCGAAACTTCAGAAAACCGCTCATATAATTTCGAGTTATTTATTAATGCGTTTAACGTTCTCTTATGCAGAGGGTTCACAACCGACCTTCCACGGAAAACCGGATATACGAAAACCCTGATAAACTCCGGAATAATCAGAGAAAACACTCTCTTCAATAAGAACCTACCCTTGCTCGCCGCCTTCATTTACCCCCCCCCCCAACAAGCTCATGCCACACTTTCTCATATTTACGCATAGAAACATCACCGGAAAAACTGTCAACAATAGTTTTCCGGCCTTCACACCTCATACCCGCAAGTGCTCGATCATTTTCAATTAACTGTGTTATGGCCCTCGCAGCAGATCCTAAATCCTTTTCGACTAAAACCCCGTTAACGCCATCCCTCACAAGCTCCTGAATTCCCGGAGTCCTTGTCGTGATAGGAACCGCTCCTAAAAACATCGCCTCTTTAACTATATTTGGCAGCCTCTCACCTTTACAGCTCGTCAAGCATAATAAAAACGACGCCTTAGAAAGTGCGTTAAATATCGTATCTTGAGCCTGGTGTCCATGCATCGCAACACTGCTTTCTAGCCCCAAACCTAAGATCGTATCCTCAATCCTCGCCTTCTCGGGGCCGTCACCAAATACGTCTAAAAAACTCTCCGGATATTTCTCCAAGATCAACTTAAAGTTTTGGAGAGCTTCGAAAACCCCCTTGCAACGCGTGAGCCGACCCGCGGAAACGAACGACAGGCGTTTTCTCCCAGCCGTCGTATACCTTTCGAGCCCACTCAGATCTACACCACGATGCACAACATTTACTTTTGCCCCACCGCATCCCCTAAGCCTCTTAATTCTCTGAACATTCTCGTATGTATGCGTAAAAATCGCATCGGCCATCGACAAGAAACTTTTCGTTGTACCGAGATTTTTCTCTAAATCATACGCCCCTAAGAACATAGTAACGGGTGTACCATCAAGTTCACTCTTTATCATAAATCCAACAATCGCCGGATAATGCCCCCAGAAGAGGTGAACAACATCGGGGGCGTCTCTTTTTAAGCGCGCTATAATAGAAAGAGATGAAATACAGACGTAGACTGACTTGAGCAATTCGCCTATAGAACTTGATTCCTTAAAAATCCAAGGAAGCGAACGCAACAAAAGTTTGAAATAAAAAGGAATAAAAGCACATGCGAACAAGAGGCTTGAATACCGAACAGCCGGGGCTTGCCTTTGATCTTCCTTCTTTGCGTTCTCTTGGACCGGACGACGCATACTGTAGACGGTTACCTGATGCCCTAGCCGTCTAACGCTGCCAATATCCGTTAACGCAAATGTTTCGCTCTTAGCGGGAAACTGGGTAAAAACGTAAGCTATCTTCATTTCTATGGAAAACCACTAAGCACATTAAGATACTTTTGAGACATATTTTCCACTGTGTATTTTAATGATTGCGATATCACTTTCTCTGAATCGAAATCTTTGAATGCTCCGGTCTCGAAAACTGCATCCAGCATGGCTTCCGCTATACGATAATGATCATGTACCGGAACCAATGCACCATACTCTCCATAACCTAATATTTCTGGTGGCCCCCCATCACATTCAGTGCTTACCACTTTTGCCCCAGTGGACAAGGCTTCGACGAGAACATTCCCGAAGCCTTCGTATCTAGAAGTTAGCACGAACGCTTCGCACGCCAAGTAATACGGGAAAGGATTTTCTACAAATGGAATAAACTCAATTTTGTTCTCTATGCCTAGCTCCTCCGCCTCCAACGACAGTTCACTTTTGAGGGGGCCAGATCCGATAATTATCATTCTTGCGGAACGCAGTTTCTGAGACACAATTTGGAATGCAGCCAGCAGAAGGCTATGATTTTTCTGTGGATGAAGTCGACCAACAGCTAGAAAGACATGAACGTCGCTGCTATTTAGCCAATCATTCTCAATGGCATCGTGAACTTTTTCTTCTAGAACACGCCAACCGGGTAATACCGGATTCGCAATGACGTGAGTCTTAGCTCTAGAAACAATCCGTCTACTTACCAGATCATTCGCAGTACCATTCGAATTGCAGATAACGGCAGAAGACTTTCCATAGGCCAATTTCAAAAGTAAAAAACGCCCCAAACGACTAAAAAAACTACGCCTTGCAACCGCATGAAGAGTGTTCGCTTCTCTTAGAACTATATTCTTTTTCAAAAAAATTGATGAGAAACATAGAAGTATATTAATGTCTCTCTTAGCACCAACATAGGCCTCCGAGTCGTCTTTCCGAAGAAACCTACGCAAACTGAGAACCCCCCATCGAGCGCGCGTATTTAGATTGACAACCTTGATCTCTGGGTCGAGATCTGAGTCATATGGCCCAGAAGATTTCAATACTAAAAACGTAACTCTATGGCCCCTTTTCGCGAAATCATTCGCAAGATTCACGGCCACTTTCTCCGCGCCACCCGCTGCGAAAGAAGGACACAAGATGGTAATCTTCATTCACACCCCTTCCCTTGGTTCTAAACTCAGGGCAAGACAGCCGCCGCTAACACGTATCTGCGTCGTAGGTCGGTAACATAATCTTTACGTTTCAACGGCGACTCAGGGTGTCAGCTCGCTTTTCCGTGACCTACACTTACGAAGGAAATGCAACCCAACAAGGATCAATACTAGAAAAATAAACGGCATATTGGTTCTAACGAAATGACTTGGATCCGCATAAATCACTCCAGTCAAAACAACTTTAAGTATAATAGCTGCAGCCATGGAGTCCCTCACCGGTTGGTGTCTAATCTTCCTCAGTAGAACTGATATTAACAGTATAGCCCCCCCCCAATACACGCCAACGGCCATAGAACCTAAAATTGGGTCTCCCTGCATCACACCTAAAGTCAACAAGTCCACAGGAATTGTTCCGCCATGCTCAGCCCCCCCTCCTTCTCGAATAAGCGAGGTATTATAGTTAAAAGCGGTCGTGAATCCGTCGGAGTGAAGCGAGGTAGGAAGTACATACATCGGCATCATTAGAAAGTCGATCATCCCGCGGAACGTTCCCGCTTCAAGATGCCCCATTGTACTGGCAGCTGGGTAGCTAAGATAAGATGCCAGCAAATGGATTACGCCACTATCGTGGGTCCGAAATAGAATAGAGTGAGCCCATACGAAAAAGGGAAGCGCAATCGCAATGGCCGGCGTAGCAATTGCTAATAGAAATGTCTTTCGGAGGTGCAGAATTAGGGCCAGGAATATAACGAACGGATAGATAATTAAATTAAGGCGAGCCCCGGAGCTCCACATAATCATCATATATACAAAAGAACTCGCAACAAAAACGAGAAACGTTAGAAAGGAGAATCTCTGAAGAAGACACCCAAAGAGTATCACGCCTACCACCAAGAAAAGTTCCATGAAAGGCCGCAAAAAACTGAATGGATTATCAACCTCAATTCGACCGGTTCTAATCCCTCTTGCACTTTCTAAATACCCCCCGACCCCTCCGTATGCAGCAGCGAATAAGTAAAGCACTAAAAGTGCAATCAAAAAAACACTCAAACCTACACGGCGCCATAACCGTTCCATTTCCTGCCTATTACGAAATTCGACTCTCTTCTCTGAATAGCAGTGCGGTTCCTTGGCCATTGTCGCCAGGCCGAGGGCTACTGTCAGGGCGACGCTGCCAAAAAATACGCCACTTAGCCCAATGTACGCGACAACGTCTCGCAGAGTATTAGGGAGTAACGGTGCCCAGTCAGAATAGACGTACCCATGATTATTTAAAATCAGCACCGCGGGAAAGACAATAAAATAGTAAAATAATATAATCGCCACACCCCAAAAAACAAAGTAGTTATCTTTCTTTGGAATGAGTCGGGGAGAAATGATGCCTGTGCAAAATAAGCCAACCGCGATTACGGCGACAAGCAGAACATTAACATCCACTAGATTTCACTCTTGGTATCAATTGGGCCGACCCAGTACCGGCACGATACGTAATGTCAATCATGAGCACTTTGCACTCCGTCTTTAAACTACTTTAGGAAATAATTCTTTCCCTTATTATTTATCTCTATTTTCTCACCAAATTTTCTATCATATTCTCGCGGATAAAACGGCCCCATACCAGATCCTGGGTAGTTGGTTATTTCGCCGAAGTAGATGTGATTTTCGACACTATACAAATCGACGCGAGCATAGCCTAATGGCTCGGCTAGTTTACGAGCTATCGAAAGCATTTCTAGCAATCTCTTGGGTTTCTTCGGCATAGGCCCCATTGGATACTCAAACTCAACTGGTATCTTCTCCCATTTATAAGGGTCGATAATTGTTCGTTTATGATCTATCGATCTGTCAAAGTCTACCTGCAAGAAAATACAATGGCCATTGGAAAAATGAAATTTATAGTCAGCCGGTATCGCTCCGCACTCATCCCGCAAGAGCTTTTCTACGAGAATGCGTCTTTCAATAGCTTGATAACACCATTCTCTTTTTTCTATGCCATAATCTGTTCTTAGCCACGACCAACATATGTCAATCAAAATTTCGCTTGAAACTGGAGCGTCTGACGTGCACACAATGTTGGTTCCTGATCCGTGGTTAGCTTTGACAATATAATCACCTGGAATGCTATGGAAATCTATCTCCTCCGGAGAGCCCGCTACCGCAAGAAGTGGAATAAGTATTTCCTCGGCTTTTTCATCTCCGAGAATTTCGCGAACGTAACCCCTTACCTCAACTTTGTCAGCCACCTTGGCTAGGAGCCTATCTCTTTTATAGATTTTCATCGCCGATATTTTTTCGTTAAATGTATTTGGTCGCACAAAGCTGGGCCAATAACCAACACGACAATAGAAGTACATCTTATTGAACCAATGCGCTAGATAAGGGTCAACAGTTCTTATCCACTTCGAGCGGGATATTTTCATTATTATTTTTCTCGCATATTTTTCTTTCTTGCCATTCACAGAGAGCCACCACTTAGAGCATTGTGAGTCATTCATGCTTTTCCATCTATAGATTAATTCTTAATTTTTTTGCACGGACAATTTAATAAGTATTTAAAAAAACTTCGATCAAACAGTCGCTTTTCTCTTACTCCACGCTACAGACAATCGCGATAGTTCGAGTGTATCCATATACAGTATGCAGGAATAGTAGAAACTCTAGCGACGACGGAAATGTACAGGCGATGGTTCCCATTTGATGTCCAGATCACATCGCCTTTTCGTCCCAGGTGCACAAAAAGAGGGTCCAAGAAAGGATTTCTTAGAGATGGCGACTTTATCCCTCTCGTTGCTATCTGGTCATATAGGCGATCATACGTTTCGACATATATCGCTTCCAACTCCTCTAAAGTGCGAGCCCCTTTGACCTTTTCCCCTCTGTTTAATCGAGGATAATACCTTTCCGCGAATAAATCCGTATCTACCCATCGGCGGCCTTCACAGTACCTTTGCACAATCCCGGAATACTTAGAACTATTCGCTGTGACATCACGCCATGGCCTTGCATGCAAGTCCCAATCACCACTCCGTACCGTGTTCAACCAAGCAGGATACGTTGTTAGCTTATCTTCAAGAAAGCCGCTGATTCGCTTTATCTCGACACAATAGGGTTTTGAAACTAGGCAATGAAAGTGTCTTGTGGCCCGCTTGGAAAGAAGCATCAACACCCTATATTTATATAGTTTAGTTAAGATGATTGGCATGCAAACTCTCAGATGAGAGTCTACACTCTTTCCGTATTGGCCATCACATCCGCGGCGAGCTCACGCGATGGGAGTGGTGGCAAACGTAAGTGCATTGTTTCCTACAATAGCGGATAGTGTTAGATGGGACCTCGCGACAAGTGGCCGCAATGCAGGGCGCAATCTTCGCAACCAGCTGTTTGCCTCCTCCACCGGTCTAACCACCCACCACCACCGCGGATTGCCGGACGCCTTTACCAGCGATAGGTTCACAACCTGGCTGGCGAGGCTGTTGTCGACTACATGCAGCACTTCTGGGGCGAGAAGTGCTGGCAGCATACATTCCAGATTGATCTCTCATAGCTGACGCGCTGCGGGTTGCGCATCGGTGCTAGTGGTGAACTGCTACTCGCCTAGACGGCGGAGCCGACCGAGATTCTTACAGCGGTGGCACCGGAGTACTGCAGATTGGGCCGGAGTTAAATAGGAGCATCCGTCCGCGGTTTACAGGGCTTTCATTGTGGTCAGTAACGCGGCATTGAGACACCTTGGACTCAAGAATCTAGTGCAACGGATTTTGAGAACGCATGAAGCTCTTCGTTCATGGCCTCTTCGGGTGTTTTCCAGCCGAGCGTTTTGCGGGGGCGCTGATTGAGCAGCCGCGCAATGTCGTTGAGCTGGGTCTGGCTAGCTTCGCTGAGATCTGCACCTTTGGGCAGGAACTGGCGCAGCAGGCCATTGGTGTTCTCGTTGCTGCCGCGCTGCCACGGCGCGTGCGGATCGGCCAACCAGGTATCGCGTTTCAAGCCCCGGGCCAGTTCGGCATGACAGGCCATCTCGCTGCCCCGGTCGTAGGTCATGCTCTGGCGCAGGATCGCGGGCAGGTAGCCCATCTGCCTGGAGAAGCCCTCCAGGGCGGCTTCAGCAGTGGTGCCGTTCATTGCGCTGAGCAACACGAAGCGTGTCTTGCGCTCGACGACGGTGCCCACCGCCGAACGGTTGAACGAGCCCTTGATAAAATCGCCTTCCCAATGGCCAGGCATCAGGCGCTGTTCGATCTCTTCGGGTCGGTGGCGGATGCGCAGCGACTCCGGAACCATGGAGCCGCCCGCCGGCGTTGTTCGCCGCTGGCCTCTTTGGCTCTTGGCTCGGCGCAGGGCATCGATCTGGAGTTACCCCGTCTCAGTGGACAGGTTCGGATTTGAGTTCATGGACACGTTCAGCATGCAGTCGCTCGTAGTTCACGGGTGACATCTGCCCGATTGCGGAATGACGCCGATGCGGGTTGTACCAGCCTTCGATGAACCGGAACACCTCCAACCGCGCCTCGGTGGGATTGCGGAATCGACGGCGATCCAGCAGTTCGCACTCCAGCGTGGCGGAGAAGCTCTCCGCCATGGCGTGGTCGAAGCAATCACCGACCGGACCCATCGAAGGGCGTACGCCTTTCTCCCGGCAACGAGTGCCGAACGCAATCGAAGTGTACTGGCAACCCTGGTCGCTGTGATGGATGAGACCATCAGGCTGACGCTGCCACAGAGCCATCTCCAGGGCGTCGAGCACCAGATCCGTGTTCAGGTGCGTGGCCATCGCCCAGCCGACCACACGGCGGCTGAACACGTCCAGAACGATCGCCAGATGCAAGAACCCACTCCAAGTCGGGATATAGGTGATGTCCGCCACGTAGAGTTCGTCGGGTGCATCGGCGGAGAAATCCCGCTCCACCAGATCCGGCTCACCCCGGTGGCCTTCATCGCGCACCGTCGTGAACACCCCCTTGCGACGGCTCACGCCCTGAATGCCGGCACCACGCATCAACCGGGCGACCCGCTTACAGCCAATGCGCCAGTTCTCGTCCTTGAGATCTTCATGGAGCCGCGGTGCCCCGTAGCTGCCATCAGAGCGTTTGTGCAGGGCTGTGATTCGCTCTGTGAGCGCCGCATCGGTGATCTCCCGCTGGGACGGCCCACGGTTGCGCCACGCGTAGTAGCCGCTGGGGGAGACGCCCAGCACCCGGCACATGGTGGCAACAGTGTGAAAGGCGCGGTTCACTTCGACGAACCTGAAGATCTCGGTGGCACAGAATCGGTCTCCCGAGCGAACCAGGCCGCGGCCTTTGACAGGATCTCCCGCTCCTCACGCAGGCGTTTATTCTCTTGACGGAGGCGCCGTAGCTCATCCTGCTCGGCCGACGTGGGACCATCATGCCGGACGCCGGCATCACGGTCGGCTTGGGCAACCCAGTTCACGATGGTCTGCGCCGAGGGCTCAAACTCCTGGGCCAGCTCCCAGGGCCTACGCCCGCTGCGTACCAGATCGATCATCTGTTGCCGGAACTCCGGCGGATACGGTGGTCGACTTCGTGGCATCTTGACCTCCTGCTCTTCCTCAAAGGGTCAGATGTCCACCGAAGCGGGTCAACTCCAATCATCGCCTTGCGCAGCGTCCCTTTCGGGTAGGCATAGATGGCCGCGTAAATGGTCTCGTGGCTGACGTGCTTGTCGGGATCATCGGGGTACATGGTTCTGAGTCTGCCGGCGATCTGCTCCGGAGACCAAGCTCTGTGGATCAACCGATCGCGCACCCAACCGTGAAGCCATGTGCCGTCCACCAATTTCTGGCCCCGCCCGCAGCGGCTGCGCCGCGCCCTGTACGCCCGCGAAGCTTGCGTCGGGCAATGCGCGCCTGTGGCTGGCGAGTACCCACGCCGCAGTTCACGACTCACAGTCGCTGGGCAGCGGCCAATCCGATGGGCCGTCTTTCGAATGCTCGTGCCCCGTTGGTGTTCACAGAAGATCACGGCGCGCTCTTCACTGCTGAGGTGTCGGTATTCGGCATTCATCGCAACAGCCTACCTCCCAAGGAGTCAGGTGTTGCACTTGAAGGTTAAGCCTAAGCACCCACCCTGAAGAGGGGCTTAAAGGGCGCCGCGCTGCCGAACTGGTGCTCGGGCAGATGGAAGGCCACGGCAGAAAGTAGACCCTTACGGACTTAGACGTACGGTCGCTAACGCGCTCGACGCCGTCCTCGTTGCTACTGCGCGTTTAAGGAAACACTGAACAAATCCCATGGCGCCGCGGAGCCCCATGGGAATTGTTCAGTGTTTCCCTAAATGTTCGGCCCCGGTAGTGATCGCCAACGTAATCCACGGCCGAGACTTGGATCCCTCAGTTCGGGCCACTAGGTATTGGATTATTCGGGACGGATAATTTGTTTCCCAACGGGTCAAGTGTTGCACTTGAAGGTTGAACCTAAGGTCTTCTGAGTTCCAGAAGAGCCTCTGCCTGTAAGCCATTATTCGTTAACTAACGCTCTTTTGTTCTTAAGGCCGCCTTGGGAGAGAGTTAGAATTTGATCGCATTTTTCTATCGTGGATAACCGATGAGCGATCATGATGACAGTCTTTTGCTTGGATAGAGTTTCAACAGCCTCCATCAAAGCCGCTTCGGTTTCATTATCCAAAGCACTTGTGGCTTCATCGAAAACCAACACAGCCGGATCATGATACAGAGCTCGGGCAACCCCTATACGTTGGCGCTGCCCCCCTGAGAGCCTTACGCCTCGTTCACCCACTACGGTGTTATAACCATCTATCATTTCCGACGAGATGAAGTCGTCCAGCTGAGCCATTTGCGAACACCTTTGCACTTGCGCCATGTCGACTTGATCAGGTGGCACACCTAATGCGATGTTTTCCGCCACCGTGGAATCAGTGAGGAATATATCCTGCGGTACATAACCCAGTGCATTCTGCCAAGCGCGCAAACTATTTCCGTTTAAGGGCTCTCCATCCACAACGATTTCACCATGAGTAGGTTCGAGCAACCCGAGGACGACATCAACTAACGTTGTCTTACCCGAGCCGGAGGGGCCGATAATTCCTAGGCTAGATCCCACTGGTATCGTTAGGTTGATGTTGTGCAGAGCATACTTTTCTTGATTCGGATAGGAATAGCTCAGTTTACGGAGCTCGATACTATTTTTAGGCTGCAACGCTTGCGAAAACTTCTTATGTAACTCAGCAAGGTTACTTCGATTCACGAGGTCGTGATGAATTCCATCAACTGCCGCTCGCCCGAACCGAAGCTTCGCCATGCCCGTGTAAACATGCTGGGCCGCTGGCAACATTTTGTAGCCGGCAAAGGCGTAAAGGCCGAGGATGGGGAGCACATTGCCCAGGCCATCCGATCCTGCGCCGCCGTGAGACACCATGAGTGCCACACTGAGCACAATCATCCCGCCGAAGGCCACCGCCTCGATGGCGAACTTCGGTACCTGCGCGAGCGTCTGGTTGGTTGCCTGCGCTGAGGCCTGAAGCGTTGACGGGGTCTCAAAGCGTTTCAGATAAGCGTGCTCACGGCCGAGGAGTTTGATGTCTTTAATGCCACCGAGGGCCTCCCCAGCCGCTTCGAACCGCTCCCGGTTGGCTTCACGGCGGCGCCGGCCGACCCGCCCGAGGAGGCCGCGCACGGCTAGGAAGATCAGCCCGTAGGTGCCACCGATGACCACGGCCACGCCGGCCGATATCAGCGGGTCGACAGCAATGAGCAAGATGATTAATGCCAGCGCGACGACGCCGTAAGCGACCATTTTCATGCCCGGTCGAAAGACATTCTGCACAAGCTGATCAACTTCCGAGAGAATGCTCTTCGCCATGTCGCCGCTGTGGCGGTCGAGGAAGAACTCGTAGGGCTGTCGCAGGTAGGTTTCCAGCAACTTTTTGCTGATACTGTGACGCCGCATCTCGATGAAACGGTTCATGGCGTAATATGTGATCGTGCGGAATGCTGCGGAGAATACAATGAGGGTGAACGCGGCGATGCCAAGCGCGAGCAGGAAGCTGTCGACGCTCTGGAATCCGAACGTATCGTAGACCGTGGCCAGCACGGGATTGGTCTGCACCACTTCGGGGTTGCCGAGCACGCTGAGGAACGGCATTAAGGAGGCGACACCGGCGGTCTCGAGGCACGCCATGATGATGACCATGACCATCACCAGGGCGCCGCGTTTCTTCTCCTTGGGGGTGAGGAGCGCGAGGATTTTGGCGAATAGGGTCATTTGGGTCCGTGAGCCGTTTGGTTTGGATTGGTGGACGTGAACGTCCACCCTACGCGGGTGTGGGGTGGCGTTGGTGGAGGTATTCCGCAAATTGGGCGCCTAGTTCGGGGTGCTCCAGGCCGTATTCGACGGTGGCCTGGAGGTAGCCGAGTTTGCTGCCGCAGTCGTAGCGCGTTCCCTGGAACTCGTAGCCGAGGACGCGCTCGCGTTGGAGCAGCGTGGCAATGGCGTCGGTGAGCTGAATTTCGCCTTTGCCGTCGGGTGGCGTCTCGGCGAGGTGCTCGAAGATCGCGGGTGTGAGCACGTAGCGACCCACCACGGCAAGGTTGGACGGGGCCTCTTCCGGCGCGGGTTTCTCAACGATGCGCTGCACGGAGGAGACGCCGTCGGCGAAGGCGTTGGCTTCGATGACGCCATATTTCTGTGTGTCATCCATGGGCACGGGTTCGACGCCAAGGATGGAGCAGCTGTGCTCGTCGAACTCCCGGATCATCTGGGCGGTCACTTTCTCGCCGTGGCCATCGATGAGGTCGTCCGCGAGGATGACGGCGAATGGCGCATCGCCCACCACCGGGCGGGCACAGGACACGGCGTGGCCGAGGCCAAGGGGCTCTGACTGCCGGATGTAGGTGCAGATGACGCCGGCTGGCAGTGTGCTGCGCGCAAGCTCCAGAAGCGCGTGCTTACGCTTGGCCTCCAGCTCGGCTTCCAGCTCATAGGCCTTGTCGAAGTGGTCTTCGATGGGGCGTTTGGTGCGCCCGGTCACAAACACCAGGCGCTCGATGCCGGCGGCCACGGCTTCTTCCACCGCGTATTGGATAAGCGGCTTGTCGACCACCGGCAGCATTTCCTTGGGGCTTGCCTTGGTGACCGGCAGGAAGCGGGTGCCGAGGCCGGCGACGGGGAAGACGGCGGTTTTTACGGGTGCGGTCATTTGTCGGTTCGTTTTATTAGTTGGATTCGGGTTGGTGGACGTGAACATCCACCCCACGAGTGCATGTTCGATTTACACGCGCCGCGCTCGGGCATTGCTGACGAACTCCGTTAAGAACGCCGCGAAGAGGCCGAGCATGCCGCCGAGGACGACCGAGAGTGCCACGATCAGGCTGCGCCCGGTGCCGACTGGGCTGTCGGATTCGTTGGCCACGAAAAGCTGCTCTGTGCCGTGGCTCGCGTCGCGGATGGCGGTGAGCGTCGACTGTGCATCAACGCGGTGGCGGCGCAGCTCGGTCATTTCGCGGCGCAGGTCGCCCAATTGCTGTGCGAATACCAGTGTGGTCACGCCATCTGCTCCTTCGACCCGTTCGTTCAGGGTGTCGAGCTGCACCTGCAGGACGTCGATCTGCTCGTCGTACATCGCGATGCGGTTCTCGAATGGCTCGGCACTCACGGCCAGCCAGCGCTCGTAGCGGGACGCGAGGCGGTCGTCCAGGGCGGCGATGATGGCCTCGTGCAGCGCGGCCACGGCGTTGGCGTTGGCCGGCTGGCTGGTGGTCTCGAGGGCCAGCCCGTGCTCCCCTCCCCGCTCGATCACCTGCGCCCCTGCGCCGCCGGCTCTGTCGCCGAAGAGCCGCTCGCGCTGCGAAGGGATGATGACGTCTTCCAGTGTTGCGATTGCCGTCTCTCGGGGGATAACGGTTTGGAGCCCGCTCTCGGGGTGGTAGACCCGCGGCAGCTCGAGGCCCGACCGGTAGCGGTGCTCCACGGGTTGCATCATTGCGTATGCGAAGCCGGCCACAACGACCAGAAGCGCGACGCTGACGAGAACCGGAAAGCGCCGGACCAGGACGTCCCAGAGGTCGTAGAGGCTGATTTCGTCATCGTGGCGGTCGACACGCTCGAACTCCGCATCCTGCCTGTTGCGACTGGCCGGCCGCGATTGCTCCGACATGAAGGCTCTCCGTTTGCAAACAAACAGCGTGAGCCTTAAGCATGTGCCGGGTTACCGGGATTCGCCACTCGTTTCAACCTGACGACGCCGGCCTAGGCACGGCGGGCGCGGGCGTTGCTGACAAACTCCCAGAAGAAGACGGCGAACAGGCCGAGCATGCCGCCCAGGACGACGGACAGGGCCATGATCAGTGAACGGCCGGTGCCTATCTGGTCGATGGAACGGACGCCGACGAAGCTGGCCTCGGTGGGTGCAAGACCGCCGATGTCGGCTTCGATGTCGCGGATACGCCGCTCGGTGTCGCGGCGCTCCTGCTGAAGATCGGCTTCCATGCGCGCAAGCTCGGTCTGCTCGCTGCGGACGGTGCGATGCTGAACATCGATGCGGCGCTCGTAGCGGGCCTCAAGATTGTCCAGCTCCAACTGCAGGGATTCCAGCTCGTCGTCAACGCGGTCGCGCTCTTCCGTCTTCTCGGCGATGGTGGAGCGCAGGCTGTCTCGCTCATCGGCCAACTCGAAGTTGAGCTCATCCTGGAGCTTGTCGAGGCGTCGCTGGACTTGGGAGACCTCGGTTGTGCTCAGGAAAAAGGCAAGGTTGGAATCGTCGCCGGAGGCGTTGGTGAGCTGCGTGCGGGCATCGCGGAGTTCGCTGAGGTGGCTCTCAGCGATGCCGATGCGCCCTTCAACAAGGTCGGCACGATCGTCGATACGCTCAAGCTCGGCTTCTGCGGTAGCACGCTCGCGCGCAATGGCGGATTTCCGGCGCTCCAGGTCGCGGATGCTCGCGGTGAGCGAGGCCTGGGCCTCTTTCTGGTCGATGCGCAGGGATTCGATCTCATGCTCTGCGTCTTCGATCGCCTGCTTGTGGCTTTCCCGCCGGGAGGCCAGGACGCGGTCGTCGTTGAGGTACTCGAGCTCGTCTTCCAGTGATTCCAGGCGGCGCTCCAGGTTGCTGCGGCGGGCTTCGATCACGTCCAGGTGCGCTTCTTCGAGCTGGTTCGCGATCCGGGAGTGGAGTTCGTGGATGGCGTCTTCGCGATCCGCAACTCCGTCGGTACCCAAGACAATCAGCGCGCTGTCGTCACCTCCATCAACGGAGACACGCGGCACGCTCTCCATCTCGCCGCTCAGTTCCACACGCACGGAGGGAATGATGCCTTCGCGCAGCCGGTTCCGCGCTTCGGAGGGCGACTCGATCAGCCCGTTTTCGGTGTCGACGCTGCCAATCTCAAGACCTGACCTGAACTGGTAGGCGGGCTCCTGATTCAGGGCATAGGCGAGGCCCAGGAGAATGGTGAGCACAAGCACGCCGAGAATGACGTACCACCGGCGCTCGAGGACATCCCACAGGTCGTAGAGGCTGATTTCGTCATCATAGCGAGCGGGGGCGTCGAATGCGGCATCGGAGCGTTGCAGTTCGTGAGGAGGTTTCGAGTGGTCCGTCATAACAATGCGCTTTCCAGGAGTATTGGAACTTTGGGCACGCTACCGCCTGAGGTATTGCTCCCCATTCGCGCCATACCCACCCATGTGAACCAGCCGACCCGTTGATCGTGTCAACGATCAGGCCCTTCGCCGAGGGCTTGGCGGGTCTCGACGAGATCACTTCGGAGCTCGTCAATTTCTTGTTCTATGAGCGCCTTGTGGCGCAGCTTGCGCTCGAGGACGACACCTGTCAGAGCGGAGAGCTCGTAGAGGCCCAGACGACGCACCTCATACCGCTGCCGTCGGCTCGGGCCGAGCGTCACCTTGACCAGCCGGCTGTCGGCCAACTGCCTCAGTGCCACATTGATGCGCCCAACGCTCACACCAAGCGCCACTGCAAGAGTGCGCTGATTGGTCTCAGGGCAAACGCGCAGCGCCTTGAGCAGTGCATAGCGGAGTTCATCAGATGGCATGGTCAACCTGTGGTGTGTTCAACAGCTGAACAGCCTGAACGCAAGGTCGGCATTGAAGCCGATCCCACCACAATTTACAACCCGTTGTGTCACGCAGTGTGAATGGGTTAGCAGTATAGCTGTTACTGCGCCCAGTAATGCTGCCCTCGCGCCGCGTTGACGTTGCGGGGATGCTCATGGCCGCGCTGCAGCCAGCTCCAGCTGATGCCGATGAGCACGTGGGGCTCCATGGCCTCGGTGGGCATGACTGCATTGACGCGCAGCCCGCTGGGTCGCTCAGCAGAGGGGATCCTGATGAACGTATCGACCAGCGGGTAGGCAACGAAGAGATGGTGGCGCGCATTTCGCTGGCGCTCTGATGCGCTTCCTCGCGGCTCCCGCCAGGGCCGGCACCGTAGTAGTCGTTACCATCGAAACTCATGTGAGTCGTGTTCGGCGTGAGCGTCCCTCCTAAGGTTCTGTGGTGGTGTCGGCGCCTTCGCCGTCGGGGCGGGTGTCGTCCAGGTCGGCGCTTTGGGGGAGCCGGGCCGGGAGGCGGCTGAGATTGTTGAGTGAGGCCAGGTGCGCGTAGATCCAGCCCATGTAGCCCTCGCGCAGCAGTTCGCCCACTTTGCCGTCGGCGAGTTTGCGCAGGCGGTCTTCGTCCACCACGCGGAAGCCGCGCAGGGCGTAACGGGCGCCGCCGGGGGTGGTGACTTCCAGGTCCCGCTCGATGAGTAGCTCCAGTTCGTTAAGGCGCTCGACGAAGGTGGCGGTCTGCAGCATCTCGGCGCGGTAGCGTTGCAGGAAGTCGATGATGCGGTTGAGAAACGGTGTGTACTCGCCGCTCTCGTCGAACAGGGCTTCGCCGTCATCGCTGTTGAATGGGGGGTAGCTTTCGTCAAAGCACACGGTGAAGTTGTCGCGCTCGTCGCCCTTGGCGAACACGAAGGGGTAGCGGCGGATGAATGCGGGCACGTAGGTGTTGGGCTCCCACTTGCCATTATCGGCAATGAACAGGTTCTCGCTCTCCCGCAGCCCCAGCAGTGCCACCGGGCCACCCTCGGCGCCGCCGGCAAAGATTACCGGGTAGTCGCGGCAGGCCTGAAAGAATTCGGTGGCGGCCAGGGGCACGTAGTGGGTGCCGGCGGCGAAGTTGGCCTCGCCGTCGGCGGACCTGAGCTTCAGGGTCCGGTGCTTGTCCTTGTTCAGCGGGGCGATACGGTTGTAAAGCAGCATGGCAGCCTCTCGATGATTTCGGGTGATTCTCAGCCACCCGCCCAGCTGGCGGAGATGGTGGCTTCGATGCGGTAGGAATCCTGGTCGGCCTCGACGTTGCGCATGGGCACCCCCACGGCGATCTCGGCACTCAGCCACGACGGCCCCTGCCAGCCGATGCCGAACCCGCCGCTGAAGGCGGCCTCGCGGTTGGGGCTGGTGTCGTTGATGTAGCCGTGATCGACAAAGGCATAGGGCGCGAGCCGCTGGAAGCCCAGGTAGCGCGCCTCGGTGTTGACGTAGTAGCCACGGGCGCCGGCGAGCGCGCCCTCGGCGTAGCCGCGCACGCTGTTGGGCCCGCCCACCTGGAACAGCAGCGGCGACGGCACGGCGTCGTCACGGCTCCACTGCCAGGCGCCACGCAGGGTGAACAGGGTGTCTCCCTGCGCCACGGCATTCAGGCTGGCGGCACCGTCGAGAAACCAGTAGCTGCGCTCACCGCCGTCGATGTCTTCGATCTGCGCATATTTGGCGCCGTGGCGCATGGTCCACTGGCTGCTCGGCAGAAACCCGGTAAACCGCAAAGCGGCCGCGACGCGGTCGGTGGTGAACTCGCTCAGCGGCTGGCCTTCGATGGTGGTCTCAGACTCGCTGCGGCTGGCCCGCAGGGAGAGATCCCGCCACAGGGCGTCGGTGCGCAGCAGGGGCTGGTCGAAGGTGAGCTGGGTCATGGTGGAGTCGCCTTCCACGTCCAGCTCGCTGAACGGCCCCTCGATGATCTCGATTTCGCCCCGGGTATGGCGCACTTCCACGCGGCCGCCGTGGCGGTTCACAGGCACCTGGTAGGCCACGGAGGCGTTCTCGGCACCCTCGGACTGGAGCGCCAGGATGCTGAGCCGGTCGCCGAAGCCGAGGGGGCTGAACATACCCAGGTTGACTCCTGCGCGGCGTTCGCCGGTGGTCTCAGAGCCGTGGTTATCAGCGAATGCCTGTGCGGTGTAGCGCGGCGGCTCCTGCACCTGGAGCAGGATGTCGGTCTCGCCCGCCTCCTGGCCGGCGCGCAGGGAGGCACCCGCGCGGATGTCTTCGGTGCGGTTGAGCCGGGTGATGGACTCCCGCAGGGCGACCACGTCCACCACCTCGCCACGCTCCAGCGGGGCGATGCGGTCGCGCACGTAAGACTCGCTCACGCGCTGCTGTCCGGCCGTCTCCACCTCGCCCACGCGCCCTTCCACGAGCTCCACGCGCAGCACGCCATCCTCGATGCGCTGGGGCGGAATGATGGCCCGCGCGGTGACGATGCCCTCGGTGGCGTAGATGTTGTTGATCCAGCCGATCATGCGGTTGAGCGCGGCAAAATTCACCAGCCTGTCGGTGTAGCTGTCGGCGATGCGCTGGAGCCGCTCTGGCGGGATGAACAGGGAGTCGGAGAACTCGATGGCCTCCAGTACGAAGAGGTCGTCGGTCTCCGGCAGGTCGCCCTCTCCGCTGGGGTCGGCGCCGGTGATGACGGGCTCGTCGTCGGGGCGCTCCCGCTCGCGCCGCCGTTCTTCGCGCCGGTCCAGCTCCTGCTGCAGCCCCTCCTGCAGAAACCCCGCATCGGGTGCACCGGCGCCCTGCTGCCCGTGAGCCGGTGCCACGGCACCGAGTGTGGCGACGAATACGCCGGGCAGCACCGCCCGGCGCAGCGGCAGCCGCCGCGCCTTTGCCATCCATGCCCCCATCAGTTGCCGCCCCGTGCCTGGTCCGCCCGCGTGAGATCCAGGCCCAGCGGCAGGATGTCGGCGGTGTCGTCGTCATCGCTGACGCCGCTGTCCTCGGAGACGGCGCCCTCGGTGCCAAAGTTGATGGCGATCACACCCTCTTCGTCCGTCTCGATTGCGTCCGCCACGGCCACCGTGGACGTCATGCCGGTGCGAATGCCCGCCTCGGGAAGAGCGGAGCCAAGCGTGCGACGGACGCCGCGGTTGGAGTCGCTCTCGATGCTGCGGCCATCCACGTCGCGCCCGACCACCCGGTTACCGGTAAGGTTGGGCGAGGTCACGGCGAAACCGGGGCGGAAGTAGCTCACGTAGGCATCGCTGAAGGCCCAGGGGCCACTGGCGATGAGGCGGAAGTCGTTGTCCGGCTCGTAGAGCTGCACGTCAACCGGCTGAATCCCCGGCGAGGTGTTGTTCATCATGAGGTCCACGTCCGCGGTTTCGAGAACGAACATCTCGCCGATGCGCCCCTGCTCAAACTCCAGGTGCCGGCTGGTGGTGCGCACCTCGGCACGCTCTGCGCGGAACTGGTCGCCGATGAGGCCGACATCGCCGTCGATGGTCAGGGCCACGTCCCGAGCCAGAGCGCCATTGGCGCCGATGACTTCAAAGGCCATGAGATCCGCGCCGCTCTGGGTGATGTAGGCAAGGATGTCGCGGCCGGTGAACCAGGCCTCGGCTGCGACATCCATGCGGATCGCCCCGCCGTCGTTGGCGCGGAGGTCGTGGCCGGCGCGGAGGTCGGCCGTATGGGCCTGCATGCGGTCAACGCGCACGTCTCGTTCGGCCAGGTCGCCGGACGGGTTCGGTGCGCCGGCGACCAGCATCAGAGCGTCGCTGGCAGTGGCGCGCTCGCCGGTGACGTCGTCCGCCGCCCGGGCGTCGATGTCGCCGCCCGCGTCCAGGGCCTCGAAGCCCAGGGCGCCGCGACCGTCGATGCGCTGGTCACCGTCCGAGACCACGCTCACCACATGGATGTCGTCGAGGGCGTCCAGGCCGACGTCGCCGGCCACGGTGATGGCGCGCATGTCCAGGGTGTCGCCGGCCTGCAGGTGGCTGTGATCGCCGGCGGTGATGTCCCGGCCTTCCAGCGCACCGCCCGCATCCAGAGCAACCCCGGCGCCGGCGGTGATGTCGCCACGGAATAACGTGTCCTCGCGCGACTCCCCGTCGACACGACCACCAGAGTCCACCGAAATCAGGTCAATGAAATCGCCAGCGATGCTTGTATCCCGGTTCGAGACGACGTGCTGCCCCGTGACGCCCTTCACCGCCTGAAGGTCCACTTCCCGGCTCCGGCTTTCAACCGTGTCGAAATCCACGTCCCGCCCAAGGAGGACCACGTCTTCTTGCGCCTCGGCCGAGCCGCCGTTGAGATCCCAGCCCGAGAACACGTGCACGCTGTCGGCCTCGCTGACAAGTTCGCCAAAGCCGATGGTGGCGCCGTCCCGATCGGCCCAGGTGTCCGAGTCCCCCGGTCCGGTGTCGGCCGGGTCCGTGGTGGTATCGATGCGCAAACGGTCACGCACCGCAGCGTCCCCCACAAAGACACCGTCCGCCAGCACGTCCAGGACACCTTGATGCGCACGCACCTGCTCCATGCCCGCGTGTCCGTCGGCGGTGACATAGACGTCCGCAGCGCTACTGATCACGCTACCCAGCACCGCGTCGTCACCCGCCTGAATTGTGACCGTATCCTCAAACTCAACGCCACCACGGCTGATCGGGGCATCGGGGTCGATCTCACTGGCAGTCACCGTGCCGGCAGCGTCCAGGTCCAGCCACTCACCACCACTCAATCCACCGTAGGTGATATCGCCGGTTCCTGTAGTGGTCAGCGTCATCTGGCCGGCAACGTCCGCAGTGCCGTACACCTGATCACCAACGCTAACGGCCAGCAGGTCGCCGGCCACGGTGATGGCGCGCATGTCCAGGGTGTCGCCGGCCTGCAGGTGGCTGTGATCGCCGGCGGTGATGTCCCGGCCTTCCAGCGCACCGCCCGCATCCAGAGCAACCCCGGCGCCGGCGGTGATGTCGCCACGGAATAACGTGTCCTCGCGCGACTCCCCGTCGACACGACCACCAGAGTCCACCGAAATCAGGTCAATGAAATCGCCAGCGATGCTTGTATCCCGGTTCGAGACGACGTGCTGCCCCGTGACGCCCTTCACCGCCTGAAGGTCCACTTCCCGGCTCCGGCTTTCAACCGTGTCGAAATCCACGTCCCGCCCAAGGAGGACCACGTCTTCTTCCGCCTCGGCCAAGCCGCCGTTGAGATCCCAGCCCGAGAACACGTGCAAGCTGTCGGCCTCGCTGACAAGCTCGCCAAAGCCGATGGTGGCGCCGTCCCGATCGGCCCAGGTGTCCGAGTCCCCAGATCCGGTGTCGGCCGGGTCCGTGGTGGTATCGATGCGCAAACGGTCACGCACCGCAGCGTCACCCACAAAGACACCGTCCGCCAGCACGTCCAGGGCACCTTGATGCGCACGCACCTGCTCCATGCCCGCGTGCCCGTCGGCGGTGATCTTCACATCCGCACCGGCACTGCTGATGTTGCCCAGCACCGCATTGCCGCCAGCGTCGAGAGTCACCCCACTGCCGGCGCTGATGTCGCCATTGAAGGCCATGCGGCCACCCGACGCTCCGTCGACCGTGCCCCCGGCGGTGACGTCATCACCGATTGTCTGCGTGGTACCCGCGCGGGTCCGCACGCTGCCGCCGGCATCGATGTGCTCTTCGACGTTGACGAACTCGTCCGCCTCGAGCACCACTTCGCCGCCGGCGTCCACGGAGATCAGGTCGATGAAGCCGCCGGCGAACAGCTCGGCGTTGTTGCCCGCTTCGATCCGCTCCAGATCCAGGTCGCCGCCTACGCGCACGAAGATGTTGCGCCCGGCCTGCAGGGAGAGTTCGCCGCCGTAGTCGGTGGAATCCAGCGAGAGGGTGCCGCCGGCGGCGACGATAATGTCCCGGTAGGAGACGACACGCTGGCCGGTGACGTCCTCTACGGCCTGTAGTTCCACGTCGCGGCTGCGGGTTTTCACGGCATCGAAGTTCACGTCCCGCCCGAGGAGGATTACATCCTCCTCCGCCGTGGCCGAGCCGCCGTTGACATCCCAGCCCGAGAACACGTGCACGCTGTCCGAGTCGCTAGCGAGCTGACCAAAGCTGATGGTGGCGCCGTCCTGGTCGGCCCAGGTATCCATGTCCCGCGGCTCGGTATCAGCGGGATCCGCGGTGGTGTCGATCCGCAGGCGGTCCCGCACGGCGGCGTCGCTCACGTAGGCGCCGTTGCCCAGCACGTCCAGGGCGCCCTGCTCGGCGCGGACCCGCTCCATGGCCGCGTGGCCGTCGGCGGTGACCGCAACATCGGCGCGGGCACTGCTGATGGCACCCATCGCCGTATCGCCGCCGGCGCTGATGGTCACGGCATCGCGGAACGCCAACGCGCCGCGGGTCACATCCGCGTCGGGGTCGACAATACTGGCGGTGACTGTGCCCGCAACGTCCATGTCCAGCCGGTCGTCGCCGGTGAGCTCGGTGTAGGTCACGTCACCGGTATCGGTGGTGGTGATCGCCGCCCGGCCTCCGGTGTCCACGGTGCCGTAGTGCTGGTCACCCGTGGTGGTGGTGCGAAGCTCACCACCCACCACGCCTTCGTCGAGACTGAGGGTCTGCGCGTTCAGAATGGCGTTGCCGGCCGTATCGAGCCGGGTTGAATCGAGGCTGCCGTTGACGTCCGCCTCGATTCCGGCGTCGCTGGAGGTCACCACGCCGAGCCTGGCATCGTCGCCGGCATTCACGTGGATGCCGTCTACGGCAGTGACGGCGTCAAGCTGCATGCCGGCGCCCGCGTCTGTCAGCCGGGCGGCGCCGTTGGTGGCTTCCACTTCGCCACCCTCGCCGGGGCGAAGCAGTTGCAGTTGGATGTCGCCGTTATCGGAGACAGCCTCGGTGCGCTCGGCGTCCACTCGCACGGCCTGATCGACGGTGCCGATGCCATCACCCGCCTGCAGGGCGACCGTGGCGTCGTCGGAGCGCAGGCGGCTGCCGTCGGCCGCGGCACGGATGCTGCCTCCGGCATCGGCCATGATGCCGTGAGCCGTGACACCGCCGCCTGAGCCGAGGACCTCGCCGATCACCATGTCGCCCGGAGTCACGAGGGTCACCGCGCCGTCGGCATCGATGACGGAGCCGCTGTCCATGGTGAGGGCGGCGCCCAGCAGGTTGATGTCGCCGGACGCGGCGCTCAGGGCGCCGGCCTCCGCGAACGTCAGCTCGCCATTGGCGGTGACGTCGGCGCCGCCGTTGGCGGTGACGACGTCGGTGAAGCGCACGCGGCCGGATGTCGCATCGGCACTGAGGCCGCCGCCGACCGCCAGCTCACCGAACCGGATGCCGCCGCTGGTGGCGCTGATGCCGGCGTCATCGCCGATGTCGCCGGTGAGCGTGCCGCTGTCGCTCAGCTGCACGCGCAGCGCACGGCCGCCGCCATCCACGTCGCCGGAGACGTCGAGATCCAGGGAGCCCGTGCTAATGTCGAATTCGTCGGCGCCGTCGCTGGCATTGTCCACGGCAGTGAGGTCGCCGTCGGTGGCCAGGCTGGTCTGGTCGCCGGCCGTGATCTGGCCGATGGTCAGGCCCTGGCCGGAGCTGTCGGCCAGCGCGACGTCGCCGCCGGCGGATGCCAGCCTGACGGCGCCCTGGCGGACGTCCACACTCAGGGCACCGCCGGTGTCGCCGGCGATGGAGCCGGAGCCGGCGCTGAGAAAGACGTCGCCACCGGCGTACAGGCTATCGGAGCCGCCGTCTCCGAACAGGCCGCCGGTGGTGAGGAGGCGGATGTCGTCGGTGTAGGATCGCACGCGGCCGACACGAAGCTCGCCGTCGCCACCCACATAGACGTTGCCCAGCGAGACGGCGTCGAAGACCTCCAGGGCATCCACCTGGACGAGGTCCCGGCGGCGCACGTCCAACGCTTCGATGGTGCCGTCGGCGCCGCGAATTTCCGTTACATCCCCCGGGCCGGCGGTGATGAGCAGCGCCCGTTCGGCGTCGGTGAAGTCGCCATCCAGGTCGATGCGGCGGCTCTCCACGTCCTGGCCGATCTGCTCGTGGGCAACCAGATCCACGGAGCGCCCGGTGATGTTGGGGTCGTCGCGCAGACTGACCTCTGGGGCGGATTCTAGCGCCGAGGCGCTGATGGCGTTGCGCAGCCGCTGCTCGGACCAGCCGTCTGCGCCTTCGGTGAGGTGATCGCGCTCGGCGTCGGTGGCGCTGTAGGCCCAGCCGCCCTGGAAATCGTCACCCAGCAGGCTGTCGGCGTCGACGCCGTCCACATCGCCCATCCGTTCCCGGATGTCGGCCATGCGGAAGGCCGCGTAGGCGTCCACGCCACCATCGGTGATGCCGCCGCCGGCCGCCTCGGAGGCACGCTGTTCGATCACGGCTTTCTGTGCGTCGCTATAGGCCACGCGCTCGTTGGTGACGGCGTCCTGCTGGGTGAGCCAGAACTCGCTGGCGCGCTGGCGCAGCAGGTCGCGGGCGGCGGCGTCCAGCTCCAGGTTGTCCAGGTCGTCGCTGCCGCCGGCGAGCTGGGCGAGCTGGAAGTAGTCGTTGTACCAGCGCTCGACCTTGTTCTCGTAGGCGCGCACGGTGCGGTCTGCGGACTCATCCGTGCCGTCGCCGATGAGGCCGATGGACTCCCAGAGCTCGGCCAGTTCGTCGCTGTCGACGCTGGCGGTCTGGTCGTCGGCCGAGGCGTTGTAGATGCCGTCCGCTTCAAGGGTGACGTCGCCGCTGGCTTCAATCTGGCCGATGAAGAGGTTGCCTTCATCGGAGAGCAGGTGGACGTCGCCACCGGCGGTGATATCGAGCTGGCCCCGCTCATCCGGCAGCGCCGTGGGCGTGGCACCTTCGAGCTGCACGGCCAGGGGCTGGTCGGCCTCGCCGACGCTGCCGCTGGTGCTCTCCAGCCAGACGGAGCGGCCGCTGACCACCGTGTCGTCGCCCACGCCGTCGGCCGCGACGATGTCGCCGGCGGCGCTGAGCTCCACATCGCGCCCGTCGCCGGCATGCAGCCCTTCCAGCTCGACATCGGCGCCCTGCAGGCTGGCACGGATGTGGCCGTTCTCCGAGGCCATGTCGACGGTGCCGCCGCCTTCCAGGGTAGCGTTGATGCTGCGGGCCTCGGAGCCGATGTCACCATCGGCGATCAGGCTCAGATCGCGGGTGCGAATGGAGGCGCCGTCAGCCTGGGAGATTGCCCCACCGGCATCGACGTTGGTATCGCCACTGATGTTGCGCAGGTCGCCCGCGAACCGCACGTCGCCGCCGGAGTCCACGTTGATGCGCCCGGCCTCGTTGCCGGAGAACTGGACGCCGATGGGGTTGTCGGCGCTGACGCTGCTGGTGGACGTAATCGTGCCGCCCAGCACGACGCGGTACTGCCAGTTCTGCGGATCATCGTCGCTGTCCGTGCCCTGACCGTAGTCGCGCCCGTGGGAGACGTTGATGTTCTGATAACTCATCCGGCTGCCGCTGATCTCCTGGGTGAACCGCGGCTCGCTGCTGCTGTTGCCGGTGGTGAGGCCTTCCGAGGCGAGCTCCCACGGGTTGTCCTGCACGGTGTCGCCGTTGCCGTCGACGAAATTCCAGTTGGTCACGCCGTTTTCCCACCAACCCGACCCGGTGGTTCTCTCGCGCTCAAGCCGTGCTTCCCGCGTCCACTCGTAGCGCAGGCCCTCTTCCGGCTCGTAACCCCAGTCGTCGTCCCGGGCACCGATGGCCACCACGTCGGCGCTGTCCCAGTCGGTGCTGATGCCGTCGGTGCTGCGCATCTCCACGTCGCCGCCGAGTTCGTAGCGGTACCAGGTGGTGAGATCCTGCTGCTTGTCCTCGATGCGGATGTTGGCAACCTGGCCGTCGCCGGTGTCGATGTTGTTAAGCACCAGGTCCGCGTCCGAGTCGTTGCGGATGTCCACGTCCAGGTAGCCGTTGTTCACTTCAATCGCGCCGTGGGTGCTGGTACTCATGATGCGCCCGCGAAGCACCACGTTGGCGCCGCTGGGCTGGGAGACGTTGTAGAGGTTGATCTCGTCCCGGTTGACATCGTACTGGGCGAGAATCGGCGTACGGCCGTCGGGCGACTCCACGCCGCCCAGCTCGTCTTCACCACCGACCTCGACAATGTTGCCGTCCAAGAGGCGGCCGAATTCGTCGGGCCGCAGACGGCGGAGAATGTCCACGTTGTCTTCCGTCAGGTGGATGCCGAGCTGGTCCTGCTGCTGGCCGCTGATCAGGCGGCCGTTCACGTCGATGGTGTCGGCCTCGACGAAGATGGAGCCACCCTGGGCAACCGGGTCGGCGTCGGCGTTCGCCACGTCATCATTCTGGCTGCGACTCGTGACTCTCGAGTTGACCCGCTGTACGTGCAGGTACCTGCCACCGTCATGCAGGAGCTGGAAATTGCCGTCGCTGAAGTGGTTGTCGCGGGCTTCGTCCTCGTCGTACTCGTTGGGGTTGTAGTCGTTGCTGAGGTTGAAGAAATGGATTGAACGACCGGCGCCGTAGGTCCCTCTCACACTGCGCAGCTCGGAGTTGTCGGGACTGATGTCGTGCAGCGTATTGGCCAGCAGATGGACGGCGCTCTCTGCATTGGTGGGCAGATTCTCCTGCGCGCGCCAGATGGCGGTGGGCGAACCGTGTGACTGCCAGCTGTCATCCAGCTGCGAGACGATGAATGACCCCTGCGGAATGTCGGCGCTGATCTCCCGCGCCAGCACGTTCGCCCCCTGGATGTAATCACCCGAGGCGTTGTCGATCCGGAAACGCCCGAGCGGGTTCGAGATCTCCCCGACGACAATGATGTCCGGAGCGGCGTCGCCGGCGCCCGGCGCCGAGTTGTCGAAGGAGTTGTCCAGGAGGACCTGGGGCTCGGCGCCTGCACTGATGGAGTTGGTGCTGAGACCGTTCAGCCCATCCAGGCTGCCGCGCCCCGTGGCACGGACCTCGCCACCGGTGCGATCGGCGATTTCGATGCCCTCGATGACGATGCTCTTCTCGGAGGCGTTGCTGACACGTACTTCCGCGCCACCGCGGGCGGTGAGGTCGGCGCTGCCGTTCACGTCGACGGTGTCACCGTGGACGAACACGCTGCCCGCCGCGGCGAAGATGGGCATGATAAAGATCGCGTCGGTCTCTTCGTCGCTGGCCAGCTCGTAGGCGTCCTCTCCGGGTTCGAAGAGATCCTCCGAGGGCGTCAGTCGCTCTTCGCCGAACAGCAGGCCATCGTCACTGGCGATGACGTCGCCATCTTCAGTGATCTCGATGATGCGCTCGGCGAGGTAGCCGGCCTCAACGTCACCGGATAGGGTGACACCGGTGCTGCCGTTCACGTCGGTGCTGGAGTTGCCGCTGACCACGCTCAGGGCGTCCAGGTAGGGGTTGTGGGCCCGGCCCGAGGCGGTAACGCGGCGCACGCCGTCGTAGGCCGCGAAGCGCACGTCGCGGGCGCTGAGCAGGTCGCTGCCGGTGCCCACGGAGACGTCACCGGTGTGGTTCAGAGTGGCTGACGCGTTGGCGCTGGTGTCCAGGGGAACCGCATTGTAGTTGTAGACGTTGGTGCGCGAGTTCAGCTCGAAGCGGCTGTCCTGCCGGCCCTGGGGGCTTTCCCCGGTGGTCAGGTTGATCACCCCGAAGGAGCTCATGGTGGTGTCGCTGCCGAGGGTGATGGACTCGTCCAGGCTGAGATCCACGTCGGCGACGCCGCCGACGATGCTGACACCGCCGTAGGTCTTGGCCTGGGAGCGCATGCGCGTGACGTAACGGCCCCACGCGGCCGCCTCGATGCGGTCATCGGCATGCCATGCGGTGTCGTCGCCGATGGTGACGTCGGCGGCCATGGCGCCTTCCAGCTCGGTATCCGCCATGGCACCACTGATGCCGCCGCCGGTGTCGAGCAGGACGTCGTCGCGGATGTTCACGGTGTTGCGCGCGTTCAGTTCGATCTGGCCGCGGCCGTCGTCGCCGTTGACCTCTGCAAGCACCGCCACGTCGTCGCCAACCCGCACGCGGCTCTCGCTGCGGCCACTGCCGTTGCTGCCGGCAATGGAGAGCTCGTGGAACACGGCCGAGCCCGAGGCGACGCCGCCGGAGCCGGCCTGCACGCTGTTGCCATCACCAATCTGTTCGATGGCGTTGTGGGCATCCAGGCTCACGTCGTTGGCGTAGATCTGCACGCCGTCGGCCAGCCCGGCCTCCACGGAGGAACCAAGGCGGGTGTGCGCGGACGCGCCACTCATGCCGGCCACGGCGGCCTGGAAGGCATCCACCGAGGCGGCGAACCGGTCCTCGTGCTGTGCCAGCACCTGCACATCGCCGGCGGACAGCACCCGTTGCTGGTCGGCGCCGTTGCCGCCAAGGGTCGCGCGGGTGGTCGTGCCGGTGGTGATCTCGCTGGTGGCGGCCTGGGCCGCTGCCACGCCACCGCTGCCCGCGAGCACGTCGGTGATGTTCACGTCCTGCCCGTCGGCGCGCACGCTGATGTCGCCAGCCCGCTCGTCTTCGGTGCGCGCATCACGGCCCAGCTCGGCCACGGTGGCACCGCCGGATTCCGCGAACGCGAGGTTGGCGCCGGCGGCAACAATGCCGGCGCTGACGCCGGTGGCGAGCACTTCCTGAGCGCTGGAGCGCAGGGCCTGAATGGAGACGTCACCATCGGGGAGAATCACGTCATCACCGATTCGCGCGGTGACGTCAGCGTCGGTGGAGACGTTGGCAACCGTGGCGTTGGCCCCGGCAATGACACCGCCCCCCGCGGCCGTGGACTTCGCGCGCACGTTGGGCGCGTCGGAGCGGTCGTCCCGTGCGGCACCCAGCCGCGCGGTGACGCCCAGGGAGTCATCGGTCGCAACACTGGCGTCGTCGTCGATTTCGCTGGTGACATCGGCCTCGAGCAGCGCCGTGGCCACGGAGGCACCAATGCCGACGCCGCCGGAGACGGCCACACCGAGCGCTTCCGCGAACACGGCTGTGTCGGAGACGGCGTCCACGGTAATGTCGCCGTCCGCGGCGAGATCAGCGCCGGCACCCACGCGCGCGGACACCGAGGACTGATCCTGAGCTCCAATGCCCACGCCGGCACCGGAGCCTAAGATGCCGCCCGCGGCGGCCGTGCCTTCCACGCTCACACCACCGCCAGTGAGGGCGTCGATGTTCACCGCGCCGGCATCCAGGGTGACGCCGTTGCCCACCGAGGCGATCACGTCGGTGTTGCGGCCGGCGTAGCCGATGACGATACCGGCGGCGCCGGCGCCGCCGATGGTGTAACCATCGGCCTGTACGTCCAGGCTGGCCAGGTCGCTGGCAGTGACGTCGATCGCACCGGCGGCGGTGACGTCACCGTTGAGCTGCGCGGCGACCTGGTTGTTCATCTCAGCCACGGCCACGGCGGCGCCCAGCCCGAGCCCCACGGCGCCCTGGCCGGTGAGCACCTGCTGTTCGACGCTGTCGTCTTCGTTGTCGAATGCGCCGGTATTGGCGTCAACGTCCACCGCACCGTCTGCGTCGACGGTGGACTGGGTGTCGATGCTCGCGCCCACGTTCGCCCAGGAGAAGGCCATGCCGGCCGCGCCGCCAACCGCCGCGGTGTTGCCGAGGCCCACGGCACCGGTGAACTGCTCCATGTGCAGGCGCTCATCGGCCGAGACGGTGACATCACCGCCGGCGTTGACTTGACTGCCGCGGATTCGGGCCGTGGTCTGATGGCCGCCGTCGTTATCCAGGTAGTCGCTGGCGCTCTGGTTGGTCTGACTCCGCAGCTCATCCTGCTCGGACTCATCCAGGATATCGCCCTCGCCCGCCACGTCGCCGAACAGATCGACCCGCTCGGTATCGCCGGTTTCCGCGTCGGTGAGATCGAACTCGAAGCGATGACTGGCGTCGTGGCCCTCTTCGTTGTCGCTGTCCGACGCCAGGGTATCGGCAGCGAGGACGTCGTCGAACAGGCTCAGGGTGCCGTCGTCACCAGAGTCCAGGTCGTCACCCGGATCGTATTCGTCGCCGTCCTCGTCCACGTAGACGGTGTTGCCGCTGCCAAGAACGGCCAGCGCCAGGCCGCCGGTGAGCGCGGTGTCGCCCATGGCGCCGGCCGCCGCCATCTGGCGTGCCCGCACGCCGCGCCGGGCGTCCACATCCACGTCGCCGTTGGCGGTGACGTCGGAATCGGCCAGCTCAGCGGTCAGATCACCCTGCATCACCAGCACGTTGGCGGCGCCCGCACCCGCAATCACGCCGGCCGAGGCGGATCCGGCGATGGTGCTGGCCGCAACCGTCTCGGTGGCGCCGATGTCCAGCGCACCAATGGCACTGCCCTCGCCCAGCTCCGCGCCCTGAACCCGGGCGCTGGTGTCGTTGGTCACGATGTTGAGCGCGGCCGAACCGGCAATGGCGGCGGCGCCGGCACCGGCGCCAAGGACGTTGTTGAACAGCGTGGTGTCGGTCTCGGCGTTGACGCGCACGTCACCACCGTTGGTGTCGATGGCGGTACTGCCGTCGCCGTCGCCCTCGATGAAGGCGTCCGCGGAGCCATCCACCAGGCTGAAGGTGAACGAGCCGCTCACCGCGGCAACACCAAGAGAGATGGCGCCGGAGTGCAGATTCACGGCGCGGTCGTTGCGGGCGTCCACGTTGACCGCGTTGACGTCCGCAGTGGAGTCGCTGATGCCGGCACTGGTGTCCCCGAGCAGGGTGACGGCAGCGAACGTGCCGCCGGCGCCGAAGGCACCGAAGCCTGCCGCCAGGGAGACGCTGGTGCCCTGCTGCGTGGCGTTGGCGAACACATCCAGATCGTTGGCGTTACCCACGTCGGCGTTATAGAGGCCCGCTTCGGTGTCGCGAGAGATGACGGAGGCGCCCAACACCCCGGCCCCGGCGAAGGTGGAGGCGGAACCGGCGAGCGCGTAGTCGACGGTGAGGCTGTGGCTGGAGGCGCCGATGCTGACATCCTGCGCGGAGCGATTGCCGGCGGCGTTGTCGTTGATCGTGGCGCCATCCACCACGGCGCTGGTGTGCCCGTCCACGACGTTCGTGCCTGCCAGCACGGAGCCGGCGAACCCGGCAATGCCGAAGGTGGAGATGTCCGGGATGGCGGCGGCCAGAGCCGACGACACCGTGCCCACCTGCTGCGTCGAACTGGACCGCACGGCCAGGCCGGTGACCTCCTCCGTCTCCTCGGCTAGGTCCTCGGCGGGATTGAACACCAGGTCGTCCAGCCCGTCGAACGTGGAGAACTCCTTCTTCTTGCCGTCCTCGTCCTTTCTCTCTTCAACGTCGAAGAAGCCGTCCGGGTTGTCGGCCAGGTCTTCGTCATCACCGGGGCCGATCTGCGGATCGCCCTGCAGGTTCCCGGCGCTCACTTCCAGGACGTCGTCCGGATCCAGCGCCAGGGCGTTGACCCGCGTGCCGCTGCCGTCGATACCCGCATGGGTGCGGCTGTTGACCATATTGACAATGGCGCCGGCACTGCCGGCCCCACCCTGGGTGGCGAAGGAGGCGGCGCCGGCGGCAACGCGCACGATGTCATTGCTGTTCGCGGTGACACCGACGTTGTTGCGGGCCTCGACGTCGGGATCGCCGGACTCGTCGCTGCTTTCGCTGTTGCGGCCGATGCGCGCGGTGGTTTCGGTCTGCATCACGTTCACCGCGGCCGAGCCGGCCAGAGCAGCGCGATTGGCGCCCGAAGCGCCCACTGCCACGGTCTGGATGGCGGCATTGCTCTGGGCGTCCACGAGCAGGTTGGTGCCCCTGTAGGTCGCATCGCCGCCGCCTTCCACGAAGGCGTCCACGCTGTTGCCCAGATAATTCACCGCACCGGTACCGCCAACGGCGGCGGACTCCGCCACCTGAGCCTGACCGGTGACGGCGTCGATGCTGCCGTTCTCCTGGGCCTGCACAGTGATATTCCGCGCGGTGTCCCAGTCGGACAGGCCGGCGTTGACGTCGGAGGCGCGCAGGCCGGCGCTGAGCTCGGACTCCAGCACATTGACCGACAAAGCACCGCCCACGGCCGCGCTGCCGGCGGCACCGCCGCTGGCAGCGAGTGTTTCGATGCTGCCGTTGTTCGCGGTAAGCACGTCCAGGTCGCCACCGAGGGTCAGATCACTATCGGTCACCAGCGCCTGGCGCCGGTTCAGCATGACGTTGACGCTGGATGCGCCGCCCACCGCCGCGCTACCGGCAAAACTGGCATTGCCGGACGCGGTGCGGATGGTCATGTCGCCCTTGTTGCTCAGTTTGACGTCGCCGGCAATCACCGAGGCGTCCTGGAGGATGACGTCCTCGGCGCCATCGATGGTGGACGCCGCCAACGACCCGGTCACCGCGGCGGTACCGGCACCGGCGGCGGAAGCCGAGATGGACTCGATGGTCGCGGTGCCGCCGGAGGCCAGGTTGATGGTCTCGGAGATGTTCAGGGAGCCGCCCATGATCAGCGCTTCCCGAACACCGGAGATGGTGTTGGTGACGTTGGCGCCACCCACTGCCGCCGTACCGGCGCCACCGACGTTGCCGGAGATGCCGCGGATAATGCGCTCACCGTCGTCGGCGCGCACGGAGAGGTCGCCCCCGGTGGAGGTGATGTCGCTGTCGCCGATGATCTCGGCGGTTTCGCTGCCAACCACGGTGTTGATGGTGGCCGAGCCCAGCACGGCGGCGGTGCCGGCGCCGCCGCCGGCGCCCGCGCCGGTGTTGATTTCAGTATCCGCCCCGGCAAGAACGTCGATACCCTCGGTCACTGTGGCGTTGACGTCGTCCAGCCGCGCCTCCCGGTCGGTGGCAAAGGTGTTGACCGTGGAAGCGCCGCCCACCGCCGCCGTGCCGGCCCCCTGCGCGTTGCCGGCGGCGGAGATGATGCGCAGGCTGTCGCCCGCGGCGCTGACCTCCAGCCCGCCGGCGGTGATGCTGCCGCCCTCGATAACCGAGCGGCTGTGGCCGGCGATGGTGGCGGTCACCAGGGAGCCGCCCACCGCCACGGTGCCGGCGCCACCGCCACCCACGGCCATGTTGATGATGTCGGCGTCGTAGACGGAGCCCACGCGGGCGTCGTCGTCCACGGTGATGGCACTGTCGCGCACCAGGGCGTCGCGCTGGGACTCGATGGTGCTGATGGTGAACGAGCCGCCGATGGCAGCCTTGCCGGCGCCGCCGAACTGGCCCGAGCCAGCGAAGATCTCACCGGCGTTGAGACGGTCGTCGCCCACTTCCACGGCGAGGTTGTCGGCGCGAAAGTCGGAATCCAGCAATTCGGCGCGAGTCCGGTCCACGTGGGTGTTGAGGTTCAGGGAACCGCCCAGGGACACCTTGCCTGCACCTTCACCACTGATGGACGCGGACAGAATCCGCCCCTGCCGGGCGCCGCGAATGGCGGCGTCACCGGTGAGTTCCACGTCGGCATCGGCCACGCGGCCCACGGTCTGCGCGGCCAGGGCATCGGTCACCTGGTCGTCGTCGCCAAGCCCACCGGTGTGATTAATGGCTGCGGCGGCGCCAGCCGCGCCCTTGGCGGAGCCGGAGATGTTGCCGGCGAAGGAGAGGATGTTGCCACTGCTCACACCGTTGACAGTCATGTCGTTGGCGCGAATCACGGCGTCGTGCTCATCGTCACGCACGCCCCCTTCCACACGGGCTTCGGCGGTCCCGGAGAGGATATTGCCGCTCAGCGACCCCATACCGGCGTAGTCACCGGAGGTGACAGCGGCGCCGATGCTCGCACCCAGGATTACCCCGGTATCCCGGGCGTCCACGCTGACGTCACCTCCCGCCTCCACGACGGCGTCGTCGATGCGGGCGGTGTGCTCATTGCTGATGGTGTTGACGGCGATGGAGGCACCGACGTTATTGGCTTGGCCAGCCTGCAGCGTACCGGCGACGCCGACGATGGCGCTGCCGCTGCTGGCCACTTCCGCGGCGTTCTGCGGCAGTTCGTACTCGTGGTTCGGGTCGAAGTTGTCGTCGTCCTCGTCGGCATCGCTGCCGTCGGGAATCTCCACGTCGAGATCATCCAGGGCGAAATTGATATCGCTCTCGTCAGGGCTGCCATTGATGTCGTTGAGGTGGCTCAGCCCCTCTTCCACGTCCTCGTCGAGGTCGGCGGCGGTGACACGCACTTCGCCATCGGTGTTGACGGTGCTGCGGTAGTTGTCGCTGCTCTCGATGGACGCATCAACCGTATTGTTGACCAGATTGAATACCAGCGTCCCGGCGAGCGTGACGGAGTCGTCCTGATCGGAGAACGTGCCCACGGCGCCTGCGGCAAGGATCCGGTTGCGGGTCAGCCCGCGCACGGCGAGCGCGCCCATGTCCACATCGCTCCCGGCCAGCGTGGCATCGGTGGTGTTGCCGATATTGGACAGGGTGAAGGCGGCGCCTACGCCAGCGTCACCGCCGGCGACCAGGGCGCCGCCGCCGGTGGCGATGCGGGTGCGGTCGTAGGCGAGCACGCCCATGGCGGCGTCATTGTCGTCGCCACCGGCTTGCATGATGCTGCTGTCGCGTACATCGGCCTCGGTGCTGTTGGCCGTCCAGTTCACGGAGGCTGAGCCGGCACCGGTGAAACTCACGTCCGAGGTGTCATCCCCGGAGAGGTTCATGGCGAGCCCGAGGCCCAGAGAGACCTGGTCGCCGGCGCTCATGGCCTCGACGCGGGTGTCACCGGCGTCGTTCAGTGTGACGTTGTCGAGGGTGGCGGCGGTGTCATTCTGCAGCACGTTCACGGAGACGGCACCGGCGAGCGCCGTTTGGAACGAGGAATCCTCGCCACCGGCCTTGACCAGCGACCCGGCGCCTGCCGTACCCAGCATCAGCGTGTCGTTTACGGCCTCAATGTTAGTGTCAACGGCAGTGTCCTCGTCCCTGGCTTCAATGGTGACATCGCCCACGTCGGCGCGTGTCTCCTGGCGGGAGAGATTGACCCCGATACTTCCTGAGGCGGCGATATCCGGGCTCGCGCCCTCGCTCTGATTGCCCGCGGTGCTGGAGTTGTCCTTGGATGGCGCCGATTGACCACCACTGACTTCGTTGCCCTCTTCGGGGGTTTCTTTGTTGCCTTCCTGCTTGCCGCGGATCTCGTCGGTGGCGGAGTCCAGCAGCGGGATCTTCGATGCCAGGTCGCCGGCCTTGTTGCGCAGTTTGCCGGTCTGCGCTTTGATCGAGTCCTTGCCACGCTTCATCAGGCTCGGGTTGTCGCTGTCCTCGTCGTCATCGTCGCTATCCACGGCCGCCGCACCGGCCACGGCGAAGGTGCCCGCCTGGCCCATGGTGAGCGCACCAACGTCGAGGTGATTCACCTGCAATACCCCGCCTACCGGGGTGCCGGCGCCGTTGAGGCTGTCGGGGTCGTCGAGGAACGGGCTGTCGAGGCGGTTGTCGCCGATGTACGCGAGGCTTTCGGTGCTCAGGTCATTGACCGCAACACCGGCGCCGATGCCGACGTTCTCACTGGCGGCGACCGCCCCGGCCACGGTCCATACCGAGACTTCTTCATCAGCGTTCACACGCAGGCGATCCGCAGTCACGTCAGCAGAGGACGCCACCGACGCGCGGGTGCCTGTATCCATGCGTGAAATGGCGAAGGTGCCGTTCAGAGCAGCGTCGTCAGCCTTGCCCGCCGTGGGGGCGATTGCAACGATCTGGTGGAAGGCTTCGGCATCAACGTCAACGCCTTCGGCCTCAATAACGGCGCCATCGCCGATACCGGCGATGGTATCGCCGGTGTACTGCGTCCACTGGAAGGCACCCCCTAGCGCAACACCATCTTCCTTGTCGCCATCACTAGTGCCGACACTGCCCTTGAGAAAGCCCTTCCACCCCAGGCTGAGATTGCCCGAGACATTGATGCTGGTGATGCTGGTCCGCGCGTCCACAGACAGCGGACCGGCCCAGTCCCATTGCTCGTCGTCACCCAGGTCGGTAGTCCAGCTTTCGTCGGCGGCATCGACGCGCACATCGGCATTGTCGCCAACCCAGGCGGTGCTGTTCTGGTCCGCATTAAAGACGTTCACGGAGCCGGCGAGCCCCACGTCCTCGGCCGTGCCGGTGCTGTTGGCGGTGCTGGTGAAGATATTGCCGGGGATATCCTCGCCCGTGTCGTACACCGCTTTGAACCACTGCAGAATGTCAGTGAAGTCGGCAAAGGAGTCGAAGCTGGTGAAGACGTCCTCGGCGTCGAGCACGGTCTCCAGTTCATCGCCGATGTTAATCGGGATCTCGATGTCGCTACCCACGCCCAGCCGATTCGCGCGGATGACCGCGTCGTCGCCTACGGTGGCGGTGGCATCGTGGCGATGATCCGCCCAGCTCACCCCGGCGCTGGTCGTGAAGTCCGAGCTGCCCTTCTTGGTGTTCGCGGACACGGCACTCTGAGCGCTATTGCGAATGCCCGCGTCTTCCACCCGCGCAAGCACGGTGACGTCACCGTCGGCGCGGATTTCCGTGCCATCGGCAATGGCGGCCTCGCTGGTCTGGCTGGTGGTGGCAACGGAGAGCGCACCGCTCAGCCGGAACTTGTCCGCGATCTTGCTGGCGAGGCTCTCCGATTTTTCCTTGTTCTTCGTGGCATCGCCGTCGTTCTTGGAGGTTGTGAGCTTGTCACCGAGACCGGGAATCTTGGAGGCGAGCTTCATGCCCAGTGAGCCAGCCTTGTCTTTCACCTTGCCCTTGGCGTCGTCGCTGACTTTCTTCTTGATCTTGTCCCAGGTGCTCTTCTTGCCGCTCTTGATCTTGCTGTTGGCCGTGGTGGCGTTGGCCTCGGATTCGGTAGTCGCTGTAACGGTGACATCCCGCGCGTCGTCGAGATCCGCGCCGAGTTCGGCGTTGGCCTCGGTATCCACCAGCGACAGCGCAAAGGTCACACCAGCGACACCCTCTTTGCCATCCACTTCCACCTTGGACGTGGTGGTGAAGTTGTTGGCGTTATCGGCTTCCACTGCGACATCGCGCGCGCTGACCTCGGCGCCCTCTTCGATGACGGCATTGGTGCTGACATCGGCATAGGTGACCGCGATACCGGCCAGCACGGCATTCTGTGCGTCCTTGGCGGGTTTTGGCTCGGCGGCGTTCAGCACCGTGTTTTCGCTTTCCGCGCGCACGGCCAGATCACCCTCGGCCTCGATTTCCGCCCCCTCGCGCACGATGGCGTTGGTCTCGCCGATCTGCACTCCAGCAGCGATACCGAAGCCGAGCTGTTCGCCGCCACTGGGTGTGCGGGGGCGGTTCACCTTGCGGGTGGCATGGGCGTCGATATCCACATCCCCCCCGGCATGCAGCGAGGCGCCGTCGGCGACCTCGACGCTGGCGTCGCCCTCGGTGACGCCAGCCGAGCCGAAGAGCTCAAGCGCGCCCCCCAGAAGGATGTCTTCCGGACGCTGATTCTCCAGCGTCTCCATGAAATCCTCGACCACCTCAGTGCCATCGTCGATGACGTCCGAAGTGAGTTCATCGGCCCGGGTTTCCAGGTCGACAATGGTCGCAGTGCGGGCCTCGAGGCTGATGTCATCACCAGTGATGGTGCCGGAGACAATCACGTCGCTGCTGCCACTGGCCAACCCGAAGAACAGCTCGTGGGTGGTGGCGGCGCTGACCTCCACATCGCCGTCGGCGTGAACGTCACCGGAGATCTCAACGCTGGTATCCGTGCCCTGGTCGTCACGGGCACCGATGACGATATCGCCACCGTCAGCGGAGGCGAAATCCGCCTCCTGGAGCCCGCTGGTGTTGACGCTGGCTTCGAACAGCTCCTGTTGCGCTTCGGCGGTTGCCGCGTGCAGCTCACCGGAGACTTCGATGTTCACGCCTTCCATACGGATGTCGGCGCTGCTGTTGACCCGCCCTTCCACCAGGATTTCCGCAAAACGGTCCTGGGGCGCCTCGCCGTCCATGAGACGCTGGACGGCGTCGTCGTCGATAGCGCCGTCCGGGTCGATGAGGTCGTCCATGAACGACTGGGTCGGCGTGGTCAGCAGCAGGCTGCCCACGTTAAGGGTGCCCGATGCACCGACCACGATGCCGTGCGGATCGGCAAACACCACATGGCCGCCGATGGCGTCGGCGATCAGGCTGTTGACGGTGCCATCAATGACCGCCTTGGAGTCATGCACCAGGTTAATGAGATTGCTGGTGCTCTCGGGAAGGTGCAGGTCGACCGTGTCACCCTTGGCGACCCGGAAGTGCTTGAAGGAGTTGAACGCGCTGTCGCCGCGGGTGGTCCCGGTGGTGACGGAGCTGCGATCACCGTCGACCTCAACGGTGGTGTCGGTGCGTCCGTCGGTCTCCAGGTTGGTCTGCAGCTCGTCGGCGGTGGCGGTGGTGAGATAGCCGCATGTGCCCATGGCGGCGAGGACTGCGGCAGTGGGCCGGTCGAAGGAAAAGGCCGGCATACCGGTCCGAGCCGCCGTCCTGGCGGAACGCGTCGTTTTCTGCATTGCTGCGCACCCGATGTTCACGGCCCGCAACCGCCAGGGGCCGCTCCGGGCTTTTTTATGGTTGCGCAGACTCTATGCCGCCGATGGGGGGCATCCAAGAGACAGGGGTTGACGCGATGTTAACGGCCATTCACATGCTGCCGGGATGGCACCACCGGATCGTCAATGGCGGTTGATCCGGTAGCCGACACCGTGGACCGTCTCGATCCACCGGGGGCGGGCGGGGTTCTGTTCGGTCTTGCGCCGCAGCCGTCGCACCAGCGTGTCGACGGTGCGCTCGCTGACGTCCTCGACGTCGCGGTTGCTGATGACGCCGAGCAGCGTGTCACGGCTGACCGGTTCGCCACCGGCATCAAGCAATGCCGCCAGAAGGCTGAACTCACCGGTGGTGAGCTGCACTGGTTCGCCGTCGGCATCGACCAGCGTGCGTCGAATCAGATCCAGCCGGTAGCCAGCGAACTGCAGAATCGGCGCGCTGCCGTGGCCATTCGCACTCTGGCGTCGCCGCAACACGCTGCGCACCCGCGCAAGCAGCTCCCGCAGGTCAACCGGCTTGGTGAGGTAGTCGTCGCCACCGAGTTCCAGCGCCGCGACGCGGTCGAACTGGCTATCCCGCACGGTGACGAAGATGATGCCGGCGTCGGAGCGCTCCCGCGTCTCGAGGGCCAGGGTCAGGCCGTCTACGTCCGGGAGTCCGATGTCCAGCAGTACCAGGGCCGGTGCTTCGTTGGCGAGCAGTTCCCGGTATTCCCGCCCGTCCGCGGCGCGTAAGGCGCGGTATCCCTCCCGCTCCAGGTAACTTGCGATCAGCTCGCGGTTCTCGCGGGCATCGTCGACCACGATCACGGTGTCGTAGTGCTGCAACGGTATACCTCCTCCTCAGTCGGTGCCGATGTGTGATGAGCCGGGAATCATGACGCGGCCAGCCTCCGGTTCAACACCCTCAGTTCGGTTTCCAGAGCGGCGATGAGTTCATGACTCTCGGTGTGCAGGGCGGTGTCTGCCGCGCCGTTGACCGCCCGGGCCCGTGCTTCGAGACCGTGCAGGCCGTAATTGGCGGCGCTGCCCTGGATCCGGTGCGCCACTTCGCGGCAATGGCCGTCATCGCGATCCGCCAGTGCGGTTTCCAGCTCCTGCCGCATGCCCAGCAGGCTGTCCCGGAGGATGCCCAGCAGGCGCTCCAGGGTCTCGGAGCCGACGCGCTCCTCCAGCTCCGCCCAGCGGGCATCCAGCTCAGCGGCGGAGGACTCACCGGCCCGGGTGTCGATATGCCCCGCCAGGAGCCGGTAGAACGCGTCCAGATCGAGCGGTTTCGTCAGCACGCCGCTGCCGCCGGCCTCCAGGAACGCACGGTGCTGTTCGGGCGTGTCATCGGCGGTAAACGCCACCACGGGCACGTGGGTCGTCCGCCCCTGGGCAGCCAACTGCTCCATCGCACTGACGCCATCCATTCCGGGCAGGCGCAGATCCAGCAGGATCATGTCGAATTCCTCACCAGCCGCAACCGCATCAAGCGCCTCCCTTGCGGTGGCAACGGCTGTGACATGCTGCCCTTCCGACGCCAGGATCTCCTGGACCGTAGCGCGGTTGAGCGACTCATCATCCACCAGCAGCACCCTGGCGCCCACGGGACGCGCGACCGGCTCGTCCGCGGCCGCGCTGCCCGATACGACCGGTTCGAGCGGCAGATCCAGGATGAAACGCGACCCCTGCCCGGGAACCGAGGTGGCATGCGCCCGCCCACCGAGGAACCGCGTCAGGCGCCCGACGATGTACAAACCCAGGCCGGCACCCGGGGAGTCCGCGGAGTGGTAGAACGCATCGAACACGCGTGCGGCATCGTCCTGTGACATGCCCCGGCCGGAATCCTCAACCGCGAAGCGATACCACCCTTCCCCACCTTGCTCCATCGTCAGGGTTATACCACCGGACGCCGTGAACTTGACCGCATTATCGAGAAGGTTCATGAGAACCTGACGCAGTTTCGGGATGTCTCCTTGCAGCTCGTCCGGTACTGCGGCACCCACCCGGCCCGTGACCGTGATATCCAGCGCTGCCGCCCGCGGGCGGACGAGCTCGACGAGGTGGTCCAACAGGTCGCGCGGTTCAAACGGCTCCTGCCGCAGCGGCTGCCGCCCGGCTTCAACGCCGGACATGCTGACGATATCCTCCAGAAGCGTGACCATCTCCCGCCCGGTGCGCTGCGCCAGGGCAAGGCGCGGTTCGGCCGACTCGGGAATGACGGTCTCCCGGCGCAGCAGGTCGATCTGCCCGAGCATGCCGTGCAGTGGCGTGCGGATTTCGTGGCTCAGGACGGCGAGCAGGCGCCCCTTTTCTGTGGCATCACGACGCGCCTCGTCGCGCGCATGCTCCAGGGACTGACGTGCCTCCACCAGGGTGTGGATATCGCTGTGAGCGGCCACAAGGCGGATCGGACGGCCACTGCGGTCACGGACCACACAAGCCCGCACGAGCACCCACAACCACTGACCATCACTGCGGCGGATCCGCAGTTCGCGCGCGGCGACGAAACCCGCGTTGAAACGGGCGTGGTCGAAATCCTGCCGCGCGGCATCGCGGTCATCCGGATGAATCATCGCCAGCATGTCGTCAATGCTGTTCACGTGCAGCCGATCCATGCTGCGCGGGTCGTAGCCGAGGGACGACCAGTAGCGGGATGAACCGTGGAAGCGCCGGGTCGTGAAATCCCACTCCCAGGTGCCGACACCGCCCCCCTGCGGACCGATCTCGGACAGCCTGCGCGCGGTCACGTCGATGAAGGTGCAGACCCAGCCCCCGTCGGCGCGTCGGTGCCCGATCACTTCCACGGTCTCCCCCCCGGGCAGGGCCACCTGTCGTACGCGGGATCCGGCGAAATCGGGACCGGGGACCATGTCGTCAACGGGTACATCGGGCCCGAGACTGGCCTGCAAGCCATCGACAAGGGCGCTTCGGCTTCGACGCCGCAGCGCGGCCTCGTCGACCCGGAACAGGTCGATGAATGCCGTGTTCCAGGCCTGGGGGCTTCCACTGCTGGTGGTCGCGAGCATGGCGGGGGCCATGCTCTCCAGAGCACCGTCCAGCAGTGCCGACTCCTGGCGCAGCGCCGCTGTGCGATCGGCCACCTGGCTCTCCAGCGACCGGGTCAGTTTCCACAACGAGTCCGACAGCCGCCGGTTCTCTTCGATGGCGTCGAACACCCGCCCCCCGACCGCGACGCCGTGCATGGCGAGGAAGGTAAGCATTCCGGGGACGATCAGGTTCGTTGATTCCAGCGCGCGCATCGCAACCAGGGCATCGTTGACTGCCGTTGCCCCCAGCACAACAGCCCCGGCAAACACTACCCGGGCGCCGGGCCGCTGGTTGATGACGGCGCTCCCACCCGCAAGCATCAGCAGCAGAACGCTGACAATGACGAACAGCGCCGTTACATCGCGCAGCGCCGTAAACACGCTCGGCGGCAGCAACACCGTCAGCGCCAGCAGCGCCGAGATGGTCACGACCCCCCATTTCACCGGTGGCCAGAGGTCCCGTGGGAACAGGCTGCCCAGCAGCAGCGCGTAAACCCCCGGCAGCAGAAAGGCAGGCAGGTAATCTGCACGGATGATCATGCCGGGAGTCAGCCACGGCACCTGATAGAGCAACCCGCTCACGGCGGCGAAACGCATGGCCACGATCACCAGCAGCCCGACGAACAACGCCCCCGGCATGGAGATCTGCCGCCACCCGCCCAGGGCAAGCAGATAGACGGCCAGTCCGCCCATGCTGCCAATCGCCAGCAGGCTCCAGGCCGCATCGACCTGGGCCTGGCGCTCCAAGGCGCGCGCATCGCCGATACGTATGGAGCGGTCGATACCCCCCTCATGGTGGAAGTGGTTGGACGCAACGATGCGCAACTCCACCACGGTGCTGCTGGGGAGCGGCACGCGCACACCGCTGAGGTCCGCACGTTCTGCGTCGGCGTCCGCTGCGGGCACACCTCGCGTCGCTACGCGCTCGCCGTCCAGATACACGGAGGCGGCTGACTTTATATTGTGGATCTGCAGCGCGAGCGGGATATCCGTAGACGGAAGCAACAGGCGGGCACGCAGAACCGCAAGCCCGGTGCCGTCACGCTGCTCGCCGACAATCACGCGACCGTTCCAGACACCGGGTAGCGTATAGGGCTCGAACTGATCGCTCTCTTCCCACGCGATCAGCCATGCCCCATCAACGGCAACCTCATCCTGCTCGGGCTGCCACTGACGGAGATCGATCACGCCGGGCTCAGGGTTCACCGGTGCAGCCGCGGCCGACGGCAGCAGCATGACTGCAACCAGCAGCCCCGCCGCCCACATCCAGACTCCGCCCTGTCGGCACCCGATCATGTCCGGCACACCCTTGTTGTCGTGTTATCGACGACGCTGCACGTTCGTGCCACAAAGGGCTGTAACCGTACCACGTTCCGGCGCAATGGCCTGGTGCGACGCCGGGTTGGGTGTGTTGGTGGACCTGAAGGTCCACCGTACGCCGGTCTGGTTGCCGAGGCCCCTGTACGGTGGACGTTTACGTCCACCACCCCGGTTTCACTCATTCATATCCTTCAACGCCCCCTTCAGCCAGTCCAGCGCGCCAGGGGTTTGTTCCCACACCGGTCGCACGGCTTCGCGGTGGTGCCAGGCCTGTTCTTCGCTGCCCACGGTGAAGTGGGCGTCTTCGGCGCCCTTGGGGCGGCGGACGCGTGCGCGGGCGAGGTAGTCGGCGGCGAGCGGGTGGTTGTGAATCGCTTCATGCAGGGCGGCGTCGGCGTCGTGACCACCGTCGAGGCGGTACAGGGCGAGTGCGCGGGCGAAGGCGATTTCAGGGAGGTGGTCATTGGGGTATCGCGCCGTCACGTTGACGACGCGGGTGTCGGTGCCCGCGTGGAGGGCGTCGACGACCATGGGGCCGCGGATGCCGTGGTTGTCGTCGGGGTTGAGCGCCAGCAGTTGATCACCCTGGAGACGGGCGTCGATTGTGCGCCCTTCATCAAGCAGGTGGTTCCAGCGGCGCACCAGAGTTCGCAGCACCGGGCGGTTGCGCAGGTCGATCCAGGGCAGATGGGGGCCAGGTTCAGGGCCCGCATGTGTGGCGGCTGAGACGATCGCGTAGACCCGATCCATCAGCGGCGCCGCGACGGTTGTCTCGAAGCTGGTGGCGCCGCTCATGGGGTGGTGCCCGAGGATGGTGAGCAGGTCGTCGATGATCTCGATGCTGTCGAGCGCGCCGGAGTGGGTTTCGAGGAAACCGAGCCACTTGTCGGCGGTGTCGGGCGCCCACGGGTCCCAGGTGTCGTCCATGGGCTGGGGCTGTGTCGAGAACGGTTTCGGGGCGTCGATGGACTGCCGCCAGGCGTCGGTGGTGGCACGGACGGGCTCCGGGGCGGTCAGGGTGGCCGAGTTTGCGTCCGGGTCAGGAGCGGCGGCGTCGCCCTCTTCCAGGCGATGTTCCACGGAGGCGACGAGCTCTTCGATCTGGTCTTCGGGCGCGCCCATCTGCCGGAGCGTGGCGCGCAGGCCGTCGCGATCCAGTGGCTCGTCGCCGGCCGCCTCGGCGGGCCCCTCCTCATCGTCTTGCGTGAGGGTGTATTCCGGGGCCGGCCGGCCCTGTATGCGGTCCACGATGGTCAGCAGCCTGTCGATCTCCGGGTCGCTCTCGGCGACGGAGTCCGTCATGGCCCTGGCCGGATCGGTCTCGGCCTGCCGCAGCAAGGGAATGGGGTGCTGGTCTTCGGCGTAGCCCTTGCGCAGCAGGCGCCGGCGCCAGAAGCCGGCCCGCTCCCGGGCCAGATCGGTTTCGCCGGCATCCGTCCATATGACGACTTCCAGTGAGGCCAGGCCGGGATCGTCGGGCGTGTCGCGCTGTGCCTTCTGGAGTGCGGCGGTGGCGGCGTCGAGCTGGCGGCGGTCGGCGTAGATGCCGGCGAGCCGGGCCCAGGCGGCGCCGCGCAGGTGGGAGGCGCCGGGCTGGTTCGCGATAGCATCCAGCAGGCGCTCCTTCTTGCGCCCGAACCCGAGGGTGTCGTAGCAGTCGCACAGGAACCATAGCGCCATGCTGGCGGTGGTGTTGGTGGGCACATGGCCCTGCGCGGGGTCGAATACCGGCTCCAGGAGGGCCACGGCCTTTTTCGGGTAGCCGTCGTCGTTGAGGTCGTTTGCGGCGGCCAGGAGCACGCTGAGGTTGGCCCGGCCCTCGGCGGCCAGGGCCTGCAGGCGTTTCACGGGCAGCTCTCTGCGACGAGCCCGGCCATCATGTCCGGGTCGAACAGGCCTTCGGGCAGGCTCGGGGCGTTGGCACAGCATTTCTTGAACTTGCGCCCGGAGCCGCACAGGCAGGGGTCGTTGCGGCCGGGCTCGGGCAGTGGCTGCGGGCGCAGGTGGTTGCCCGGCAGCGGCATGACGTTCCAGACGGCACGGCCGATGTGCACGGCCATGGCCTGCCGCATTTCGGCCTGGTCAGGCCCCTGGAACTCCGCCGCCATGTAGTCACCAAGGGTGCTCTGGATCCATTGCATGAAGTGGCCAGGGTCTTCGTGCCGCAGGGCTTCGCGCACGGCGTCGGCGAGCAGGGATTCGACGTCGAGGGGAGCGTTGTCGGGCAGCATGGTTGACCTTCCGAAGTGTTATGGATGGCTCATTTTGGCAGAGATGGTGGGGGATTTGGTGGTGGTTGGTGGACCTGAAGGTCCACCCTACGCGTGGCTACACGTTCCGTAGGGGGGACGTTTACGTCCACCATCGTTGCTCAAAGGTGTGGTGTACGGAGCCCAGGGAGGCGTTCGTTCTCGATCCCCATCCGTTCGGCGGCGAAATCACGTAGGCGCGTGTATGTATCGAACAGCATGTCGCAATATTCGCCGGCCAGGATGAGATCGGCCGCGAACTCTTCTGGGTTTTCCATGTACTCGTGCACGAGCCGATTACGGAGCGCTCGCGCTTCCAACCATCGCTCAACGTCTTCCAGCACGCCCAAGCGCTCTGCTCGATTGAGCACTTCGATGTGCGTTCCCGGCTCCTCAGCCTGCGCGGCCAGCCAGCGCGGAAAGAGTTTACCGCCGATCGTGTCCTGCATGCGGCCAAACCGCGAAACAAAGGCTTCCAATCTTTCCGCCAGTTCTGGTTGGTTCTCCAGAGAACGCACCCATTCAGCGTTGATGTTCTCGCCGAACACACGGGACTGGCTGTACGCGAGGTGTTGTGCTTCTTGAGCAACAATCATCAACGTTGCGAGAAACCGGTCCGTGGGCATGGTCTGCGCGCGGTTCATACCAACTCTCCCGTTCGCAATGCTTCCGTGTATATCGGGGTGGGCGGGGTCTGCGGATCGATAACGAGCACATCAATGCGCTGATCGCCCAGGCGACGCTGCAGACGCGCGGTCAGTTGGAGCGATTTCCTGCGCGTATCCTCCGTAACGCGGGGCAGGCGCACGAGCAGGTCGATATCGCCACCCCGCACGGAATCAATAACGCGGGAGCCAAAAATCAGCACTTCGGCATCCGGGCCGAACACTTCCTGTGTTGTGCGCCGTATGATCTCTCTCGCTTGATCGCTCAACCGCATTGGGTATGACTCCGGAAACGTGCTCGGCTGAGGGTCAAGGATAGCATTTCGGTGGTTGTGGCGGATTGATGGTGGACCTGAAGGTCCACCGCAAGGATGGCGTGTGTGCTATGGGAATGAGCCCGGATCCATGCGCTGGTGCGGAATGCCGATAATGTCGATTCCCTGCGCGGTGCACATGTAGAAGATGAGATGTCTGCCGTGCGGGTAACAATAGTATCCGGCAGCCACATCCTCCCGTGCTTGGCCCAACGCCGGATTGCCTGCTAGCCAGCCGAAGCGTGTCTCAAGTGCCTTGAGATACCGGGTCCGTTGATCTCGCCCCCATTCTGCCTCGGTGTACCTAGCGATGTCGTAGAGGTCCGCCTCAGCGCGTCGTGTTATCCGGTACGTCCCTGCCATCCCTGTCCAGCTTCCTGATCAGTTCATCCATTGAAAAATCATCGACAACTTCGCCCGCACGAGCCTGGCACTCACCCATCCCCAAGTGGGCACGAAGTGCTTCCATCTTGACCTGCCGCTCTTCAAGCTCCCTCAGGGCATCACGCACAACCTCGCTGGCCGAGTTGTATCGGCCGGAGGCCACTTCATTTCTGATGAAGGCTTCCCAGTGGGAGCCAAGGGTCAGACTGGTATTCGCCATATCGAGCCTCATAATATTCAGAAGCATTCATAATGAATACACCAGCGATGCAGCAAGCGTCAACGCACGCGGCCCGGTACCGTGCGCCGGTTGATCCCTCTCGCGTTGGGCGAGCATCCGGGGGAGCCGCAGATATAAGGATGGTGGACCTGAAGGTCCACCCTACCGGGGTGCGGGGTGGTCGAGCATGGCGACGATGCTGCGCGCGAAGGCTTTGAAGTCCGCCAGGCCTTCGTGAGTGATCGTGTGGACGATATTCCAGTCGATCGCCTGATAGCTGTGCACGGCCACATTGCGAAAACCTACGGCTGCTCGCATGCGGTCGCGCAGCGCCGGCTCAATAATGCCTTCGGCGCAGAGCAGATCGAATGTCTCGCCCATGGTCTGCGGAGCGGGCTGCCTGGTATCCGACACCACGTGTGCCGCCATATCCACGCACAATTGAACAGCACGGGTGAGGTTGACGCTGAGGATGTCCTGGCGATCGAGATCGTGATAGAGCGCATCGGCCGACTGCACGCGCCGGTCCTCGATACGCTTTATGCACTGACGCAGGGCCTCGAGCTTTTCCGCAACGATTACTGCATCCATGCGTCGCGTCGCTCCTTCAGGATACGTTGGCGGTAAGGCAGGAAATCTTCCGTATCAACAAGCAGGCGTGAGACCAGGCTGTCGTAAGCGCGGCGGTCGTGGCAGACGAGGCGCAGACCGTGACGAAGCACTTCCCGGAGTATGGGAACACCCGCGCTGCGCAAGTCGACCAAGTCAACTGGCCGCCCCATGAGCTGTCCGAGATCGTGGATCAACAGACGGCGGCGGTCCGCTGTGAGCGGTTTCGGGCAGAGCACGGCAATGTCGAGGTCACTGTCCGTTGTGGCTGAGCCTTTTACCAGTGACCCGAAGGCGATGGCCACGAGCACGTCGTCGTCCTCAGCGAGGCGCTCGCGGACGGGCTCCAGTTCCGGATGCGGTGTGTTCGTGGTCATTGGTGGAGTTTAGCAGTGCCTTTGGTGGACCTGAAGGTCCACCCTACGGCTAGTGGCGGGCCTACCGATCCTCATGCAGCCGGCCTTCGACATACTTGTGGAGGATACTGGCCACAAGCGTTTGGTAGGGGATACCCTCGGCCAGCGCCTTCTTCTGGAGCCCCCTGAGATCCCTGGACGAAAGCCTGATATTAATACGGGCATCTTTCTTGAACATCGCTTCGGCGTATTGTTGATGCCGCGCTTTCCTATCCTCAACGTCTGACGCTCGCTGCAGCTCTCCTGCATCGAATGCATCCAGAATTTCCTGCTCTTCTTTATCCAACCTGCTCATTTCGGGCCTCCCACGTAGGTTTTGCTCGCTTTCCGGCTCGGGATGATCGTCTTCAGAAAAATCTCATCCTCTGACTCCACAAAGGGCACCAGGTACGCATACCCCTCTATCTCGATCACATGGATTTGTTGGCCCGGATACCGCTCCTGATTCGGATGCTCGAACGTATCCAGGATACCTCCGATCGACATGTGCAGAACCACATCCTCAAACGAGATGTTCCTTTCCTCTTGGAGAAGCTTGTTCTTCGCTGGGTTCCATGTGATGGCTTTCATGGGGGCGAAGTGTAGCACATTGTGTGCTCTTTGTACTCAACCACGAGCAGGTGGATGGATGGTGGACCTGAAGGTCCCCCTACGAGGCTGGTGGCAGGCATGGGATGGTGGACGTGAACGTCCACCCTACGGTTCGGGTGCCCCGTTCCGACGTAGGGGGGACGTTTACGTCCACCATGGATTCGGTGGGCGTGGTGGCCGTTACGACCCCTTCGCGACGTCTTTCGCCATGGTGGTGACGTTGCTTTTGCCGGCCGCGCCTTCGGAGCCTGGCTGGCTGCCGGTGGCGGTTGGGTCCGGTGCGTTGTCCAGGGCGTCCAGATCCAGTTTGTGGGCCAGCGCCGCCAGCGCCGTTCGGCGGTCACCCAAGGCGTAGGCGATTTCTTCCAGGACGGCGTCGTCGACTTTGGGGAATTGTTTACGCAGGAACGCGTCCAGCGCCTCGGCAACGCTGAGATCCTTGTCGCGTGCGTCGGCATCCGCTTTTCTCTCGAACATCATCTGCTTTGGGTCCTTATCCGATACGTAGAGCGCCTTGACCGCCATGGGAACCTCGTCTTGGTCGGGTGTGATTTGGTGTATATATTTACAGTATCATTGTTATTGGGGGTGGTGCCATGGGTTGGATTTTTTGTGGTGGACCTGAAGGTCCACCCTACGCCAAACCGGTTGCCGAGGCCTCCGTAGATACTCCGTTTCCGGTCAAGTTTTCTGATGGTGTTGTGGTCCGAAGAGTTTGGCTGAGTCAAAGGGCTGATCGGTTTTCATGCAGGCCCAGAGTCCGGTGAGGTATTTCCGCATCACGGCGCAGATGGCCTGGATTTTCTTCTTCCCTCGCGCGAGCAGTGCGTTGTAGAAGGCGCGCGCGTTTGGGTCATGGCGGATGGCTGCCATGGCGGGCATGTAGAGTGCGGCGCGCAGGTAGGCGTTGCCGGCTTTGCTGAGCCGGGCTGGGCGTTGGACGCTGGTGCCTGACTGGCACAGCCGCACATCGAGCCCGGCATGGCGGCTGACCTGCGGCGCTTTGAGGTGTTGAGGCAGCACACAGAGCTCACCGAGCAGCGCTAGGGCAGAGGCGGTGCCGATCCCCTTGGCGGCCGAGAGGTGTTGCATGTGGCGAGCGAGCGCTGGGTCGGCGGCGTCGATGAGCTCCTCGGCGGCGGTGCGCAGACGCTCGATGCGCTGCTCGAGGGCGGTGACTCCCTGCTGCTCATCGTCGATGAGCAAGCGCGGTGTCGCGCGCTTGGCCTGCAGGGCGTGGAGGCGGTTTTTGGCTTGTGTGCGTGCGCCGATGAGACGGTTGATCTGGCGGGCGATGTCTCGCAGCTGCAGTCGCTTGTCATTGGGAGGCGCCCATAGCGCCGGCTGCATGCGCTCGGCGAATTCGGCCAGGAGTGCGGCATCGACGGCATCGGTCTTGGTGGCGTTGAGCTTCAGAGCCGCAAAGTGGTGGAAGCTCTTCGGGTTGATCACCGCCACCGGCAGCCCCGCGTCAGCCAGCGCCACCGCCACGTCGAGGTAGTACACGCCCGTGGCTTCCAGCACGACCCGCTGCGGGTGATGGCTCTGTACATACCCCACCAGCGCCTCGTGCCCCTGGGGGGTTTGCTGAAAGGTTTTGGCGGGCGTGTGGCCGCCGTTACGGCGCACCACCACCTCAACCGACCGTGCCCCGATGTCGATCCCGATGTGGCTGCTCATCGTCTTCACCTCCGCTCACCAATAGGCCACACTGGTTACCGGCTCCCCGACCTCGCATTTGTTGCTGCCTCGACCTTGTGATGCGAAGTCCGGCACTTGTCGGCTTCTGGATACTCCTCGAGGTGAGCAATGAGGCGGGGGCCGATCTACGAACGAAGTCGGACAGCGCCGCTTCAAGGGTGGAACGGCCTCCCGGTAACCTTCTCAAACCATTAGCGTCTGAGCAGCAACATACAAGGGTGGACGTTCACGTCCACCATCATTGCTCATGGGTGCGGTGCTCAACATTGCCAGAAACCGCTCCGTGGGCATGACCTGCGCGCGGTTCATACCAACTCTCCCGTTCGCAATGCTTCCATGTATTCGGTGGATCATGCGTCGCGTCGCTCTTTGAGGATACGTTGGCGGTAAGGCAGGAAATCTTCCGTATCGACAAGCAGGCGTGAGACCAGGCTGTCGTATGCGCGGCGGTCGCTGACGAACTCGGAAAGTTTCGGTGCATCAAGATGCACCTGGGGTTGAGATCTATCAGCGGCGTACGGGTATCAGGCCCTCTTCCTGACACCACTCTTCCAGGGCGCCCTTCAGGATCCGGTCCTCGTACTGGTTCCAGGCGGTCAGGAGATCCCTCTCGTCCAGAAGCCCCCGGAACCGCCGGAAGGCACCCTTGCGGGCGAAATACCGCTCGACTTCCTCCACGTCGTCGTCGGACAGATGCTGGTACGCGAAGCGCAGGGCCAGGGGTTTCCCGGTGAGCATGAGATCGCTTTTCTCCGGGACAGCGATGTAGTCGTCGGAGTCGTCGGCCTCTTCCAAGCTGGGCCAGGCTTCGCCTCGGACGTCATCATCCATTGCTTCACCGTACCAGCCGATTTCGCCGGTCGCGCGATGAACGAACGCGGCGGCGTCGAAGGCAACACGGTTACTGACGTATTCGACAGAGGATGCAAGGTCGTCGAGATCGACTTCCGTCATCATGATCCCCACTCATTGCTTCAAGCTACTTGCCTCGTATCGTAGAGACCGAACGTGATTTGGAGCAATGGCGCAACCCTGTGCACTGGACTTCGCGACTGACGTCGCTCCTACAGCACCGCCGACTTCCCCATCACACCGTAGGAGCGGCGCAAGCCGCGATCATCCCCCTAGTGTAGGAGCGACGTCAGTCGCGATTATCCCCGGGCGCGGCGGCGTTGCGGGAGTCGGCCGTGTGCACGGTGATGTCGCGCCCCGCTTCCGTTGCCCATTGCTCGATTCTGGCTTTGAGGGCGCGCTGCGCATGCGGCTCGCCGTGGACCAGGTGAATGGTGTGCGGCGGGCGACGCATGCGGCGGACGAAGCGCAGGAGGTCGTCCTGGCCGGCGTGGGCGGAGTAGCCGCTGATGGTGTCCACGCGGGCGTGGATGGTGTGGCGTTCGCCGTCGAGGTCGACCCAGCCGCCGGCGGGGCCGTATTGCTGGATGGCGCGGCCGGGGGTGCCGGCGGCCTGGTAGCCCACGAACAGCACGCAGTGGCGCTCGTCGCCCAGCATGCGCTTGAGGTAGTTCACCACGCGTCCGCCGGCGGCCATGCCGCTGGCGGCGATGACCACCGCCGGGCGGCCGGTGCGGGCGAGGTAATCCACGGTCTGCAGGTGTTCATCGTGGTCGTCGACGGTGTAGAGGTTGTCGAACGCGAGCGGATGGCGGCCGGCGCGCAGGCGTTTGTGGGCCTCGGCGTCCCAATAGCGTTTGAGGTCACGGTAGACGGCGGTGAAGCGCGCTGCCAGCGGTGAGTCGACGATGATCTCCAGATTACGCCAGTCGGTGCCGTCGCTGCGCACCGGGGCGTTGTGAATGAGCCCTTCCAGCTCGTAGAGCAGCTCCTGGGTGCGGCCGATGCTGAAGGCGGGGATGATGACCGTGCCGCGGTTCACCAGCGCGCGGTCGATGGCGGCCTTGAGGCGCTGACGCCGGTTGCGGCGGTTTTCGTGGCGGCGGTCGCCGTAGGTACTCTCCAGCACCAGGCGGTCGGCGCGGTACGGGGGCTGCGGCGCCGGCAACAGCGGTGCGTAGGGCGCGCCCAGGTCTCCGGAGAAGACGATGCGCTCATCGGTACCGGCGTTGTGGTCGACTATTTCCACTTCCACGTAGGCGGAGCCGAGGATGTGCCCGGCGCGCTGGAGGCGGACTCGCACGGTATGACCGGCGTCGTCCAGCACGGTGTGCCAGGCATTGTAGTCGATGGCGACGAGGCGCTCGCCCACCACGCTCAGGAACTGCTGGATCATGCGCTCGTCGCGGGTGAAGCCGATTTTCAGGGCGTCTTCGATGACCAGCGGCAACAGCCGCGCGGAGGGCACGGAACAGATGATCGGCCCGCGGTAGCCGGCAGCGAGCAGGTACGGCAGCCGTCCGATGTGATCGATATGCACGTGGGTGACGATCATGGCGAGCAGGTCGTCCACCGGGAAGGTGACCTGGTGCTGCTCCAGGGTGTCGTCGTCCAACGCGTCTTCGCCCTGAAACAGGCCGCAATCGATGAGCAGCGCCTGCTCCGGGGTGATCTGCAGACGGTGACAGCTTCCGGTGACGCCGTCGGCGGCGCCGTGGTGGGTGATGGCTGGGCGATCCATGTCGCAAATACTCTTTTATGGCGCAGACGGCTTGGACTCAAAAATCAGGTGCAACGGATTTTGAGAACGCATGAAGCTCTTCGTTCATGGCCTCTTCGGGTGTTTTCCAGCCGAGCGTTTTGCGGGGGCGCTGTTTGAGCAGCCGCGCAATGTCGTTGAGCTGGGTCTGGCTGGCTTCGCTGAGATCTGCACCTTTGGGCAGGAACTGGCGCAGCAGGCCATTGGTGTTCTCGTTGCTGCCGCGCTGCCAAGGCGCGTGCGGATCGGCGAACCAGATATCGAGTTTCAGGCGTCGATCCAGTTCGGCATGACAGGCCATCTCGCTGCCCCGGTCGTAGGTCATGCTCTGGCGCAGGATCGCGGGCAGATAGCCCATCTGTCTGGAAAAGCCCTCCAGGGCGGCGTCAGCCGTGGTTCCGTTCATTGCGCTGAGCACCACGAAGCGTGTCTTGCGCTCGACGACGGTGCCCACCGCCGAGCGGTTGTACGCGCCCTTGATAAAGTCGCCTTCCCAGTGGCCGGGCAGCAGGCGCTGCTCGATCTCCTCGGGCCGATGGCGGATGCGCAGCGACTCCGGAACCATAGAGCCGCCCGCCGGCGTTGTTCGCCGCTGGCCTCTTTGGCTCTTGGCTCGACGCAGGGCATCGATCATCGCCTTGCGCAGCGTCCCTTTCGGGTGGGCATAGATGGCCGCGTAAATGGCCTCGTGGCTGACGTGCTTGTCGGGATCATCGGGGTGCATGGTTCTGAGTCTGCCGGCGATCTGCTCCGGAGACCAAGCTCTGTGGATCAACCGATCACGCACCCAACCGTGAAGCCATGTGCCGTCCACCAATTTCTGGCCCCGCCCGCAGCGGCTGCGCCGTGCCCTTTACGCCCGCGAAGCGTGCGTCGGGCAATACGCGCCTGTGGCTGGCGAGTGCCCGCGCCGCAGTTCACGACTCACAGTCGCCGGACTACGGCCGATGCGACGGGCAATGTCCCGGATGCGTGTCTCTCGCTGGCGCTCACAAAAGATCACGGCGCGCTCTTCAGGGGTTCAGGGATAAGGAATGCCGTGCACGCACACGTCCAGGGGCCCGCTCCCTGATTGCATCGAGAAGGTCTCTACAGGAACACATTTGGGAGGGCCTGATTTACAAAAGGGGTCCGCAGCTTTTTACAAACGGGGTTCGCGCGAAATGACGGAGGGGGTACCGTTACAACACGGTGCAGATTTTTGTTACAGGCCGGTGCAGATTTTTGTTACAGGCCGATACTTTTGCTCGCCCCCTAATTGCCTTGATGAGGTTTCCGTAGAAACACATCGCAACCCGCCCGGCTGATGGGCTCGCGCTCAATGAGCATCTCCATGAAAGCCATTCTGGCTATGGCTCTGTGGGTGCAATCCCCTGAGCGAGGTGACGTCTTTTCGACGTCATGATGACGTCCCTGCATTGCGCTTCACCGCAGATACGTCCTCTAAGGAGTGAGTGCATGCGGCCCCACGTCCACCCCCTCTCTCGTCAACAACGACGACAACCACGCCAAGAGGCGTTGACGGCTGGTTCAGGCCGCTCCGGACCGACGCAACTCATTGGAACTCCGCCTTTATCGGCTCGTTGGCTACAAATACGGATCCATCCTGGACCAGCACTGGATTGACAGGCGCTCTCGAAAACCCGGCCTAAAGCTCCGCCACCACCCACCAGGGAGAACGCGCACTCGACCCGTGCGGCGTAACGGGGAATGGCATCTGCTGAGCGAAGCATAGTGACGCCTATGAGACGTCACTATGACATCGACTCGATCTGACTGACGTCTATGTGACGTCGATGTGACGTCAAAGTGACGACGGAAAGACGTCACATAGACGCCCTTCACGCCCCAGTGTCGAAAGACGTCTATGTGACGTCACCAAGAGGATTCGGCCTAGCCAGGATCCGTGCATGCCGGGCGCGCCGGCATAGACCGTGGTCCCGGCAAGGGCCGCGTTCATAAGGGGCGCTGGACATAAGCCGCAGGCAAAAAAAGACCCGGCGAGGCCGGGTCAAAACCTGTCCTTCAACGGTATGGGAGCGCGAGAAGGACAGTACGGGCGGAGGGATGATGGCCTCACATACGCGAGGCTGCCAGCGTGGTTTCGTTCTCATCGTCCTGATCCGGGGCGAAGGGGTCATGTGCCTCTCCCATGGCCTCATCGGCATCCGGCATGCCGGCTGTTGCTTCATCGCCGCTGCTCGCGTCCTGTGGGGCCATCATCCCTCCGGTCTGGATAAGCGAGGGGAGAGTCTCCTCGAGCCGGTACGGGAGCGTTGTCATGCGACTGTTGCCTCGCTCCCGATGAATCGCCTGGGCGAGCACCCGCTTCTCGCCGATCATGATGCCCCGCTCCTTGATGCGGGTGATGCCCGTGTACACGTTCGAGCGGTCCAGACTAAAGTAAGCGCCCGGTGATGACCGTCTTGCAGTAAGGGGTTGGGGTGTTCAGCGGTTGATTTCGTCGGTGAACTCGCCGTGTTCCATTGCCGCCTCGATGGCCGCGTCAAGCCGCAGGAGGGTCTCAGCG
>NZ_JBLWFT010000014.1:0-80532 GCF_048323695.1 Aquisalimonas sp. APHAB1-3 | reverse complement strand
CGAGTTCGTGCCAGGTCACCTCACGGCCGTAGAAGATGTAGGCGGGCCGGTCGGGGACCTCGCGGGCGTTGTCGAGCAGGTACTCGTGCATCGGCTTGGCGCCGGCCCGGTATTGTACCGTGCGCGGTATATTCGCCGGCCAGTGTGCCAGCCAGGGTTGAGATGCGGTCTGCGTGTCGTTGCTCATTGCTTCCTCCCCATCTGAATGGTGTCTCGCCCGCGCGGTGGGTCCGCTAGAGCCCTTTCATAGTTGGGTCCAGCGCCACCCGAAGCGACTCGCCAAGGGTGTTGAACGCCAGTGCCGTGATCATGATCATCAGGCCCGGCGCGAGCATCTGTTCCGGCGCGATCTCCATGAACATGTAGGCCCTGGCCAGCATCGCGCCCCAGCTGGGGTCGGGGGGCTGCACCCCGAGCCCCAGGAAGCTGAGGCTGGCCTCAGCGAGCAGGGCGACCGCGAGCAGCAGCGTGCACTGCACGATCACGGGCTGAATGGCGTTGGGCGTGACATGGCGCGCGAGCAGCCGCAGTGTGGAGGCACCGAAGCAGCGCGCCGCGTCCACGTACAGCTCCTGTCGCACCACAAGGGTGCGGGCGCGGACCAGTCGTGCCAGCTGCGGTGAGAACACCAGGCCCACGGCGATCATGCCGTTGGTGAGGCTGATGCCCATGGCACCGGTTACGGCCACTGCCAGCACGATCGCCGGAAACGATAGCAGGGTGTCGATCAGACGGCTGATGCCGATGTCGATCCAGCCACCCATGAACCCCGCAATCAGGCCCACCGGCACCCCAATCAACAAGGCGACGCCCACGGCGAGGAACGCCGCGTAGACGGACAGCGACGTACCGTGGATCAGCCTGCTCAGCACGTCGCGGCCCAGATCGTCGGTGCCGAGCCAGTTCTGCGCGCTAGGTTCGACCAGGATGCGTGTGACGTCCTGTTCCGTCGGCGAATAGGGTGCGATCCAGGGTGCGAACAGGGCGATCCCGATGATGGTCAGTAGCACTAGGAGGCTCAGCGAACCACGAATATCCCGGCGCATCCAGCGCAGCAGGCGGGTACGCAGCGGTTCCTCGTGGTGCTGCACTTCAAGGCTCGCGGTACTCATTGGTGATCGATCCTCGGGTCAAGAACGGTGTAGAGCATGTCGGTGACCAGGTTCACCAGGATGACGGTCACGACCATGGCAAGGACCGCGCCCTGGACTACGGGGAAATCCCCCTCCAGCACCGCGTCGACGATCGTGTTACCCAGGCCGGGTATGGCGAATACCGCCTCCACCACCACGGTGGCCGCCAGGGTCTTGTTGACGAGCAGGCTGACCACGGTCAACAGGTTGACGCTGACGTTCTTCAGCCCGTGCTTCCAGAGCACGTTTGCCGGGCTGAGCCCCTTGGCGTGCAGTGTGCGCACATGCTGTGACGAGTGGATCTCCACCAGCGAGCTGCGCAACTGGCGCGCCACCTCGGCTACGCCGTTGGCGCACAACGCGATGGCGGGCAGCGTGGCGAACCACAGTGCCACCCCGATGTTGGTGAAAGGCGAGACGAAACCGGTGGCTGGGAACCAGCCCCAGGTCAGCGCCAGCGTGGTGACGAGAATCATCCCGAGCCAGAAGTTGGGAATGGCCACGCCGATGGAGGCGGCGCCCATGACCGAACCATCGACCTTGGATCCCGGACGGCTAGCGGCAAGAATGCCCAGCGGCACACCGATCAGGACCGACAGCACGATGGCGTAGATGACGATCAACAACGTATTCGGGAAGACCCGTGCGACAGTCTGGGCCACGGGTTCCCCGGTGCGCAGGGAGTTGCCGAGATCTCCCTGGACCGCGCCCGCCAGCCACTGGCCATACTGCACCAGGAAAGGCTGGTCGAGGCCGTAGGCCTCACGGATCTGCTCGATGCGTTCGTCGCTGGCGTTCTCTCCTGCGAGCGTCACGGCGACATCGCCGGGAATCAGCTGCATTAGGGAATACACCAGGAATGTTGCCAGGATCATGATGGGGATCGCCTGCAGCAGGCGCCCCAACAACATCTGCTGTTTCGCGCGCGAAATCATGCCATTTCCACCGGGATTGACTGGTGACGACCGGGGCCGACCACGGCGTGGCCGGCCCCCGGCTGCTTACGCTTCCAGGTACACGTCTTCAAACTTTGGCTTGCCCAGAAGGTTGGGGCGCAGGCCCTGCACCTCCGTTGAATAGGCGATGATGTCCTGGCGGAATGCCAGTGGCACCACCATCGCGCTCTCCATCACCAGTCGCTGTACCTCTGAGAGCGCGACGGCGCGCTCATCCAGGTCATCGGTGCTACGCGAGCGTTGCAGTGCCTCGTTGAAGCCCTCCGGTGGAGCGACCCGCCCGGAATTGAAGTACGCATCCTCCAGGTACATGAGGGCGTAGCTCAGGCTTGGGTCGGGCCGGCCGGTCCAGGCGGAGAGCAGCAGATCGCCCGCTTTCTCGCTGCCGAAGAAGGCGGCGGAGACTTCGGCGATAGTTCCGGTGCGGAACCGCCCGCGGATGCCCGCTTTCTCGAACTGTTCCAGCAGCAGCTCCTGGCGCTGTACCGAGGCCTGATCGGTGTAGCCGCGCAGGTCCAGCTCGACGCCGTCCGGATAGCCGGCCTCCTTGAGTAGTTCCCGCGCGCGGTCCGGGTCGTACGGGTAGAGCTCTGCGACCTCCGGGTCAAAGGCCCAGTGATCCCGGGGCAGGTTCATGTAGGCGGGTTCGCCGGCCCCGGCCATGGTCGCGTGCACGAAGGCCTCCCGGTCCACGGCGTGGTTGATGGCCTGGCGGACCTTGGCGTTGGTGAGTGGATCGCGCGAGGCATTGATGTAGAGCTGATAGCAGTAGACTGAGGGGCCACTGATGCCCTCCGCGTTGCCGCCGCGCTCGAGCAGCTGTTGCTGCCGGCCATCCAGATGGTAGGCCACCTCGCTCTGCCCGGACATCACGGCGCGAAGCCGGGTGGAGCTGTCCGTCATCACACGGAAATCGATGCCGTCCAGGAGCGGGCGGTCGTCCTTCCAGTAATTCTCGTTGCGCTCCATGGCAACGCGGTCGCCGTCGTCCCAGGTGACGAACTTCATTGCCCCCGCGCCCACCGGGTAGCGGTCATGGCGATCGTCGAGTTCTTCCACGGCCTTGCGCGAGACCATCATGCCGGCGCGGTCGGAGAGGATCAGTGGCAGCGCGGTATCGGGTTCCTTGAGGTGCAACGTTACCTCCAGGTCGCCGGTGATTTCCACGGTCTCCACCGTGGCGAGATCGGATCGGATGTTGGAGCGGTCGTCGGTGCGCGCGCGCTCCAAGTTGAAACGGACCGCCTCCGCATCCATCGGCTCTCCATCATGGAATTCCACGCCCTCCTGCAGGTGAAGAACCAGCGTGCGCTCGTCCGGGAACTCCCAGGAGCGGGCCAGGCCCGGCTTGGGTTCAAGGGTCTCGTAATCCCATTCCACTAGTGTGTCGAACATGGGGAAGAGAAAGACATGGTCGGTGCCGGAACCGCCGGTGGCCGGGTCCAGGCTTGAGGGGTTGGCCGGGGCGGAGATCGTGAGAACGCCGCCGTTGTTGCGCGCCTGAGCAAGCAGGGAGCCGGGACCGGACAGGGTCGTGACCGCGGCCGCGCTGGACAGGACAGCGAGGAAGTTCCGCCGGGTGAGACGGATGCCATTGGCGAAACCGAGGGTGTTGTTGTCTTGATCGCTCACGGGATTCTCCTCCAGTTTTCCTTTCTATTGAGCACATGATCGGTCGTGTGTTAACTCCCGTCGGGTGGCCCATCGGGAGTGGCGAAGTGGCAGGCGACCCAGTGATCGGGTAGCAGCTCCTTCATTTCCGGTGTTTTTTCCCCGCACAACGTTTGTGCCGCAGGGCAGCGCGTTCGGAAGCGGCAGCCGGACGGTGGTGCAATCGGGCTAGGGATTTCGCCGCTAAGACGCACTCGCTCTCGGTCCTGCCGCAATTCGGAGGGCAGAGGCTGCGGTTCCGCAGACAGCAACGCGTGCGTGTAAGGATGGAGTGGTTTCTCGGTGACCGGTCCGGTCGGCCCCATTTCCACCATCCGGCCCAAATACATGACACTCACCCGGTGACTGATATGGGCGACTACGGAGATGTCGTGGGTAATGAACGCATAGGTCAGGCCGTACTCTTCCTGAAGCTCCGCGAACAAGTTCAGGATCGAACCACGCACGGAGACGTCCAGCGCCGCCACCACTTCGTCGCAGACAATGAACTGAGGTCGTACGGTCAGGGCGCGGGCAATGTTCACCCGTTGTTTCTGACCCCCGGAGAGTTCGTGTGGATACCGGCTGCCGATCACCGCCGGCAGCCCCGAGCGCTCCAGTGCCTCGTAGGCGATGCGCCGACGTTCATCAGTGGTGCCCTGACCAGCGATGGTCAATGGCTCCTGGAGGCTCTGAAGGATCGTCATGCGCGGGTTCAGCGCTGCATGGGGATCCTGGAAGATGATTTGGTAGTTCCGGCGGATGTCCCGGAACGCCTTGCGGGACATGGAGGCGACATCCTGCCCCTGGTATCGGATGGCCCCCGATGTAGGGTTGAGAAGCCCAACCAGAGCCCGGCCAACGGTGGACTTGCCCGATCCGGATTCACCGATGATGCCGAAGGTTTCGCCGGGCCGAATCCGGAAGCAGACGTCGTCCGCAGCCTTCACGGTGTCGCCACCCCGCATGCGGAAATGGATGGTGAGGTTGTCTGCCTCGACCGCCGGGAGTTGCCCGTGCTCGGTCTGCTCTTCTGCCGTTTTGTGCATCATGTCACTGCTCCCGGAAGATCCAGTTCTTCATGGCGCCAGCATCGGGCGAGGCGCCCGTGGCGGTCGACCGCTATGGGCTGATACGCCTCGCAGCCGTCGATGGCATAGGGACAGCGTGCGCGGAATCGGCAGCCCTCGGGCATCTCGTTCGGGGAAGGCACGCGGCCCGGTATCGTGGGAAGTCGCTCGCCGGGGCTGCTCAGGCGCGGCAGCGAGCGCAACAGGCCGGACGTGTAGGGGTGTGCCGGCTGGCGCAGGGCGTCGTCGACCTTACCGCTTTCCACCACCTCGCCGGCGTACATGGTGAGCATGCGGTGGCAAGTCTCTGCGACTACGCCGAGGTCGTGGGTAATGAACAGCAGCGCCGTGCCGGTGCGCTCGCTGATGTCGCAAAGCAGATCGATGATCTGCGCCTGCACCGTGACATCGAGGGCCGTTGTCGGCTCGTCGGCGACGATCAGTTTTGGCTCGCAGATCAGCGCCATGGCGATCATTACGCGCTGTCGCATGCCGCCCGAGAAGTGATGGGGATAATCATCGATGCGGCGCTGGGGCGTTGGGATGCCTACACTCTCCAGCGCCGACAATGCTCGCTCCCGTGCCTCCTTGCGCGGCGTGCCGTAGTGGGTTTGCAGCGTCTCCGTGAGTTGCTGACCCACCGTGAACACCGGGTCGAGCGCGCTCATCGGTTCCTGGAAGATCATGCTGAGCTCGCGCCCGCGGATGGCGCGCATCTGCCGTGGCGTGGCCGCCGCAAGGTCGCGTCCATTGAAAAGGATTCGACCCTGGATGCGAGCCGTGCGCTCCGGGAGCAGGCGTAGGAGCGATAACCCCGTGACCGTCTTGCCGCACCCGCTCTCGCCGACCATGCCGACCCGCTCGCCTGGGCGCACGGTAAAGGAGACATCACGTGTGACGTGGGTGTCGCCGTTGCGACCCCGGAATGAGATGGACAGGTTATCCACCGACAGAAGCGGGGCTTCCCGGTTTGCGGAGGACCGCTCCCCGTTCGGATCCGACGTCTCGTCCAGTGTCGTTGTGTCTGAAGCCTCCTGGCTGTGCCGCATCTTCTCCCCCATTGGTTTGGGTTCCGTTTCGGCGCGACCGCTCTTGCGGGGTCTTGATGAGCCGTATCGGGTCAGCCGGAACCGTAGGCCTTTTGTATGGTCCGGCGTACCGAGCCATAGTGCTCTTCGAGTTTCCGCCAGCCGGCGAATTGCGAGATCGGCGAGCCGAAATACCACACCGGCGTAATCAGAAGCACGATGTCGCGTGTCGAGGTGTCCGTGCGCAGCTCCCCGGCATCGATCGCCTGCTGTACGGCGTGGGCGACGTTGTCCTCGAACTCTCTGGACATCTTCCAGATGCCCTCGAGGACTTCGTTACCCAGCTGGTCGTTCTTGAACCGGGCGCGGCTGGAAAGACTCCAGGGGTGATGCTCTTTTCCCGTTGGGTTGAACTCCCTATGTCGTTCGCGCGCATCCTCCATCGTCAGGCGGATGCGCTCATCCAGCGTTAGTCCCGGCCGTTTCCAGATCTCGTCCAGTTTCAGGCTTACGATTCGGAATGTTTCCTCGAACACCTCGTTGATGAGCGCGCTCTTGCTCCCGAAGTGGTAGTGGAGGTTTGCGCGGGTGGTTCCTACACGTTCGGCTATGTCGCCATATGTCACGGCGTCGGTTCCATGAGCGATGAATAGCCGTCGTGCCTCGGCCTTGATGCGGTCCCGAGTTGACGCGCGATCGACTTTCTTTTCGCGTTGCGTTTCGGCTGTCACGGTCACCACGCCCCTCGGCATTCTAGTTCTGTCATCAGTCTTCGTCCTCGTTCGGTCGCGGCCTGTCTCCGGCATGGATGCGGTGATTGACTGGCGCGCAAGTCAGTCTCATGATGTTAAAACTGACTGACGTGCAAGTGAGTGTCAATACCTGATAGGAAACCGCGCAAACCAGAATCAGCCGATAGAGCCGGAGCCGACCATGACCATCAGCAGGATCCTTATCGCGAACCGCGGCGAAATCGCGGTGCGCATCGCCCAGGCAGCGGCCGATCTCAACATCGCCGCCGTGACGGTATTCGCCGAAGACGATGCCGAGGCACTGCATACACGGGTCGCGCACGAGACCTATGCCCTGGAGGGCAAGGGCGCCTCTGCCTACCTGGATATGGACGCACTCCTGCGCGTGGCCCGGGCCGCCGGCTGTGATGCAGTGCACCCGGGGTATGGCTTTCTCAGTGAGAACGCGGAGTTTGCCCGGCGCTGCATGGAGGAGGGGCTGCGCTTCATCGGGCCCACGCCGGAGCAGCTGGAGCGCCTAGGCGACAAAGTCGCGGCGCGGGAGCTGGCGCAGCGCTGCGGTGTGCCGGTCGTGGAAGGGACATCAGGGCGTACGAGTCTGGAGGAAGTCCAGGCGTTCCGTGATCGCCTGGGGGCGGCGGGGGCGGTCATGCTTAAGGCCATCGCGGGCGGCGGCGGGCGCGGCATGCGCATAGTGCGCAGTGGTGACGATCTGGCGGAAGCCTATCAGCGGTGTGGTGCCGAAGCGGCGGCCGCGTTCGGCGACGACGGTCTCTACGCCGAACAGCTCATGGAGCGTGCGCGCCATGTCGAGGTCCAGGTGCTCGGCGATGCCACCGGGGACGTGGTGCACTTGTGGGAGCGCGAATGCAGCCTCCAGCGCCGCAACCAGAAGCTGGTGGAAATCGCGCCCAGCCCCTCCCTGAGTGATGCGACTCGCAAGCGCCTGGCGGAGGCCGCCCTGGCCATGGCACGGGAGGTGGGCTACGGGGGGCTTGGCACGTTCGAGTTTCTGGTTGACGACAATACGGAAACGTTCGCCTTCATCGAAACTAATCCACGCTTGCAGGTAGAACACACCGTGACCGAGGCGGTCACGGGAGTGGATCTGGTGCAGGCGCAGGTGCAGTGCGCCGCTGGGGCGACGCTCGCGGATCTCGGGTTGTGGCAGGAACAGATTCCCGCGCCCTCCGGTTATGCCGTTCAGGCCCGCGTCAACATGGAAACCATGGACGCCAAAGGGAATGCGCGGCCTGCCGGTGGCACGCTGCGCGTCTTCGAAGCGCCCACCGGACCCGGAGTGCGCGTGGATACGTTCGGCTACAGCGGTTATACCACCAGTCCGCGCTACGACTCCCTGCTGGCGAAGGTCATCGTCCACAGTCGAACGCCCCGCTTCGTCGACGCCGCCGACAAGGCGTACCGTGCCTTGTGCGCATTCCGCGTCGATGGCGTGGCCACGAATATCCCGTTCCTGCAGAACCTGCTGTCGGATGCCCGGGTCCGCGAGAACGCGGTGTATACGCGGTTTGTCGACGAGCAGATGGCGCAGCTGGCCGTATCACCGGAGGGCGCGCACCCGCAGCTCTATGTCGCGGGCGAGACCGCGGCCAGTGCTCCGGCATCGACTGCTGCCGACGCCTCCGGGCCGGAAGGGACCACGCCGGCCGCGGCCCCCATGCAGGGTCTTCTGGTGGAGTGCAGTACGGCGGAGGGGGAAACCGTCCGCGCCGGACAGGAGGTCGCCGTGGTCGAGGCCATGAAGATGCAGCACGTGGTCACCGCACCGGTCTCCGGTCAAGTCCGGAAAGTGGTCGTGGCCGCCGGCGATGCGGTCGAAGAGGCGCAGCCGCTGCTCTTTATCGAGCCGGTGGAACTGGAAGAGGACGATGAGCAGGAGCGCGGCGAGGTCGACCCGGACTTCATTCGCCCGGACCTCGCCGAGACGCTGGAGCGGCATCGTTTGCTGACCGATGCGGCCCGGCCCGAGGCGGTGGCCAAACGCCATCGGCAGGGGAATCGCACGGCCCGGGAGAACGTCGAGGATCTGTGTGACCCGGGATCGTTCATCGAGTACGGGGGGCTGACGTTCGCCGCCCAGCGCAAGCGGCGCAGCGTCGACGATCTCATGCACAACACCCCGGCCGACGGGCTGGTCACGGGCCTGGGGTCCGTGAACGGCGAGCTCTTCGACGACGACCGCGCCCAGTGTGCGGTGCTCGCCTACGATTACACCGTGCTCGCCGGCACCCAGGGCACCATGAACCACAAGAAGACCGATCGCATCCTCACCGTCGCCGAGGAGCAGCAGCTGCCGGTGATCTTCTTCACTGAGGGTGGCGGTGGTCGGCCCGGCGATACCGACAATGCCGTCAAGGTTGCCGGGCTGGATACGCCGAGTTTTGTCCAGTACGCACGCCTGAGCGGTCTGGCTCCGCGGATCGGCGTGGTCAACGGTCGCTGTTTCGCCGGCAACGCCGTGTTCGCCGGCTCCAGCGACCTGATCATCGCCACGCGCAATTCCAGTCTGGGCATGGCCGGCCCCGCCATGATCGAGGGTGGCGGCCTCGGCGTGTTCGCGCCGGAAGAAGTCGGGCCCATGAGCGACCAGGTGCCCAACGGCGTGGTCGACTGCCTAGTGGACGATGAAGCCGAGGCGACGGGCACCGCGAAACGTCTGCTGGGGTACTTCCAGGGGGCGGTACCGCACTGGAGCGCTCCGGATCAACGCCTGCTGCGCAACAGCATTCCCGAGAACCGCTTGCGTTCCTACGACGTGCGCTCGCTGATCGCCACCCTGGCGGATGACGATTCCGTGCTGGAACTGCGTGAGCAGTTCGCTCCCGGCATGATCACCGCGTTCATCCGCATCGAAGGCCGCCCTTTCGGCCTGATTGCCAACAACCCGCGGCACCTGGGTGGCGCCATCGACGGAGAGGGTGCGGACAAGGCCGCACGCTTCATGCAGCTTTGCGACGCCTTTGACGTCCCCATGGTAAGCCTGTGTGACACGCCAGGGTTCATGGTCGGTCCGGAAGCCGAAAAGTCCGCCCTGGTTCGCCATACCAGCCGCATGTTCGTTACCGCCGCCAGTATGCAGGTGCCGATCTTCACCGTGGTACTGCGCAAGGGGTACGGGCTCGGCGCCCAGGGGATGGCGGCCGGTTCGTTCCATTCGCCGGTGTTCAACATTGCCTGGCCCACCGGTGAGTTCGGCGGCATGGGTCTTGAGGGCGCGGTGCGTCTCGCCTACCGCAAGGAGCTGGACGCCGAGGAGAGCGAGGAGGGGCGCAACGTTCTGTACGATCGGCTGGTCGCCGAGATGTACGAGCGCGGCAAGGCACTCAGCATGGCGGTATCACTGGAGATCGACGCCGTCATCGATCCGGCCGATACCCGAAGCTGGATCCTGCGTGGACTGAAGTCCGCCCGCAAGCCGGGGCCGCGCGACGGCAAGCGCCGGCCCATGATCGACACTTGGTGAATGCCGGCCATGCGCGGAGGAGCCATGCCCACACCGGAAGATCTGTTCGCGCAGATGACCGCCGAGGGCGACGTCGCGTTGCACCGACTGGATCACTGGGCTGCCACCACGCCCGACAAGGTCTGCATCCACTACGGCGAAACCGGACTGGATCTGTCTTTCCGCGACGTGCAGTCGCGCGCCGACGCATATGCTGCCGGCCTGGCTGCGCTCGGTGTGCGCCGTGGGGAGCCCGTCAGCGTACTGACGAACAACTCCCTGGCCGCTGCCATCGCCATGTTCGCCTGCTGGCGATGCGGCGCGTTGTACGCACCGGTGAACTTCAACCTGCGCGGGCGTCTGCTCAGCTACCAGATCAACGATACCGGCGCACGGGTGCTGATCACGGATCCGGGGTTCACCGAGGTGCTGGCAACCGTCGCCGCCGATGTCGCGCCGGAACATCTGGTGGTCATGCCGTCCGATTATGGCAGTGCCCAACCCGGCCCGGAAAGGATGGACGCCGGCCTGCGGGGCACAGCGGTGCATGCAGTCTCCGAACTCACCCGCGTGCCGGGTCCGGCGCCGGACGAGCCGCTCGGCCCGTTCGATCCCGCCACGGTGATTTACACCTCGGGAACCACCGGTCCGGCGAAGGGCGTCGTTTTGGGGCACCGCTGGATCAACCAGTATACGTTCGGCGGTCGTTCCCAGTGGAATGAAGACGACGTGGTCTACTGCGACCTGCCCATGTACCACGTGGGTGGTGCCTACGCGCTGCTCGTGCGAGGCGTGTGGAATGGCAACACCGTGGCGTTGTGGAACCGCTTCAGCGCCTCCGGTTTCTGGGATCGCATCGCCCGTAGCGGCGCCACCACCTGCATCCTGCTCGACGCCATGGTGTCCTGGCTCATGTCCGCGCCGGAGCGCTCGGACGACCGGGCCAACACCCTCAACAAGGTCCACATGCAGCCGCTGCCGGCGAACCACAACCAGGTGGCACGGCGGTTCGGCTTTGACTTCGTGACCTGCGGCTTCGGCCAGACGGAGTCCGGTTCCGGGTTCATGGCGATCGTCGACGAGTTCGGCACCGAGGCCGGCACACCCGCGGAGTACTACCGCGGGCTGGGCAGGCGCACGTACCTGGAGCGTGCCAGCAGCAATGGCCGGCTTGTCGTCGACGGCACACAGGCACTGCCCAAGGGGTTCATGGGGCACCCGTCAGCACTGCTCGACGCCGCCGTGGTCGATGACGACGACTACCCCGTGCCGCCCGGAACGGTCGGCCAGCTGGTGTTTCGTCCCCGCTTTCCCGGCCTGCTCATGCAGAGCTACCTGAACAAGCCGGAAGCGACCCTCAAGGCGTGTCGCAACCTGTGGTTTCACACCGGTGATGCCTGTCTGCAGGAGACGGATGGCACGTTCCGCTTCATCGATCGCATGGGTGGCTACTTTCGGGTGCACGGCGAGAACGTCTCCTCGTTCGAGGTGGAGAGTGTCATCAACGATCACCCCGGCATCCGCGCCACCGCCGCGGTGCCGGTGCCCGCCCGGGAGGGGGACGAAGACGAGATCGCCGTGTTCGTGGAGTGCCACGACGATGCCGGGGTCTCCGAGAGCGAGCTGACGGCGTACGCGCAGCGTGAGCTCCCGCGGTACATGCAGCCCGCGTACATACGGCTGGTCGAGGCCCTGCCGGTCACGCCAACCAACAAGGTGGAAAAGTACAAGCTCAAGGAGCAGTTGCTGGCGGAGCGACAGTGACAACTGACCGCTCTTGCAGGGAGCCGGCCAGGTCCACGAACCAACAAGAGGAGAGCCCGTCATGCAGATGCACGAAGCCCGTCGCCTGACGGCACAGTTCAACGAACAGGGGGAGTCGGTTCTCGATCAACTCGCGCACTGGGCAGCGACGCGGCCGGATGCGCCGTGTTTCCACTACGGCGATCAGGAGCGCACGCTGACCTATGCGGAGTTTGGCCGCCTGACCGACAGTGTCGCGGGATTCCTGGCTTCCCGGGACGTCGTGCCCGGAACTGCCGTGAGCGTGCTCTCGGCGAACCCGCTGGTCGCGGCGCTCGCCATGGTGGGTATCTGGAAAGCGGGAGCGGTGTTCGCCCCGGTGAACTTCAATTTCACCGGGCAGCTCCTGAGCTATCAGCTCAACGATACCGGCGCGCCGTTGCTGGTCGTGGATGCACCCCATGCGGCAGCGGTGTGCGAGATCTGGGACGCACTGGAGACGCGGCCGGAACTCGTGGTGAACGGCGCGCCAGAGCCCCAATCCCTCCCCGTCGGGGTCCATGTCTCGGCCTTCGAGGCGGATGCCTGCCAGGGCCATGCGCCCCCGGATGTGCGTGTGGAGCCACACCATCCCGCGAACATCGTGTATACATCCGGCACGACGGGCCCTGCCAAGGGAGTGCTGCTGCCGCACCGCTGGATGGCGCAGTACACCTTCATGGGGCGGCAGCTGCTGGATCGCGATGACGTCATTTACAACGATCTCCCGCTCTATCACGTAGGCGGCGCCATCTTCAATGTCGTGCGCGGGTTCTGGGTCGGGGCGCTGGTGGCCTGCTGGGATCGTTTCAGCCCGGGACAGTTCTGGCAGCGCATCGAGTCGGTGAACGCCACCACAGGGGTGCTGCTGGACGCCATGATCCCTTGGCTCATGAATGCACCCGCCGGGGACGACGACACCGCCAACAGTCTGTGTAAGGTGCACATGCAGCCGCTGCCGTTGAATCACCACGATGTCGCGCGACGCTTCGGAATCGGCGTGGTTACCTGTGGCTTCGGTCAGACTGAGTCCGGCAATCCCCTGGTTGCGGCCATCGACCAGCTGCCCGATGGGGGCGGCACGCCCGCCCGCTACTACCGCGGGCAGGATAAGGCCGTTGTGCTGTCGCATCTGCGCCATCTCGGGGTCCCCGTCGTGACACCCGAGGAGGCAGCGGAGAAGGGGTACATGGGCAAGCCGACCCCGTTTTTCGACGTCGCCGTGCTGGACGAGGCAGACGAATACTGCGCGCCCGGCGAGGTCGGGCAGCTCGCGGTACGCCCACGGGTGACGAACACCATCTTCGCCGAGTATATCGGCAAGCCGGAGGCCACCGTGCGCGCGCTGCGCAATGCCTGGTTCCATACCGGGGACGCCGCGCGGATGGGTGAGGACGGCAGTTTCATATTCGTGGATCGCATGGGCGATCGCATCCGGGTCCGCGGCGAGAACCTCTCGTCGTACCACGTAGAGGATCTGTTCAATCAGCACCCGGAAGTCCAGATCTCCGCGGCGCTGCCGGTCCCCGCGACCGAGGGCGATGAGGACGAGATTCTGATCTATCTGGTCCTGGCCGACGGCAGTCCTGCGGACGAGGCCGCCATGCGCGCCTGGGCCGAGGAGCAGTTGCCGAAGTTCATGCGGCCGCACCACATCCGCTTCACCGATGAACTACCCCGGACCGCCACCAACAAGACCGAGAAATACAAGCTCCGCGGGCGGTTTCTGCACGAGACCGACGCGGACCGCAGCTGACTATCAGGAGAAGACCGTATATGTCCTGGCAGGATGACCTCGATGAACTGGCGCGGCGCCAGGAGCTGGCCTACCGCATGGGCGGGCCCGAGAAGGTGGAGCGACAGCACCGCAACGGCAAGCAGACCGTCCGGGAGCGGATCGACGCGCTGCTCGACGCCGGATCGTTCCGGGAGATCGGCTCCATCGCCGGTGCCGCGAGTTACGACGACAACCACGCCATGACCGACTTCGTGCCGGCCAACCAGGTGGCGGGGCACGGCCGCCTGGACGGGCAGGCGGTGGCCGTGGTGGGCGACGATTTCACCGTGCGCGGTGGTGCCAGCGACGCAAGTGTCGCAGCCAAGCTCATGCATCCCGAGCGCATGGCCCATGCCATGCGCATGCCGCTGATCCGCCTGGTGGACGGCACCGGCGGCGGCGGCTCGGTCAAGAAACTCGAAGAGACCGGCTTTACGTATGTGCCGGCGGTGCCGGGATGGGAGCAGGTCGACCGGAATCTCTCGGAGATCCCGGTCATCGCCCTGGCGCTCGGATCGGTAGCGGGGCTTGGCGCGGCCCGTGTCGCGGCGAGCCACTATTCGGTGATGGTGCGCGAGACGGCGCAGCTGTTCGCCGCTGGACCGCCGCTGGTCGCCCACATTGGCCAGAACGTGGACAAGGAGGAACTCGGAGGCAGTGCCATTCACGCGCGCAACGGCACGGTGGATGATGAAGTGGGCTCCGAACAGGAAGCCCTGGACTGCAGCCGCCGTTTCCTCTCCTACCTGCCGCCGTCCATCGACGAACTGCCGCCACGTGTCGAGTGCAACGACCCCGTGGGGCGTGCGGACGACCGGCTGCTCTCCGCGGTGCCCCGGGAGGAGCGCCGGGTCTATGCCATACGGCCGATCATCCAGTCCGTGGTGGATCAGGACAGCTTCTTCGAGATCGGGCGTCTGTGGGGGCGCTCCGCCGTCACCGGGCTCGCCCGGCTCGATGGCTGGCCCGTGGCGGTGATCGCCAGCGATCCGTATATCTACGGCGGCTGCTGGACCCGCTCGGCGTGCGAGAAGATCACGCGCTTCGTGGATCTGGCCGATACCTTCCGTCTGCCGGTCGTTCACCTGGTGGACATCCCCGGTTTCCAGATCGGCGTCGAGGCCGAGCAGGCGGCGACCATCCGTGCCGGGGTCCGTGCCATGTCCGCCATCGGGCAGTGTTCCATACCCTGGTGCAGCATCATCCTGCGCAAGTGCTTCGGCGTTGCCGGAGCGGCGCACCGGCCGGAGGGACGGTTCTCCATGCGGTACGCGTGGCCGTCGGCGCAGTGGGGCTCGCTGCCCGTGGCCGGCGGTCTGGAAGCCGCCTACAAGGCGGATCTGGAGCAGGCGGAGGATCCGGAGGCCAGGCGCGCGGAGATCGCCGCGAGCCTGGACGCCGTGGCATCGCCGTTCCGTACTGCGGAAAAATTTGGTATCGAGGAAATCATCGACCCCCGAGAGACGCGCCGGCTGTTGTGCGAGTTCGCCACCCTGGCGGCACCGGCCCGAGCACGGCGCGACGCCCCCGTGAACCGCTACCGCCCCTGATTGCGCGGGCGTCCAACAAGGAGATAACGCATGAGCGAGATCCGTATTGAAACGCCGGTTACCGGCCGCGTCTGGGAGGTCGTGAAAGTCGTTGGCGATTCCGTCGAGCCCGCGGAGACCGTATTGCTGGTGGAATCCATGAAGATGGAGATCCCCGTGGAGGCGCCCGCGGCCGGCACCGTGCGCCGTGTCGACGTGGCCGTCGGGGAGGAGATCACCGAGGGGCAGGTGGTTGTCGTGATCGCTCCGGCGTAATGGCAACAACCGGACCGCGGCTTGCGCCGCTCCTCCGTCGCCGTGCCTTCCCGGAGGGGCCGCGCAAGCCGCGACCACCCGGTATCAATCCCCCAGAACCAACACATCCCCCTCACCCGGCCCATCACCCTCCACCAGCTCCACGATGGCGACGTCACCACCGGCGAACTCGACGATCTCCACCACGCCCTTGCGGCTGCCGGGGCGCCAGCCCACGGGGCGGTCGTTGGGGTTGCGGACGATGCTGGGAGCGCCGCGGACGTCCAGTTGCTGGCCGGCTTCCAGGCCGGAGTCGCGGCCGGCGTTGATGGCCCAGCCATCGCCTTCCTCGGCGAAGGCGCGGGCGTGCCAGGGCGCGGTGTCCAGGCGGTCCACGGTGGCGATCAGGGCCTGGTCGGCGAAGGTGCGCCAAGCCTGCTCTGGCACGCTGCCGTCCACTTCGGGCAGTTCGCTCACGCGCTCGCTGTGGGGGTACTCCAGCGCCACGTCGTAGCTGCTCCAGCGCACTTCACTGCCGTCGGTTTCCACGTACACGATGGTGCGCAGCCCGGGATAGACGGCCAGAGAGCCGGCGCAGGCGGGCAGGTCACCCGGGACGCAGCCGGCTTCTTCCATGGCGTCGCGGGTGGCGTCGTCGTCCAGCAGCACGATGGGGTGGTCCGGCGCTACCTCTCGGAAAGCCGCGGAGGCTGCGTCCCGTTCGCCGTCCAGCAGCAGGCCCACGCGCTGGCGCGGTGTATCCGTGGCCACCCGGTCGCGGTCGCCGTCCCGCTCGCTGCGTTCCTCCTCGAGCCGCTGAATGGCGGCCTCCAGCTCGGCGATGCGGTCTTCGTCCGCTTCGTCCATGGTGTCGGCGTCCCGGCCGAATAGTTCGCTGAAGAGGCTGGGGCGATCCGACCAGTCTTCATGCTGCAGGCCGAAGGCCTCGCGGTACTGACCCCGCTCCTCGTCGCTGAGGCCGCCATCGGAGGCGCAGCTCGCGAGCAGCAGCGAGGCCAGGGTCAGTGAACCGAACAGCGCGACGGGACGTTGCGTCATGGCAAGCTCCATGCTGGGTTGAACAACGGAAGCAGGCAGCATAGGAAACCCCGCCGCTGCTGGCAATGGCGGCGTGCTGCAGGGTGCCGGGCGGCGTCAGAAACGGAGAATGCCGCCGGCCTCGATCCAGCTCTCCCGGGCCTGGTAGTCCACGGCGTTGTCGTCGCCGCCGGCGCTCTCTTCGCCGTACCACACCTGGTTGTACTCGAAGCGGATACTGGACCGGCCCCAGAAGCGGAACTCCGCTCCGGCGCCGATGCGCAGGCCGTCCAGCCAGTCCTGATCACGGAAGCCGGGCAGGCTGAGGTCGTACTTGCGCTGCTGATAGCCGGCGCGGCCGTAGAGCAGCGTGTTCTGGTTCACCAGGCCGCCCATGACGCCGGACAGGCCCCAGCCTTCACGGGCGTCCATGTCCAGGCGGTTGTCGTCCAGCCGCAGCTGCCCGCTCAGGGCGCTGAAGCCGTAGCTTGCCTCGCCGCCCAGGTACAGCCCGCCGCTGCTCCAGCCGTAGCCGCTGTAGCCGGTGAGCAGGGCGCCGGAGGTGTTCAGGTCCAGCCCCAGGGCATCGCCGCTAAACCGGCCGTCGGTCTGCACCACGCTGCTGCCGTAACCGATACCGAGCCCGGCGTAGCCACCATCCCAGCCAAGAGCCGGGGCGGGACCCCAGGCGAGCAGCGCGGCGGCTGCGGCAATGGCCCCCAGATGGCGGTGCATGGCGGGACTCTCCAAAAAAAGGGCGCCCGAAGGCGCCCTTTCAGTATAGTCAAGCTGTCCGGTTCAAATTAGAACTGGACGTTGACGTTGACGCTGGTGGCGAAGACGTCGCGACCAAGATAGTCCTCGGCGTCTGCGTAGCCCGCTGTGCCGAACACGGTCGTGGACTCAGTCAGGGCGTAGTGAGCCTGAGCATCGAGGAACATCACGTCTTCGTCACGGGGACCCGCGTCGCCATCGTCATAATTGACGAGGCCCGCAGCGCCCTTAAAGGTCCAGTCCATCATCTCGTAGGTCGCTCGAGCCGCGATCAGCGTGCGGCTCATGCCGTCCTGTTCGGCAGTGCCGGGCGTACCCGGTGCGACGAGACCACTCAGGTTCAGACCAGCGATCGAGGTGGGGGACTGGTTGTGATCCGGGCTATTGTTGATCAGGCTCGAGAAGCTGTCATAGCCCCCGGCGACGAGGTTACCGTCGGCAGCGTGGAAGACCTGACCTTCGATCAGCAGTTCCGGCGTCAGCTGGAAACCGCTTTTCACATAGCCGCCAAAGGTGTCTTCGCTGTAAAGCGCGCGGCCGTCACCGAGGTAGTGCATGCCGACCTCATAGCTCAGATCGCCGGCCGCGCCTTGGACGTAAGGCGATACCAAGGTGGCGCCGCGGAGCCCGTAGTTGGCAGCATCTCCACCGGAGGAAGAGCTTTCGAACTGAGCGATCAGGAGGCCGTAGTTCACGTCTTCTGCAAGCGGGCCCAGGAACGCGCCAAAGTAAAGCATGCCGTCGTCGGCGCGGTCCGCCGTGGTGACAGACTGACGCACGTCTGTGGCCACAATTGCCGTATGACCGCCGCCCAGGGGGGTCACCAGGGAAATGCGGTCACGCCGGTCGTCCGTGGTGGTCAGGCCGCTGGGATTCCAGTTGGCCATCTGCCGGCCGATGTTCACCTGACCGATGGCCGTGGGCATTGAGACGTAGCCGTAATCGAGTTCCACGTTCCGGTGGTTGCGGCTGCTGAACGGGTTCTCGTCCCCGCCGGTTAGGATTGGATTACCATCTTCATCTGCGCCGATGCCCGTAGCATTATTGCCGCCGCTGCCGTCACCGCTCCAGCGGTCATTCATCAGGTTCAGCCGCGCATGGACTTCCACGCCGCCGTCGCTTTCGAATGAGCTCTGCAGGCGGATGCGCTGATCGACACCCGTATCGCGGCTGTCGCTGCTCTGCGTGTTGAAGTATCGCGCGTCATAGTCACCGCCGAACTCGACGTTGGCCATGGCCGCAGCCGGGGTGCCGACCAGGGCGGCGAGAGCCAGAGCTGAGGTTACCTTTTTCATGGATGCATTCCCCTTGAGATTTTTTAGTGTGGTACTGCCGTGGGTTCGTCGCCGGCTGATCCCGCCGCCGCCGGACCCCCCACAAGGTCCGGTTGGGTGTCTCCACCCGGAACCGCTCCGGACGATGTTGTATGAGTGCAACGGTTTTCGTCCGGTGGTGCTTTCATAATACACACTGATCTATTTACTACAATAGTTCGGCGTAATCAACAAACCTGAGAAATTACTTTAAGTGTGTGTTGTGAGTATACAACGGCAATCGCTGCTGCGCTGCAACGCAGCAACGGCTCGCGCCGGGAGCGCAAGGTCGGGGTGCAGGAGTTATTCAGCGGTACATGCGGCTTGAACGGAAATGGTGCGTCTCCCCGGTATTCTGCCCTGCGCCGTTGTTGTGGTTGTTCGCGCGCGGGCGTTTCTTATTAATGTCGCAGTATAGCGACGTCAGCCGCCGCGTCGAGTGTGGATTGTGGTGCGGTGCAGTATGGGGCGGGGTGTCGGGTGTTTTGGGTGGGTGGTTCGGTGGTCGTATGCGGGGTGTGGTGGACCTGAAGGTCCACCCTGCGGGTGCCCCTTCCGGCCCGGCGTTTCGTTATATCGGTTGGGTTGACGCTGGGAGGAGCGCTCCCAGCGTCATGTTCTTTAGTCGGGTTGACGGTAGACCGGAACGTTCACGAAATCATTGATCATGCCGCACGTGTCGGTATCGCCGAAGTCTCTCTCAACGCCGACGTTTTCGATCGCCAGAAGAGCATCCCCTCCCGTGCCTTGGGAGTAATCTTCGGCTACTGGCCCGAACAACAGTCCCGCAGAGGTGCTGTTGCCGCCGATGACTTCGATTTGCCCAACGTCGTAGCAGTACCGTTCGTTGAAGTTGTCGCGATCATCGGATTGCATCGCGTTCAAGGTGACTCCGTCGCCATCTTCAATGGCGAACTGGGATACGGTTGTGGCCTTGTAATACCCACCATCGCCGTCGAAGCGGCGGGAGTAGTACCTGCCGGCATCACCGTCGGAGCCGCTTGGCCGGTCCAGGACAATATTGAACCCGTCGCCGTCGCCGTCGATGCCGACACGCACGTCTCTGATCGCCCAGAAGGAGTTCGCATCCTGAACGCCTTCGTAGCTGATGAGGTCGGCGTTCATGGAGAACGTGTAGTCTTCGTCTGTTGGGTCGAAATCGTCATGATTCGCTGGGGAGAGCTGTGGGTTGTTGGTGTCATTGGAAAACTCAACGACATAGCCCCCCTCCATGATCAGTGTGTTCTCCCATTCCAGGATCATGCTGTGTCGCATAGTGTCGACGTCATCTTCCCGAATGTCCACGCTGATCCGGTAGGCTCCTGTTACGGGTTCCGGATTGACAAAATCCCCGGAGTTCTCATCCCACGTGGTCTCTACCGCGCAGTCCTGAAACACAATGTCGAGGTCGGCCTGATTGCCGGAGCCCGCGTCGTGGTTTTCACCAAGCTCTACGCAGTCAATCTCTGCATGGGCCCGATCCACAAGTGCGATCAGATCGAGAACATGTCCCGAGTTGCTCATCCGGTCGACCGGGTGTTGCAAATTGACCAGGCCAACCCCGGACTCATCATGGTTTCCGACCGGCGGGAGCCAATCTTCATCAGGATTCGACTCTGCCATCAGGATGTTAATGATGTACGCGAGCTGGGTATATGGTGACGATGTCAGATCTAGAGTCACCGCAGGATCCACAAGCGCCAGCGCGCCGCTGGCGTTATCGCCGTCGACCATGTCGAGGTGGGTGTCTGGAAAGCTGGAGCGGGCGGAGTCGAAATCGCCGCTGGTTTCCGGAACATCGGAATCAGAGCCGCCACTCCCGCCATTGGACGAGCTGCTTCCAGAGCTGCTGCCGCTGTCGAAGCAGGCCGTGAGCGAGCCAGCCAGCAGGATTGTCAGAAGCGCAGTGGCCCCCCGATAAGTAAAAGAACCGTTCATTTATTTGCTCCTTGCTATTGTGTAGCACATCTTTTTTCGGTGTCCCGCGCCAGCACCGTATCCGCCGTGATTTGGCGGGGTCCAGCGCCGGGAAGCGCGAATGAGAGCCGGGTCACAGATTAGGAAAGAGGGCGTGTATGTTGCTGGAAAGCGACGGCGGAATGTGTTTGGTGGCGGTCGAATCTTTAGTCGCCCGCCGAGTCTCTTGGGGGACGGGGAAAAGCAGGTGGACCTGAAGGTCCACCCGACGGTCCTGCGGGTGCTGTTCCTGGCGGCGTCTTCTCCGCCGGATTGCGAGGCGCCCGCGTCATGCGGACGCGGGCGCCTCGCCGGACCTATGGTTATTGGCGTTCGAGTGTCTGATACTCCGTGACGTTGTCCGCCTCGATCAGCACGTTAATGGTGTCTGGCTCTGCGGGCGTATAGGCGATCCGCAATACCTGTGCGCGACCGTCCCCAGCGTCCTCGGTTCGGACGTAGCTGCGGTTCAGCCATGCAAGCTGCTGACTCGCGCCCTGGGCCGCCCAGGGCGCTGCCTCCTCGATCTTTTCCACGTCATCGCTATCGCTGAACTGCCACGTATGACCCTCGGGTTTCGCCGATTTGCATTCGTCGTAGTCGAACTCCGCGTCACCGTTAAATTCCACCTTATCTTCGCTAATGGTGTACGTGGCATGGAGTTCGGCTCCCTCACACCTGGAGGTGGTCGTGACGCTGTTCCAGGTGCCACTCAGGTCGACTTCCCTCTCAATAGCGCGGTTCTCGTGAAGCTCGTAGGGCTCTCCATTCATCACGCCATGGCTGGTGTATGTAAACACGCCGGAGCCGGGCACGTGTGACACCATTACGGCGCTGTTGCCATCGTCATGGTCCTCGCCGCGGGCGTAGTGGTTGAGATCTCCGAAGGTGCATACGGGGCCGCAGAAGTCGACCAGGTCGTTGAGCTCCTCATAGGACGCTTCCGTCTCCTCTCTTTCCTCCCACGTTTCGACCACGCATTTACCGTCCCGGAACTCGATCGTACCTCCCTCGAGTTTCATGCCGTCATCAAGATACGTAATGGTTGCTTCTCCGACCTTGCCGGCACACTCCTCGGCTGTTGACGTTGAAACGAAACGCCAGGTTGTGCCGCGCATGTCCACGGCCCAGTCGAGGTCTTCCATGGTTGTGTTGAGGTGGCGTACGGCTTCCTCTTCGGGCACAAGGCTTCGCCCATCCAGCAATTCCTTGACGATCTCGGACTGCGCGAACTCAGCCGGCTCCTGGGACAGGTCCAGATCCGACGGGTCCGCATCCAGGTTTTCACCCACTCCGGCCGGCAGTTGAATCCGGTCCTGTGCGCCGGAGATATCGAGACTTTGCAGCAGCCGAACCAGATTCAGGGGCGCATGCTCACCGCCACCGCTGGGGATGATGTTCATGGGGGTCATGTATTCACCACCCACGGTGGAGCCCAATATGATATCGCCAAGGTAGAGCGTGACCAGTTCGCCCCGTTTGTATTCAAGCCCCCCGTCGCTGCCCGTATACTTCTTCTCGTTGAGGCTCGGAGCGGTGTAGCCCAGCCCTTCCACGGGTGCATCGACGAACTGTCCGGTCCGCTCTGTGCCCTCGCCAGTGTCGAACTGGATCGTCGGCGTAGACGTGTCATCGTCGCCTCCGCCGCTGCTGCTGCTCGATGAACTGCTGCCGAAACAGCCCGCTAGTAACCCCGCTGCGCTCGCAGTGACGAGCAGTTTCGCTGCGATGGATAATGTCGAGTGGTAAGCCTTCACGATGAAACTCCTTTATTCTGGTTTTTGGTGCAGGGTGAGGCTAGGTCGCGAGTGAATTTAAAATCGATTCGTTCAAATCGTATTTGGGAGCCGGGTCACAGGTTTGGGTATGTGCCCGTTGCCGTTCGTCATGACTGTTCGCTCCAGTCTGAATACATGGAGTCATGTGTATTCAAGAGGGGCCTAAGGGGCTAGCTCGCGGAGTTGGTTTTCGTGCGTTAATCCCGGCCCGCGGAAGTCGGACGTTCACGTCCGGCCTCCGCGTTTCGTCGGTCGCCCGTTATCACGATTCGATCTGCCCCTGATAGGCGTCGCGTCTGTGCGCGATGCGTACAACGAGAACGCAGAGTCGGTGATCCTGGATTTCGCACAGGATGCGGCGGTCTCCGACGCGGTAGCGCCAGAGTGTTGCGAAGCGCCTGGTCAGTGGTCGGCCGAGTTGTGGCGGGTCGTTCTGCTGGAGAAGGCGCTCTTCAAGGAAGTTGCGTATGCGTCGTCGGGTTTGCGGGTCTGCCTTGCGGAGTTCCTTGTGGATTGATGCAGCGTACTCAATCGTCCATGTCACGCCAGAACTCCTCGTGCGTCAAAGTCCGCTCCTGTCCCTGGCGGACCCGTTCCAGTGCCTGTTCGGCGAGGTAAACATCCTCGAGCTCGTCCAGGTGTTCCTCGATCAGTTTTCGGAGATAGAACGCCTTGGTCCGGCCCGTGGCGCGGGCCAGCCGAGTCAGGCGTTGCTCGACGTCTTCGCTGAGCCGGATCGTCGTCGGCATGGTTACCTGCTCCAGTGTGAATACATGTAGTCAGTGTATTCGAAATGGGTGAGAATGGGTAGCTCGCGGGGTGCGCATGAACCATGGGCCGGGTGTTATGCTCGTCCAATGCGACTAACCAGCGAGCAAATCGACTTGATCCGCACGGCGGTGACCCGGTGCTACGGCGAAGAGAGTGCTGTCTATGTCTTTGGATCGCGCCTGGATGACACCCGCCGCGGCGGCGATATCGACCTGCTTGTGGTAACGCCGTTGAGCGGGCAGGACGCGTTCGATGCCGAACAGCGCCTGCACGGTCGCCTTCAGCGCCTGCTGGGTGAGCGCAAGATCGACATCATTACCCACTCCGCCGACACCCCGCTGGAGGGGGTGCGGCGCCACGCGCTGGAGGCGGGGGTGCGGTTGTGAGTGACAGGCTATCGCGGCTTCTGGCACTGGTCGGGCGAGAGGATGCCCATCTGCAAGGCGTGCGTCAGCGGCTTTTCAGCGGCGTCGTGGTGGATGATCTTGATGCCGCCAGCGTTGAGGCCTGGCTCGCCGACCCGGATGGAATCGACCGTGTCGAATCGTTCGGTGCAAAGTTCTCCCGAATGCAGGACACGGTGATGGATAAGCTGATTCCTGCGTTCCTGGATGCTGCCGGAGAGATTCCGGGCACGGCGATCGATAATCTGGATCGTCTCGAGCGGCTCGGGCTGGTCAGGGATGCCGAACAGTGGCTGGCGATGCGTCGGCTGCGCAATCGCCTCGTTCACGAATACATCGAGTCTGCCGCGGATATGGTGCCGGCGCTGCGGGCGGCGTATTCCTTTGCGGATGACTTGTCGGAAACGTATGGCGGGATTGCGGAGTACAGCAGGCAGCGGCGTCTCGTTTGAAGCGTTTACGTCCGGCGTTCCCGAAGCGCCCCTCACCGCCGGAAAAGCCAGAACACCACGCTCACCACCACGCTGATGACAATGCACGTCGTGATGGGGAAGTAGAACGTGCCGCCGTCGCGTTCGATGATGATGTCGCCCGGCAGGCGGCCGAGGCCGAGTTTCGAGATCCAGGGCCAGAGCAGGCCGGCGGCGAGAGCGACGAGGCCGATGGCGATGAGGGTGCGTTGCATGGTCGCCTCCGGGGGGATCGTTACACCCAGTTCTCCACCAACAGGCCCGGCACCCGCGTGAATTCGCCTTCGTTGTTGGTCACCACGGTGAGCCCCCGGCTGCGCGCGTGGGCGGCGATCATGAGATCGTAGGGGCCAATGGGTGTGCCGGCCCGGGCGAGGTCGGCACGGATCTCTCCAAAGTGGCCCGCCGCGTTCTCGTCGAAGGGCAGGATGTCGAGCCGCGCAAGGAATGACTCGACCTGCAACAGGTTATGCTCCGGCTGCCCCGAGTGCGCCGCACCGTAATAGAGCTCCGCGGCGACGACGCTGGAGGTGCACAAGTGGGGGCCGTGGTGGTTGAATCGCTCCCGGGCCTGCGCGGGACGGTATTTGATCACGTAAATGCAGATGTTGGTGTCGAGAAGGTAGCGTAGCACGCAGCGTTCCCTCGCATGCGGGTGGGGTTACAGGGGGTCGCGTTCCTGTGCGGATGGCTGGTCGCGCTCAGCCATGAAGTCGTCGCTCACGGCAGGGCCATCAAAGAAGTCATCCCACTCGGTCCCCGCAGGGGCGATCAGCCGGGCATTGCCGATGCGGAATATCCTGACCCGCCTGACATGCTCCGGCAATGCCATGTCCTGCGGCAGCCGGACAGCCTGGTTGCGGTTGTTCCTGAAGATGCTTGCTTCGGCCATGGTGCGGCTGCCCTTCCTGATAATGCTTTGAGTATTGAGGGAGGGGGCGTATATGTCAAGAGTAGATGCCGGCGATGCCCGTGTGTCGCATGGCGGTTTGCCCGGTTGGTTTTGCGATAAGGCGATCACGCCTTCAGCGTCTGCACCCCGTCCGCCCCGCCGAGCAGGAGCACGTCGGCGCCGCGGATGGCGAACAGGCCGTTGGTGACCACGCCGGGGATGTCGTTTAGAGTGCGTTCGACCTTCACCGGCTCGGCGATTTCCAGGTTGCGCACGTCCAGGATCACGTTGCCGTTGTCGCTGGTGAACCCCTCACGCAGCTCCGGCTGGCCGCCGATGCGCTTGACGATCTCCCGCGCCACGAAGCTGCGCGCCATGGGGATCACCTCCACCGGCAGCGGGAACGCGCCGAGGGTGCCCACGAGCTTGGTATCGTCGGCGATGCACACGAACGTGCGGCTGGCGCCGGCGACGATCTTCTCCCGGGTGAGCGCGCCGCCGCCGCCCTTGATCAGCGACAGATGCCGGTTGGATTCGTCGGCGCCGTCCACGTAGAGGTCCAGCGGCCCGGCGTTGTTGAGGTCCATCACCTCGATGCCCGCGTCCTCCAGCAGACGGGTGGACGCCTCGGAGCTGGAGACGGCGGCGCGGACCCGGCCCGGCTCCTTCGCCAGCAGTGCGATGAAGGCGTTGACGGTGGAACCGGTCCCTACCCCGAGAATGGCGCCTTTCTCGACGTACTGGAGGGCGGCTTCGGCGGCAGCGCGTTTGCCGGCGTCTGTGGACATTGTCTGGCTCCGTTGTCTGGTTAAGTAACCAGTATGGCACGAGCGCCGGGGTGTTCAGGAGGGGGCCGGCCTTTGCTGCGGGAGGTGCGGAGGTTAGACTGATCGCGGCTTGCGCCGCTCCTACGGCGGGCCTCGACACATGACCGTAGGAGCGGTGCAAGCCGCGACCAAGACCGCGACGACGAACAATACCGCCCACGCACTCATGCGCTGCAACTACGGATAATCCATGACCCAGGCCTATCTGGAACGCATTCTTACTGCCTGCGTTTACGACGTCGCCATCAATTCGCCGCTGGATCATGCCCCGGCGCTCTCGGGCCGGCTCAACAACCGCGTGCTGATGAAGCGCGAGGACCTGCAGCCGGTGTTCTCGTTCAAGCTGCGCGGCGCCTACAACATGATTTCGCTGCTGCCGGACGAGGCCAAGGCCAAGGGCGTGATCTGTGCCTCCGCCGGCAACCACGCCCAGGGCGTGGCGCTGGCGTCCAGGAAGCTGGGGATCAAGGGTGTGATCGTCATGCCGCGCACCACGCCGAGCATCAAGGTAGATGCGGCCCGGCGGCTGGGTGGCAAGGTCATTCTCCACGGTGACAGCTACGACGAGGCCGCCGCCCACGCCACCAAGCTGATGGAAGAGCGGGGCATGACCTGGATTCCGCCCTACGATGCGCCGGAGATCATCGCCGGGCAGGGCACCGTGGGCATGGAGATCCTGCACCAGCACCCGCAGAAGCTCCATGCCATCTTCGTGCCCGTGGGCGGCGGCGGGCTGGCGGCCGGGGTGGCGACCTACGTGAAACAGCTCCGGCCCGACGTGAAGGTGATCGGCGTGGAGCCGGAAGATGCGCCCACGCTGCATGCGGCGCTGAAGGCCAACAAGCGGGTGCAGCTGGAGCAGGTGGGGCTGTTCGCCGACGGGGTGGCCGTGCGGCAGATCGGCAAGGAGACCTTCCGGGTGCTGCGCAAGCACATCGATGACGTGGTGCTGGTCACCACCGACGAGATCTGCGCCGGCATCCGCGACATCTTCGACGACACCCGCACCATCAACGAGCCGGCCGGGGCGCTGGCCGTGGCGGGGCTGAAGAAGTACGTGGAGACCACTGGCATCGAGGGCGAGCACCTGGTGGCCATCAACAGCGGCGCCAATATGAACTTCAGCCGCCTGGGCCACGTGGCCGAGCGCGCCGAGGTGGGCGAGCACCGGGAGGCGGTGCTGGCGGTGACCATCCCCGAGCGGCCCGGCAGCTTCCGCCAGTTCTGTCAGGCAATCGGAAAACGGCAGGTCACCGAGTTCAACTACCGCTTCTCCGATCCGCAGCAGGCGCACGTGTTCGTGGGGCTGGGCCTGCAGGATGGCCTGCACGAAAAGGACGATCTGGTCGCCCATCTGACTGAGAACGACTACCCGGTGCTGGATCTCACCGACAACGAGATGGCCAAGGTGCACCTGCGGCACATGGTGGGCGGCCATGGCCATCAGGTGGAGCACGAGCGGGTGTTCCGATTCGAGTTCCCGGAGCGGCCGGGGGCGCTGATGCAGTTCCTGAACCAGCTCGGGCGCAAGTTCAACATCAGCATGTTCCACTACCGCAACCACGGCGCGGCGTATGGCCGGGTGTTCGTGGGCATTCAGGTGCCCCCGGAGCACGCCGAGCGGTTCGACCAGTTCCTGGACGGCATCGGGTACCGGTTCGAGGAAGAGACCGACAACCCGGCGTATGCGTTGTTTTTGAGTTGATTCTACTCCCGTAGGAGCGGCGCAAGCCGCGACCCGTCAGGCGTCGGATCACGGCCATGGTCGCGGCTCGCGCCGCTCCTACGCCCGTTATGCTGGTAGGAGCGACGTCAGTCGCGCATGGTGGACGTTCGCGTCCGCCAATCCCCGCTATCGCGCACTCCACTGCTGTGTCTCATTTGCTTATCTGTCATTAGTTGACACGTAATGCAAATGCTTGCTTTGATATGGATCAAGGCAAATCACAACGACAACAGTCTGGAGGAGATCATGACCGTGCAGCCTGGAGAGGTGCAGTGCACCGCGCTTGAGAAAGTCATTTTCGGTTATCCGGCCGCAACGGCCATTCGCAGCGAAGCGGAGCGGCTGGGTGCGCGCCGGGTGTTCCTGCTCGTGAGCCGTTCCCTGGAGGAGCAGACCGACGAAATCGTCCGGATTCGTGAGGCTTTGGGCGATCTTTTTGCCGGTTCCTTCTCCGGCATCCCGTCCCACGCCCCGCGGAGTTCGGTCCTGGCGGCCGCCGCCCGAGCCAGTGAGGTGGATGCGGATCTCATCGTTACCGTGGGCGGTGGCTCCGTTACCGATGCGGGCAAGATCATGCCGATCTGCATGAAGCACGGGCTAAAGGAGCACGACGACATGGAGCCGTACCACATGAGTGTGGAATCCGACGGCTCTCTGCACTTTCCCGCGTTCGACGCCCCGGACGTGCGTGTGGTCTCCGTGCCAACCACCCTGTCGGGCGGCGAGTTCAACCCGCTGGCCGGGGCCACGGACGAGGCCAAGAAGCTCAAGCAGGGCTATCTGCACCGGTTGCTGGTGCCGGTGAGCGTGATTCTCGACCCGAGCCTCACCCGGCACACGCCCGAGTGGTTGTGGCTGTCCACGGGCGTGCGCGCCCTGGATCACGCCATGGAGACCCTGGGTTCGCCGTATTCCAACGACTTCTGTGACGGCATGGCCGCCAGCGCCATTCGGCTGCTTCGGGACGGTCTGTCGCGGGTGAAGCGTGACCCCGGTGACATGGAGGGCCGGCTGCGCTGCCAGACCGGCGTCTGGCAGTCCATGCTGCCAGTGGTCGGCGGCGTGCCCATGGGGGCGAGCCACGCCATCGGTCATGTCCTCGGCGGCACCTGCGATGTGCCCCACGGCTATACGTCCTGTGTCATGGCACCGGTGGTGCTGGCATTCAACAAGCCGGTGAACGGCGAGCGCCAGACGCTCATCAGCGAGGCCTTCGGCGAGCCCGACCGGGATGCGGGTGAACTGGCCGCGGCCTTTATCCGTGATCTCGGCATGCCGCGGACGCTCGGCGAGGTGGGCGTGACAGAGGCGGATCTGCAACAGGTTGCGGAGTACACCATGGAGGATCTCTGGGCGCGCACCAATCCACGCACGATCAAAGGTCCCGAGGATGTCATGGAGATCCTCAAGGGCGCTGTGTGAGTAGCACGAGGGGAGAAGCAGTCATGTCGACCAACCAGGACCAAGCCGCCGTCAGTATGGACCCGCGCATCGTGCCGAAAGAGCGCTGCGTCACCCGTTACCTCCTCGATCACCACGCCCTGGAGCGCCCGGACCAGGTGTTTGCGGTGTTCGACGACGAGACCCGCTGGACCTATGCCGAGGTGCACGAGAAGACCCGCGCTTTCGCCGCCGGTCTGGCGGCCCTGGGCGTTCGCCAGGGCGATCACGTCGCGTTCTGGCTGCCCAACGGCAAGGAAGGCCTGATCGCCTTCTTCGCGATCAACTATCTGGGCGCGGTGTTCGTGCCGTTCAACACCGCCTACAAGGGGCGGTTGCTGGAGCACGTGATTGAAAACTCCGATGCGGAGGTATTGATTACCCAGGACTCGCTCCTGGAGCGCCTCGGTGATGTGAGCCTGGCGGGGCTCCGCCGCGCGGTGCTCGTCGGTGACGGTGGCCAGGCGGCGCCGGGGGGCCTGGAATGCCACCGTTTCGAGCAGCTCATGGAGACATCGGCGGAGGTTCCGGAACTGGAGGCGCCGATCGAGCCGTGGCATACGCAGTCCATCATCTACACCTCCGGGACCACCGGGCCGTCCAAGGGCGTGCTCTCGTCCTATCTGCACCTGTTCACCAACGCCGGCCCGGAGACGTGGCACTTCGTGACCGGCGAGGACCGCTTCCTGGTGAACATGCCCATGTTCCACATCGGGGGCGTGGGCCTGCCCTTCGTCATGCTCGCCCGCGGTGGCTCCATCGCCATGATGGGCCCGTTCTCCACGGACACGTTCTGGCCGTTCGTGCGCCGCACCGAGTGCACTGTTGTGTTCCTGCTCGGCGCCATGGCGACCTTCCTGCTCAAGCGCGAGCCGGACGAAGAGGAGCGCAACCACCACGTGCGCCTGGCATTTCTGGTGCCGCTCACCAGTAACCACCGTGAGGTGGCGGAGCGGTTCGGCATCGACATCTACTCGATCTTCAACATGACGGAGATCTCGACGCCGATCCTCACAGGAGCGAATCCGCAGAAGCCCGGCACCTGTGGTCAGGTGCGTGACGGGGTCGACGTGCGGCTGGTGGACCAGAACGACTGCGAGGTGCCGCGGGGAGCCGTCGGTGAGATGATCCTGCGCACCGAGCGCCCGTGGGCCATGAACCATGGCTACTACAAGAATCCGGAGGCGACCGCGGCGTCCTGGCGTAACGGCTGGTTCCACACCGGTGATGCCTTCCGTCAGGATGAAGATGGCCACTTCTACTTCGTGGATCGCGTGAAGGACGCCATTCGTCGGCGCGGTGAGAATATCTCGTCCTTCGAAGTGGAGGCCGAGGTGATTGCCCACCCGGCGGTGCAGGAAGCGGCCGCCATCGGTGTGGCCAGCGAGTACAGCGAGAACGAAGTGCTGGTCGCCGTGGCCCCCGTGCCCGGTCAGACCGTCGATCCGGAGGAGCTGCTTCTGTTCCTGCGGGAGCGCATGCCCCACTTCATGGTGCCGCGCTACATCCGGGTGCTGGACGAACTGCCCAAGACGCCCACGGCGAAGGTGAAAAAGCACCTCCTGCGGGAAGAGGCCGTTACTGACGACTGCTGGGACCGGGAAGTGGCCGGTATCCAGGTGCGGCGCGAGGTGCTGTGACGCCGCGATGGTTTGCTTCCACGTGAAACGCCCGCAGGGATGCGGCCGGTGGCGTGTCGATTGATCAAAATAGATTACGTGTAATTGATCTGCAGAGGCCCGACGGCCAACAGATCGTCAATGCAGAGGCCCAGTTGATGACTTCATCGGATCGCGAGACCGACTTTCACGCCCTGCCGGAGCCGGAGAAGTTCCGACGCGCCGTCGCCGGGGCCAATATCCCGACGCTGCTGCTGATGCTGGTGCAGATGACCGGAGACTTCGGCTGGCTTGAGCCGCCGTACTGTCCCGGTCGCGCCCGTGGACTCGACGACAACGACAGCGGTGGGTTGCCGCAGCCCGTGCAGGATACGATCCGGACTGCGGCGCTGGAGGCGATTCTCGCGTGGCGCAACGGCCGCCCCCTGGCCCTGCCCGAACCGGATGAGGCGGCCATTGTGCATATGCTTGGCGTGGCGACCGGCGAGGCGGTGCCGCCCACGTACGGTGCCATGGTTGCGGCGGACCTGCGCACGGGCGTTCAGGACGAGCCCCCGGTCAGGCCATCCGTGCCGCCTCCTGCCGACTTCCGCGTGGTGGTCATCGGGGCGGGGATATCCGGCCTGTGCGCGTCCTACTATCTCCAGCAGGCGGGTATCGAGCACGTCATCCTCGAGAAGAACGACAACGTGGGCGGCACCTGGTACGAGAACCGCTACCCGGGAGCCGGCGTCGACACCCCGAACCACTTGTACTCGTTTTCGTTCGCGAAACGCGACTGGGAACGGTACTTCGCGCTGCGGGGCGAGATCGAGGCATACCTGGAGCAGGTGGCCGCCGATTTCGGCATCAACGAGCGCACCCGTTTCGGGTGCACGGTGCTCGCCACGGAGTACGACGAGACGAGCCGGCAGTGGCTGACCCGGTATACGGATGCCGAGGGTGGTGAGCAGAGCCTCTGGTCCAATGCCGTCATCAGCGCCGTCGGCGCCCTCAATGTGCCCAAGGTGCCGCCGATCCCGGGCCTGGACGGGTTCTCCGGCCGCGCCTTCCATACAGCCCGTTGGCCGGAGGATCTCGATGTGACCGGCCAGCGGGTGGCCGTGGTGGGCAACGGTGCCAGCGCCATGCAGGTCGTCCCTGCCATCGCGGACCGGGTGGAGTCTCTGGACATCTTTCAGCGTTCCAAGCAGTGGGTCGCACCGTTCGACAAGTTCCAGCAGCCTGTTCCGGAGCCGATCCGTTTCCTGTTACGCGAAGTCCCGCTCTACCAGGCGTGGTATCGCATCAAGCTCGCCTGGAGTTTCAACGACCGCATTCACGAGTCGCTGCAGAAGGATCCCGAGTGGAGCCAGTGCAAACGGTCGGTGAACGCCACCAACGACGTCCACCGGGAACTGTTCGTGCGCTACATCCGGGAGGAGCTCGGCGAGCGACAGGACCTGCTGCCCGAGGTGTTGCCGGACTATCCGCCCTTCGGCAAACGCATGCTGCTGGACAACGGGTGGTACCGGGCCATCGCCAAGCCCAACGTCAATCTCTTCACCGACGCGGTGGCGTCCATCGAGGGCAGCACCGTCGAGACCCGATCCGGCCGGCGGCGGGACGTGGACGTCCTGGTGCTGGCGACCGGGTTCGACGCGGTGCGCTTCCTCGGCTCCTACGAGGTGCGCGGACGCGATGGCGTGACCTTGCGCGAGGTCTGGGGGGAGGACAATGCCCAGGCCTACCTCGGGGTCGCCGTGCCGGGGTTTCCGAACCTGTTCACCCTGCTGGGCCCCAATACCGGCCTGGGGCACGGCGGGAGTGTGATCTCGATCATCGAGACGCAGATGCGCTACGTCACCGAGGCGCTGCAGACCCTGGTCGAGCAGGATCTCGACGCCGTCGAAGTGCGTGAAGACGTGCACCGGGCCTACAACCAAAAGGTGGATGCCGCGCACGAGAACATGGTGTGGACCCACGAGGGCATGGACAACTGGTACCGCAACTCCCGGGGGCGCGTGGTGGTGATCACGCCGTTCCGGCACGACGACTACTGGCACATGATGCGGGAGGTCCGCATCGACGACTACTGGACCTACCCACCGCGCCGGCAGCAGACCGGCGGATCGAACGCCGGCTGAGGCAACCGCGGCTCCTAGAGCCGCCAACAGAAAAGCACCACTGGAGGAGACCACCATGACGACCACCAAGACTGTGACGACTGTTGCCGGGGCGCTGGCCCTCGGACTGGCTTCGTCGCTCAGCGCCGTCGAGGCGCGGGAGCTGAACTTCGCCATCGGCCATCCGCCGGGTGCGATGCTGGTTCAGGCTGCGGAAAAGTACGCGGATGCCGTCGAGAAGGAGAGCGGCGGGGAACTCTCCGTCAGGGTATTCCCCGGTTCGCTCCTGAGCATGGAGGAGACGTCGGCGGGACTGCGTGACGGCATGGCGGATATCGGGACGGTCATGACCACCTATTTCGGTGCCGAATATCCTCACAGTAATCTCATCCTGGAATCCTCCATGATGCTGCAGCTCCTCGGCGATGACGTGCAGGGGGTGGAAGGCATCGCCTATGCCGCGGCAATGACCGAGTACCTGATGCTCCACTGCCCCGAGTGCCTGGATGAGTTCGGGCGACAGAACCAGGTCTACACCGGCGGCGCCGGCACGCCTGGCTACAGCCTCGGCTGCACCAGCGCCGTCAACGACGAGGCCAGCATCCAGGGCAAGCGGCTCCGCATCGGCGGCGCCAACTGGTCGCGCTGGGCGAACTCCGTGGGGGCGAGCCCGGTGACCCTGTCGGGGAACGAGATGCTGGAAGCGCTCGACCAGGGCGCGCTCGACTGCGTGATCCTCTCCACCTCGGATATCGCCAACTTCCGCCTGGACGAAGCGCTCAGCGACGTGACCGTGGCGATGCCCGGTGGCGTCTACGTAGGCCAGCTCACCCAGGTGAATACCGGAGTCTGGCAGTCCCTGAGCGAGACGCACCGGGAGGCCATGCTCCGTGCGGCGGCGGTGGGCGCCGCGGAAGGATCGATGCTGTATCAACAGGGTGAAGACCGCTTCATCGCCGATGCGGAGAGCAACGGGATCACCATCCATGAAGCGGACGAAGGGCTGCAGGAGCTGACCCGGGAGTTCGTCCGTGAGGATCTCGAGCGCATCGCGGCGAACTTTGCCGAGCGGCACGGCGTGGAGCGCAGCGAGGCGATGCTGGAGGAGTTCCGCGACGTGCTCGAGACATGGGTGGAACGGGTCCAGGGCGTGGACAACGCCGAGGCCCTGGCCGACCTCTATTGGGAGCACATCATGTCGCAGGTCGATGTGGCCAGCTACGGCCTGTAATGTAAACGTACCAGTGCGGCGGCGAGTGACAGCTCGCCGTCCCTGGCGCCGCAAGGGGGCGGTCATGACGGAATGGCAGTCCGAGCTGGAGCCGGTTGCCCGGGAGACCGCGGGCGGTCCGGTCAGCGGTCTGGCACACGCGCACATGGGTGCGGTGGTGGACGCATTCGTGGACAACTTTGAGCGGCGTGGCGAGCTCGGCGCCTCCCTGTGCCTGCAGGAGCACGGTCGAACCGTACTCGACCTGTGGGGCGGTTTCGCGGACGCGGAGCGCACCACGCCCTGGACCAGGGATACCGTCTGCGTGGTGTTCTCCTGCACCAAGGCGGCCACGGCCGCCTGTGTCCATCTGCTCAACGAGCGGGGGCTGCTGGACCTGGATGCGCCGGTCGCGGAGATCTGGCCGGCGTTCGGCGACCGGGGCAGGGCGGCGGCCACCCCACGCATGATGCTCGATCATTCCTTGGGCTTGCCTGCGTTGCGCGACCCCGTCAAGGCGGACTGCATCGTGGACACCGGCTACATGGTTGATCGGCTGGAGCAGGAACCGCCGTTCTGGGAGCCGGGCACCCGTCACGGCTATCACGCGTTGACCTACGGGTTTCTGCTGGGCGAGCTGGTGCGCCGGGTCTCCGGCCGCAGCCTGGGACAGTTCTTCGCCGATGAAGTGGCCACTCCGTTCGGGCTGGATTTCTGGATCGGACTGCCCGAAGCGGTGGAATCCCGCGTCTCGCCCATCGTGCCCTACCGGTTGACCGGCGAAGAGCCGGTGACGCCGTTCATGGAGGCGGTCCGGGAGCCCGGGACATTGCCGAATCTGTTCATCTTCAACCACGGTGACTGGGCGGCGCGTGGCGTTAACACGCGTGCCGGACGTGCCGCGGAGATCGGCGCCGCTGGCGGCGTCAGTCATGCCCGCGGGCTTGCGGATCTGTTCACGGCGCTGGCCATCGGGCGGCCCGGGGATGGGCGGACGCTGCTGCAGCCGGAGACCATCGCCGGTCTGGGGGTAGTGTCCTCTGCTTCCCACCGGGACGCCACGTTGCTGGCCCCCACGCGCTTCGGGCCGGGGTTCATGGTTTCCATGGATAACCGTCGCCGCCGCGAGGCCACGGATAGCGTGATTCTCGGCCGAAACGCCTTTGGTCATGTGGGTGCCGGCGGCTCCATCGGTTTCGCCGATCCCGACCGCGGGCTTGCCGTCGGCTATGCCATGAACCGTCAGGGGCATGGGCTGTTGCTGAACGAACGGGGCCAGAGTCTGGTGGACAGCATCTACCGGCAGTACGAATGCACCACCAGCCGCTCGGGTTTCTGGGCGTAGGAGGAGGAATGGACCGCCAGTTCCCCGACGAAGAGCTTGCCCGCCTGACCGCGCCGTTGGAAGCGCGAGCAATTGCCGCGTTGGAACAGGATGATGACCCCGCGCTGGACGACTGGCTGCAACGCATGGAGACCGGTCACCTCGGGTTGCACATGCTTTCCATTCACACCCTGGCGCGCAAGGCGGGCATGTTGCGCCGGGACCACGGCGAAGCGAAGGCGCGGGAGGAGCTTCTGCGCATCGGAGCGCAGTTGATGGCCACCTGGGTACGACAGTACAGGACGGGGGATTATCGCGGCGCCATTGCCGATCTGGTTGCGATCTATGTTCACCAGGCCGGCGCTGTACCGCAGCCACTGGAGGAGACCGACGACGCGGTGGTCCTTGATCTCTCGCCCTGCGGCAGTGGTGGTCGGCTGGAGCAGGACGGTTTCGCGGACAAGCACCCGGAATGGTATGGCGGCTGGCGCGATGGTGTCAGCAGCCTCTGCCAGGCTTGCAAGGCGTGCCAGGGCGCGCTCAACAGCGCCCTGGGCGAGACGGTCTGGAGCACGGAGAAGGGGGCGGGTGGCCACTGTCGCATGCGTTTTGCCAAGCCATCGGGCCGGACTGCGCCACTGTTCAGCGATCAGGAGCGCACGGCGTTGGTCACCACCCGCGTTCAGTCTGCCCGTGCCCGGCTCGCCGCCGGCGGGCGTGACATTCGCGAACTGCTGGAGGGTCAGCGGCAGGAGTGGCGACCCTGGCACGACTTCGCCGTCGCCTGGCTGGCCTGCTTCTACGGAACGGCGCTGGAGTCGGGCGGCGCTGATTATCTCGACGCGATGCTTGCCGAGACGTTCGAGCCGGCGTTTCAGGTCGGTTTTCCCCGTTACGCCGCGCTGTCCGACGCGGAACTGGTGCACGAGGTCGCGCAGACCTGGCACTATCACTGCGCGGACTTCAGCGTGCGCGAGGAGTCGGATCGGTTCGTCTTCACGCTCGATCCGTGCGGTAGCGGAGGGCGGCTGTTCCGCGGCGAATTGTGGCGCGGGCTGCTCAATTACGGGGACGACCTGGTGCCGATCATGGACGAGCCGCATCCGGTGAATTTCCACCGTGTTGGGGCACCGTCTTACTGCACCCATTGTGCGGCGGCGAATCGCGCGCAGTTTGCCGGCCATGATGCCGGTGCAGCGCCTCTGTTCTTCATTGTGGACGGCCACGCCCAGCTCGTGCCCGGGCAGCCTTGTCGGCAGTTTTCTTACAAGAAAGGGGTTTCGGGGGGTGGCGTGGCTGCGGAGTTACGTAAGCAGATTGCCCCCAACGCCTGACGGGCCTTGCTATCCGTGATGGTCGGACCCGTTGGCGTAATCCGGCGACTTGCTGATTCCGAGAGCGACTTCAGGCAGGGTGTTCGCCCTGATGCGGTCGGTCAGCCGCACAAGCGTTTCCAGTTCATCGTCGTCAAGGATGCCGAAGATGCGCGCGGTCCAGTCCTCGTGTTCTCCCGCGATTGCGTGAAACACGTTCTCGCCTGCCTCGGTCATGAAAATGTGGCTCACGCGTCGATCTTCAGAGCAGGGGCGGCGCTGGACCAGGCCGTCGGTCTCCATGCGGTCAATCAGTCGCGTGATGTTGCCCTTGGAGGCGATCAGGCGTTGTGCCAGCCCCTTCGTGCTGAGCCCGTCCGGACCGGCGTGGTGGAGTTGGGACAGCACGCTGAAACGGGTCATGGAGGACTCATGCCGGATGCGCAGGAGATCGTTGATTGTCGTTTCCATCCGTTTCGAGCACATCAGCAGGTGCAACCATCCCCGCAAAGCCTGCTTGCTGGAGGGCGTTGTTCCGGCGTGGTTCAGAGGATTCAGCGTGGTTTTCATGGGTATGCGCCGACCTGTCTAAGACGGGATGGTGGATAACGACTGGTCTGTAAATGCTATCAGTCCGTGCGCCGAATACCTAATTCGGTTACGTGTGAACAATCTTGGCGCCGTTCCCGGCCGGTGGACCTGAAGGTCCGGCCGGGGCCGGTCGCGACTCACGTCGCTCCTACCAGGGTGATCGGCGTAGGAGCGACGTGAGTCGCGATTACCCCGTCTACTTCTTCTTCGCAGCCCGAAACGCGTCCGCGAGGCTGCCTTCCGCCGGCTTCTCTTTGGGCTTGTCCTGGTTATCGCGCGGTTTGCCGGGTTTGCCTTTCTTCGGGGCCGGTTTCTCCGCCGGCTCCTCGCCGGGTAGCGGGTCGTCCATGCGCATGGTGAGCGCGATGCGCTTGCGGCGCTCGTCGACGCTGAGCACCTTGACCTTCACCACGTCGCCCGGTTTCACCACTTCCCGCGGGTCGCGGATGAACTGTTTGCTCATGGCGGAGATGTGCACCAGGCCGTCCTGGTGGACGCCGAGATCCACGAAGGCCCCGAAGTTGGTGACGTTGCTCACCGTGCCCTCGAGCTGCATGCCGGGTTTCAGGTCGGCGAGGGTTTCCACGTCGTCGCGCAGGTTGGCGGTGACGAACTCCGGGCGGGGGTCGCGGCCGGGTTTGTCCAGCTCGGCGAGGATGTCCCGCACCGTGGGCTCGCCGAAGCGCTCGTCGGCGTAGTCGGCAGGGCGCAATTTGCCGAGAAAGGCGCTGTCGCCGATGGTGTCACCCAGGTTGCGGCCGTTGGCCTTGAGGATGCGCTCCACCAGCGGGTACGCCTCCGGGTGGACGGCGGAGCGGTCCAGGGGCTGGGCGCTGTCGTTGATGCGGAGAAAGCCCGCCGCCTGCTCGAAGGTCTTGTCGCCCAGGCGGGGCACTTTGTGCAGCGCCTTGCGGTCGGGGAAGGCGCCGTTGGCGTCGCGGTGGGCCACGACGTTCTCGGCCAGGGTGGTGTTGAGGCCCGAGACCCGTGCCAGCAGCGGCGCCGAAGCGGTGTTCACGTCCACGCCCACGGCGTTGACGCAGTCCTCCACCACGGCGTCCAGGGTGCGGGCGAGCTGGGCCTGACTGACGTCGTGCTGGTACTGCCCCACGCCGATGGACTTGGGGTCGATCTTCACCAGCTCCGCCAGCGGGTCCTGCAGTCGGCGGGCAATGGAGACGGCGCCGCGCAGGCTCACGTCCAGATCCGGGAACTCCTTCGCGGCCACTTCCGAGGCGGAGTACACGGAGGCGCCTGCCTCGGAGACCATGACTACCTGGGCGCGCAATTCCGTGTGGCGCTTGCCCACCTCCTTTGCCAGGCGTTCCGTTTCGCGGGAGCCGGTGCCGTTGCCCACGGCGACCATGTCGACGCCGTGGCGCTCAATCAACTGTGCCAGGGTGTGGACGCTCTGGTCCCAGGCGTTCTTCGGCGGCAACGGGTAGATGGTGGCGGTGTCCAGCAGCTTGCCGGTGGCCGAGACCACCACGACCTTGCAGCCGGTGCGGATGCCCGGGTCGATGCCCATGACGCAGCGGCTGCCCGCCGGTGGCGCCAGCAGCAGATCGTGCAGGTTGCGGCCGAACACCTGGATGGCTTCGGTTTCGGCGCGCTCGCGCAGGCTGCCGATGAGGTCCGTCTCCAGCCGGGTGTAGAGCTTCACCCGCCAGGTGTGGCGGACCAGGGCGGTCAGCCAGTCGTCTCCGGGACGGTCCTGGTGGCGGACACCGAAATAGCCGGCGACGCGATCATGGCAGGGCCCCGGCTGGTCGCCGTCGATCTCGATGGCGAGCCGCAGGATGCGCTCCTTGCGCCCGCGCAGCAGGGCGAGCGCCCGGTGGGAGGGGACCGCCTTGAGCGGTTCCCGGTAGTCGAAGTAGTCGCTGAACTTGGCGCCGGCCTCCTCCTGCCCGGGCGCGACTTCCGAGACCAGGACGCCCTTGTTCCAGGCGTGCTCGCGTAGCCCCGTCACCAGATCGGGATCCTCGGCGGCCTCCTCGGCGAGAATGGCGCGGGCGCCTTCCAGGGCGGCATCGGCGTCTGCCACGCCGGCGTCGGCGTTGACGTAATCGGCGGCGCGGGTATGGGGATCCACGGACGGGTCGCTGACCAGTACGCGCGCAAGCGGCTCAAGGCCGCCCTCGCGGGCGATCTGGCCCTTGGTGCGGCGCTTCTTCTTGTAGGGAAGGTAGAGGTCTTCCAGCCGCTGCTTGGTGTCCGCCGTCTGCAGGGCCTGGTGCAGGCTGTCGGAGAGCTGTCCCTGCTCGCGGATGGTGCTGATGATGGTGTCGCGGCGCTCTTCCAGCTCGCGCAGGTAGCCCAGGCGCTCTTCCAGCTGGCGCAGCTGGGTGTCGTCCAGGCCGCCGGTGGCCTCCTTGCGGTAGCGGGCGACGAACGGCACGGTGGCGCCGTCGTCCAGCAGCTGCACGGCGGCGTCGACCTGGTTGGTGCGCACGCCGAGTTCCTCGGCAATCCGTTGAGTCAGGGTATTGGCCATTGGGTCTTGTCGGGGTAGTGAATGTGGGGCCGGATGATAGCAGATCGGTTGGTGGGGCCTGGTGGGCGAGTGGCGTTATTGGTGGACCTGAAGGTCCACCCTACGGGCGCGTGCCCGCCGCCGAGACGTATGGGCGTAGGGCGTAGGGTGGATCTTCAGATCCACCATCATCAGGTCCACCATCCCGAAGGCCGACGTTCCCGTCACCGCATGATGCCGATCCCGATCCCGAAATTCACCCGCGGTTCGCTTCGCGTCCCGTGGCTGGTCCGGCGCGGCCACAGGTGGAGGTCCTCGGCGTGCACCACCGCGTAGGTGTACTCCGCCTCGCCGATGGTGGCCGTCCGCGCCTCCTCGAGCGGACCGCGCACGGTGATCTGGCGGCCCTCGCCGTAGTCGGCGGGCTCCAGGTAGCCGTCGGCGATAATCAGGAACCGGCCCTGGGATGAGCGGTCGATCCGTGGCTGATCCCCGCGGTCGAGCGGGTAGGCGAGGACCTCGATCTGGGTGGTGTCCTGTTGCGGTTTCACGGACAGAATCGTGCCGCCCCAGATCACCTGCTCGTCGCGCACCTGATCGGCGGCGGCCTGCCGCGGCTGCAGATCGCGGTTGACGCCATCGGTGTCGAATTGCGGGCCGGTGGCGCAGGCCGTGAGCACCAGCATGGCGGCGATTATGGGGAGCGTTTTCATCGCTGTGCGGCGCATGGGCGTCCTCAACATGGCAGTCAGTAGCGGAACCCGCGGCGATGGGGGTACCACGGATCGTACCAGGGGTCGTACCAGGGCCCGTAACGGGGGTCGTAGTAGGGGCCCGGGTAATAGCGGGGGGCGTGGGCGTACGGATCGGGCCGGGGTTCGGGCCACAGGTGATGGCCGCTGGCGCGCACGCGCACATACCGGTAGTCATGCTCGCCGACCGGGCGGGTCTCTTCCCCGTCCACGGTGCCCGTGGCGGTCATGCGGCGGCCTTCCTCGTACACGGCCGGGTCGAGGAAGCCGTCGATCACCGCCAGGAAGCGGCCTTCACTGGTGTCGCCGGTGCGCGGCCTGCCGCTGCGGTCCAGCGAGCGGCCCACCACTTCCACAAGCGTGACGTCCTGCCGGTTCTCAACACCGGCAATGGTGCCGCCCCAGCGGACGGTCTTGCCCTGGTGTTGCTCCGGTGATTCACGCACATCGCTGATCGTCGGGGCGCCACGCCCAGGGTCGGGAATGCTGTCCCGGGTGGTGCTGCAGCCGGTCAGCAGCAGCGCCAGACATGCCAGACACAGTAGAGCGGTCCTGGTCATGGATCCATGCCCTCGTCACACCGGGGGTCTACAGCGCCCCACGCGCTGTCAGGACTTCCGGTTCTCTGTTGAGACCGCTGAATCGGAGCCGGGTTCGTTTCGCCTGCCGCGATCCGCCAGCGTCACGGTCGCGACACCGGCTCCAATCAATAATAGCCCGACAATGTTGGTGCCGGTCAGTGCCTCTCCCAGCAGGACGGCGGACGCTGCAACGCCGAACGCCGGCACGCCAAGGCTGCCGATGGAGGTGGTCACGGCGGGCAGCGCCCGTGTGATGGTGATGATTGCCCAGAACGGAAACGCAGTGGCCAGCGGGCCGTTGTAGAAGAGGATGCCCAGCAGGACCGGATCCGACCACTCCACGGTGCCGGCGTCCTCGACCATCAGCGCAATGGGTAGCAGGACGACCGCGGCGATGCCGAACTGCCACGGGGCCAGCGTCAGTGGCGGGCCCTGGTTGCGCTGGGCGCGCACGTAGACGATCAGCAGGGCCCAGCACAGCGCGGCGAGCAGCAGCAGGCCGTTGCCTATGACCACGGACGGACTGGTCCAGTCGAAACCGAACGGGTTGAACATCACCGCGACGCCGCCGATGCCCAGGGCGAAGCCCAGCAGGCGCGGGCGCGTGAGGGTTTCGCCCAGGGTCATGGCGGCAATGGGCAGTACCCAGAGCGAGGTGGTGTAGGCGAGAATGGACGAACGCCCGGCGGGGACGTACTGCAGGGCTATGGTGACCAGCCCCAGGAACAGCGCCATCTGGATCAGGCCGACGCCGAACACCAGTGTCCACTCGTCGCGGTAGGGGCGGCGGAGCTGCCCCATGATGGCGGCGGCGATCACCATGCACAGGCAGCCCAGCACCATGCGGATGCTGGTGAACAGCAGCGGCGGGATGTACTCCAGGCCGACCTTCATCACCGGCCAGTTCAGCCCCCAGAGCACGATCACCAGCCCCAGCAGCACCAGGGCGGCGCGCCCCGACGGGATCATTCCTCGTCCCGCATCGCCAGCTGTTGTTCCTGCTCCTCGTGCATATCGTCGAGCTGCGCCACGAGGGGGGCGGCGCGGGCGACGAAGTCATCCATGTGTTCGCTGGCAACCGGGTCGCCGCTGGGCAGGTCCACCCGCATGGGGTTGCGGTGGACGCCGTCCTTCATGAATTCGTAATGCAGGTGCGCGCCGGTGACCAGTCCGGAGGCGCCGACATAGCCGATGGTCTGTCCCTGCTCGACGCGCGTGCCCACGCTGATGCCATTGGCGTAGCGCGACATGTGAGCGTACAGGGTGCGGTACCGGTTGGCGTGCTCGATGATGACGGTGCGGCCGTAGCCGCCCTTGCGCGAGGCGTGGACGACCCGGCCGGCACCGGCAGCCCGGATCGGCGTGCCCGAGGGCGCGGCGAAGTCCGTGCCCAGGTGCGGGCGGCGGACGCCCAGTACCGGATGCCTGCGGTTGGGGTTGAATCCGGAGCTGATCCGCGCATCGCCAACCGGGCGACGGAGAAACGCCTTGCTCAGGTTCTCGCCCTCGGGGCTGTAGTAGCCGCGGGTGCCGTCCGGGTCTTCGTAGCGCACCGCGTCGATCGCATTGCCGCGGTTAACGTAACGGGCCGCCAGAATGGGGCCGTCGCGCACGTGTTCATCGTCGATGTAGTAGGACTCGTAGGCCACCGAGAACATGTCCCCGGAGCGCACGTCGCGTCCGAAGTCCACCTGCCACTTGAAGATGTTCATCAGCCGCATGATCTGGCCGTGGCTGAGCCCGGCGTCCTGGCCGGCGACGAACAGGGAGCTGTTGACCGTGCCGCTGGCGTGCTTGACCCGCGTCTCGATGGCGCGGCTCTCGATGCTGACTTCAAAGCCGTCGTCACCCCGGGCGACGACCAGCGTGTCGGCATCGTCGATGTCGTGGCGCAGCCCCTGCAGGGCGTCGCCTTCCACATGGAAGTGGATTTCATCACCGGGGTAGATGCGCTGGAGCTGCGCGGTGCGGTCATCGGTATTGACCAGGCGGTGAAGCTCGCCTGCGGACAGGCCGGCGCGGCTGAAGATCGCGGCCAGGGAGTCGCCGGAGCGGACTTCGATGGTCTCCCATTCCGGCCCTTCGTGCGGCGCGGCCAGCTCCTCCATCTCGGCCTCGGCTTCGGCCGCGCTCTCGGCGGTATCGTCGCTGGCGTTGGTGCTGCCGGTACTAGCGTTGATGTAGCTGGCCCAGCCCGAATCCATGTCGGCTTCCGTGGCGTTGGCGGTACGCAACGGGCCGGAATCCGCGGGCGTTCCGTTATCGGTGACCGGCGCGGGGCTGTCGTCCATGGTGGCGGAGGTCGTGCGGCTGCCGTTGCCACGGGCCCGCTGTGCAACCATGTCGCCAACGCGGGTGCCCGGCATGCCCAGCTCCATCGCGACCGTATCGCCGGAGGCTCCCGATCCGGAACCGCTGCTTCCGAGGCCGATCAGGCCCGCGGTGATCAGGCCCACGCCCACCGCGCCAATGGCCAGCGGAATCGGGCGAAGCCACCATTTCAGGCCGCGCCGGGGCGAGGAACCCTCGTGCAGTAGCCACTGTTTTTGACGATGCCCCAACGTTCTATCCCCCTGCATCCGCGACGAGTGATCAGACTCCTCGCGCACAATGAGTGTTACCTTATAGCAGGCACTTTATGAATACAAATGACTTTGTTCGCCAAGCCGTTCAAATTGTTGGTTTTTGGTGACATGTCATTGGCTGGTGACAATAGCCCCTACGGCGTACGGTTCGCCAGTTCGAGATCCGGCATGTGGTGCAGTTCGTTCTGCCGGATCATTGCACGGACTTCATCCACGTAGTCCTGACCCCTTTCAGAGTAGCGGATCAGGCCGCTGGCGAGGGTGATCCCGTCCAGCGGTTCGCCCTGTTCGCGCAGGTTCGCCCGTTGCTGTCGCAGCTCACCGTAGGCGTGCCCGACGTTGATGTTGCGTATGTATGAGCGCACCGAAGCATGGAGATCGGGGAAGATGCGGACAAAATGGGTCGCGCCCTCCGCACGTTGCTGTGGCAGCAGGCCCTGGTCCTCGTTCCATGTCCATTCACCGAACAGGTTGTTGGCCTCCCGGGTGAACCGTGATGTGCCCCAGCCGCTTTCGTTGGCCGCCTGCGCCAGCGCCAGGGACGCCGGTACGGCATCGATCCGTCGCAGCAGTTGCTGGCGCACGGCGGCGTCGTTCAGGTCGCCCTCGACCCGGTAGCGCTCCTTGAGCTGTCCGAGATAGACACGTTCGTCGGTGCCCGGTTCCGGCGGTGCACCCCCCTGCAGCAGTGCCCGGGCGTTGTCCCTATGGTGGCGCAGCATCGCGTTCTCGTGCAGCACCAGCGGCAGCAGGGCGCGGAAGAACACCGCCTTGCGCGCGTCAGCGTCCAGATCCGCCATGTCCCCCGGGAAGTGCTCCACCTGGATGCGCGGCACGCTGCTTTCCGGCGGCCAGGGGAACTCCATCGCGTCCAACTCGTCCGCCAGCCCCGCAGCCGAGTCGGCCTCAACCGTGTCCATGGGGAGGTCGAAGGAGAACGCGTCGATGCCCCGGGACGGCGTGTCCAGGTCCCGCACCTGCTGCCAGCCCACCGCCAGCGCGGCGGTGACCGCGATCACCGCGGCGACCGCCAGCACGACTCGATGATCGGTCGGCCCGAGGCCGTATTCTGTTGCCTGTGTCTCGCTCACTGCGCTCATCCGTTGGTCGCACATCGCACGATCGGCACGGCGGTCACTCCGGACCGTCCCGAGAGAGTATGCGTTCGCTGCCTGTCGTGATCCGGGACGAGAGTCACGGAATGACGCTCCCGTTTCCGTGTCCCGATGGGCGGCAGGTCATTCGAGCCCGAGAATGAACTGCCACTGCTCCGGGGTGACCGGCATGACCGACAGGCGGTTGCCCTTGCGCACCAGGGGCATATCGGCCAATTCCGGGCGATCCTTGAGTTCCTTGAGCTCGGTGAGGCTGATGGTGCGGCCAAGCTTGCGGACGAAGCGGATGTCCACCATGAACCAGCGCGGGTTGTCCGGGTCGCTTTTCGGATCGTAGTGGGGGTCTTCCGGGTCGAACGCCGTGTGGTCCGGGTAGCCCTCGCGCACCACTTCGGCGATGCCCACCACCCCGGGCACCTTGGTGTTGGAGTGGTAGAACAGGACCTGATCGCCCTGTTTCATCTGGTCGCGCATCATGTTGCGCGCCTGGTAGTTGCGCACACCGTCCCAGTGGTCGGTCTGGTCGGGGCAGTTGGCGAGGTCGTCAATGCCGAACACGTCCGGCTCGGATTTCATCAGCCAGTATTGCATCGGGGCTCCAGCCGTGGCTTCGGGGCAAGCCGCACAGGATACCGGGGTTGGCTAGGAAAGGGACACCCCCCGCTGGCGCCGTGCGGTATCGCCCCTTGAACCCTGAGGTTCAGGTGGGGAGGACGAGCGGGGCCTTAGGCTTTCCGCACGGGGCGGACATGCGCACCGGATACCGCCACGTCAGTTCCCCTGGCGATTCAATTGAGGGTCAAGGAATAGCTGTGACCGCTGTCGAACGCCGCAGGGGGTGTCCAGTGCCATGGTGGGGGCTGGACGCCGGGACTGCAAGGGGGACGGACGGGTGGTGTCCGGATCAGGACTCCGGCAGCACCTGGTTGATGCGCTGCTCCATGGCGCGCACGCGGTCCTCGACCAGGGTGGCGGTCTCGCGCTGGTCGTTCTGCGCCTGCAGCAGCTCGTGGGTGAGATTCAGCGCCGCCATCACCGCGATGCGATCCGCTCCCTGGATGCGCCCGGCGTCGCGGACTTCGCGCATGCGTCGGTCGAGCATGTGGGCCGAGCTCAGCAGGCCCTCTTTCTCGTCCGGCGGGCAGGCCACCATGTATTCCTTGTCGAGAATGGTGACCCGGACCGGTTCGATGTCGTCGCGCATGTCAGTGGTGCTCCATAGCCTTGAGGCGGCTGATCATGGATTCGATCTTGGAGCGGGCCATCTCGTTCTTTTCCAGCAGGCTGGCACGCTCCGCGTTCAGCGAATCCTGGGACTGACGCAGCACCCGGTTTTCTTCTTCGAGTCGGGCACAATAGCGCACCAGCGAGTCCACCTGGCGTTCCAGCCGGTCAAGCTCCCTGCGCAGTGCCTTCGGGGACGATTCACTCATGCCTGCAACGGCCCGCGATGCCTCATATGTCGTGGTAGGATAGCGATTTTGTACGGCCTTGGATATGTCCGCGCCATGACTGACTCTCTACCCGATTACGACGCCCTCAACGAAGCCCTCGCCGAGGTGGAGGCCGAGATCGGTGCTGCCGAGGCCCACGGCCTGCTTGCGGGGATGCTCAGCGCTTCCGCGCAGGTGGAAGCGGCGCAGTGGATCGCCCAGGTCCTCGCCGGCACCGAGCCGAAGGGCGATCCGGCCCGGCGCTGCCTGGAAGGCCTGGCCGCCCTGTACGGCGCCACCCAGCAGGGCATGGATGACAGCAACCTGGAGTTCCAGCTGCTGCTGCCCGACGGGTCCGCGCCCGTGGACCGGCGTGCCGAGAGCCTTGGCGCCTGGGCGCACGGGTTCATCTACGGCCTCGGCGTGGGCGGGTTGCCGGAGGAGAGCAAGCTGCCGAAGGAGGTGGCGGAGATCATCGGCCACCTGGGCGAGGTCAGCCACGCCGTGAGCGACGAGGGCGGCGAGGCGGACGAGGCGGCTTACGAGGAGCTCCTGGAGTTCGTGCGCACCGGCGCCCTGCTGGTGCGCGAGCACCTGCAGCCGCGCAAACGCGACAAACCCGTGCCGGTGCCGGGCGCCGATCAGGGCAGCCAGCGCACCCACTGACCCACTCACAAACACCTGCTCCGCAATCACGGAGGCCCCATGGATCAGCAGGAATACGCCCGCCGGCGCCGCGAGCTCATGAACCTCATGGGTGACAACGCGGTGGCGGTGGTGGCCGCAGCCCCCGAGCGGCCGCGCAACCGGGATGTGGTCCATCCCTACCGTCAGGACAGCGACTTTCACTACCTCTCCGGCTTCCCGGAGCCCGATGCCGTGCTGGTGCTGATACCCGGGCGGGAGCATGGTGAATTCGTGCTGTTCTGCCGCGAGCGTGATCCGGAAAAGGAGGTATGGGACGGGCCGCGCGCCGGTCAGGACGGTGCCTGCGAGCGCTATGGCGCCGACGACGCCTTTCCCATCGATGACATCGACGAGATCCTCCCGGGGATGCTCGAGGACAAGCATCGCCTCTACTGCACCATGGGGCTGAATCCCGACTTCGATCACGCCATTCTCGGCTGGGTGAATCAGGTCCGCACCCGCGCCCGTGCCGGCGCGCGCACCCCCGGCGAGTTCGTGGCGCTGGAGCACCTCCTCCACGAAATGCGGCTGATCAAGAGTCCGGCGGAGCTGGAGCAGATGCGCGAGGCCGCGCAGGTTTCGGCCGAGGCCCACCGGCGCGCCATGGTCGTGTGCCGGCCGGGAATGGCCGAGTATGCGCTGGAGGCGGAATTTCAGTATGTCTTCCGCCGCAGCAACGGCTGGCAGGCGTATCCGCCCATCGTCGGCGGCGGTCGCAACGGCTGCATCCTGCACTACATCGAGAACAACGCCACCCTGCGTGACGGCGATCTGGTGCTGATCGACGCTGGCGTGGAGCTGGACTGCTACGCCTCGGACATCACCCGGACCTTCCCGGTGAACGGCCGCTTCACCCCGGAGCAGCGGGCCGTCTACGAGATCGTGCTGGCGGCTCAGGAGGCGGCCATCGCCGCCGTGCAGCCCGGCAACCACTGGAACATGCCCCACGAGGCGGCGCTGCGCGTGCTGGTGCAGGGGCTGGTGGACCTGGAGCTGCTGCACGGTGACGTGGATCAGCTCATTGCCGACGAGGCGTACCGGCCCTTCTTCATGCACCGGACCGGCCACTGGCTGGGCATGGACACCCACGACGTGGGCGATTACCGCATCGATGGTGAATGGCGATTGCTGGAGCCGGGCATGGTGGTCACCGTGGAGCCGGGCCTGTACATCGCCGACAGTATCCCCGAGGTGGACCCGCGCTGGCATAACATCGGCGTGCGCATTGAGGACGATGTGGCCGTCACGGCCACGGGCCACGACATTCTCAGCGCCGGCGTGCCCAAGACCGTCGCCGACGTGGAATCCGCCATGGCGGGGGAGTAAGCGCGGTGACGGCGGCAACAGCGGATGTGGTGATCGTCGGGGGCGGCCTGGTGGGCGCCAGCCTGGCCATTGCCCTGGGCGGCAGCGGGCTGCAGGTGCGCGTGGTCGACCCGGTAACCGCCACAGCCCCGGAGCAGCCCAGCTACGACGACCGCAGCACGGCCCTGTCGCCCACCAGTCGCAGGATTCTCGAGGCGCTGGAGCTGTGGCCGGCCATCAACGGCGAAGCGGCGCCGATCCGCACCATCCACGTTTCCGACCGGGGCGGGTTCGGCGTCACCCGCATGCAGGCGGAACGGGAGGGCCTGGACGCTCTGGGGCACGTGGTGCCCAACCGCGTGCTGGGTCGGGTGCTGCGGGACCGGCTCGCGGCGCAGCCGGATGCCGTGCGGTCCGTGACCGCCCGGGTCGAGTCTGCGGAGCCGGGGCAGGACGCCGTGCATCTGACCCTGGACGACGGCACCGGCCTGGCGGCGCGCGTCGTCGTGGCCGCCGACGGCACACGCTCGGCGCTGCGGGCGTGTCTGGGCATCGAGATGCGGGAGACCGACTACGACCAGGTCGGCGTGGTGGCGAACGTAACCCCCGCCCAGCCGCCCGACGGGCGGGCGTTCGAGCGGTTCACGCCGGAGGGGCCACTGGCGCTGTTGCCGCTCTCCGGTGGCCACTGCTCGCTGGTCTGGACGGTGGCGCCGGCGCGCGCGGAAGCGCTCGCGGCCCTGGATGATGCGGCGTTTCTCGACGCCCTGCAGGACGCGTTCGGCCATCGGCTGGGGCGCTTTCTGCGGGTGGGCCGGCGCGCTGTCTATCCGCTGGCGCTAAGTCGCAGCACCCGGCGCGTTGCCGACCGGAGCGTGCTCATCGGTAATGCCGCGCGCACCCTGCATCCGGTGGCTGGCCAGGGCTTCAACCTGGCGCTGCGCGATGTGGCCGAACTGGCCGAACGGCTTCACGGGGCCGCGCGCCGTGGCGAGGATCCCGGCGCGCCAGCCCTGTTGCGCGGCTACGCCGATGCCCGCGCGAGCGATCATCGCCGGGTCACGGCCATGACCGACGGGCTGGTGCGGTTGTTCTCGAACCGTCTGCCGGGGCTACGGCTGGCCCGCAATCTCGGGCTGGTAGGCATGGAGCTGTTGCCCGCGGCGCGGGACGGGCTGGTCCGTCAGGCCATGGGCCGGGGCAGCCGTGTGCCGCGTCTTGCCCGCGGGCTGTCACTGGAGTCGGACCATGGCTGAGCAGCGTACCGACGTCATCATCATCGGCGGCGGAATGGTGGGGCTGGCACTGGCCGCGGGGCTGGCCGATTCCGGTTTCTCCGTGGCGGTGATCGAGGCACGGCAGGCGCCGCCCTGGGACGAGGCGCGCACCAGTAACCGGGTCTCGGCGATCACCCACACCTCGCGCCGGATTCTGGAGCGCGTCGGCGCCTGGGACGCCATCGCCGCCCGACGGGTCAGCCCCTTTGAAGCGATCCGCGCCTGGGACGCCGCTGGCCATCCAGGGGTGACCTTCCACGCGGCGGATCGGGGCGAGGCGTGGCTTGGCCACATCGTCGAGAATACCCTGATCCAGGACGCGCTGCGCGAGGCCGTGGGCCGACGCCCCGGGGTCAGCCTCTACTGCCCGGTTGCGGTGGATGAGCTGGACACGGCCGAAGACGCGGTGGCCGTGCGCCTGGAGGACGGCCGCCGGCTGCGCGGCGGTCTGCTGGTGGGTGCGGACGGCGCCAGCTCCATGGTTCGGGAGCACGCCGGCATTGCCGTGCGCGAGCGGGATTACGGCCAGCGCGGGATCGTTGCCACCATCACCACCGAACAGCACCATGGCGCGGTGGCGCGACAGCGGTTCCTCCCGGAAGGGCCGCTGGCGCTCCTGCCCCTTGCGGACGGTCGCTGCTCCATCGTCTGGTCGGCGGACAACGCCCGCGCCACGGAGCTGCAGGCGCTGTCCGACCGCGAGTTCAATACCGCCCTGACCGCCGCCTCGGAGGCCGTGCTGGGCCAGGTGACGGCGAGCGTCGATCGCGCTGCGTTTCCCCTGCGCAGGCTGCACGCGGAGCGCTACGTGGCGCCGCGAATCGCCCTGGTGGGCGACGCCGCCCACGTCATCCACCCGCTTGCCGGGCAGGGCGTCAATCTCGGCTTTCTCGACGCCGCCGCGCTGGTGGACGTGATGGCGGCGGCTCGGGAGCGGGGGCGTGACCCCGTCGGCTACGGCGTGCTGCGCCGCTACGCCCGCTGGCGCCGGGGCGACAACCTGCTCATGCAGTCGGCCATGGACGGGTTCCACTGGCTGTTCAGCAACGACGACCCCTGGCGTTCGCTGCTGCGCAATGCCGGTCTGGGCGTGACCGACCGGCTGGCACCGGCCCGGGCGCTGTTCGTCGATCAGGCCGTCGGTCACCGCGGAGACCTTCCCAGCCTCGCTCGCAGGTGATACATGTTGGTGGGGTGTAACCCCTGATGGCGACGGATCACCCGACATGGCAAGGCAGCTGACATCTGAAAAGCGGACCTTTCTCGTAGGCGCGGCCATCGGTGCCGGTATGACAGCCCGGGCGGCCGCCCATGGCGGTGCCGACTTCCTCCTGGCGCTGCACGCCGGGCGCCTTCGCGTCATGGGCGCTCCGTCCATCTCCTGCATGCTCCCGGTCGCGGACAACAACCGCGCCGTGCTGGAGTTCGCCCGCGCCGAGATTCTCGGCAGGGTCGACCTGCCGGTGTTCTTCGGCGCCTGCGCCTTCGATCCCCGCGTTGATCTGGAGGCGCTGGTGACGGAGGTGAAGGCGGCCGGCTTCGACGGCATCTGCAACTTCCCCACGGCGGTCCACTTCGACGGTGCCATGCGCGAGAACCTGGAGTATGGGGGTGGCGGGTTCGGTCGCGAGGTGATGCTCATGCAGGTGGCCCGCAATCAGGGCCTGCAGACGTGCGGGTACGTCCGCCAGCAGGAGGAGGCGGTGCTTATGGCGGATGCCGGCGTGGACGTGGTGTGCATCAACTACGGCTGGAACGCCGGCGGCATGGCCGGAGTGCCGAGCCGCTACACCCTGGAGGATGCCGGGGAGCATGCGCGGCAGGTGTTCGAGGCGGTGCGCCGCCGGCGGCCGCGGGTACGCTGCGCAGTGGAGGGTGGCCCCATTACCACGCCGGAGGAGGCTCAGCAGGTGGCGGAAGCCTCCGGCGCCGCCGGCTACATCGGCGGTTCCACCATCGACCGGATCCCCCTGGAGACCGCGGTCGCCGAGACCACCTCCGCCTACAAGGCGGTGGCGACGCTGCAGAAGCGTATCCACAGCCTCAAGAGCGAGTGGCTCGGCGAGGGGCACGAGTTCGGGCTCATCGGTCGGTCCGCCGCGATCACGGCGGTGGTGCAGATGATCCGCAAGGTGGCCGACAGCGATCTGTCCGTGCTGATCTCCGGCGAGAACGGTACCGGCAAGGAGCTGGTGGCGCGCGCCGTTCATGCCGCCAGCAGCCGCAGGGATCAGCGCATGGTGGCGGTGAACTGTGCCGCCATCCCGCGCGAGCTGCTGGAGAGCGAGCTGTTCGGGCACGAGGCGGGGGCGTTCACCGGTGCCGTCAAGGCGCGGGTGGGGCGCTTCGAGCAGGCGAGCAACACCACGCTGCTGCTGGACGAGATCGGCGATCTGGCGCTGCCGCTGCAGGCCAAGCTGCTGCGCGTGTTGGAGGATGGCTCCTTCGAGCGCCTCGGCACCAATACGCCGCGCAAGACCCATGCGCGCATTCTCTGCGCGACCAACCAGCCCTTGCGGCGCATGGTGGCGGAGGGGGCGTTCCGGGAGGATCTGCTGTACCGCCTGAATGCGGTGGAGATCACGCTGCCGCCCCTGCGCGACCGTATCGAGGACATCCCGCTGCTGGTGCGCCACCTGCTGCCCACCATCGCCGAGGAGATGAACCCTCGCGTGCAGCAGATGGATGCCTCGGCCTACCGGGCGCTGATGCGCCACACCTGGCCGGGCAATGTGCGGGAGCTGCGCAATGTGCTGGAGCGGGCCGTGATCATGTGCGACGGCGATGCCGTTACCGCTGCCGACCTGCCGGTGCTGGACGCTGAGCCTCTCGGTGGCGCCTTGGTGCCGGCGGACGCTGCGGCGGCGCCGGCGGTGGCGGCGGTCGCAGCCCCCGCGGTACAGGAGCCGCGAGACGAGCGGGCGTGGATTCTCGCTGCCCTGGAGCGCAACCGTTTCCGGCGCGGAGAGACTGCCCGGGATCTCGGCCTCGCGCGCAAGACGCTCTACAACAAGATGCGCCGTTACGATCTGCTGTGATGCCGGATGGCGCCCACTCCCTTGGGGCGTGTTGCCGACTGCAGTGCCTTGAAGCCCGGATGGAGGTGAATGTTCACCGAGCCGGCGCCGGCGCGCCGCGCCTCGGCCGCCATGGCGAGCACCGTCTCCGACCGCTTCTCCCGCTGCTCGGCGTCCGGGCTGCTCAAGCCCGGCGTGATCACCAGCATGCCCGGCGGGTGTTCCAGCGCCGCCGCCATCTGTTCACGGGTGTGAATGACCAGCGCCGTGTTCATCCCCGCATCCGCCGCCAGTCTGATTAGTGCCAGTTCCTCCTCGAATCGGAAGCCGGAATGATCCAGCGCGGCGGCCAGCTCGCCGGCCAGGGGCGCCACGGAAGGCCAGTTGGCAATCCCGCGGAAGCCGGCGGCCTGGAGCTGATCCAGCAGCTCGGCGGGGCGGCGGAACGGGTCGTGTGCCAGCACGGCCGCGAAGGTGGAAGCCCCCGGTCTGGTGCCGTCGGCGGTGGCGGCCAGCAGCGTGTCGTTGTTGTCGCCAATGGGCAGCGTGCACGCCATGGTGGCCAGGTGGGGGTCGAGGCCGGCCGTGAGCGGACTGAACAGGGTCGCGGCGGGGTGCAGCGCCACGGCCTCCGCAAGCGTGGCAACAATGAATCCGTCCTGCTGGTGTTCTGCTTCCATGGCGATTTCCCGTTCAGGGTAACAATGAGTAGATCCGGGTATTGCGTACTCAGGATTACTCGTTGTGTTTTGGTTCAAATGCCCGGAAAACGGCGTTATGGCCCGGTTTCCCGGCCCTGGCACGGCCTGTGCAAAGTCCCGGGCCAGAACGACAAGCCTGCGTGGACAACCGTTTCAAGGTTGCCACAGGTCAGGCGGGGGTGCCGACCCAGCCCCCAGACCCCGGAGCACGGAGGAGAATCATGACGCGCAAGGCGTACGTTATCGGAACCTGTGACACCAAGAGCGCCGAGCTGCGCTATGCCTGCGGCCTGCTGCGCACGGCGGGCGTGGAGGCGGTGCTGGTGGACATCGGCACCCGCGGGGATGGCGGCGAGGCGGATATCCGCGCCGCTGACGTGGCTGCCAACCACCCCGACGGTCAGGATGCCGTGTTCGTGGACGACCGTGGCCGGGCGGTGGCAGCCATGGGCGAGGCGCTGCGCCGCTTCATCACCACCCGCTCTGACCTGGGAGGTGTTCTCGGCATGGGCGGCTCAGGGGGCACCGCCATGATCGCCCCGGCCATGCGGGAGCTGGACGTGGGCGTGCCCAAGGTGCTCGTTTCGACGGTTGCTTCCGGCAACGTGGCACCCTACGTGGGCCCGAGTGACATCACCATGATGCCGTCCGTGACCGATGTTGCCGGCATCAACCGGATCTCGCGCCAGGTGCTGGGCAATGCCGCCAACGCGCTGGCAGGCATGATGAGCAACCGGATCCCCGAGGACCGGGGTGACAAGCAGGCCATTGCGCTCAGCATGTTCGGCGTCACCACCGACTGCGTGAACCGCGTCAAGGACGTGCTCGCCGCGGATTACGACTGCCTGGTCTTCCACGCCACCGGCACGGGCGGGCAGTCCATGGAGAAGCTCGCGGACAGCGGCATGGTCGCGGGCGTGCTGGACATCACCACCACCGAGGTCTGCGACCTGTTCATGGGCGGCGTGTTCAGCGCCGGCGAGGAGCGGTTCGACGCCATCGCGCGGACCGGGGTGCCCTACGTGGGCTCCTGCGGGGCCCTGGACATGGTCAACTTTGGCGCGCCGGATACCGTGCCCGCCGAGTACAGCGGGCGCACCTTCTACGAACACAATCCGCAGATCACGCTCATGCGCACGACTCCGGAGGGGAACGCGCGCATGGGGCGGTGGATCGGCGAGAAGCTCAACCGCTGCAATGGACCGGTGCGGTTCCTGCTGCCGGAAGGTGGCGTGTCCCTGATCGATGCGCCGGGGCAGCCGTTCCACGATCCGGAAGCTGACGCGGCCCTGTTTCAGGCACTGGAGGAGACGGTGCAGCAGACGGCCGACCGTCAGCTCATCCGTTATCCCCACAACATCAACGATCCGGAGTTCTCGCAGGCTCTGGTGGAACACTTCCGCGCCGTCATGGCGGCCCGGTGAAGGAGGCGACAGTGAGCAGGTGGACACGGGACAAACTGGTCAGCCAGTTCCAGGATATGGTCAAGCGCGGTCAGCCCATCATCGGCGGCGGCGCGGGCACGGGGCTGTCGGCGAAGTGCGAGGAAGCCGGCGGCATCGACCTGATCGTCATCTACAACTCGGGCCGCTACCGCATGGCCGGCCGGGGCTCCCTGGCCGGGCTGATGGCCTACGGCAACGCCAACGAGGTGGTCAAGGAGATGGCCCGCGAGGTGCTGCCGGTAGTCAAGGAGACGCCGGTGCTGGCCGGCGTGAACGGGACCGACCCGTTCATGATCACCGACCACCTGCTGGCGGAACTCAAGGCCATGGGCTTCGCCGGTATCCAGAACTTCCCCACCGTGGGGCTCATCGATGGCACCTTCCGGGCGAACCTGGAAGAGACCGGCATGAGCTACGCCCGCGAGGTGGAGGTGGTCAGTCGGGCGCGGGAGATGGACATGCTCACCACGCCTTACGTGTTCAGTGAGGAGGATGCCGTGGCCATGACCCGGGCCGGCGCCGACATCATCGTGTGTCACCTGGGCCTGACCACCGGTGGCAGTATCGGCGCGGAGACCGCCATGACGCTGGACGACTGCATCCAGCCCATCAACGACTGGATCGCCGCCGCCCGTGAGGTCCGCCCGGACGTGATCGCGCTGTGTCACGGTGGCCCCATCGCCATGCCGGATGATGCCCGCTACATCCTCAAGCACTGCCCTGGCTGTAACGGCTTCTACGGCGCCTCCAGCATGGAGCGGCTGCCCACCGAGCAGGCCCTCACCGATCAGACGCGGGCCTTCAAGGCCATCGCCGAAGGCTGACGGGAAGCGGTGCAAGTATGACTCTGGATACGTTCTATTTCCTGTCCCTGAACGGGCTGACCCTGGCTGCCTTGCTGTTCATCATGGCGACCGGGCTGACCCTGGCCTTCGGCCTGATGCGGGTCGTGAACCTGGCGCACGGGGCATTCTACCTGCTGGGTGGTTACGTCGGCGTACAGGTGGTTCAGGAGACGGATTCCCTGACGTTGGGCATTCTCGTGGGCGGGCTGGTGGCCATGGTCGGCGGCGTGCTCATGGAGCGCCTGCTCCTCCAGCGCGTGCGCGGGCTGGATCTCTCGGAGGCGCTGCTCACCATCGCCGTGGGCATGATCATCGCCGACGGCCTGCTGGCCATCTACGGCGGGTCCTCCATCAGCCTGCCGCTGCCCCCCGAGCTGCGCATGCCCATGGACCTGGGCGTGATGATGTACCCCACTTTCCGGGTCTACATCATGATCGGTGCCCTGGCGCTGGGCGCGGTGCTCTGGGTGGTAATGACCCGGACCCGCATCGGTGCGGCCATCCGCGCCGGTGTGGATGACCGCGAAACCGCCATGACCCAGGGCATCAACGTGCCGTTGCTGTTCGCCGGCGTGTTCGGCGCCGCCAGCTTCCTCGCCGGCGCCGCCGGGGTGATCGGCACGTCCTACATGTCACTCGGGCAGGGGCTCGACGTGCGCGTGCTGATGCTGTCGCTGGTGGTGATCATCATTGGCGGGATGGGGTCGCTCAAGGGCGCGGCGGTGGGCGCGCTGATCACCGGCATGGTGTACAGCTTCGCCTCAGGCTATCTGCCGCATTTCGCCCTGTTCTTCCTGTTCCTGCCCATGACGCTGATTCTGGTTTTCCGGCCCCAGGGCCTGTTTGGACGGACGACATGAAACGCGAAACGCTAGTGATTCTGGGTGTGGTCGCCGGGCTGCTGGTGTGGCTGTTGATCGCGGGTGATTACGCTGTCTCCCGCACCAACCGCGCCATGATTTATGCCCTCATGGCCCTGAGCTTCTCGGTTCTGGCCGGTCGGCTGGGCTGGTTCTCCCTGTGCCAGACGACCCTTGCGGGCGTGAGTGGCTACGTGGTGGCCATCCTCGGTGCCCAGCACGGGCTGCCCTATGCGGTGGTCATTCCCGCGGCGATTCTCACATCGGTGCTGTTCGCGGTGGTCTTCGGCGTGCTGACCGTGCGGGCCAGAGCCGTGAGCTTTCTCATGCTGACCCTGGCACTGGGCCAGATGGTCTGGGCGCTCTCGTTCCAGTGGGTGGGACTGACCGGCGGCTATAACGGGATCTCCGGCGTGCGTCTGCCCATGGTGCTGGGTTTCAATCTCAATGACCCGCGCGTGTTCTACGTGCTGCTGGCCACCTGCACGGTGCTGATCTTCCTGGCCGTGCACCGCTTCTACAACTCCCGCTTCGGCCTGCTGTTGCTTGGCATCCAGGAGAACGAGCAGCGCATGCGCGCTCTGGGGCACCCGGTCTATCTGGCCCGTTTCGCCGCGTTCGTGCTGGCCGGCGCCATTGCGGGCGTGGCCGGGGTCTTCCTGGTCTACGACATGGGCATCATGTCGCCGTCGCCCCTGTCTCTGAACCAGGCGGTGCTGGTGCTCACGGCCGCCGTGCTGGGCGGGTACCGGACGGTCTGGGGCCCTGCCCTTGGGGCCGGCATCCTGATTACCCTGCAGACGGGCGTTGCCCAGTACACCGATCGCCACATGATGGTGGTGGGGGCGGTGCTGGCGCTGTGCATCCTGCGGGCTCTCCGAGTTCTCGTGGAAATCCCTGGTTCGCGGCCGCAGGGCCACGACATCGTCCACATAACGACAATCCGTTCCGGAGGAGGACGTCCCATGAAGACACTCAAGACCATTGCAATCGGCAGCGCTTCGGCCCTGGCCGTTGCCGCCACCGTCAACGCCCAGGCCGATGACACGCTGCGTGTCGGCGTGATCGGCCCCACCAGCGGTGTGTTCTCGTTCTTCGGTGAGCAGCAGCGCATGGGCGTGGAGCTGGCCATCGAAGAGCTTGGTGACGAGGTAGCCGGCTACAACCTGGAAGTGGAGTTCTACGACTCCCAGGGCGACGCCGAGGTGACCGTGGATCAGCTGCGCGCCATGGATTCCCGTGACGACGTGGACATCGTGGTGGGCCCGGTGCTCGGCGGCACCGGCCTGGCCGGCCTGGAGTGGGCCAGCGGCTCGGGCGTGCCGACCGTCATCTCCTACTCGGCCCCCGAGGACATCACCATGCGGGATCGCGTGGAGAACGTGGTGCGCGCGGGCTGGACCGGTGCACAGCCGATGTTCGCCTTTGGCGAATATGTCGCCGAGGAGCTGGGGCACGAGGACATCGTCATGGTCGGCCAGGACTACGCCTTCCCCTACGACCAGCTCGGTGGGTTCATGCGCGGGTTCTGTGCGGCCGGCGGCAACTCGGTGGAGCGGATCTGGCACCCCACGGATACGGCGGACTACAGCTCCATCCTCGCCACGCTGCCCCAGGGCGATGCGGTGCTCTACAACGGCGCCGGCAGTGACGGCCTGGCCTTCTTCGAGCAGTACCGCGACTTCGGCATGCACGAGCGGATGCCGCTGCTCGGTGGCTCCAACTTCTACGCCGTGGGTGACCTGCCGGAAATGGGTGAGGCCGCCAAGGGCGGTGTCTCGGCCCTGCAGTACGCGGAAGGGCTGGAAACCGACAACTTCATCGCCTTCCGCGATGCCTTCTGGGAGATGCACGGCGAGGACACCATGCCGCTGGCGCCGGCCGAGCATGGCTACGTGGCGCTGAAGATGGCGGTGGGTGCCGTTGACGAGTCCGGCAGTCTGGACCGTGACGCCATCATCTCCGCCCTGCGTGACACGGAGATGGAGGATGCCCCGCGTGGCCCGTTCCACCTGGACGAGTACGGCAACCCGGTGCAGAACATCTACATCAACGAGGTCAAGGAAGTGGACGGTCGTCTCAAGAACGTCCCGATCAAGACGTACGAGGAAGTGAGTCAGTTCGGCCCCTACGACGCGGAAGAATACATGGCGTCCGAGCCGTACAGCCGTGACTTCCCGCCGTCCGACTGCAGTGACGACTTCTATCAGCAGTAACCGCAGCGCAGGAGCGATTGCATGAGTACGGAGCAGGCACTGGGCGTCGCTGGCATTGCCAAGTCGTTCGGTTCGCTGGTGGTGGCCAGCGACGTCCACCTCTCCGTGGCGGCGGGTGCCCGCCACGGCCTGATCGGCGTCAACGGCGCGGGCAAGACCACGCTGTTCAACATGATTGCCGGAGAGCTGAAACCGGACCAGGGGGACATCCATTTCTTCGGTGAGCGGATCACCCGGGACTCGGTGATTCAGCGCACCCTGAAGGGGCTTGGGCGGACGTATCAGGTGTCCACGCTGGTGCCCACCGTGACCGTGCGCCAGAACCTGGCGCTGGCACGGGGCGATGGCCGGATCCCGTCGCTGTGGCGGCCCTGGGATGATGGCCTTGATGATGCCCTGCTGGCCACGGCCGATCGCCTCGGCCTGACGCCCCTGCTGGACGATCTGGTGGCCAACCTCTCTCACGGCACTCTGCGCCAGCTGGAACTGGCCATGGTGCTGGCACGGGAGCCGCGGCTCCTGCTGCTGGATGAACCTGCTGCGGGGTTGTCGCGTTCCGAGCGCCAGGTGCTCACCGGGATGCTGCGTGATCTGCCCCGGGAGGTGACCCTGCTGATGATCGAGCACGACATGGATATGGTGCTTGCCCTGAGTGACCGCATCTCCGTCCTGCATCAGGGGGAGGTCTTTGTCGAGGGCACACCGGATGAAATCGCCGCCAACGAAGGCGTGCGGGATATCTATCTGGGGCGCGCCCATGGCTGAATCAATGATTTCCGTGACCGAACTGAACGCCCACTACGGACTCAGCCATGCGCTGCAGGGCCTGAATCTGGGGGTGGGCAGGGAATGCGTCGCCATCATGGGGCGCAACGGCGTGGGCAAGACCACGCTGGCAAGGGCGCTTGTCGGCCTCAATCCACCGCAGGTGGAGGGCCGGATCAGCATTTTCGGCACCGACGTAACCGGCTGGGCTCCGCACCGCATCGCGCGCCACGGCGTCGGTTACGTGCCTCAGGGCCGGCGGCTGTTTCCGTCGCTGACGGTCGAGGAGCACCTGACGCTGAACAGTCGCCCGGGGCCGACCGGTGACCGATGGACCCTGCAGGCCGTCTACGACATGTTCCCTTCGCTGGCGCAGCGGCGCCGGTCTTACGGCAACCAGATCTCCGGCGGCGAACGCTCCATGCTCGCCATCGGCCGGGCGCTGGTAACCAATCCCGGATGTCTGATCCTCGACGAGCCCACCGAGGGGCTGGCCCCGTCCGTGGTGGAGACGGTCTCCAATGGGCTCCGGGATCTGAGCCGTGAGGGTGTTGCCGTGCTGCTGATCGAGCAGAACGTCAAGGCGGCCGCCCTGGCTGCGGACCGGGCCTACTTCATGGCCGAAGGGCAGATCGTCTACGAGACGGATGACAAGGCGGCCATGACCGACGACGAGGTGCTGGGCAGGTATCTGGGCGTGTCCGCCTGAGGCGTCGCGGCCATGGCAAAGTCGTCGCACGTGACTATACTTCCGATGCGAAATAACTCTACCAAGCGTTTAGGCTGGTCCACAACGCACGGGGGCATCGGGCGTGCTGGCACGCAGTCTGCTTCACATCAGTCCATCGGGGGAAGCGGCACCGCTGCCGGAGGCATTAGGGGCCTGCGGATGGACGTCATTCCCGGCGGAGACGCCTGAAGAGGCAGAGGCTCTGCACCAGCGGGAGCGGTTCCGGGTCGGGGTCATCAGTCTTGGCCCCAGCGGACTGACCCGGGACTGGCATGATCTGCTGCTGTCCATGCGCCACATCCGCTGGGTCGCTTCGCTGCCCCGGGAGTGTCTCGCCATTGGCGCGGTCGTGGATGCGATCTGCGATCACTGCTACGACTACCACGTGCTTCCGCTCGACGAGCGCCGCCTGGCCTACTGTCTTGGCCACGCCTGGGGGGTTGCCGGTCTCGGTGCCGAGCCGCCCTGCGAGGGTCGCTCCGGGTCGATGGTCGGCAATGGCCTGGCCATGCAGCGGCTGTTCCGACTGATCCCGCGCTACGCCCGCTCCCGGGCACCAGTGTTGATTCAGGGTGAAAGCGGCACGGGCAAGGAGCTGGCCGCCCAGGCGATCCACGACGCGTCCGCCCAGGCGGACGGCCCGTTCGTAGCGGTGAACTGCGGCGCGCTGCCGGCGTCGCTGATCCACTCCGAACTGTTCGGCCACGAGCGCGGTGCCTTCACCGGCGCTTCGAGCCGGCGTATCGGGCGGCTGGAGGCGGCCGATGGGGGCACGCTGTTCCTGGACGAAATCGGCGACCTGCCCATGGATCTCCAGGTCAACCTGCTGCGTTTCCTCCAGGAGGGGACGTTCGAGCGGCTCGGCGCCTCCCGCCAGGTCCATCCACGGGTGCGTGTCATCGCTGCAACATATGTGGACCTGGAAGAGTCCATTACCCGTAACCTCTTCCGTGAGGATCTCTACTATCGCCTCAACGTCCTGCGCCTGGAACTCCCGCCGTTGCGCGATCGCGCCGACGACGTGATCACGCTCGCCCAGCATTTCCTGCAGGAGTACTCCGGGGAAGGGCGTGGGCGCGCCAAGGGCTTCAGCCGCCATGCCATGGAGGCCATGCAGGCCCATAACTGGCCAGGTAACGTGCGCGAGCTCATGAACCGGGTTCGCCGCGCCGCGGTGCTGAGCGATCACGCCCTGATCACGCCGCGGGATCTGGGGCTGGAGCGCCGCCGGCAGGTGCACCGGACGGTGGATTCCCTGGCAGTGGTGCGGCAGGAAGCGGAGCGGGTGGCGATCCGCAACGCGTTGGCACGGTACACGCATAACTACTCCCTGGCGGCGCAGGCCCTGGGGGTATCGCGCGCCACTCTGTACCGCATGATCAGACGTCACGGACTGGAGGTGCGCTAACCGAACAGCGGAGCGCGACAACGGACTGATCGGCGGTGCCCGGAAGAAACACAATGCCCGCCTGACGGGCTCAGAACACAGGGGTCCGGCGATGGGAATGGTGCGTTGGTCGTTGGTTGGTGCGGCGGTGGTTCTTTCCCTCAGTCATGCTCAGGCCCAGGCTCAGAGCGAGGATGGTGGCAGCAGGGCCCGCGACGTGGGCGTGGTCACCGGCGAGCGGTCGGTGCTGAGTTCCCGCGGATCGCTGGTGGTGGAGCCTTCCCTGCAATACACCCACGCGGGGTCCACGCAGGTGGACATCCAGGGGTTTACCGTCATCCCCGCCATCGCTATCGGCCTCATCAACGTCAGCCAGGTGCAGCGGGACACGCTCACCTCCGCCCTGACCCTGCGCTACGGGCTCACTCAGCGGCTGGAGGTGGAGGCGCGCGTCCCGTACCTCTACCGGGAGGAGACGATCCGGGAGCGGGAGATTCTGGCGGATACCAGTTATCCCGGCGTGGAGCGCTCCACGGGTCATGGCCTCGGCGACATCGAAGCGGGGATCCGCTACCAGATCAACACCGGCGCTGAAGGGCCCTTGTTCGTGGGCGGAGTGCGGATCAAGTCCGACACCGGGCGGGGACCGTTCGATGTGGACACGCAGGAGCTCCTGACCGACGAGGGTGACAGTATCGGCGAGGCGTTCCTTGAGCAGCCCACGGGCTCGGGGTTCTGGAGCGTGCAGCCGAGCCTGAGCATGGTCTACCCTACTCAGCCGGCGGTGCTCTATGGCCACGTCAGTTATCTCTGGAGCATCGAGCGCGACGTGGGCGGCGAGTACGGTCGGGTCGACCCGGGTGATGCCATCAGTTTCGGTCTGGGCATGGGGCTGGCGGTGAACGACCGGACGTCGTTCAGCCTGGGCTACGACCACTCCATCGTAGGCCGGACCCGCATCAAGGATCCCGCAAACCAACTCCAGCCGAATTTCCGCCGCGTGCAGGTCGGTACTGCGTCCCTGGGAATCAGCCAGAGGTTGAGTGCCCGTACCACCGCCAACATCGGCTTCGGGTTCGGAGTCACCGACGCGGCGCCGGATGTGCAGATCTCCCTGCGGCTTCCGATCCGGTTTTGATTGTGTTTCGAGGTCGAACCTCGATTCGGGTATCGCGAGTGGGGGGCGAGCCTGTCGGGCGACTCGCGAAGCCCCGGTCCGCAGGCCGTCCGGCCCGAAGGGTGGCGGCAGGGACGCCGCCATCGATTTACAGCACAGGGATGTGCTGTAAATCGACCAGGCCGGAGGGACGGATCAAGGCGTAGCGCCGGAGCCCGACAGGCTCGATCCCCGCTCGCCCTCGCCTCGGGCACCAGTTAATGGATGACCTGCATTACCGCCTGGGCTTCCAGCATGCGGTCGCGGCTGATGCTGGTCACACCCCGCATGCCCTGCAGGTCCACGTTGAACTCGGTGTAGTTCTGGATACGAACGTTGTCGAGCTGGTTCTGAACGACCCAGCCGATGGACTGCCCCGCGGCCATGGCGTCCGCGTCCAGGGCGCCGACCCGCAGGCCTTCGGCGTCGAGGCCCGTGTGGTTCAGCAGCACACGGCCGTTCTCCCACTGCACGTGGGCGGCGTAGTCGCCGTTGATGAGCACGCCGCTGTCCATGCTCAGGGTGAGCATGCCGCCGCCGGGCAGCATGAAGCCGCCACGCATGTCGGCGAGCAGGGCATCGTCCACCGGATCGAGTGCCCGGAAGAACGGCTCAGCGCCGTGCGCGTGGGGGGCGGCGATGCACAGGGTCAGGGTCAGTGTTCGGAGCAGGGCGCGCATGTCAGTAGTCTCCCGCGCGGGGCAGCGAGAGCGTGAACCCCTCCACCGTTGGCCTTTGTAGCGCGATGCCGTAGGGGATGCGCGTGCGCACCGCCCACTGCTCGGTGCGGTTGAACGTCTCGCTCGCCTGTTCCACGTTGTCGCGCACCAGGAACAGCAGGCCGTTCCAGATGCGCTTGAATTCGGCGCGGCTGTAGACCCGCACCCCCAGCGCCGGGTCGCCCACCAGCACCTCGTCCGGTGACACCCCCTGGATCACCACGAAGTGGCGGTAGCCGTCGGTGGTGATCAGGGCGATCGCCGGGATGCCGGTGCCCGCCAGCGCGTCCAGCCCGGCGCGGAAGCCGTCGGCGTTGAGGCCGCGCTCGGCGAGAAAGTGCTTCATGTCCAGCATCGAGAACCCCTCGGTCTGCACGCGCTCCGCATCGGCATTCTCCAGCATGCCGTCCAGCGCCGTGCGCTCATCGATGGGGTCGTCGTAATGGTAGGTAAGCAGCGTTGCGACGGACGCGGCGCCACAGCTGAAATCGTAAGCCTGGCGAACCACTCCGTGGAAGCGGGCGTCGCGCATGTTGACCAGGTCCACGGCCAGGGTCGTGGCCGCGCCGGATATCCAGACCGTGCCGGCACTGAGCGGGGCCGCAACCACCAGCAGGCAGGCGAGGCACAGCCATTGTTTCATTGTGACACCGTGACGTTGAGGATGGTGGAGTCCTGGATGATCACGTGGTTGCCGCTGTTCTGGATCACCGATGTGATGCCGTGCACGTCGCTGAAAGCGCCGTGGGAGACGTTGTTATCGCCGGTGTAGGCGGTGCCGATCTCGTTGTCGGTGAGCACCGCCTGCCCCGATAGCAGACCGAGTTGGGCGTGGTACTGGCTCGACATGCCGCGGTGGGATTCCATCTCCTCGGTGTCCAGCGGCGCGGCGAACAGCGCGTCGCCATCGGCGGCACCGGCTAGGGGAAACAGCAGTAGGGTCGTCGCCGCTGCGGTACAGAGCAACAGGTTCCGGGTCTTCATGGATCGCACCTCCTAAGGGCGGGCCCCCGCGAACGGAAGCCCGCCATGGATCACGCTTGATCAGTCGAAGCTCAGGTTCGACTGCACCGTGACGTTCTGCTGGGTCAGGCTGTTGGAGCCGCTGTTCTGCGACGCCTGGTTGATGCCCGCGACCTCGCCGAAGGCACCACCGCCGATCCAGTTGTCCGCCGAGAAGTTGCTCTCGCCGTTGAGGCCCACGGAGTTGCCGGAGACCTCGCCCGACAGTTCGCTGCTGGCGACCGCCTGGCTCATGTTGACGGTGTTGGTGGAGTTGTCGTTGTTGGAGTCCGCAACGGAGTTGTCGGAGTTGTCGTTGTAGGAATCAGCGATGCTGTTGTCGGAGTTGTCGGAATTGTCCGAGTGATCCGAATTATCCGAATTATCGTTGCCGGAGTCGCTGATGCTGTTGTCCGAGCTGTCGTTGTAAGAGTCAGCGATGCTTGTGCTGTTGTCCGAGCTGTCGTTCCCGGAGTCCGAGATGCTGTTGTCGGAGTTATCGTTCCCTGAGTCCGAGATACTGTTGTCGGAGTTGTCGTTGCCGGAGTCGCTGACCGTGGTGTTGCCGGAATCGCTGATGCTGTTATCCGAGCTGTCATTGCCGGAATCGGCGATGCTGTTGTCGGAGTTGTCGTTTCCGGAGTCGCTGATGCTGTTATCCGAGCTGTCGTTGCCGGAGTCGGCAATGCTGTTGTCGGAGTTATCGTTGCCGGAGTCGTTGGTGCTGTTGTTGGAGCTGTCGTTCGCGGAATCAGCCCAGCTGTTGCTGCTGTCGGCCGAGGCCGTGGACTCACCAGACGCCGCCGCGGACGCATTGTCGGCGTTGGCGTTGTTGTCGTTCTCGGCAAGCACCATTCCGTGCATCCCCAGGCCGAATACGGCAGCAATGGACGCGGCGATAATTGCGTTGGTCTTCTTCATGGTTGAACCCCTTCACACGTTTGTCTCTGAGGAAAACTACCGGCACGGGCGCACCGCTCGGCTCGGCGTGGTGCAGGACAGCAAGAGGCGGGCCAAAGGGGGGCGTTCGCGCAGGAGTATTGTGAGAGTGTTTTCAAGTCCCTGATTTATAGGCGCACACACGGGGGCGGGGAGATGGCCAAAGTCGCCTGATGGCGTGTCGGCGTGGCGGCGCCCCGTTCGCAACGTGGCGAGCCCCGGGTCCGGCGATCAACGTGTTTCACGGGCGAGACGTCAGCAGGCGCTTAAAGCCTCAAACGCCTGATACCGGCTGACTGGCGGCCTGGCGGAGTGGTGTCTCAGAGATGCGACGCCACTCCGCCCCCGTCATCGCGGCAGATCCTCTTCGTCACCCATGGCGAACAACGACGCGTTGCCCCCGGCCGCAGTGGTGTCCACGGTGACTGTGCGCTCCGTGGCAAAGCGGTGGAGATAGCGCGGTCCGCCGGCCTTCGGGCCGGTGCCGGAGAGCCCCTCGCCGCCGAAGGGCTGCACGCCCACCACCGCGCCGATCTGGTTGCGGTTCACGTACAGATTGCCTACCCGCGCGCGCTCTGCCACCCGGTCGGCGACGGCGTCGATACGGCTGTGGACGCCTAGGGTGAGCCCGTAGCGCGTGTTGTTGATGGCGTCCACGACCCGGTCCAGCTCGCCGGCCTTGTACCGCACCACGTGCAGAATCGGGCCGAAGTGCTCGTCGTCCAGGTCATCGATGCTGCTGATCTCGAAGGCGACAGGAGCGACGAAGGTACCGTGCTCGGTATCCGGCCCCAGCGGTGTTTCGCCGATCAGGCGCCCGTCGCGCTTCATCGCCTCCACGTGCCGCAGCAGCCCGTCCCGTGCCTCCGCGTCGATCACCGGTCCCACATCGGTGGCTAGCCACGCCGGGTCACCCACCGTGAGCTCCTGCATGGCGCCGTTGAGCATGTGCAGGACGTGATCCGCCACGTCCTCCTGCACGTAGAGCACCCGCAGGGCCGAACAGCGCTGGCCGGCGCTCTGAAAGGACGAAATGAGCACATCCCGGACCAGTTGCTCGGGCAGGGCGGTGGAATCGGCGATCATGGCATTCTGGCCGCCAGTCTCGGCAATTAGCGGAATGATCGGCCCCTGCCGTTGGCTGAGGGTCTGGTTGATGCGCCGGGCCGTGGCCACCGAGCCGGTGAAGGCAACGCCGTTGATGCGCTCGTCGGCGACCAGCCGGCCGCCGATATCGCCCGCCCCGGGCAGCAGTTGCAGGACTTCCGGCGGAATGCCCGCCTCCAGTAACAGCTCCGCGGCCCGGGCGCCGATGAGGCTGGTCTGCTCGGCGGGCTTTGCGACCACGGTGTTGCCTGCGGCCAGCGCCGCCGTGACCTGGCCGGTGAAGATGGCCAGCGGGAAGTTCCAGGGGCTGATGCACACGAACACGCCGCGGCCGTGCAACGCGATCTCGTTCTTCTCTCCGGTGGGCCCGGGCAGCGGCATGGGCGTGCCAAAGTCGAGGCGGACGCGCTGGGCGTAGTAGCGGCAGAAGTCCACCGCTTCGCGCACTTCGGCCACTGCATCCGGAATCCCCTTGCCCGCTTCGCGCACGCACAGGGCCATGAGTTCGGCCATGTGGCTTTCCATCAGGTCGGCCATGCGGTCGAGGCACTTGGCGCGTTCCTCGGCGGTAGTGGCGGACCACTCGGCGGCGGCGCGGCTGGCCATGGTGATGGCCTCATCCGCCTGTTCCGGTGTTGTCCAAACGACGCTGCCCACCTGCCGTCGCCGGTCGGCCGGGTCGTGGACCGCTTCCGCCTCGCCCTCGCGCGCCTTGCCGCCGATGAGTGGCGCCGCGTGCCAGCGCTGGTCTGCTGCTGCGGCCATGGCGTCGCCCAGGGGTTCGATGACCAGGTGATCGGCCAGGTTGACGCCCATGGAGTTGCGGCGTTGTTCGCCGTAGATGTTGGCCGGCAGGGGAATGCGCGGGTGGGGTTTGCGCTGCAGGCCGCGAACCGCCTCCACCGGGTCGGCTACCATCTCTTCGATGGGCAGCTTTTCGTCCTGGATGCGGTTGACGAATGAACTGTTGGCGCCGTTCTCCAGGAGTCGCCGGACCAGATAGGGCAGCAGCTCCTCGTGGCTGCCCACAGGGGCGTAGATGCGCACCGGCCGATGCCCCTGCTTGCGGCCGACGATGGGCTCATACAGGGCCTCGCCCATGCCGTGCAGCCGCTGGAACTCGTAGGGCGCGTCGCCGGCCTCTTCCATGACCCAGGCCAGGGTGTGGGCGTTGTGGGTGGCGAACTGCGGGTAGATCCGGTCGCTGCCCGCTTTCAGCAGGCGCCGCGCGCAGGCCAGGTAGGAGACGTCGGTGCTCGCCTTGCGGGTGAATACGGGGTACTCCGGGTAGCCGCTTTCCTGCGCCTTCTTGACCTCGCTGTCCCAGTAGGCGCCCTTCACCAGCCGGACCATCAGCCGGCGGTCGTGCCGGTCGGAAAGGTCGGCGAGCCAGTCGATCAACGGTGCGGCGCGCTTCTGGTAGGCCTGCACGGCCAGCCCGAATCCGTGCCAGCCGGCGAGGCTGCCGTCGCCGGAGACGGCCTCGATCACGTCGAGGGAGATATCCAGCCGGTCGGCCTCTTCGGCATCGACGCACAGGCCGATGTCGGCATCCCGGGCCAGTTCCGAGAGCCGCCCGAGGCGCTCGACGAGGATGTCTCGGCTGCGGTTGAAGTGACCGAACTCGTACCGCGGGTGGAGTGCCGAGAGCTTCACCGAAATGCCCGGCCCGTCGAGCACGCCCTTGCCCTTGCCATTTCTGGCGATCGCCTTGATGGCGTTCTGGTAGGCGGCGTAGTAGCGGTCGGCATCCTCCATGGTGCGCGCCGCCTCGCCCAGCATGTCGTAAGAATGGCGGTAGCCGTGCTTTTCGTCGTCCCGGGCGCGCTTGAGTGCCTCGTCAATGGTGCGGCCGATGACGAACTGCCTGCCCATGATACGCATGGCTTGCCGGATCGCCTGGCGGATCACCGGTTCGCCGCTGCGCTGGACCATGCGTCGCACCGTATAGGCGAGATCCCTCGTGGAGCGCTCGTCGAAGCGCACCACCCGGCCTGTGAGCATCAGCCCCCAGGTGGAGGCGTTCACGAACACCGATTCGCTGTGGCCCATGTGGGAGGCCCAGTCGCCGGTGCTGATCTTGTCCCGGATCAGGTCGTCGGCCGTCGCCGAGTCGGGCACGCGCATCAGCGCTTCCGCCAGGCACATGAGCACCACGCCCTCCTTGCTGGAGAGGTCGTATTCGTGCAGCAGGGCGTCGATCCCGCCCTGGGAGACGCGGTTGTCGCGGACATGCTGGACCAGCCGCGCCGCTTCGCCCGCGACGCGCTGCTGGCGCTCGGGCGCATGCGCGGCTTCGTCGAGCAGCGCCTCGACCATGGCGGTCTCGTCGCGGTGGTACGCCTCGCGGACGGCCTGTCGCAGGGTGGAAGGGCGTGGACCGGGTTTGATGATCATGAGCAACGACCCCTGATCGGGTGGTGGCCGGGACGGCCACCACCAGAGTGGATTGATGGCGGGCCACGACCCGCCGGGGAGGCGTTCGTCGGCCTAATCGTGCGCCCGTTCGAATTGGACGCGCATGGACGCCGACGGTTCCGGGCCGATCCGGCTGAACACGACGATGGCGACGGTTGCGAAGATGAAGCCGGGCAGGATCTCGTAGACGTCGAAGATGCCCGCGGGGCCGCCTTCGAGCATGTCCCAGACGATGACCGTGACGGCACCGACCACGAGGCCCGCGAGTGCGCCGTTGCGGGTCATGTCACGCCAGAACAGGGACAGGATGATCACCGGCCCGAAGGCGGCGCCGAAGCCGGCCCAGGCGTAGGCCACCAGATCCAGCACCAGGCTCTCGTCGTCCATGGCCAGCAGTATGGCGATGGCTGCTACCCCAAGCACCGCGGCGCGACCGACCCAGACCAGTTCGCCCTCGGTGGCGTCGCGCCGGAGCATGGCCTTGTAGAAGTCGGCGGTGAGTGCACTGGAGGAGACCAGTAGCTGGGAGTCGATGGTGCTCATGATGGCCGCGAGAATGGCGGCGAGCAGAATGCCGGCAACCCACGGGTTGAACAGCACCTGGTTCATCATGATGAAAGCCGCTTCCTGATCGTCCAGCGGCGCATCCCCGAACCATGCCATAGCCACCAGTCCGGTGAGGACGGCGCCGATCAGCGAGAAGACCATCCAGGTCATGCCGACCCCCATGGCCTTGGGGATCTGGTCTTCGGAACGGATGGCCATGAACCGGGCCAGGATGTGCGGCTGGCCGAAGTAGCCCAGCCCCCACGCCAGCAGGGAGACGATGCCCAGGAAGGTCATGTCGTGCCAGATGTCCATGCCGCCCGGCTCGACCTCACGCACACCAGCGGCGACCTCGCTCCAGCCGCCCATGGCGGCGATGCCCACGGCGGGCACGAGCAGCAGGGCGCAGAACATGAGGATGCCCTGCAGGAAGTCCGTCCAGCTCACCGCCAGGAAGCCGCCCATGAAGGTGTAGGCGATGATGACGGCGGCCCCCACCAGCAGGGCGGTGTGGTAGTCGAAGCCGAACGTGTTCTCGAACAGCGTTGCACCGGCCACCATTCCCGACGAGGTGTAGAACGTGAAGAACAGCAGGATGACCACGGCCGAAACCACGCGGAGGATGCGCGTGTTGTCCTCGAAGCGGTGCTCCAGGAAGTCGGGCAGGGTGATGGCGTCATCGGCGATCTCGGTATGGCGGCGCAGCCGGCGCGCCACGAACAGCCAGTTGAGAAAGGCACCGGCTGACAGTCCCACCGCGATCCATATCTGGTTCATGCCCGCCGCGTAGACGGCACCGGGCAGTCCGAGAAGCAGCCAGCCGCTCATGTCGGAAGCGCCCGCGCTCAGCGCCGTTACCCCCGGGCCGAGCTTGCGGCCCCCGAGGATGTAATCGGAGAGGTTGTTCGTGAGTCGATAGGCGAACAACCCGACCAGGAGCATGAGAACAAGATAAAGGACGAACGTGATCAGCGTGGGTACGTTCAGTTCCGCTTCCATCAGGCACCCTTCCGGTTGTTGTCGTGGTTTGCCTGTAGGATTAGCAGTCGCCGGGCCCGCGCACAAGTCGTGCGTACGCCCCGCGCCGGAATTTCCTGCGCGTCGGCGTGATTGGTGTCAGCGCCAGCCGACGCGGTCGAACATGCGCACCGCGGCCGGGTTGTTGTTGCCCAGCTCGCTGATGTTCAGTGCGTCACGCTCGATCGGCCCCCATGACTCCACTGTATCGTCGCCGGATATCCCTTCCACCACGGGTAGCTCGTGATTGCCGGCGGCGAAGAGTTCCTGCGCCTCGTCGGAGGCCAGGAACTCCAGGAAGCGAATGGCGTTATCGCGGTTGGGGGCGCCGTCCACGACCCCGGCGCCACCGACGTTCACGTGGACGCCGCGGTCCCCCTGATTCGGGAAGATGATGCCCACGCGCTCGGCAAGCTCACGGTCACGGGTGTCGTCGGAGTTCAGCATCCGTACGTAATAGTAGTGATTGGCAACACCGATCTCGCACTCGCCCGTGGCAACGCCGCGGATCTGGTCGGTATCCCCGCCCCGGGGTGGTCGGGCCAGATTGTCCACCACACCCTGCGCCCACGCTTCCGAATCTTCCTCGCCATGTACGGCGATCATGGAGGCCAGCAGCGACTGGTTGTAGATGTTGCTGGACGAGCGGATACACAGCTGGCCGTTGAAGCGTGGGTCGGCCAGGTCTTCGTAGGTCTCCAGCTCATCCGGATCAAACGCCTCCTTGTTATAGAACACCACGCGCATGCGCTGGCTGAATCCGAACCACAGCCCGTCCGGGTGGCGCATGGCCTCCGGCAGGCGCTCGCTCAGCTCCGCGGATTCGACGGCCTGGAAGATGCCGTCCTGCTCGGCACGCCAGAGCCGGCCGGCGTCCACGGTGATCAGCACGTCCGCCGGGCTGGCGGCGCCCTCACGACGGATTCGCTGGATCAGCTGGTCGGAATCCGCCTCGAGAACGCGCACGTCGATCCCCGTGCGTTCCGTGAACGCATCGTAAAGCGTGCGATCCTCGTCATAGTGCCGGGCTGAGTAGACAGTCACTTCATCAGCGAAGGCGGTGAGGGAGGCAGCCATGGTGGCCGCGGCAAGCGCGGCAGTCACGGCGTGGCGGGCAGAGGCGCTGGTCATTGGAACTCCATGAACCCGGAAACGATAACGGTTCGTATTCGCATTGAAGCGTAGTGGACACCGCCTCTGGTAGTGCTGTCAAGATGATGCGCTGCGCGTTTACAAATGATTCGCATTTACATACCATCGGGGAGACATCCCTCACCAGATGAGTCGAATCCATGGTTGCCACGCCGAGTTCCACGCATGCGGTTCAGTCTGCGTCGGAGAATGCGCCAGTCCTGGTGGTTGAGGGCGTTTCCCGGGCGTTCGGGAGTCTGGCGGCGGTGACCGACGTGGACCTCACCGTCCACCCCCACGAGGTGGTCTGTCTGTTGGGTCCTTCGGGCTGCGGCAAGACCACGCTGCTGCGCATCGCCGCGGGCCTGGAGTCGCTGCATCGTGGACGTGTCGCCATTGACGGGCAGACCGTGGCGGGCGAGGGGCGCCACGCGGTGCCGCCGGAGCGTCGCAGTGTGGGCCTCGTGTTTCAGGATTCGGCGCTGTTCCCGCACCTGTCCGTCGCGGACAACGTCGCCTTCGGGCTGACGGAGCGCTCCGGGCGCCGGCGGCACGAGCGGGTGCGTGCTCTGCTGGAACAGCTGCGCATCGGTCAGTACGAGGACAGTTTCCCTCATACCCTGTCGGGTGGTCAGCAGCAGCGCGTCGCGCTGGCCCGGGCGCTCGCGCCCGCGCCGCGGCTCATGCTGCTCGATGAGCCGTTCTCCAGCCTCGATGCGCGGTTGCGCAATCAGATCCGCGATGACACGTTGCACCTGCTCAAGGACAGCGGCACCGGTACGCTCATGGTGACCCATGACCCGGAAGAGGCGCTGTTCATGGCCGACCGAATCGCCCTGATGCGCGACGGGCGGATCGTGCAGGTCGGCACGCCCATGGAGCTTTACTGTCAGCCCCGTGACCCCTTCGTGGTGACTTTCTTCGGCGACGTCAACGAGTTCTTCGGCGAGGTCCGTGGCGGTACCGTGGAGACGCCGGTGGGTCACGTGGACGCAACGGGCATGGCCGACGGCACGTCGGTGCGCGTGATGATTCGGCCGGAGGCGGTGAACGTCACCGTCCAGGGTGAGCCGGATGGACGCCATGACCGCAGTCACGTGGTCATGTCCAAGCTGCTCGGAGCGAGCAGCCTGGTCCACCTCTGCGCCCATGACGCCGCCGGGGGCGAGTCCCATCTGCATGCCCGCATGCCGGGGGTTTTTCTGCCCGCACGCAACCAGCCCGTGGACATCCGGCTGGACCCGTCCCAGGCGTTTGTCTTTCCGCTCGATGAGCAGCAGGCGGGGGGGGCATCGTCCGCCCAGGCAGACGGCAGCCCGTTACGCGCCCAGGGCTGGAACTGACCGGCCGCTATTCAGAACGACCCGATCCGGCCGCGCGCCTATTCGCTGCTGCCCGGCCGCGCCCGCCGCATGGCCAGGCTCAACAGAATCACGGGGATGATCCCGACGATGACGATGGCCAGGGAGGATGTGGACGCCTGCGCCAGACGCTCATCGGAGGCGAGGTTGTGAGCCCGTACCGCCAGGGTGTCGAAGTCGAACGGCCGCAGGATGATGGTGGCCGGCAGTTCCTTCATGGCGTCCACGAACACCAGAATCCCCGCGGCCAGCAGGCTGCTGCGCATGATGGGCGTGTGCACGCGCCGCAGCGTACCGCCCGCGGTTTTGCCCAGCGTGCGGGAGGCCGCGTCCATGGTGGGGGTCACCTTGCCGAGGCTGGCTTCCACGGTGTTGAACGAGACCGCGAGAAAGCGGGCCACGTAGGCATAGACGAGAATGAACATCGAGCCCGACAGGATCAGGCCGAGATTCATGCCGAGCCAGTCGCTGGCGATGACGTTGAGCTGGCTGTCCAGCCAGCCCAGCGGGATCAGCACCCCGACGGCGATGACTGCACCGGGGATGGCGTAGCCCATGGCGGCGATCCGTGCGGCGCCGCGGGTAACGGGGCCAGGGTTGAGGCGTACGCCATAACTCAGGACCACCGAGAGCGCGACGGCAAACACGGCGGTCACCGCCGCCAGGGTCAGGCTGTTGCGGGCGAACTCCAGGAAGCGCGTCCCCAGCAGTGCGTCGCCCTGCTGGATACTCATGCTGCTCAGCAGCAGCGCGGGGCCGATGAAGCCGATCAGCACCGGCAGTCCGCAGGCGAGGATGGCCCCGATCCGGCTCCAGCCCCGCAGCTGGTATTCCGGCAGGGCCTGATAGCGGCTGGACGTATGGAAGTAGCGGCTGCGGCCCCGTGACCATCGCTCCAGCACCACCAGCACCAGCACGAACACCATCATGAAGGCGGCGAGCTGGGCTGCGGCCACAGGTTCGCCGAGCCCGAACCAGGTCCGGTAGATGCCGGTGGTGAACGTGTCCACGCCGAAGAACTGCACCGCACCAAAGTCGTTGAGCGTCTCCATCAGGGCCAGCGCGACGCCGCCAGCGAGGGCGGGCCGGGCCAGGGGCAGGGCGACCCCGGAGAACAGCCGCCAGGGTCCGCGGCCGAGGGTGCGCCCCACGTCCAGCACACAGACCGACTGCTCGAGAAAGGCGGCGCGGGCGAGCAGGTAGACGTAGGGGTAGAGCACGAACGTCATGAGCGTGGCCGCGCCGCCGAGGGAACGGATCTCCGGAAACCAGTAATCGTGACGGCTCCACTCGAACACTTCCCGCAGCCAGGTCTGCACCGGCCCGGCGAACTGCAGGAAGTCGGTGTAGGCGTAGGCGATCACGTAGGTGGGAACGGCGAGGGGCAGCAGTAGCGCCCATTCGAAGATGCGCTGGCCCGGAAACCGGCACATGACCACCAGCCATGCCGTGCTCGCGCCGATCACCAGCGTGCCGCAGCCGACCGTGACCAGCAGGAACAGCGTATTGCCCACGTAACGGGTGAGGACGGTATTGGAGAGGTGCGTCCAGATGCCGTCGGTCGGAATGACCACGTGCGCAAGCACCACGACCACCGGCAGCGCCACCAGGGCGGCGATCGCGAGCGTGAGCGCCTTCCACACATCCATCCGCGGGAGCAGTTCCCGGATCAGGGATGGGAGCCGGGCGCTGGCCATCGGCGGCAAGGGCGACCTCCTGTGGGCGTGGTTCGGCTGGCCATGGGCGGATGCCCGGCCGATCAGTGGTTGCAAATGATAACGGTTCACGCTTGGGTGTGCATCCGCTGCAGGCGCAATGGCGGGAGAAACCGGTCGGAAAGAATCCATTTCCTGTCGGAGAAGGGGCTTTCTCCACCGTCGGTGGCTGCGCTCCATGTGCGATCAAAAACCTGTTTAAAGTCTCTGTTTTTTAGGGGGTTTGTCTGGGTTTAAGGGCATGGTGGCCGGGCTGTTGAACGCCCATTCGGCCGGGCGTCGCTGCATGCACCCGTTACCGGGCAGCGGTTGCTACTGAACTCCAGCCGGCATACCCTTGCGGTTTAGATTTTGACCAGCGAAGCGGTTCAGGGGCGTTGCGCTACGGCGGCAACGCTCGGCCCGAACCGCTCGTCCGCCCGTGGTGGAGCCCCAATCCTGTGCTTCTGCTGCGGGCAGACGCGCCACGCAATCAGGAGGGTTCTGCGCAACCATGTTGCAGCGCACACCGTTGTACGAACGTCACAAGGCCGCAGGCGCCAAACTCGTGGACTTCGCCGGCTGGGAAATGCCTGTGAACTACGGCTCTCAGATCAAGGAACACGAGCAGGTGCGCACCGCCGCCGGCCTGTTCGACGTGTCGCACATGGGAGTGGTGGATGTCTCCGGTGCGGACGCGCTCGCCTTCCTGCGCCACATTCTGGCCAATGATGCGGCGCGCCTGAAAGAGCCGGGGCAGGCCTTCTACACCTGCATGCTCAACGACGAAGGCGGCATCATCGACGACCTGATCGTCTATTACCTTTCCGAGGGTCGCTACCGCATCGTGGTCAATGCGGCGCGGCGGGCCGAGGACATCGACTGGATCACCCGCCATGCCGAGCAGTTCGACGTGCGGGTTCGCGAACGGGCGGATGCCGCCATGATTGCCGTGCAGGGGCCGCAGGCGGAGCAGTGCCTGGGGCATGCGGTGGACGCGCGCCTCGAGCATCGGCTGAGCACATTGAAACCCTTCCGTGCCGTGGAAACCGGGGACTGGCTGATCGCCCGCACCGGTTACACCGGCGAAGACGGCTTTGAAGTGATTCTTCCGGCGCGCTCCGCCGTGGATCTCTGGGACCACCTCACGGCGGCGGGCGCCGCGCCCTGTGGTCTGGGCGCCCGTGACAGCCTGCGCCTGGAGGCGGGTCTGCACCTGTACGGCCAGGACATGGACACCACGACCACGCCGCTGGAAGCGGCGCTGGGCTGGACCGTGGCGTGGACGCCGGAAGACCGGGACTTCATTGGCCGCAGTGCGCTGGAGGCTCAGCGTGAAGCGGGCGTGCCGCGACGCCTCGTGGGCTTCGTGCTGGAGGGCCGGGGCGTGCTCCGGCACGGCCAGGCCCTGAGTTCCGAAGCCGGCGGCACCGGAGAAATCACGTCCGGCGGCTTCTCGCCGGTACTGGGCTGTTCCATCGCCATGGCGCGTATTCCCGCCGGCGATGACGGCCCGTGGACAGTCGACATGCGCGGACGGGCGCTGCCCGTGCGGCGGGTGAAACCGCCGTTCGTCCGCAATGGTCAAGCTTTCATTAATTGAACGACCCGGTTGTCGAGGGTCAGAAACTTAAGGGACGCAAACCAATGAGCAACGTACCCAGCGATCTGAAGTACGCATCGAGCCACGAGTGGGTCCGTCAGGACGACGACGGCACCGTGACCGTCGGCATCAGCGACCACGCCCAGGACGCCCTCGGCGATCTGGTGTTCGTGGAAACGCCGGAGATCGACCGCACCGTGGAAGCGGGAGAGGCCGTCGCCGTGGTTGAGTCCGTGAAGGCCGCCTCCGACGTGTACGCGCCGGTGTCCGGCACCGTCATCGACGCCAACGCCCAGCTCCAGGACGCGCCGGAACTGGTGAATACCGACGCCTACGGCGAAGGCTGGATCATGCGCATCAAGCTGGATGATCCGGACGCCCTGGAAGAGCTCATGGACGCCGACGCTTACGAACAGCTCATCACGGAAGAAGACGACGGGTGAGGTCTGTTTTTCAAAACGGAGGCGGGTAATACCATGCCGTTCATTCCACATACCGATGAAGACATCCGCCGCATGCTGGCGGAAGTGGGCGTCGACAGCATCAACTCGCTGTTCGACGAAGTGCCCTCGGACCTGATCGATCCCGGCCTGCCCGGCATCCCCGAAGGTGTCTCCGAGATGGAGATCACCCGGGAGATGAACGAGCGCGCCGCCAGCGACATGCTGGGGCCGTGTTTCCTGGGGGCGGGGGCGTACCGCCATCACGTCCCCGCGGCGGTGTGGGAGATCACCACCCGCGGCGAGTACTACAGTGCCTACACGCCCTATCAGGCCGAAGCCAGCCAGGGCACGCTGCAGCTCATCTACGAGTACCAGAGCATGATGTCCGGGCTGATGGGCATGGATGCGTCCAACGCATCCCTGTACGACGGCGGCTCCGCACTGGCCGAGGCCGTGCTCATGGCCGTGCGCGCCAACCGGAAATCCAAATCCGGTCGCATCCTCGTGCCGGACACGGTCAACCCGATGTACTGCGATGCCACTCGGACCATCGTCGGCAACCAGGGCATCACCCTGGAGACAGTGGCCAGCAACGCTGAAACAGGTGCCGTGGACGTCGAGACGCTGGAGCAATGGGAGGGCGAGGACATCGCTGCGCTGGTCATTCAGCAGCCCAACTGGTTCGGCCGCCTGGAGGAAGCACAGGCGCTCACCGACTGGGCCCAGCGCAACGGCGCCCTGGTCATCGCGGTAGTCAATCCCACTGCCATGGCGGTGCTGACACCTCCCGGGGAGTGGGGCGAGAACGGTGCCGACATCGCCTGCGGCGAGGGGCAGCCCCTGGGGATCCCGCTGTCGTCGGGCGGCCCGTATTTCGGCTTCATGTGTTGCCGCAAGGCGCATGTGCGACAGATGCCGGGTCGTATCGTGGGCCGTACCGTGGATCTGGAAGGTCGCACCGGTTACACGTTGACTCTGCAGGCGCGGGAGCAGCACATCCGGCGCAACAAGGCCACCTCGAACATCTGCACCAACCAGGGCCTGATGGTGACCGCGGCGACGATCTACCTGTCGCTCCTCGGTGCCGAGGGGTTGGAGCGGGTGGCGGGGCACTGCCACGCCAACACCCGCAAGCTCACCGAGCGCCTGGCCGGCATCAAGGGTGTCAGCCTGCGTTTCGACGGCCCCTACTTCCATGAGCGCGTGGTCGAGCTGGACCGGCCGGCCGAGCCGGTGTTCCAGCAGCTCGCGAGCCAGGGCATTCTGGCGGGTTATCCGCTGGGCCGTCACGACAAGCGCCTGAGCAATGCCCTGCTCGTTTGCGCGACCGAGACGGTGACCGACGCCGATATCGATCGCTTCGCGGACGCCCTGAGCCACGCGCTGGCCAAGGCCGCCTGAGCAACCGGAGGTTCTACCGTGAGTCAGGAATCGCTGATCTTCGACCTGGGTCGCAGCGGGCGCTATGCCCGCGCCCAGGCGCCGGCGGAACACGCCGATCTGGCCGACATTCCGGCCGAGTTCCGGCGCAAGCAGCGCGCCGTGATGCCCGAAGTCTCGGAGTTGCAGGTGGTGCGTCACTACACCCGCCTGTCGCAGAAGAACTTCTCCATCGACACCAACTTTTACCCGCTGGGCTCGTGCACCATGAAGTACAACCCGCGAGCCTGTAACAGCCTGGCCATGCTGCCCGGCTTTCTGGATCGCCACCCTCATGCGCCGGACAGCACCGGGCAGGGTTTCCTGGGGTGTCTGTACAACCTCCAGGAGATGCTGGCGGAAGTCACCGGCATGAAGACCGTGTCGCTGGCCCCCATGGCCGGCGCGCAGGGTGAGTTTGCCGGGGTGGCCATGATCCGGGCCTACCACGACGCGCGCGGTGACGATGGCCGCACCGAGATCATCGTCCCGGATGCCGCCCACGGCACCAACCCGGCGACGGCCGTCATGTGTGGCTACAAGGTGCGGGAAATCCCCACCGCCGCCGACGGGGACGTTGACATGGCGGCGCTGCAGGAGGCCGTCGGACCCCAGACCGCCGGCATCATGCTCACCAACCCGTCCACCGTGGGCGTGTTCGAGCGTCGCATCCAGGAGATCGCCACGCTGGTCCACGAGGCGGGCGGGCTGCTGTACTACGACGGCGCCAACCTTAACGCCATTCTCGGCAAGGTGCGCCCCGGCGACATGGGCTTTGATGTCATCCACATCAATCTGCACAAGACCTTCTCGACGCCCCACGGCGGCGGCGGGCCGGGTGCCGGGGCCATCGGGGTGGGCGAACGGTTGCTGCCGCACACGCCGATTCCCCAGGTCGGCGAGGACAACGGCCAGTACTACTGGCGCACCGAGAAGGACATCCCGCAGACCATCGGTCGCCTGTCGGCGTTCGGCGGCAACGCCGGCGTGCTTCTGCGTGCCTACGTGTACGCCCGCATGCTGGGCCGCGAGGGCATGACGCGCGTGGCCGAGTACTCCACGCTCAACGCCAACTACCTGATGACCCGCCTCAAGGCGGAGGGCTTCCAGGTCTGGCTGCCGGAGCGGCGGGCGAGTCACGAGTTCATCATCAGTCTCAAGGGCGAGGCCAAGGAGCTGGGCGTGACCGCCGGCGACTTCGCCAAGCGCCTGCTGGACCTGGGGTATCACGCCCCGACGGCCTATTTCCCGCTGCTGGTTCCGGAGTGCCTGCTGATCGAGCCCACGGAGACGGAGACCGTGGATGATCTCGACGGCTTCGTGCAGGCCATGGTGACCATCCGCGAAGAGGCCCGTCACGACAAGGAGTTCGTCAAGGGCGCACCCTACAACATGCCGGTGCGGCGCCTGGACGAGGTCAAGGCGGCCAAGGAACTGGATCTGAAATGGCAGGGCGAGGCCAGCTGACGCTGGCCCGCCGCCACGCCCCCCATCTCTGCGCTCGGAGGCCTCCGGCTCGCGGGGGAACGGGCGTGGCATGCCAGCCGTCCGGCGCGTCCGGCCGATCGATTTCATTAGCAAGAGGGGAGAGCAACACATGTCCGCACTGATCAGCGGTTCCGTTGCGTTCGATACCATCATGGTCTTCCGGGACCGTTTCAAGAATCACGTGCTGCCCGAGCAGGTGCACATCCTCAACGTCGCCTTCCTGGTGGACGAGCTGCGGCGCGAGTTCGGCGGCTGTGCCGGCAACATCGCCTACAACCTGATGCTACTGGGTGAGCGCGGCCTGCCGCTGGCCACCGTGGGCAAGGATTTCGACAAATACAGCGAGTGGATGAAGGACTGGGGCGTGCCGCAGGACTACGTCCGCCGCTACGACGACCAGTACTGTGCCCAGGCGTATATCACCACCGATCTGGACGACAACCAGATCACCGCCTTCCACCCGGGCGCCATGAACATGGCCCACGAGGTGAGCGTGCCCACCAACGAGGGCGCGAAGATCGGCATCGTGGCGCCGAACGGCCGTGACGGCATGATCGCCCACGCGCAGCAGTTCGCCGATGCCGGCATTCCGTTCATCTTCGATCCGGGCCAGGGCCTGCCCATGTTCAATGGCGAGGAGCTCCTGGACTTCGTCAACAAGGCTACCTACATGGCGGTGAACGACTACGAGTCCCGCATGGTTCAGGATCGCACCGGCCTGAGCATGGATGACCTGGCGAAGAAACTGGATGCGCTGATCGTCACCCGCGGTGGTGAGGGATCGGACATCTATGCCAATGGCGAAACCATCCACGTGGACGCCGTGAAGCCCGAGGACGTCCTCGACCCCACCGGCTGTGGCGACGCCTACCGTGCCGGCATCCTGTACGGTCTGATCAAGGGTCTGGACTGGAAGACCACCGGTCAGATCGCCTCGCTCATGGGCAGCATCAAGGTGGCCCGCTCCGGCACCCAGAACCACCACTTCACGCTGGAGCAGTTCAAGGGCTGGTACAAGCAGGCCTTCGGCGAGAGCTTCTGAGGCTTCTGTCTCCGCACGAAAAAGCCGGCCCGAGGGCCGGCTTTTTTTTGGATGGTACAGGCCGTGGTGAGCACGGTGGACCTGAAGGTCCACCCTACGGATGCCCGGATGCCGGATGCCGGATGCCGGGTGCCGGGTGCCGGGTGCCGGGTGCCGGGTGCGCGGGTGCGCGGGTGCGCGGCGCGGGGTGCGGGGCTCGGGGCGCGGAGGGCGTAGGGTGGACCTTCAGGTCCACCACCCCCGCCCAGGCACCGCCGCTACAACCACTCCGCCGGCATGGCCCCGACCGCATCATCCCCGGCCAGCACCGCCGGCAGCAGCGCT
>NZ_JBLWFT010000013.1:0-87162 GCF_048323695.1 Aquisalimonas sp. APHAB1-3 | reverse complement strand
CGCTGAGACCCTCCTGCGGCTTGACGCGGCCATCGAGGCGGCAATGGAACACGGCGAGTTCACCGACGAAATCAACCGCTGAACACCCCAACCCCTTACTGCAAGACGGTCATCACCGGGCGCTTACGAGTCGTAATACTCGCGGGCGAATCGTGCTAGCCCGATCTCGTTAGTCCGGTCGTCGTCGTTCATACTGCCCAACTAGAAGTAGACCTCGATACACACGTGTTACATCGCGTCATTACTGACGTATAACCTGCGGCCACACAACCAGAGGCGCCGGAATGGCGGGCTCTGACGCGCATCAACACGTCACATCCGACGGGCGCCTGGCCGACACCAGGCGGGCATTTGAGCGGTTGGGTCTCTGGAACTCAGATACAGGGGTCAGGAATGGCAATACCGCGCCCCGTTTCACTCTCGTTGTTACTGTCCATGGCTGGGCCTATCCGGCGGCGCTTAACGGAGACGCTACCGGAAATCGTATCGGCTGCCAAACGGGTGTTCTGGAGCGAAGCGTCGGCCGGCCCGAGGCATTTAGCGTGCGGGCCGGCTTGGCTGGATTACGGGCGCATTGCAGAAAGCAGGCGTTCAGCCAGGTGCTGGTCGAACTCCCCACCAATCTTGATGCCGCCTTCTCGGTCCTTGTGCAGCATGAAGATGGAGCTGTACTTGCCGCTTTCACGGAGCAGGGCGTAGGCTTTTGATTGGCCGTTTCCGTAGACGCGCACGGTGGCGTTCTGGTCGACGTCCATCACCTCTCGGGCCAGGTCGTGCTTCTCGCCACCATTGCTCTGGCGGAGCAGCTCGAACGTTTCCGAGACGCTCTTCCCCAGGTGTTCATGCAGCCCCCCGGTCAGCATCTGGTCATCTAGTCGGGAGAAGGTGAGATCGGTGGTCTGCTCTCCGTCATGGAGCTGCATGGTCACCGTTGGGCTCGGGAGGTTGCTGTGTTCGAGTCGGCGGATATCTGACCGCTCAAAGCACATCTCAACTTCGGCGAACGCAAGCCAGTAGTCACCGTTACTGCATTTGGTCGACGGCCACGACTCGGCCGGTGGTGTAGCCTGTGCGAGGGGATGGATTGCCAGCGCGCAGAGTACAAGAAGCGTCCGGACTGTCCTTGTCACAGGATCCCCCTCCCTGCCATATCAAGCTTACGGTCCCACTTATAGATCACCGCCCTAGCACAGGTGAGGGATTGGCTCGCTCTCAGGCGATCTATCGTGCTCCTCGCGAAATTCCGAGCGATCCAGGAGATGGTGGCTCGTCCGCCAGTTGGCCGGGGGATCCAGGAAAAGGCGTCTGAACAGCCGCGTATTTCCTCGAGCATCTTGCCCAAAACCCGGGCAACCTGCTCATTGACCTCGCCGGAATACCTCTTGTGGATTCCTGCGCCTTTGTACAAAGCGTTGATGACATCAACGACGGCTTCTTTGCCCATTAGTCTCTCCTTCCATAGAGGGGGGATCATCCTTGGCGGGCCCTTCTGGCACCGCTCAATGCAGAAATTACCCAAAAGAGCGGTGGTTGCCAACAAGGCTTTTCGGAGCCAACCCCAAGCCTCGCTGGCTTCGTCTGTACTCGTAGGATGTTTCACCCAGTAATCAACGGCGCCGCATTCAGTGCCACCAGCGGCGGCCCGATCCACAGCAGTGGCCCCCAGCGAACGGGGCCGCCGCTGTGGCGGCCGGGCCAGTGGCCGATGCGCAGTGCCAGCGCCAGGAGGGCCGCGCCCAGGAGCAGGGCCGAACCGCCGGCCTGCAGGAGGGCGGCGGTGTCCGCTGCGGCGTCTGTGGTCTCGGCCGGGGCCACGTCCATGGACGCCGCCAGAAGAAACAGCCCGAACGTGGCGCCGTTGTGCAGCGCGTGGATGATCACGCCCGTCCATACACTGCCGGTGAGCCACACGGCCACGCCCAGGAGCACGCCGAAGGCGACATAGACGGGTACCAGTTGCGGCAGGCCGTGCAGCCATGCGAACACGGTGGCGGAGATGGCGATGGCGGCGGGCACGCCCCAGCGCCGGCCCACCTGGTATTGCAAGCGCCCGCGCACCAGCAGCTCTTCGATGAGCGGGGCGGCGAGGAGGAGCAGGATCAGCAGCATCCAGAGGCCGCCGGGCTCGCCCATGACCCCTTCCAGCACCGGCACCCACACCTGCTCCGGCTCCGCGAGGGCCGTGTACAGGGCGATGCTGCCATAGTTGAGCACGGGGATGGCGATCAGCAGCAGGATGAATCCGCCGGCGCTGGCGCGAGGTGGGCCGAGGCGGTAGATCGACCAGCGTTCGGCGAATCCCTTCTCCCACGGGCGCAGCAGCGCGGCGATGAACACCACCAGCGCCAGGGCCATGAGCGCGGGCCGCCCGGCTGCCGGCAGGCCGTCCAGGCGCAGCGGCCACTGGGTGAACAGCGAGCCCGCCACGGCCAGCAGGGCGCACCAGAGCGTCAGGGTCAGCGGCTCCACGTGCCGCCAGGGAATCGCCCGCATGGACTGGTCTCACCTCAGTGTCGTCGTTTCACCCGGACGCGGCCCACAAGCCGCTTCCACCCGATCACCGCGCCGGTCAGGCTGAACGCCAGCCCTGCCAGGGACAGGCCCAGCACCACCACGTCCCACAGCGGCCGGCGCTCCCACAGCACCGGGAAGTCCAGGCTGTGGAGGCCATTGTACAGCCAGCGCCGCCAGCGTCCGCTGTGGTCGATGCGCGACTCTATAGTGGCTGTCTCCGGGTTGATGTAGAGGGTGGTGCCGGCGGCGTCGTCGTAGCGCAGGCGAAGCACGGGCAGCGGCCGGTCGTTGCGGCGGGCATAGTAGTAGTGGTCGTAGTCCGTGAGCCGGGTGGCCTCGGTGATACTGCCCTCGTTGACCAGCTCTTCGGCGCGGGCGATCAGGGTGTCGGCGTCCGGCTCGAAGGGGCTGCCGTCCGCCTGGCGCACGTGGCTGGTATGGGCGCCGTGGAGGTGGACGAGCGCGGCACCGGCCTGGCGATCCCATTCCAGCTCACGCACGCCATAGGGCGCTGCCGCGAGCAGCGCGGCCGGTGAGACGGCAGCCTCGGTGATCAGGGGGCCGTCCGCCCATGCGTCGGTCTGTCCTGCATCCGGGGCCGGTGGGGTGAACACGCGCCCCGGGTTCATGGAGAGCAGGCCGCTCAACATGAAGGTGAACACGAACACCACGCAGGCGATGCCGAGAATGTGGTGCCAGCGGTGCCATCCCTGGTAGGGCGTCATGCGGCCGCCCTTGTAGCGCCGCCGGACCCGCAGCCGCCAAAAGCCCACCACGGTGCCGGAGAGGATCAGGGCGATGGCGGGCACGGACAGCCAGATCACCACCTGCCGCCACAGCTCGGGGTGCTGGCGGAGCTGCCACGGGTAGATCCAGTGCACCACGGCACCCACCCAGTTCCAGCCCCGCTCGAAGCGCGTGGTGGCCTGTACCACCTCGCCAGTGCTCGACGACAGGTAAAGCCAGGAGCCGGCATCGTCCTCCATGCGGGCTCGCACCAGGGGCCGATGGGCGTTGAAGCGGCCGGAGACCGTCCACTGATCCACTTCCACCGGCTCCAGGGCCACCGCCTCGGCGCCCGCATGGCGGCGGGCAGCGCCGGCGAGCTCCATGGCATCCAGGGTCAGGGGCTCGCCGGTGGCGGCATCGACGCTTTGCCATTCACCGCCCTGTCGGAAGTGATACGCCGGCCGGCCGGGCGCGGCGTTGAGGCGCAGGGCGTCCACGTCGCCGTAGCGTTCCATCACGGCTGCGGGCGGAGCCAGCCCGGCGTCGGCCTCCAGGGTGGGCAACCCGGCCAGGCGGGCCTCGTCGTCCAGCGACGGGTAGCCCACGTACATGAGCACGATGCCGGAGGCGAACCACATGGCGATGAGCAGGCACAGGGCGATGCCCAGATACCGGTGCCAGAGGTAGATCTGCCGCTTGAACGCCATCAGAAGTGCGTGCTCAGGGTGAGATCGACACTGCGGGACTCACCCAGCAGCCACTGGCTGCCATTGAACGAACTCCAGGTGACGTGCTGCTCGTCGGTGAGGTTGCGGCCGCGCAGGGTCACCTCAGCGGAGCGGAACTGCCACGTGGCGGCGGCGCCCAACAGCGTGTACGACGGCACGTCCACCGTGTTGGCGTCATCCCCCTGGCGCGGGCCGACGTAGCGCAGATCGGTCTGCAGGGTGAGACGGTCGGTGGCGTACCAGTGGGCGCGCAGGTTGGCCAGCCGCTCGGGCACGTTCGGGGGCGTGTTGCCGTCGAAACGCTCGTCCCCACTCTGATAGTCCGCGTACTCGGCGTTCAGCACGGTGCCGTCGGCCTCGAACTTCCAGCGATCCCAGGGGCGCACGGCCATGGTCAGCTCCAGCCCCTGGGACTCCTGACGGCCGATCTGGCGGTTCTCGTCGGGGTTCTCCGGATCCTGAACACTGAGGTTGCGCTTGGCAATGTCGTAGGCAGTCAGGGTCCACTCCAGGCGGTCGTTCCAGGCGCGGTGCCGCAACCCCACCTCGGCGGCCCGGGAGCGCTCGAGCCGCTGGCTCTCCCGTGCCGGGGAGTGGGTGACCGGGGTGCTGACCGGTTTGGCGCCGGTGGCGTACTGGGCGTAGGCGGTCCAGCCGGCCGGTAGCTCCCAGACTGCCCCCAGTCGCCCCGTGGTAGGGGTATAGCGCTCGCGGTCACTGGTGCCTTCCCGGAGATCGCGGCCGTGCAGGCGGATCTGTTCGGTGCGCAGGCCGCCGATGAGATGCAGCCCGCCGCCAACGCTCAGGCGGTTTTCGCCGAACAGGGCAATGCGGTCGTTGTCGGTGCGGACGCTTGGCTGCATCGGTGTGTCGGAAAAGGAGGAATAGAGGCCCGGGTCGGGATTGTCGACGTCGACGGTGTCGTCGCCCACGTAGGGCGAGTCGTTCACATGGCGGAACTGGGTGCGGCTGATGTCGGTGCCGACGGTCACCCGATGCGGCAACCCGAAGAGTGTGTGATCGTGAACGGCCTCCAGGCGGTTACCGATCAGGTCCTGCTCGTGGACGATCCCGATCGGCACGCTGCGCTCGATCACGTCCTCCTCGGGGTCGTAGCTGTAGCTCTCCACGTTTTTCCAGGTGCGCTCGCCGGTGTGGCCGTAGGTGCGGTTGCGCAAGCGCAGGCGCTCTGTGGCCGCGAACTCGGTATCGAACCGCAGCCAGTAGCCCTCCATGGTCATCTCCGCGTCGGCGACATTGTAGTTGTTGCCCACGGTGCGGTCGTCGATGCCGCCATCGATCACGGGGGTGCCGAAATAGGGCTCGGTGTCGTCCCATTCCGCCTGGGCCGATACGGTAAAGCGCAAGCGGTCGCTGGCGTCATAGCGCAGACTGCCGGCAAGGCTGTCGTGGCGGGTGCCGGAGCGGTCGATGTCGCCATCGGACGTGAGGCGGCTGGCGTCCACCCGGTAGGAGAGCCCGTCCAGATCAGTAGGCCCACCGGCGCCGGCGGCAACCCAGGTGCGCCCGAACGAGCCGGCGGAGAGCAGCAGATCACCCTCGTGCTGCTCCGGGTTCGGCTGGCGCGGCACGTAGTTGATCGCACCGGCGATGGCGCCCTCCCCGTGGAGCACGGAAGCAGGGCCGCGCAGGACCTCGACGCGGTCGTAGAGCCAGACGTTGTCGGTGCTGGCGGACATGCCGGGTTCGCGGATGCCGTCGTGGAGCACGACGATGTCGCCACCCGTGAAACCGCGGCTTGAGAACGACCCCGGCGAGCCGGGTGGTTCACCGGCGGTAAACCCCGGAGCCGCTTCCACCGCCTCGCGGCTGGTGCGCACGCCGCGCTGCCGTTGGGTGTCGCTGTCGATGACCGTGGCGCTGGCGGGGAGCTCTTCCAGGGTGAGCCCGAGGCGGCTGCCCGTGCTCGTGGGCTGGTCCAGGGCCAGCGGGCCTGACGGCGCGGTAGTCTCCGGCGTCACTGTGAGCGGTGCCAGCGACTGGTGGCCGCCGGCGTGGGCCAGAGGGGTGGCCGTGAGCAGCGCGGCTGCCACCAACCCGTGACGCATCCGTACGCCGGATGCACGTTGCTGCGTATCAAGAGGGGATACCCTATCCATCTGCTCTCTCCTTGGCTGCAGGGAATCCCGGTGTTTTCAGGGAGGACAGCAAGGCATGCGCCGACCACGTCCCGTGTGACGGGCTGGCAGCCTTCTCGGACGACCAGTTGCGGTTCAGGACATACTTCGCCGGAGGCACCCCACGTACCACCAGGACAAGGCCCGGCGATCACAGGGAACGCCGGGGCTGACTCTCGGGCCGGTCTCCGGACTCGCGTGTGGATGCCGCAGCATCCGAGCGGACCGCCTTCCCGTGGCTTCAGCCACAGTGGCGGGGATGGTCCGCTGCAACACGCTCACCGTTGCGGGGGCAGTCCCGGACTTGGCACGGGGCGCGTTGCCCATGCCTCACCGGGTTCCCGTTTCACCTTCCCGGCCGGAACGGCCTGAAGGCACCCGAGAGCGAAACGGCAAAGCTACTGCCCCGTACTGACAGGGTCAACCGGTCCAGAAACCGTATAAGCAATGTTATAACATTGCTGTCAATGCTCCATCCCATCCAGCCCCGGTTGTGTGCGATGATCCCCGCACACAACCGCACGTACACCAGCCAACGGGAGCGTCAGCCATGGCCAGCCTGCAGTACCGGGATCTGCGCGATTTCATGGACCGCCTGGAGCGCGACGGGGAGCTCAAGCGCATCTCCGCGCCGGTGGACCCGAATCTGGAGATGACCGAGATCTGCGACCGCACCCTGCGCAAGGGCGGGCCGGCGCTGTTGTTCGAGAACCCCGTGGGGTCGGACATCCCCGTGCTGGGCAACCTGTTCGGCACGCCATATCGCGTGGCGCTGGGCATGGGCGCGGACGGCACCGAAGCCCTGCGCGAAATCGGCAAGCTGCTGGCCTTTCTCAAGGAGCCCGACCCGCCCAAGGGCATGAAGGACGCCTGGAAGCAGCTCCCCATCTTCAAGCAGGTGCTGAACATGGGGCCGAAGACGGTGCGGCGGCCGGAGTGCCAGGAGCACGTGATCGAGGGCGACGATGTCGACCTCTCCCGCCTGCCCATCTGGACCTGCTGGCCCGGCGACGCCGGCCCGCTGATCACCTGGGCGCTGGTGGTCACCCGTGGCCCGCACAAGGAGCGGCAGAACCTGGGCATCTACCGCCAGCAGGTGATCGGCCGCAACCGGGTGATCATGCGCTGGCTCGGCCACCGGGGCGGCGCGCTGGATTTCCAGGAATGGCAGCAGGAACACCCCGGCGAGCCGTTCCCCATTGCCGTGGCCCTGGGCGCGGACCCGGCGACGATCCTGGGCGCCGTCACCCCCGTGCCGGACACCCTCTCCGAATACGCCTTCGCGGGGCTGCTCCGCGGCAGCAAGACCGAGCTGGGCAAGTGCATCGGCTCCGACCTGCAGGTGCCCGCTTCGGCGGAGATCGTGCTTGAAGGCCACATTTACCCGGACGATTGGGCGGATGAAGGCCCGTTCGGCGATCACACCGGCTACTACAACGAGGTGGACCGCTTCCCGGTATTCACCATCGAGCGCATCACCCACCGCAGCAACCCGGTCTATCACAGCACCTACACGGGCCGGCCGCCGGATGAGCCGGCGGTGCTCGGGGTGGCACTGAACGAGGTGTTCGTGCCGATCCTGCAGAAACAGTTCCCGGAGATCGTGGATTTCTACCTGCCGCCGGAAGGCTGCTCCTATCGCATGGCGGTGGTGACCATGAAGAAGCAGTACCCGGGCCACGCCAAGCGCGTGATGCTGGGGGTGTGGTCGTTCCTGCGGCAGTTCATGTACACCAAGTTCGTCATTGTCACGGATGACGACGTCAACGCCCGGGACTGGAACGACGTGATCTGGGCCATGACCACGCGCATGGACCCGCAGCGCGACAGCACCTTCATCGACAACTCGCCCATCGACTACCTGGACTTCGCCTCGCCGGTCTCCGGGCTCGGCTCGAAGATCGGCTTCGACGCCACCAACAAGTGGAAGGGCGAGACCGACCGGGAATGGGGCCGGCCCATCACCATGGACCCGGAGATCAAGCGCCGGGTGGACGAGCGCTGGGACGAGCTGGGTATCGACTGACGGCAAGCCTATACTTGCCGCAGGCTCGTGCCTGCTCTGCTAGGCCGGGCACGCGGCAGGGAACTCACGGGGTGTTACAGGCGTCGGAATATTAGCCGGCACCGGGTGCCTGGTGCCGGCTGACCGTTTGCGCTCATGCCGCATTGCGTCACAATGATGGGGCGAGGCAGGGAAATGACATGAGTTACACCGTCACCATCGAACCCAGTGGCCACACCTTCACCGTGGAGCCGGAACAGTCCGTTCTCGACGCGGCGCTACGGCACGGGCTGGTCATACCTTACAGCTGCCGCAGCGGCACCTGCTGTACCTGCATGGGCAAGGTTGTCGAGGGTGCCGTCACCTACCCGGGAGGCGAGCCGCCGGAGAGCCTGGACGAGAAGGAGCTGGCCGTTGGTCAGGCGCTGTTCTGCATGGCCCGGCCCACCAGCGATCTGGTGATCGAGGTCCGCGAAGTCCGGGAGGCGGCCGACATCCCGCCGCGCAAGATGCGCTGCCGGGTCGCGCACATGGAACGCCTGGCGCCGGACGTCATGGGCCTGCACCTGAAGCTGCCGGACAGCGAACGCCTCGCCTTTCTGCCGGGCCAGTACGTGGACATCCTCCTCCGCGACGGGCGACGGCGCAGTTACTCCCTGGCGAACGCCCCCCACGACGACGATCTGCTCGCGCTGCAGGTCCGCCACATCGAGGGCGGCGAGTTCAGCGAGCAGGTGTTCCACGCCATGCAGGAGAAGGCACTGCTGCGCATCGAGGGGCCGTTCGGCACCTTTCACATCCGCGAGGAGGACCACCGGCCAATCCTCATGATTGCCGGCAGCACCGGCATCGCCCCTTTGATGAGTATGCTGGCGCACCTGATTCACACAGGTGACCAGCGTCCGGTCCACTTGTTCTGGGGCGTGCGTTCGCGGCAGGATCTGTATGCGGACGAACAGCTGCAGGCATGGGCACGGGACCACGAACCGCTTCAGTACACGCCGTGCCTGTCCGAGCCGCAGCCGGAGGACGACTGGGACGGCCGCATCGGGCTGGTCCACAACATGCTCCTTCAGGACTATCCTGACCTGAGCAGGTATGCCGTCTACATGAGCGGGCCACCCGCCATGATCGCGGCAGCGCAGAGGGACTTCGCCCGTCACGGGATCGACGAGCAGCACTTCTTCCGCGATGCTTTCGAGTTCGCGGCGGATTCGCGCCCCGACCTGACCGCCTCGGTGGCGGCCGACAACAACAGCTAGCAACAGGGAAGGGCCTGAGAGGGGCCCCTGTGATTCCATGGACAGGATCGAACCGGATCAGCGCGTGCACCACCCACACCAGGGGATGGCTCAGTCCGCTCCGGGGAGCCGGGAGCAATGAACGACCATCTCGGAACGCATCACGGCGCGCGGCCATCCCCAGGCGCCACGCAACGTCGGCGATGGCGCCCCGGACGCGCGTTCTGGGTGGGCGTCAGCGGCCTGTGCCTGACCATCGCCGCCACGGCGACACTGATCGCGCAGAATGCGCAGCACCGGGCGGAGATTTTCCGCGAGCACGCGGAGCAGACCCTGGACACCTTCGGTCAGACGATGGACAGGCACCTGGAGCGCGCGCACAACCTGGGCGCACTCATCGAGGCCGGAGCGGAGATCGACCCCGAGCGCTACGAGGAAACCCGACGACCCACCACCGACAACGGGCTCAAGTTTCTGGCGTGGATGGAGCCCGAGAATGACAGCGACGAACTGCGGATCATCCCGCTGCTCGCCAGCTCCGGCGGCGGTGTTGTCGCCCACCGTGTTCTGCGCGCCGAGCCTGCCGACAATCTCTCCCACCTACGCACCCTGGACACCGCGCTCGAGAACCGCACCATGACCGGCACGCAGGGCGTCGTGCTTTTCCACGTCAACGGCGAGCCAGTGCCCGGCTTCATTGCGTTCAACCCGGTTCGCCGGGAGGGAGAGGAGGCCGGCGTGGTCGCGCTGGCAATCCGGCTGGACCGCGCCGCTGCCAACGCTCGGCGCGACTACCCTGTCGCGCTACACGTGTTCGAACGCACCGGGGGCGGAGCACCACTGCAGCTGCATGGGCCGGGTAACGGTGACGGCGTGGCCGAGCACACCAGGCCCGAGCAGCTCGAGGATGGACGCCATGAGCGCAGAAGTCTCGAGGTAGCCGGGCGCCAGTGGACAATCTATGCCACGCCCGTGGGCGGTGGTGGCTGGATCCCGGCGCACGCGCTGATGCTGCTGTTCGCCGGAGTCGGCCTCAGCGGGCTCGCGGCGCGACTGGTGAGTCGGGAGAACCATCTGCGACAGTTGCTCTCCGGCCAGCTCATGGGCAGTGAGCAACGCTCCACCAGCCTGCAGCAGGAGCTGACGGCCGCACGGAACACCCTATCGCGCGAGGCCGCGACCCTGCAGGAGACCGAACGCTACAAGCGTTTCATGGCGGAGCGCGCATCGGAGCTGTTTGCGCGACTGGCGCCGGATGGCACCATTCTGGAGCTGTCGGCCTCCTGGGAGTCGCTGCTGGGCCACGCCCCCACCGCGATGATCGGGCGGCCGCTGGAGGAGTTCGTAATCGAAGAGCACCGGGAGGAGCTAACCCGGGCCATCGAGACACCCCGGCTCAACAGCGACCCGGTGTCGGCCACCTATCCGCTGCGCGATGCCGCCGGTGCCCTGCACTGGATGGAAGCGACCCACCTGCGGCTCGCCCCTGCCCGGCGCGACGCTGCCGGCAATCTGCTGCTGGCGGCGCGGCCCTCGGGCAAGGCGCCCCCGGCCCCCAGCCCCCAGGTCGGCCACGCGCTCCCCTACGAGGCGATCGTCCAGAAGGCGGCGGTGGGCATGGCCGTGTTCGACCCTCGCACCGGTGACTGCCTCTACGTCAACCAGGCCCTCTGTGATCTGCTTGGCTACGCGCAGAACGAGCTGCTGGAGATGGGCTACCGCGACCTCACCCATCCGGCCGACCAGCACGCCACCCGGGAACAGCTCGACCAGATCGGCGCGGCGTCCCAGGACACGTTCCAGGTGCAGAAGCGCTACCTGCACAAGACCGGACGCGTGATCTGGGTCCTGGTCACGGGCAGCCTGATCCGGGACGACCAGGGGCGGCTCACCTGCGTGGCCAGCCAGATCCGGGACATCAGTGAACAGAAGGCAGTGGAACACGCCCTGGAGCAGGTCAACCGCCGCCATGATCTCATCCTGAACGCCGCGGCCGAGGCAATATTCGGCCTGGACACCAACGGCCGGGTGGTCTTCGCCAACAAAGCCGGCTGCCTGCTGCTGAGCCGGGAGCCCGTCACCATCGAGGGCCAGGTTCTGTTCGATCTGCTCGACGCCGGCGTTCACGACGAACCCGAGGTGTGGCCGATTCACGCCTGCATGGAGGAACGCCAGGTCCGCCAGGACGAACACGCCCTGTTCCGGCGCGGAGACGGCTCCATCTTCGTTGCCGACTATACCGCCGCGCCCATCGTCGATAACGACCGGGTCACCGGCGCCGTGGTGGTGATGACCGATGCCTCGGAGCGCCAGGAGGGCGAGGCCCGCTTCCGCAGCGCCTTCGACGACGTGGCGGTCGGGATGGCGCTCATCCGCACCGATGGCAAGTTTCTGCGCGCCAACGAAGCGCTATGCCACCTGACCGGCTACGACCACGAGACGCTGCTGGCGATGCCCGCCAACGAACTCCTCCACCCCGACGACCGCGAGGCGAACTACCGCGCCAACAAGCTGATCCTCGACGGGCATCGGCCCCCGGCCCCTCTGGAACAGCGGCTGTGCCACCGGGATGGCGGCATCGCCTGGGCGCTGACCAGCACATCGGTGGTGCGCGACCCGGACGGGCAGCCCCGGTATCTGCTCAAGCAGGCGCAGGACATCACTCCGCGCAAGGTGGCCGAAGCCGCGCTGCGCGCCAGCGAGCGCCGGTTCCGCGCTGTGTTCGATGAGGCCGCCGTCGCCATGGCGCTGCTGTCCGGGCCCCAGGCACGAGTGCAGCGCACCAACGGGGCCCTGCGGACGCTGCTGGACTGCAGCGCCAACGCCCTGGACGACCAGCCGATCCTGGAGCTGATCCACCCCGATGATCAGGCCGAACTGGAGCCGCGCCTCGCCGGCGCACGCCAGGAGGACAGCTCGGCGTGCACGGTCCGGCTGACGGGATGCGCGGGCGAGCCGGTGCAGGTCCACATCCAGATCTCCATGATTGCGCAGAATGGCGGCAGCGATACCGACCCGCTGCAACTGGTGCAGATCCTGCGGCACGATGACCGCCACGACGCCGCCCGGCCCCTCGGCGACAATTGACTCAGCCGCTATACTGCCCGCTTGCGTTTGCGGGAGTGGTGCATGGCTGAAGTCACAAACGAGGGGGTTCGCCTCTACTACGAAATCCACGGCGAAGGGACGCCGGTGGTGCTGCTCATGGGGCTGGGCGGCAGCGGACGGGCCTGGGGCCTGCAGCTACCGGACTTCGCCCGTCGCCACCGGACGGTCCTCCCCGACAACCGCGGCGTCGGCCGGTCCGACATGCCAACCGGGCCCTACACCATGGCCGGGTTTGCCGCCGACCTCGACGCGGTGCTCAACGCGGCCGACATCGACAGCGCCCACCTGGTGGGCGTCTCCATGGGCGGCCTCATCGTCCAGGAGTACTACCACCTCCATCCGCAACGGGTGCGCAGCATGACCCTGGTGGCAACGGGCGTTGGCCCGGCCGACCCGGCCTATGTGCCGCCGGAGCGGCACATCTGGGAGGTCCTTGAACTGGACCGGGCCACCACGGACGAGCGCACGATTGTCGAGCGCATGAACGCGACCTTCTACCATCCCGATTACCTGCAGCGCATCCCCGACCTGGCCGACCGTATCCTCCAGTTCCAGGCGCGCGAGCCGCAGCCGCCGCACGCCTATCACGCCCAGCTGGACTCGGCCGGCACGCACACTCTGAACAGCCCGCGGCTGGATCAGGTCAAGGTGCCCTGCTTGGTGGTGCACGGCGAGGACGACCGCGTCTGGCCGCCGGATAATGCCCGCTATCTGGCCACGCACCTGCCCGATGCGGAACTGGAACTGATGCCGCGCACGGCGCACATGCTGCCACTGGAACAGCCGCGGGCGTTCAACGCCCGGGTGCTTCGGTTCCTCGCCGACGTGGATGCCGATCAGCAATGACGGCCGAGGAGCGGACCCGCGACGCGGCGTTCCAGGAGCGCATGCTGGACGGTGTGTCGCGGACGTTCGCCCTGACCATTCCGCAGCTTCCGGCGCCACTGCGGCCCGCCATCGGCAACGCGTACCTGCTCTGCCGCCTGGCCGACACCATCGAAGACGCCGCCAGCCTGGACCCGGACGCCAAGCGCGAGCACCTGCAGGAGCTGGTGGCGGCGCTGGAAACACCAGGCGCCGGCGATACGTTCGGGGCCCGTCTCGCCCCCGCCATCACCGATGCCTCGGACGCCGAGCGGGAGCTGGTGGCGGGGGCAGAGCGGGTATTCCGTGTGTTCCGGGAACTCCCTGGCGAGCAGCGCATGCCCGTGCAACGGTGCCTGGCCATCATGGCGGACGGCATGGCGCGGTTCGCATACCACAAGTCACCCGCTGGCCTGCAGGATCTGCCTGCCTTCCGCGAGTACTGCTACTGTGTGGCGGGCGTGGTCGGGGAGATGCTGACCGACCTCTTCGCCCTGCAGGTCCCGGCCATTGCCGACGACCAGGATGCGATGCGTCGGCGTGCCGTGGCGTTCGGCCTCGGGCTGCAGATGACCAACATCCTCAAGGATGTCTGGGATGACCGGCAGCGGGGCGTTTGCTGGCTGCCCCGGGACGTGTTCAACCGCCACGGCTGCGCGCTGGACCCCGACGCCGCCTGGCATGACTCCGAGGCCTTCCAGGCCGGCATGCGCGAGCTGACGGTCATGGCCCACGGCCACCTGCGCGAGGCGCTCCGGTACACCCGGGGCATCCCGCCACGGCACCGCGGAATAAGGCGATTCTGCGCCTGGGCGATCGGTATGGCACTCTATACACTCAAGGCGATCCACCGGCGGCCGGGTTTCACCAATGCGCAGCAGATCAAGCTCTCGCGCGCCCGCCTGCGCGGGGTGATCGTGGGCTGCAACCTGACGGTCATCGACGACCGCCTGCTCACGGCCGCATTCCGCTGGGCGGCCAACGGCCTCCCGGCACCGCCCCGCCACCGGTCCGACCCGATGGCGAGCGACGAGGACACACCATGGACACGAACACGGTGACCCGCTTCCGGCGGCTGGCACGCGCCATTGCACTGGCCCTGCTCACGCTGGCACTGGCGAGCGGCTGCGCCAGTTCCGAGCCACCGCCGCCGGAACCGGAGGCGTGGGATCCCATCGAGCCGACCAACCGCAAGATCTACGCCTTCAACGAGCAGCTCGACCGCTTTGTTGCCAAACCGCTGGCCGATGGTTACGTATTCATCACACCGCGGTTCGTGCGTACCGGCGTCACCAACTTCTTCAACAACATGGGCGAGCCGGGCAACGCGCTGAACAATGTACTGCAGGGCAAGCCGGGGGACGGCGCGCGGGACACCGGGCGCTTTCTGATCAACAGCACCATCGGCCTGGCGGGGCTGTTCGACGTGGCGACCGCCCTGGGCATGGAACAAAACAACGAGGACTTCGGGCAGACTCTGGCCGTCTGGGGCACGCCGGAGGGGGCCTATCTGGTGCTGCCGGCATACGGCCCCAACACCACCCGGGACGTCAACGATATCCCCGTCTCCCTGGCCACGAACCCGGTCACTTACGCGGGCTGGGTGATTACCCTGCCGCTGTATGCGCTGGACCTGGTGAACACCCGCGCCCGCCTGGATCAGGCGGCGCGGTTCCGCAGCGAAGCGGCGCTGGACGAGTACGACTTCACCCGCTCCGCCTACCGCCAGTACCGGGACAACCTCATCTGGGACGGGGAACCGCCGGAGGCGGATTTCTTCGACGATCTCGACGACGATTTCGACTGGTAGCCTGCACCTTGAATGGTGGACCTGAAGGTCCACCCTACGACATACGGCCTCGTTGCCTGCGTCCTGGAAGGTGGACCTGAAGGTTCACCCTACGACCATACGGCCGCGGTCGGCGCACTCACCGTAGGGTGGACCTTCAGGTCCACCTTCCCCGGCACGGAACCGGCGGAAGGCCCATCACACCTCTGCGAGCAGCCGACCGATCAGGTGTTCGGCCTGGCTGGCGTACATGCCCCCGAACAGGTTCAGGTGGTTGAGCACGTGGTAGAGCTGGTAGAGGTCGCGCCTGACCGGGTAGCCGGCGTCCACGGGCCACACGGCGTTGTAAGCGTCGTAGGCCACATCGGGCAGGCGCCCGAACAGCTCCGACATGGCCAGATCCGTCTCCCGGTCGCCGTAGTAGACCGCCGGGTCGTACAGCACCGGCTGACGGGCATCATCGAAGGCGATATTGCCGGACCACAGATCACCATGGAGCAGCGACGGCGGCGGCCTGTAATCGCTGAACAAGGCCCCCGCCCGCTCGCACAGCCGCTCCCCGTCCCGCTGCAGGGCGCCGCCGCGGCCGTTGTCCGCCGCCAGCTGTAACTGGAACCGGAGACGCCGCTGCGTGTAGAAGTGGACCCAGTCGCTGTCCGGGGTGTTGATCTGCTCGGTGGAGCCGATGGTGTTGTCCCGGTGCCAGCCGTGGCGCTCCGCGGTTGTCCGGTGCATGTGTGCCAGCGACTCGCCCAGAGCGGCGTTGTCGCCACGCCCGTGGAGCGTCAACCATTCCATCACCAGGTAGCTGCGGCCGCCGGCCTCGCCCCAGGTCAACGGGCGCGGCACACGGATCGCACCGGCGGCGGCCAGTTCCTGAAGCCCCTCGGCCTCGGCCTCGAACATCGCCAGCGCACCGGCGTGGTTGAGCTTCACGAACCAGGCGCCGCCGCCCCCTTCGAGACGGTAGGCCGCGTTGATGCTTCCACCCCCCACCGGCGCCCGGTGACGCGTGGCGTATGCAGTGCCGGTGGCGCCGGCGATGGCGTCGTCAATTGCCGACCAGGGCATGCGCTTCTCCGTTGTCGATGCGAAGTGCCGCACGCCGGCGCACGCGCTCGGGGAGCGGCAGGGCGGCCAGCGCCTCCGGGTCGGAGGCCGCCACCCGGATGGTGTCGTGAACCGGGTCCAGCGGCGCGTCCCGCCGGATGGTCGCCAGCTCCCGCGACAGGAATGCCATCTCCCGGTGCTCCTCCAGCAGCCGGCGCACCCGTGCGGCACCACGCAGGGGCAACTGCGGGACAGCGTCCAGCCGCGCATAAATGCCCTCCAGATCACCCAGGTGCGCCAGCAGAACCTGTGCCGTCTTCGGCCCGACACCGGGGATGCCGGGGATGTTGTCGACACTGTCGCCGGCAAGGCCCAGCAGATCCGGCACCTGGTCAGCGCGCACGCCGAGCGCGTCGGCGACGCCGTGGCAATCCATGGTCCGCCGGCCGCTGGCGTCCACTAGCCGGTCACCCGACTCCAGGAGCTGGGCGTAGTCCTTGTCGGTGGTCAGGTAGCGCATGCTGAAGCCGTCGTCCCGGAACCGGTGGGCTACGGTGCCGATAAGATCATCGGCCTCGTAGCGGTCACTGCTGAGCGCGGTCACACCCAGAGCGCGCGTGAGCTGCTGGCAGATGGCAATCTGGCGCTTGAGGTCCGCGGGCGCCTCGGGCCGATTGGCCTTGTAAGCGGGGTAGGCGTCGTTGCGGAAGCAGGTGGTGAGGCTCTCGTCGAAGGCGGCCAGGGCGTGTTCGGGCGTCGCGTCCTGGAGCAGGTCCAGCAGGAAATTGCCGTAGCCGTAGACCGCGTTGGCCGGATCCCCGGCGTCGTCCACCAGGCTCTCGTCAATGGAGAACCAGGCCCGGAAGATGTAGACGCTGGCGTCGATCAGGTAGAGGAGTTGCATGGCGGGGAGTTTAGCACCCATGGGGTGGTGGATCGTTGGGTCGGCGGGACGGTGGACGTGAACGTCCACCCTACGGCTACGCGCTGAGCGTGGCCGGGGTACCCGTAGGGTGGACCTTCAGGTCCACCATCCACGCCCCACCACCCCTGATCGATCACCGTCACCGGCTCAGGCCGTCGTCTCCTTGCGCGCCGCCTTGAGCTCTTCGTCGCCGGCATCGTCCAGCACGCTGCGCCCGGCCAGACGGTTTACGGCGTTGAGCAGGGCATGCAGCGAGGCGGTGACAATGTTGCCGTGCCGGGCCACGCCGAACAGGCTGCTGCCGTCCGGGCCGCGCATCTCCACGTAGGCCACCGCCTGGGCGTTGGCGCCGGCGTTGGTGGCGTGCTCGGTGTAGTCTGCCACCTGCAGTTCCACGCCCGTGTGCTTCGACAGCGCCGCCACGAAGGCGTCGATGGGGCCGTTGCCCTGAGCGGCGATGATCCGCTCCTCACCGTTGTCACGGATGGTGGCGGTGAGCTTGTCGTTGCCTTCGGCGTCGGTGCCTTCGCGGTAGTCCACCAGCTCGAACGGGCGGGTCACGTCCATGTACTCCTGCCGGAATGCCTCCCAGATCTCCGGTGCGGTAAGTTCGCGCCCGGTGTCGTCGGTGACCTTCTGGATCACGTGACTGAACTCGATCTGCAGCCGGCGCGGCATGGTCATGCCGTAGTCGCGCTCCATGAGGTAGCTGATGCCGCCCTTGCCCGACTGACTGTTGATGCGGATGACCGCCTCGTAGCTGCGGCCGACGTCCTTCGGGTCGATGGGCAGATAGGGCACCTCCCAGGTGCCGCCCCTCGCCTGGGCCGCGAACCCCTTCTTGATGGCATCCTGGTGCGAACCGGAAAACGCCGTGAATACCAGCTCGCCGGCATAGGGGTGCCGAGGATGGATGGGCAGCTGATTGCAGTACTCCGCCAGGCGCACGACTTCGTTGATGTCACCGAAGTACAGCTCCGGGTGGACGCCCTGGGTGTAGAGGTTCATGGCCAGGGTGACCAGGTCGACATTGCCGGTGCGCTCGCCGTTACCGAACAACGTGCCCTCGACCCGGTCGGCCCCGGCCATCACGGCCAGCTCGGCCGCCGCAACGGCGGTGCCGCGGTCGTTGTGCGGATGCACGGAGAGGATGATGCCGTCGCGGCGCTGCACGTTGCGGGCGAACCATTCGATCTGGTCGGCGTGGATGTTGGGCGTCGACACCTCCACGGTGGCCGGAAGGTTGATGATGACCGGCTTCTCCGGCGTGGGCTGCCAAACCGCGTTGACCGCATCGACGATCTCGAGGGCGTAATCCAGCTCCGTCTGGGTGAAGCTCTCCGGCGAGTACTGGAACAGCCAGCGGGTCTCCGGCTGCTGCGCCGCCAGCGCCTGCACCTGCTTCGCGCCTTCCACGGCCAGTTCGGTAATGCCGTCGCGCTCCATGCCGAACACGACACGGCGCTGCACGGTGGAGGTGGAGTTGTACAGGTGGAGGATCACGTTCGGCGCACCGCGCACCGCTTCGAACGTCCGCTCGATGAGTTCCGGGCGCGCCTGGGTCAGCACCTGGATGTAGACGTCATCAGGAATCAGGTTCTCTTCGATGAGCATCCGGCAGAAGTCGTAGTCGGTCTGCGATGCCGCCGGAAAGCCGACTTCGATCTCCTTGAAGCCGATGTCGAGCAGCGCATGGAACATGCGGCGCTTGCGCTCGCCGTCCATGGGCTCGATCAGGGCCTGGTTGCCGTCGCGCAGGTCCACGCTGCACCACGCGGGTGCCTTGTCGATCACATGGTCGGGCCAGGTTCGGTCCTTGAGCCCGACCTGCGGGAAACTTCGGTACTTGGTGTCTGGTTGCTTCAACATGGTTGTTCACCCCTGGGAAATCCGTTGCCTGTCACGTCAGCGCGCATGCATGCGTCACGGCCACCGGGCAGGGCGAGGGCTGGCAAGCCGGCAATGGCTCCCGCACGCTGCACCGCCCGATGACCGCGGGGCAGTCGCAGTAGCGCCAGCAATAGTGCACAGAAAACCGGGGAATGCGGCATATGCCGCCCGATATGGCGAGTGCTGCGGTGACAACTGGAAGAGGACATGATGAACAACCTTGCTGCGAAGCGGAACGAAATCGGCTGACCCCGGCTCTCTCTCAGGAGGCCGGGCGAAGCAGTCGCAGTCGTAGCAGGCTCGCGTTCAGGTTCATCATGTCTCAACGCTAGTCCGATGACGCGGGAAGGTCAACCCCCGCCTCGCTCCTGACCGTTCGGTTGCGCAGCGGGCTCGTCCGCGGGAAGTGCGCACGCAGGAACTCCATCTGGTCGGCGAGGATACGGCGCCCCTTCAGATAGATGTATTCGGCGTGCGTGGGTTTGAAGGGCACCGCCAGGAGCTGCATCCTGGCCTGCTCCGGCGTCCGCCCCGCCTTGTCGTTGTTACAGCGCTTGCAGGCGGTGACGACATTGGTCCAGACGTCATGGCCGGACTGGCTGATGGGCGTGACGTGGTCGCGGGACAACCCGGTGGTCGGGAAATGAGCGCCGCAGTACATGCACAGGTAGTCATCGCGCCGGAACAGCGCCTTGTTGTCCAGCGGCGGGGTATAGCCGGCATGCCCCTTGAGGGTAGCCTGGACGGTGCCGTTGGTGGCGATGATGGAGTTGAGTTCGAGCACGCTGCGCCGCCCCGTGGCCGCGTTGAAGCCACCCCGCACGGTGTACAGCAGGCGCCCGCAGCTGTAGACCACCTGCTCCATGTAGTACAGGCGTGCCGCTTCCTGATAGGTAATCCACTCGAGCGGCATGCCGGAGACATCCGTCCGCAGAATCTGATTACTCAGGTCTAGCATGCCACGCGCTCCCGTGAAGCGACCGGTCAGCCACTTCTCATATATCACAGAACTGGCGGCAAAAGGCAAATAAATACAGCTGGTAACGGCCCCCGGATCGGTGTTCGCGAGCGGCCTGGAAGCGGCGATCTGTCGCGGCCCTGCAGGCCAGTTCCTTCAAATGCGCTGTGACATGCGTTATTCTTTCGAGGCCAGCGCGGCCGGTTTATCCGACCGCGCTTTTTTGTCCGGGACTGCGGTAGTTGGGGGGAGGCGGCCCGTCCCGAGAGCTCGCCAGACGAGTGATTTCCGTTGACAGCTCCGGTTCTCCCGGAGCAGCGGGAAGGGCCTGCCGCAGCAAACTTCACGGACCAACCCTGTTGGAAAGACGGGAGACATACATCATGGCAATACGTGTAGCCGTGCCCAAGGAAACCCAGACGGGCGAACGTCGGGTGGCCCTTGTGCCGAGCGTAATCAAGCAGCTCGACAAGCTCGGCGTTGAGATTCTGATGGAGTCCGGCGCCGGCAAGGAGAGCGGCTTCAACGATGACGCCTATGAGGGCGTCAGGATCGTCGAGTCGGCGGACGAACTCTACAAGGACGCCGACGTCACCCTGAAGGTACAGCCACCGACCGTCGAAGAGGCCGGCAAGCTCAAGCAAGGCAGCATCGTGATGGGCTTCATGGCCCCGCACGAGGGTGACACCCGCATCAAGACGTTCACGAAGAACAAGGTCACGAGCTTCTCCATGGAGCTGGTGCCGCGCATCACCCGGGCCCAGTCCATCGACGCACTGTCATCCCAGGCCTCCATCGTCGGCTACAAGTCGGTGCTGCTGGCCGCGAACATGATGCCGAAGCTGTTTCCGATGCTCACCACGGCCGCCGGTACCATCCGGCCGTCCACCGTGGTTGTCATTGGCGCCGGCGTCGCCGGCCTCCAGGCCATTGCCACGGCCAAGCGGCTGGGCGCAGTGGTCGAGGCCTACGACGTGCGGTCCGCCACCAAGGAGCAGGTGGAGTCGCTGGGCGGCAAGTTCATCAAGACCGGCGTCTCGGCGGAAGGTGAAGGCGGCTACGCCCGCGAGCTCACCGATGAGGAGAAGCAGCAGCAGGCGGATGTGCTCGCCGACCACGTGGCCAAGGCCGACGCCGTGATCACCACGGCCGCGATCCCCGGCAAGCCCGCCCCGAAGCTCATCGACAAGGCCACCGTGGAGCGCATGAAGCGCGGTGCCGTCATTATCGATCTGGCGGCGGAGACCGGCGGCAACTGCGAAGTGACCAAGGCCGGCAAGGAAGTGGACCACAACGGTGTCATCGTCTACGGGCCCAAGAACACGGCCAGTGCGCTGTGCCAACACGCCAGCGAGATGTACTCGCGCAACCTGTACAACTTCCTGGCGCTGATCGTAAAGGATGGCGAACTGGCTCTGGACTGGAACGATCAGGTGCAGACGGACAGCTGCCTGACCCACGACGGCGAAATCAAGCACGGTCCCACCCGTGACCGCCTGGAAGGAGGCAAGAAGTCATGATCGAGGGTTTCACTGCACTCTACATCTTCATGCTGTCCGCGGTGGCGGGCTATGAAGTGATTTCCCGCGTACCGGTCATCCTGCACACGCCGCTGATGTCCGGCTCCAACTTCATCCACGGCATCGTCGTCGTCGGCGCAATGATCGTGCTGGGGCACGCCGCCACACCCATGGAACAGCTGATCGGCTTCATCGCCGTGCTGCTGGGTGCCGGTAACGCCGTCGGCGGTTACGTGGTCACCGAACGCATGCTCGAGATGTTCAAGAGCAGCAAGAGCGAAGGCTAAGGGGGCAGGGGAATGGAAACGTTGATTCAACTGAGTTATTTCCTGGCTGCCGTCCTGTTCATCGTCGGGCTCAAGGCCATGAGTTCGCCGAAGACGGCGCGCAAGGGCGTCATGTGGGCCGGCGTCGGCATGGTGCTGGCGGTCGTCGTCACGCTGTTCCACGGCGACATCCAGGGCTTCTCCAACTATCTGCTCATCTTCATCGCCCTCGCCATCGGCAGCTCGCTGGCATGGGTGACCGCCAAGCGGGTGCAGATGACCGAGATGCCGCAGATGGTGGCGCTGTACAACGGCATGGGCGGCGGCTCGGCCGGTGCCATCGGTGCCGTGGCGCTGATGGAAGCGCAGCGCAAGCTGGTGGAGTCGGGTGACAGTGTCATCCATCAGCAGATGGGCGCCGACATCGCCGTGCTGGCGGTCCTTGGTGGCCTCATCGGCACCGTGGCGTTCTCGGGCTCCCTGGTCGCATGGGCCAAGCTTGACGGCCGCATGCAGCGCAACAGCCTGATGCCCGCCCAGCAGATCGTGAACATCGTCCTGTTCGCGGCCATGGTGCTGGCCGGGATCTGGGTGCTGTTCAGCGGCGGCATGACCTCCATTGTGGTGTTCTTCGCCCTGGCGCTGGTGTTCGGCGTGTTCATGACGGTGCCCATCGGCGGTGCCGACATGCCGGTGGTGATCTCGCTGTTCAACGCCCTGACCGGACTGGCGGTCGGCTTCAAGGGCTTCGTGCTCGGCAATGCCGCGCTGATCATCGCCGGTACGCTGGTGGGTGCTGCGGGCATGCTGCTCACGCACCTGATGGCCAAGGCCATGAACCGGCCGATCTCCAACGTGCTGTTCAGCGGCTTCGGCACTCAGGCGACTGGCGGGGACGGCCCCGAAGGCGAGATGACGGAAATGGGCGCGGAAGATGCCGCGTACACCATGGCCTACTCCGACAGTGTCGTCATCGTGCCCGGCTACGGCATGGCCGTGGGTCAGGCGCAGCACAAGATCTGGGAGATGGTCCAGGGGCTGCAGAGCCGCGGCGTGGACGTAAAGTTCGCGATCCACCCGGTGGCCGGCCGCATGCCGGGCCACATGAACGTGCTGCTCGCCGAAGCCGGCGTGCCGTACGACATGATCTACGACATGGAAGAGATCAACGAGGACTTCAAGCTCACCGATGTGGTCCTCGTCATCGGCGCCAACGACGTGGTCAACCCGGCCGCCAAGACCGACGAGTCCAGCCCGATCTACGGCATGCCCATCCTGGATGTGGAAGATGCCGAGCAGGTACTGGTCATCAAGCGCGGCAAGGGCACTGGCTTCTCCGGCGTGGAGAACCACCTCTTCTACGGCGACAAGACCAAGATGGTCTTCGGCGACGCGCAGAAAGTGGCCAGCCAGATGGCATCTACCGTCAAGGATCTCTGATCCGGACCGGGTCGTACCGATGAGAAGGCCGCCTCCGGGCGGCCTTTTTTGTGTGTGGTATGCCATGGGACCGGGCAGCCGGGTGGGGATGGTGGACCTGAAGGTCCACCCTGCTCGCTCCTACGTGTTCCGGTGGCCCGAAAGACGGCGTTGTCACGGTAATCGTAGGGTGGACCTTCAGGTCCACCAAGGCACATCTCAACCGGTTGACCCGACCCCGATTACTTCGCTCACGGCCCGGTCCGGCGCCGTATCACCCAGCGCCAGGAAGAATTGCCGCAGGCCGGCCCGCAGCTCGCGGCTGTCGTGAACAGGGATCGCGGCCAGATACCGCGCCACGGCCATACGGCAGTCCCGGTCGGCTCCATCCGGAGCGCCGCGGGCGTCGGCGGGCTGGAGGAGATGCACCACCCGCCGCTGGACGAACCGCTCCAGAGCCAGTTCCTGGGTGAGAAGATCCCGCCGGAGGGCGGCGGCGGCATCGTCCTGCCGCGCGAGGCCCCGCAACCCATTGCGCGCCTGCCGGTAGGGGCGCAACACGTCCCGTTCCAGCGCTTCGCCAACGGCGGCAATCGCTGCCGCGGCCTCGCTCGTGACCGGACCATGTCCGGCCCGTGCACTCCACACCAGCGTCAGCATGGCACTCACGCTGACTCCCGCCTCGTCCTGCAATCCGAGGCAGGCCTCCATCATGCCCGGCAGCCCGTAGAGATGGACCATGCCCTGCCAGGCGGCGTCACCGTCAACGATGGTCGACACGTCGTCGCACTTCTGCCCCGCGTTCGGCTTACACACTGGTGATCAACAGCATGCGCGCCTCGTTGAGGCGCTGCAGGGTGTCCGTATCGCCGCCCTTGTCGGGGTGATGCTGCTGAGCAAGCTGACGGTACCGGCGAGTGACCTCCTCCACGCCCGCAGGCTCGTCCAGGCCGAGCAGCTCAAGCGCCTCGTGGCGCCGCTCCCCGGCATCCAGCCGGCGCCAGAATCCACTCAGCATCGCCTCCACCGTCGCCCGGTCCATGGTGTCCAGGTTGTCCAGGTCCATGTAGTAGTCCCGCAGCGAATCGCCGGCAACCACGGCCTGGCCGGACGCCGACTCGCTCCCGGCCGACGCATCATCGATACCGATATCCAGGCAGTGGATCCGCAGCCATTCACCTTCCGCCGCCAGCTGCGCGCGTAGCCGGTACAGGCTGTGGAAGAGGATGAAATGGGTGCGGAACAGGTCCATGGGTTCCGCCAGATCGGCGCCCGCGAACGGAGCAACACCCTCGTCGCGCAGGCGAACGATCAGGGCGTGCTCGGTCTGGCCAGCCGGCGCCTCGCGGACCAGCGCCAGCACCGTGGTCATGAGCTGTGAATCGGAGTCGTCGTATTCCATGGGCGCAGTATACGTGCCCGGGCGTTGCCACTGGCAACGGGGAATGTTATGCACAGCAACATGGCGGCCGACACCGTCCCGCACCGCAACACTGCCCCATACGGGTCAGAATGCACTAACCCACTGTTTACACGGCTTATAACCGACACGGACGACCAACCATTGACAATCGCGCCGACGCCGTGAAAGGCCGGCCGCAGCGCGCGCGCAGCGATTCCTCCACAAGGTTATCCACAGGGTTGTCCCGCGTTGTGAGGCACACGACTGCGGTCGGCAGCGGTGCCATCGGTACCGCAATCACCGTTAGACTGCTGGACCATGCAACCACCATCGTGCCCTGATCGGAATCTTCATGCCTGACACAGTAGTCGTCCAGGTGGCGGTACCCGCGCCCATGGACCAGACACTCGACTATCTGCCGCCAGCCGACGGTACGCTGCCGGCAGCGGGGACGCGCGTCCGTGTTCCCTTCGGACGACGCCACGTGGTGGGCGTGGTTACCGGAGACAGCCGCCGCCCCAGGGTGGATGGCCGGCGACTGCGGGCGATCGGCGAGGTTCTGGATACCGCGCCCACCCTCCCGGACGACATTCTGCGGCTCGGGCTCTGGGCGGCCGGGTATTATCACCACCCGCCGGGCGAGGTGCTCACGGGCATGCTCCCGGCGCCGTTGCGCCAGGGTGGCCGCGCCGAGCGCAAGCCCCCGGAGTACTGGCAGCTCACAGCCGATGGCCACAGCTGCGATCGCGAGCGCCTGAGCCGCCGCGCGCCCCGCCAGGCGGCCGTTGTTGCCCGCCTCGCGGAGACGGCGGACGCACTCCCCACCGCCGCCCTGGCCGATCTGGACGGCGACTGGCGCGGCGCATTGCGCAAACTGGCCGAGCAGGGGTTGGTGGAACGGACAGCGCCTTCGGCAGGGCAGCCGACCGCGAACCCGACGGCTCTGAACGACGACCAGCAGCGCGCCGCCGAGGCAATCACCGCCTCCCTTGGCGGTTTCAGCGCGCATCTGCTGGAAGGCGTAACCGGCAGTGGCAAGACGGAGGTCTACCTGGCCGCCATGGACGCCGTGCTGGCGCGCGGCGAGCAGGTGTTGCTGCTGGTCCCGGAGATCGGCCTGACGCCACAGCTCATCGAACGGTTCAGCGCCCGGGTGCCGGGCCGGATTGCCGTCCTGCACTCGGCGCTGGCCGATGGCGAGCGCCAGGATGCCTGGCTGGCCGCCGCCAATGGCGACGTGGACGTGCTCATCGGCACCCGCTCGGCGCTGTTCACGCCACTTCCCCGCGCCGGGCTGATCATCGTCGACGAGGAACACGACCCGTCGCTGAAGCAGCAGGAGGGCTTTCGCTACAACGCCCGCGATCTCGCGGCGGTCCGGGCCCGCAACGGCGACTTCCCGCTGGTGCTCGGATCCGCCACGCCGTCGCTGGAGAGCCTGCACAACGCGCTGGCCGGGCGCTACCATCTGCTGGACCTGCCACGCCGGGCCGGTGCCGCCCGGCCACCGCGGCTGGAGTTGCTGGATATCCGCGGTCAACCGCTGGAGGCCGGGGTCTCCCGGCCGGTGCTCGCGCGCATGGATCAGCACCTCGCCAATGGCGGTCAGGTACTGCTGTTCCTCAACCGACGGGGCTACGCGCCGGTCCTGCTCTGCCACGACTGCGGCTGGGTGGCCAGCTGCCCGCGCTGCGACGCCCGCCTGACCTGGCACCAGCACGCAGGCCGGCTGCGCTGCCATCACTGCGGCCACGAGCGCCCGGTCAGCCGCCACTGCGAGGACTGTGGCAGTACCGATCTTCGTGACGTGGGCCAGGGTACAGAGAAGCTGGAGAAGGCGCTGGCGGAGCGACTCCCGGACACCGGCGTCGTCCGCATCGACCGTGACAGCACGCGCCGCAAGGGTGCCATGACGGACCTGCTGGACCGTGCCCGCCATGGCGACGGCCGCATCCTGCTAGGCACGCAGATGCTGGCCAAGGGCCACGATCTGCCGGATATCAGCCTGGTGGCGATTCTGGACTGTGATCAGGGGCTGTTCGGCGCCGATTTCCGCGCCCCCGAACGCATGGCGCAGCTCATTACTCAGGTTTCGGGTCGCGCCGGCCGCCGCGACCGGCCCGGCGAAGTCCTGCTGCAGACGCACCACCCGGAACACCCGCTGCTGGACACGCTGCTGAAAGAGGGCTATGGGCGGGTCGCCCGCACCATGCTGCAGCAGCGCCGGGACGCCGCACTGCCACCCCATACCCACATGGCCCTGGTGCGCGCCGAGGCTGTGGAGAGCCGCGCGCCCCACGCCTTCCTTGAAGAGGTGCGGCACCGTGGCGAAGCCCTGGCGGGGGACGACGTGCTCCTGATGGGGCCGGTCCCCGCGCCCATGGAGCGCCGGGCCGGCCGCTACCGCGCGCAGCTACTGATCCAGGCGCCAACGCGGGCGCCGCTGCACGAGCTGCTGACCCGACTGGTGCCGGGGCTGGCCGACCTGCCGGGGGCCCGACGTGTGCGCTGGTCCGTAGACGTGGACCCGCAGGACATGTTCTAGGTGGTTTCTGATTCCAGGTGGTTTCTGCGCACGGGTCGATTTGTGGGCGGCACCGCGAACCGGGATAATACCCCCCAATTCGGATTAACGGTCTGTCATCACCCATGAAAGAACAGCTTCGCAGTCTTATTGCCACGGCCGTGGACGGCCTGATCGCGGACGGCACGCTGCCCGCGGACACCCGGGTCGAGATCCAGGTGGAACGGGCCCGGGACAAGAGCCATGGCGATTACGCGGTGAATACCGCCATGGTGCTGGCAAAGCAGGCCCGCATGAAGCCCAGGGAGCTGGCCGAGCGCCTGGTCGCCGCCATCCCTGATGATCCGGGGGTCGCCGGCGTCACCATCGCGGGGCCCGGGTTCATCAACATCGACATCACCGCGGAAGCGGCCTACACCGCAGTCCGCGACGCGCTGTCCCGCGGCCAGGCATACGGCCGCGCCGACCTGGGTGCCGGGCAGCGCATCAACATCGAGTTCGTGTCCGCCAATCCCACCGGGCCGCTGCACGTGGGCCACGGCCGCGGCGCCGCCTTCGGCGGGGCCCTGGCGAGCCTGCTGGCCACCGCCGGCTACGACGTGCACCGCGAGTACTACGTCAACGACGCCGGCCGACAGATGGACATCCTCGCCACCAGCGTCTGGCTGCGTTACCTGGAGCTGGAGGGCGAGTCGCTGCGCTTCCCCGACAATGCCTACCGGGGCGATTACGTCCGCACCATCGCCCAACGGCTCATGCACCGGGAGGAGGACCACTTTCTGCATCCGGCCGAAGTGGTCTTCGCCGAACTGCCGCTGGATGCGTGCGAAGGCGGCGACAAGGAAGAGTACATCGACACCCTGATCGCCCGCGCGAAAACCCTGCTCGGGCCGGACGCATATGAAGTGGTCTTCGCCCTGGCACTGGAGACGGTGCTGGAGGACATCCGCGAGGACCTGGGCGCATTCGGTGTCACCTACGACGAGTGGTTTTCGGAACGCTCCCTCACGGACAGCGGCGCCGTGGACCAGGCACTGCAGAGACTGGACGAAGCCGGCCACCTGTACGAGTCGGAGGGCGCCACCTGGTTCCGCTCCAGCGCGTTTGGCGACGAGAAGGACCGCGTCGTGCGCCGTGAGAACGGGGCGGTGACCTACTTCGCCTCCGACATCGCCTACCACCTGAACAAGCTCGACCGCGGTTACGACCAGTGCATCGACATCTGGGGCGCCGACCACCACGGCTACGTGCCGCGGGTCCATGCGGCAATGCGGGCATTCGGCCACGAGCCGGACCAGCTGGACGTACGTCTGGTGCAGTTCGCCATTCTCTACCGCGGCAGCGAACGCATGCAGATGTCGACACGCTCGGGCCAGTTCGTCACGCTGCGGGAGCTGCGCGACGACGTGGGCGCCGATGCCGCCCGGTTCTTCTACGTCATGCGCAAACCCGAGCAGCACCTGGACTTCGACCTGGAGCTGGCCAAGTCCCAGTCCAACGACAATCCGGTGTACTACATCCAGTACGCCCACGCGCGCATCTGCAGCGTCATGGCGCAGCTGCAGGAGAAGGGGCTGGAGCACGACGACGCCAACGGCGACCGGCACCTCACGCGCCTCACCGAGCCACACGAAACCGAGCTGGTCAGCGCCATCGGCCGCTACCCGGAAGTGATCGAGATCGCCGCCGCGGCGCGGGAACCGCACCAGATCGCGCACTTTCTGCGGGAGCTGGCGAGCCATGTCCACACGTACTACAACGCACACCAGTTCCTGGTCGACGACGCCGACCTGCGGGACGCGCGCCTGAACCTGGTGCTGGCCGCACGCCAGGTCATCCGCAACGGGCTGCACCTGCTCGGTGTCAGTGCCCCGGACGCCATGTAAGGATCACGGACGCAGATCATGGCCAATACCAAACGCAGTACCGGCGCAAAGCGCAAACCACAACCGAAGCAGCAGGCCGCTGGCGGCTCCCGCATGGGTTGGTTCCTGAGCGGGCTATTGCCCGGCCTGTTCGTGGCGTTTCTGGTGCACATGCATCACGATCGGGACAGCGGCGTCATGAGCCCGTCGTCCTCCGGCGAGACCGCCCAGCAGCAGGGTGAGCGCAGCAGCGGCAGCAACCGCCCGCGCTTCGAATTCTACGAGCTGCTCTCGGAGATGGAGGTGGTGGTACCGGACGAGCCGGAGGACGAAGAGGCCGTCACGGCGATGCCGGATGCACCGGCCGCGCCAGAGCCGGAGGTCACCACCCCCGACCCGGCACCGGCAGAGCAGCCGGCCACGGCGGACGACGAGGAAACGCCCCACTACATGGTGCAGGCGGGTTCGTTTCAGTCCCACGAGGACGCCGATCGCATGAAGGCCAACCTGGCACTTATCGGCGTGCAGGCGAACATCGAAAGCGTGGAGGTGGACACCGGCGAGACATGGCACCGCGTGCGCATCGGCCCGTTCGCCGACCGCGACCGCGTGGATTCGCTGCGCAGCCAGCTGGAGGACAACAACGTCGACAGCATCCTGCTGCGCTCGCGCAGCTGACGGCCTGCCGCGCTACTGAAGCCGGCTCTCGCCGCCTTTCATGCCGCGGACCGCGTCGGGCGGTATGGTGAACCCCACCGCCCAGCCCGGATTGACCACCACGCCCATGCCATCCCAGGTGCTGTGCACCGCCCAGGCAAACGAGACCTCCACGGAGAAGGCGAACTCCGGGTGCTCCTCGGTCACCGGGTAGCCACGGGCCGGGGCGGTGAACACGGCCAGCAACCCTTCGCCATCGTCCCCCTGGAGCACCAGGGGCTGCACCCCTTCGGGGTGCTCCGACTCGGCGAACTCCTGGTCCACCAGCAGCGCCACCTGGCTTTCGGCCATGCGCTGCATGAACTCCACGGTTTCCATCTCGCCGGTGTGAGCCGCCAGCAGATCCTGCTCCAGATCGTTGAGCGGCTCGAACTCGGCGAAGCGCGTGTCGGTACTCATCTCACCTCCGGGACTACAGGGATTTCTTGTTGCCGCCGTTGAACAGCTCGCGCTTGTCGCGGTAGAGCGCGGAGATGTCCTCGTCGCCATAACCCGCAGCGAGCAGGCGGTCGTAGTGCTTGAGCGTCATCTCCACCGTCGGCAGCGCGACGTTCATGTTGTCCAGCATCTGGCGACAGATGGTGAGGTCCTTGTGGTGCAGGGCCAGCTTGAAGCCAGGCTCGAAGGTGCCCTTGACCATGGTCGGGCCGCGCATCTGCAGGAACCAGTTGCCGGCGGCGCCACCGCTGACCACGTCGATGACCTTGTCCATGTCCAGCCCCGACGCCTGGCCGAAGGCCAGCGCCTCGGTCACGGCCTGGTTGATGCCGGCACACATGATCTGGTTCACGGCCTTGGTCGCCTGACCGGAACCCACGTCGCCCATGTGCGTGGCGCTCTTGCCCATGGCGTCGAACGCCGGACGCAGCCGCTCCACCACGGTCGGGTCACCGCCGATCATGAACACCAGCTGCCCGGTCTGTGCGCCTTCCTTGCCGCCCGACACGGGAGCATCCAGGAACTCGACGCCGGCCGTGGCGAGTCTGGCAGCAGCCTGCTTGGCGGTATCCACGGCAATGGTGGAGGTGTCCACCACCGTCTTGCCGGCGGACAGCCCCGGTGCCATGGCGTCCATGACGGCCAGCACGTCCTCGTCCCTGGAGACGCAGGTGACGATGACGTCGCACTGGCCGGCCAGGGTCGCCGGGTCGGCCGCGGCCGCGACGCCCAGCTCGGCCGCAATCGCGTCCGCCTTGTCCGCGGAGCGGTTCCACACCGCCTCGAGCAGCCCCGCCTTGTGCAGATTGCGCGCCATTCCGGTGCCCATGGCACCCATGCCGATCACGCCGACTTTCATGTTCGTCACCTCCGTTATCTCCGGTCTCAGTCTTCCAGGTAGGTATAGCCCCGCAGGCCCGTCTCCAGCGCCTCCAGACACTCGCGCTGCCGGGACGCATCCAGCGACGCCGCCCTCACTTTCTGCTCATAGGCCTGCAGCAGGTCGTCTCGCCGGAAATGGACATAGTGCAGCACCTGCTCGACCGTATCCCCGGCCACGGGCTCGCTGAGCCGGTAGCCGTCACCGTCCAGGTGCACGTTGATGGCCGCGGTGTCGCCGAACAGGTTGTGCATGTCACCGAGGATCTCCTGGTAGGCGCCGACCATGAAGATCCCGAGCCGGTAGGGTGTGCCCGGCCTGAACGGCGGCAGGGGCAGGGTGCTCTCCACGCCCTCGCCATCCACGTAGTACTGGACGCTGCCATCCGAGTCGCAGGTGAGGTCCTGCAGCACGGCGCGCGCCGTGGGCCGCTCGTCCAGCCCCGCCAGAGGCAGGATCGGGAAGACCTGGTCGATGGCCCAGACGTCGGGCATGGACTGGAAGATCGACAGATTGCAGAAGAGCTTCTGCGCCAGCTTCTCGTTGAGTTCGTCCAGCACTTCCCGGTGATTGCGGGCGGTGGGGCTGAGCTGCCCCCGGACCTGGCGGCAGATGGCCGTGTACAACTGCTCCGCATGGGCACGCTGCTGCAGGCCGAGCACGCCGTGGGTGTACATGGCCTGCGCCTCCTGCAGGCCGTGGACAGCATCGTGATAGCGCTCGATCGGGGAACGCCCGGCGGCTTCCGTCAGGGTCTGCCAGAGGTCGGCGAGCACCTGCGGCCCACCGTCGCCGGGGGCTTCGGCACGCTCTTCGCCGGGGCTGTCGTGGTCGATGACGTTGGTCAGCAGCACCGCGTGATGGGCGGTGAGCGCCCGGCCGGACTCGGAGATGATGTCCGGGTGGGGCAGGTCGCGCTCGCTGCAGATTTCCCAGAGCGCGTGCACCACGTTGCTGGCGTACTCGTCCACCGAGTAGTTCATGGAACAGTAATTGCGGGAGCGGGTGCCCTCGTAGTCGACCCCGAGGCCACCGCCCACGTCCACGGTGGTCACGGGCACGCCAAGGGCGCGCAGCTCCGCGTAGTAGCGGGCCGCTTCACGCATGCCGCTGCGGATGTCGCGGACGTTGGGAATCTGCGAGCCCAGATGGAAGTGCAGCAGATCCAGGGTGTGCTCGAACCCGTCCGCCCGGAGCCGATCGACCACGCTCAACGCCTGGGATGCGCTCAAGCCGAACTTGGACTTCTCGCCGCCGGTGTTCTGCCACTTGCCGGCACCGATGGAGGCCAGCCGTACCCGCATGCCGAGCCGGGGGGTGACTCCGAGGCGCTGCGCCTCCGCCACCACCAGATCCGCTTCGCTGCGCTTTTCCATGACGATGCGCACGTCCATGCCCAGCTCCTGCCCCAGAAGCGCAAGGCGCACGTATTCGCGATCCTTGTAGCCGTTGCAGATGACCGTGCCGCCGGCCGGCGCCAGTGCAAGCACGGCCATGAGTTCCGGTTTGCTGCCGGCCTCGAGCCCAACCCGCTGCTCGCCCCGGGAGAGAATCTCTTCCACCACACGGCGCTGCTGGTTGACCTTGATGGGATAGACGGCGGTGTAACGGCCCTGGTAAGCGTGGGCCGCCATGGCAGACTGGAAGGCGTTGCAGAGGCTGTCCACGCGGTGGTGGAGGATATCCACGAACCGCACGAGCACGGGCAGCGACAACCCGCGCGCCTGGACGGCATCCGCGAGCGCGTCCAGGTCGATGGCGGTGCCGCCGCCCTGCCCGGAGGGCCGCACCACGACCCGCCCCTGGTCGCCGATGTCGAAATAACCGCCGCCCCAGTGCGCGGTGTTGTAAAGCTGGCGCGCGTCCTGGATGCTCCACTCGCCCATGATGCCGACTGTCTCCGCTGGTGTCCCCCGATCAGACGCAACCGGGCGCGACCCGGAGTCTCTCCGGATCGCGCCCGACAGCGCCGTATCAGGGTAACACCATCAGGTGCGGAAACGCCCCGCCAGCTCGCGCAGCTCGCCGGCCAGACGCACCAGCTCATCGTTGGCGCGGGCGACCTGTTCGTTGGAAGCGGCGCCCTCCCGAGCGATGTCACTAAGCCGGTTGACGCTCTCGTTGATGGTGTCGGCCACGGCACTCTGCTCCTCCGCGGCACTGGCGATCTGGGTGTTCATGTCCGAGATCTCCGAGACCGTGGAGTTGAGCGTCTCCAGCGCCGCGCCGGCTTCGCCCGCCTGGGTCACGCTGGTTTCCGCCTGCTGATGGCTCTCCTGCATTACCGCAACACCTTCGTCGGCGCCGGCCTGGAGCTTCTCGATCATCTCCTCAATCTCGCGCGCCGACGACTGGGTGCGGCTGGCCAGGGTACGGACTTCGTCGGCCACCACCGCGAACCCGCGACCGTGGTCGCCGGCGCGGGCCGCTTCGATGGCGGCATTCAGCGCCAGCAGGTTGGTCTGCTCCGAGACCTCCTGGATCACGGACAATACCTGGGTGATGTTGTCCGTCTGGTTCTTGAGATCGCCGATCACGCGCACCGCGCGCTCCACCGCATCGGACAGGCGACTGATGGAGCTGGCGTTCTGCTCCACCACGGCCGTGCCGTGCGTAGCCGCTTCACGGCCATTGTTAGCCAGTTCAGCGGCATGCTGGGTGTTGCGCGCCACTTCCTGGACGGTGGTGGCCATTTCGTTGATGGCCGCCGCCACTTCCTCGGTCTCGCTCTGCTGGCGGCCAGCGGCATCCTTGCTCGACGCAGCCAGCTTCTCCAGCGAGGACGACTGCTCCTGCACGCCGTGGGCCGTCTCCACGATGTTGCGGATCATGTCCTGGAACGTCGCCATCATCTGGTTGAAGGCGTTGGCGGTCTGCCCCAGTTCATCATCCCGGCCGGTATGGATCCGCATGCTGAGGTCGCCGGTCTGGCTGGCTTCCCCGCCCATGGTCTCCATCTGTCGACGCATCTGGCCGATGGGCTGGAGCACCCGCTGGACCGTGCGCAGGCCGAACACCACCAGCAGGGCGATGACGCCGAGGGTGACCACGAGGATGGCGTTGCGCCCGGCGGTTGCCAGGGTCTGGGCCGTGTCCACGGCGCTGTCGGCCTCCGCCATGACGTACGCCTCCAGGTCCCCCATGCTGGCCCGCATGTCGGCGGTGGCGGCGCGGACATCGCTCAACGCCTCGCTCTGGCGCTGTTCCAGTTCGAGCTGCTGCTGGCGCAACGCATATACGGAATCGTCGCCGTCCACCATCAACGCACCCATGGCGGCGATGATGTCGTGCAGCTCCCCGGCCATCTCGCGTTGCTGGCGGTCACTCCACTCCGAGTCCCGGATCTGCGCCGCCGACTGCAGGGCCAGATTCAACTGCTGATTGACCTCGTTTTGGCGCGTGCTGGTAAGCATGAATGGGTCGTTGATCAGTCGCAGGTTGCGGCCGAGCCCGGCCAGGTTGGCCACAGCGACCTGAATGTCGCCGCTGAGCCGGACAATATCCAGTCGGCGCTCGATCAGCCCTTCCACGAGCATGGGAGGCAGCGCACGAACATCACCACCGACCCGCTCCAGTTCGCCGCGCAGCTCTCGCTCCTGACGGACGCGACGCAGTGTGGCCTGACCCGCCATGCGCTCCGCCTGAACCAGTACCGTACCGATGTGCTCATCCATGGTGGCGACCTGGGCCTCGATCTCCTCCAGCAAGTGCAGGTAGTGCCGCCGGGTCTCCTCCAACGCCCGGTCGGCCTCCACCAGCGTGCCATAGCCGGTATCGAGGGACGCGGCCAGCTCCGCGGCGCGCTCGTCCTCTGCCGCAAGTTGCTCCAGATTCGTACTGGCGGCCTGGTAGTCGCGCTCCAGCTCGGCGAGCTGGATGGCGTCGTCGAGCCCCTGGACGCGCTCTGCGCCGATCAGCTCGGCATGGCGCTCACCGAACCCCGCCATGATGTTGCCGATGTCCGTGCGGGCGATCTGGTTCGGCAGCACTTCGCCGAGAATGTAGTCCTGGGTGTTTACCAGTCGGGCGTTGGAGACCAGCGCCACCGCAGCCAGCAACAGTGCGGCGACGATGGCGGTCCCGAACAGGCCCAACAGCATGGCGCGAATACTCAATTGCAGGCGCATGTCAGATTCTCCTTCCAGGGCCTAGTCGAACAGACGGGACCAGTCCAGCGGCTCGAACTCGCCATCCCGGATGCGGGTGGGCCATACCGAGTCGCTGGCCTGATGGTCGTCCGGCCCCAGCGTCAGGGTCTCGCCGAGGCCGATGTCGAACTCACCCAGGGAGAGCAGTCCGTCGACAACATCCTCCCGTCCGGGATCGGCGCCGGCCTGCTCGAGGCCCGCGACGAACGTGCGGGCAGCCAGGTAGCCTTCCAGCGAAATGAAGTTGGGCTCGGTATCGGGAGCGTGGGCCGCCAGGGCATCCCGGTAATCCGAAACCGCGGGCAGGTCGGCGTCGTAAGGGGGCACCACCTGGGTGACCACCACGCTCTCCGCCATTTCCGGATCAAGCGCGTCGCGCAGGGCGTGGCTGCCCACGAAGGAGACGGCCAGGAAGACAGTGTCTGGGAGGTCCCAGTAGGCTTCCTGGATGAACTCGGCGATGGGGCCGTGGACACCGACCATGATGATCGCCCGGGGCTCGGTCTCCGCCTCCAGGATGGTCGCAAGGCCGTTATGGATATTCGTGGTGCCGCGGGTGTAGCGCCCGTGGGCGAGCGCCTCCGGGCGGTACACGTCGTGCGCCTCGAGCGCCGCCATGGCACCGCTGTGGCCGGCGTCACCGAAGCCGTCGTTCTGCGTGAAGAAGGCGATCTCCTCCGGCTCCAAACCCGCCTCCAGAAGCCCGTCGATCATCGCCGCGGTCTCCTGATGGTACGAGGCACGGAAATTGATCACGTGACGGTCGGGCGGATCCTGTCGCAACACGCCCGCACCGGTGAAGGCACCAAACAGCAGGGTCTCGCTGCGGTTGTGAATGGGAATGGTGACGATGGCCGTGGGCGTGCCGACATTGCCGATTGACGCGAGCACCTCATCCTCGTCGATGATCTCCCGGGTCAGCGGCGCGGAACGGGACGGCTCATAGCCGTCGTCGCGGCTGATCAGCTCCAGCGATCGTCCGTTGACGCCGCCGGCCTCGTTGACCTCCCGGAAATGCGCCTCGATGCCCGCGCGCATCCCTTCACCCAGGCCGGCGGCACCGCCGGAAAATGGTGCAACCATGCCGAAGCGAAGCTCCGCCTGTGCCAGTGCAGGCACGAGCAGCAGCAGCGCGAACCAGCGTCCGCCTTGCAATCCGCGAATCATGTTGAGCTCCCCCCCTACTTGCGTTTTGATCTGCCTTTGTTTTGTCGGTATCGGCAGTGATGGGCTGGACATGAGCGACACCCTGTCATTCCTGACAGGGTGCACCCACGAACCGACCCATCTCGAGTCTGCCCATCCGTGGCTCAGGGAACCGCGCCATGGTTCACAGACTGGTCACGGCAAGCACCATTGCGCATAATCGCCGCGCACCTCATCACACGCGGAAACGGCCTGCGGGCCTCGGGAGAGCAACCATGGGACTGGACAGCGAGCGCTGGTTCAGCGAGCCCTTCGGCGAGGAGGGCATCGCGTTCTCACTGGAGATCACGGAGAAGCTCCACGCGGAGCAAACGCCCTATCAGTCCATTGAGGTGTACGACACAACGCGGTGGGGCCGGCTGCTTGTGATCGACGGCTGCGTGATGCTCACAAGCCGCGACAATTTCACCTACCACGAAATGATGGCGCACCCGGTGCTGTTTACCCACCCGGACCCGCGCAATGTGCTGATCATCGGCGGCGGCGACTGCGGCATGCTCCAGGAGGTGCTGCGCCACCCCGGCGTCGAGCGCTGCGTGCAGGTGGATATCGACGAGGGGGTGACGCGGGCGAGCGAGCGGTTCTTCCCGGAACTGTGCGGTGCCAACAACGACACGCGCGCGGAGCTGCTGTTCCAGGACGGCGTGCAGTACATCCGGGACCTGCCCGCCGGCAGTGTGGACGTGGTCATCGTCGACAGCACCGACCCGGTGGGACCCGCAGAGGGGCTGTTCGGCGAGGCGTTCTTCCGGGATGTCCACCGGGCCGTGGCGGACGACGGGCTGATCGTGCAGCAGAGCGAATCACCGATCCTGCACGTGGACACCATCCTGAAGGACCTGCACGCGGCCATGCGCGGCGCCGGTTTCAGCCGGGTGGCCACATTGCAGTATCCGGTGTGCAGTTACCCCTCGGGCTGGTGGTCCGCCACCATGGCGAGCAAGGGCGCCGATCTCACGCAGTTCCGCGAGACCGACGCAGCCAGCAAGCCGTTCAAGACGCAGTACTACAACGCCGCCATCCACCGTGGTGCGCTGGCGGTGCCGGAGTTCTGCCGGCACCTGCTGACGGACCAGTAGACGGGCGGCAGGAGCGGTAACCGGGGCGTCCAACCGTGGTGGATCTGAAGATCCACCCTACGCCGGTTCGGCCGGTCGGTGGGGCGTGTGAGACCGCCAGGGTGACTCGCGACGCTCCGACCCGCAGGCCGTCCGGCCCGAAGGGTGGCGGCAGGGACGCCGCCATCGATTTACAGCACAGGGATGTGCTGTAAATCGACCAGGCCGGAGGGGCGGAAACTGTCCTTCTGCAAGAAGGACAGTTGGGCGGAGTGCGGAACCCTGGCGGTCTCACACGCCCCACCGACCGGCCGAACCTTTGGCCGATTATTTCTTCTTCTTCGGCACGTACAGGTCCGTGATGGTCCCTTCCGCCATCTCCGCCGCGAAGCAGACCGTTTCGCTGAGAGTCGGGTGCGGGTGCACGGTGAGGCCGATGTCCGTGGCGTCGCTGCCCATCTCGATGGCCAGGGCGACCTCGCCGATCAGGTCGCCCGCACTGACGCCGACAATGGCACCGCCCACAACGCGACCGGTCTCTTCATCAAAGAGCAGCTTGGTCATGCCCTCTTCGCGCCCCATGGCGAGGGCGCGGCCGCTGGCCGCCCAGGGGAAGGCGCCTTTCTCGACCTTGATGCCCTGTTCCTTCGCCTGCTCCTCGGTGAGCCCCACCCAGGCGACCTCCGGGTCGGTGTAGGCCACCGACGGAATCACCCGCGCGTCGAACGCGCTCTTGTGACCGGCGATCACCTCCGCGGCCACCTTACCTTCGTGGGTGGCCTTGTGGGCGAGCATGGGCTGGCCGATCACGTCACCGATGGCGAAGATGTGCGGCACGCTGGTGCGCATCTGCTCATCAGCCTTGATGAAACCGCGATCCACATCCAGGCCCGCCGCCTCGGCGTTGACCAGATCACCGTTGGGCCGCCGGCCCACGGCCACCAGAACGCGGTCGAAGGTATCGGTCTCCGGCGCGTCCTTGCCTTCGAAGGTGACCTTGATGCCCTTCTTCAGCGCCTCCATGCCGGCGACCTTGGTGCCGGTGTAGATGTTCTCGTAGCGCGCGCGGACGCGCTTCTCGAAGGGCCGCAGGATGTCCTTGTCGGCGCCGGCCATGAGGCGGTCCATAAGCTCCACCACCGTCACCTTGGCCCCCAGCGCCTCGTAGACGGTGGCCATCTCCAAGCCGATGATACCGCCGCCCACCACCAGCAGACGCTTGGGAATCTCGTCGAGCTCCAGGGCGCCGGTGGAATCCATCACCCGCGGGTCGTCCAGATCCATGCCCGGCGGCGCCACAGGCCGGGAGCCGGCGGCGATGATGGCGTGCTTGAACTTGATCGTCCGCCCGCCATCCTTGCCTTCAACTTTCAACTCATGGGGTCCGGCGAACTCGGCCTTGCCGATGACCGTCTCAACCTTGCGCTGCTTGGCCATGCTGGCGAGCCCGCCGGTGAGCTTGCCGACAACACTGGACTTCCAGTCCCGCAGCTTGTCCAACTCGATCTTCGGTTTGCCGAAGACCACGCCGTGATCCTTGAACTGCTCGGCGGTGTCGAGAATGTGGCCGACGTGCAGCAGCGCCTTGGACGGGATGCAGCCCACATTCAGACACACGCCGCCCAGGGTATCGTAGCGCTCCACCAGGATGACCTTGAGCCCCAGATCGGCGGCACGGAAAGCCGCCGTGTAGCCACCCGGCCCGGCGCCGATGACCACCACGTCGCAGTCGGCATCGGACGGAGCCTCCGAGGCCGCGGCGGCGGGTTGCGGTGCCGGCTTGCTCTCGGCCTTGTCGGCAGAAGGGGCAGGCTCCGGCTCCGCGGGCTGCGCATCCTCCTCCGGGGGCTCCGCGGCCGCGCCGCTTTCGGCGGCCTCCAGCTCCAGGATGACATCACCCTCCTTGACCTGATCGCCTACCTTGATCTTCACCGACGTCACCTTGCCGCCGGTGATGGCAGGCACTTCCATGGTCGCCTTGTCGGACTCCAGGGTGATCAGGGATTGCTCCGGCTCCACCGTGTCGCCGTCGTTCACCAGGACTTCAATGACATCGACGGCGTCGAAATCGCCGATGTCGGGAACCGTGATCGTTGTTGTCGCCATGGGTCGGATCCTTTTCGGTTACAGCAGCAGCTTGCGCAGATCGGCCAGCAGTCCGGCGAGGTAGGCAGTGAACCGCGCCGCCGCGGCGCCATCGATCACCCGGTGATCGTAGGACAGCGACAACGGCAGCATCAGCCGCGGCTCGAATTCCTTGCCGTTCCACTTCGGCTTCATCTCCGACTTCGACACTCCAAGGATCGCCACCTCCGGCGCGTTGACGATGGGCGTGAACGCCGTGCCGCCGATGCCGCCGAGGCTGGAGATGCTGAACGTGCCGCCCTGCATGTCCTTCGGGCCGAGCTTGCCGTCCCGCGCCTTGGCGCTGAGTTCGCCCAGGTCCCGCGCGATCTGGTAGACGCCCTTCTGGTCGGCATCCCTGATCACCGGCACCACCAGGCCCTGGGGCGTATCCACCGCCACGCCCACGTTGATGTAGTGCTTGACGATGATGGCGTCGCCCTCGGGCTTGAGCGAACTGTTGAAGTCCCGGTACTTCGCCAGCGCCCCGGCGGACGCCTTGACCATGAATGCCAGCGGCGTGAGCTTCACGCCTTCCTTCTCGGCGGCGTCCTTCTCCGCCTTGCGGAAGGCCTCCAGCTCCGTGATGTCCGCCTCGTCGAACTGGGTGACGTGGGGCAGGTTCAGCCAGCTGCGCTGCAGGTGCGGCCCGGAGAGCTTCTTGATCCGCGACAGCGGGACTTCCTCGACCTCGCCGAACTTGCTGAAGTCCACCGGCGGGATGGCCGGAATTCCCGCGCTCCCCTCGGCGCCCGCCGCCGGTGCTGCGCCCGACTGGGCCTGCTTGACCACGCCCTTCACGTAGGCCTGGACGTCGTCCTTGAGAATGCGCCCCTTGCGGCCGGATCCACTGACCTGACCGAGATCCACCCCAAGCTCCCGCGCCAGCCGGCGCACGGCGGGGGACGCATGTGCGCGCTTGTGGGACTCGCTGTCGATGGACTGCGTCGGAATGGGCGCCGCGTCGGCCTCCACCTGATGCACCGGATGACGGGGCGGCGCAGATGCCTCCGCCGCCCCCCCGTTGGCGGCGGGGGCACTGGCCGCGGCAGGCTCTTCGGGGGCCGCCGGCTTCTCCGGCTCCGGCGCGGCCTTCGCCGCCTCGGGCTCGGGCTCCTTTTCGGCGTCCTCCCCGGCATCACCACCTGCACTGCCGCCATCTCCTTCCGCGGGCTCCAGTTCCAGGATGGTGTCGCCTTCCTTGACCTGGTCTCCGACCTTGATTTTCACGCCCTTGACGGTGCCGGCCTCCGGGGCGGGCACCTCCATGGTCGCCTTGTCGGACTCTAGGGTGATGAGGGACTGCTCGGCCTCCACGGTGTCACCGTCGGAGACCAGGACTTCAATCACATCGACGGCGTCGAAATCGCCGATGTCGGGTACCGTGATCGTCTTCGTGGCCATGATCGGGTCCTTTTCGAGACGTCTCGACCCGGAGCGGTGCCACGCCCCGGGTGCTGGAATGCCGGTTACGCCCGGGCCGGGTTCGGCTTGTCCGGATCGATGCCGTACTTCTTGATGGCCTTGGTCACCGTGGCGCTGTCCAGCTGACCCTCATCGGCCAGGGCCTTGAGCGCGGCAACGGTGATGTAGTAGCGGTCCACCTCGAAGTGATGGCGCAGCTGCTCGCGGGTGTCGGAGCGACCGAAGCCGTCCGTGCCCAGCACGTAGAAGCGCCGATCCATGAAGCCGCGGATCTGATCCGGCACGGCCTGCATATAGTCGGTGGCGGCGATGGCGGGGCCCTTGCGGCCCTTCATCCTGTCCTCCACCCAGCACGTCATGGGCTTCTTGTCCGGGTGCAGCAGATTCCAGCGTTCCGTCTCCAGGCCATCCCGCCTCAGCTCGTTGAACGACGGACAGCCCCACAGGTCGGCATCCACCTTCCAGTCCTGCTTGAGCAGGTCGGCGGCGGCAATGACCTCGCGGAAGATGGTGCCCGCACCCATGAGCTGCACCTTGTTCTTGCCCTTTCCCCCCTCCTTGTAGAGGTACATGCCCTTGCGGATGCCTTCCTCGGCTCCCTTCGGCATGGCGGGCTGCGGGTAGTTCTCGTTCATCATGGTGATGTAGTAGAAGACGTTTTCGCCCTCCTGATACATCCGCCGCAGGCCGTCCTGGATGATCACGGCCATCTCGTAGGGGAAGGTGGGGTCGTACGAGATGCAGTTGGGTATCGTGGACGAGAGCAGCAGGCTGTGGCCGTCCTGGTGCTGCAGGCCCTCGCCGTTCAGCGTGGTGCGGCCGGCGGTCCCCCCCATGAGAAAGCCCTTGGCCTGCATGTCGCCAGCGGCCCAGGCCAGGTCACCGACGCGCTGAAAGCCGAACATGGAGTAGTAGCTGTAGAACGGCACCATGTTGATGCCGTGGTTACTGTAACTGGTCCCGGCGGCGATCCAGGAGCTGAACGCACCCGCTTCGTTGATGCCTTCCTGGAGGATCTGGCCATTCTTGCTCTCCTTGTAGAGCATGAGCTGATCCGAGTCCTCGGGCTCGTAGAGCTGGCCCACCGAGGAGTAGATGCCCATCTGCCGGAACAGCCCCTCCATGCCGAAGGTGCGCGCCTCGTCGGGAACGATGGGCACGATGTGCTTCGCCAGGTTCTTGTCGCGCGTGAGGATGGAGAGGATGCGCACGAACGCCATGGTGCTGGACATCTCGCGCTCACCGGACTCCTTCAGCAGCAGATCGAAGGCCGACAGTTCCGGCACCGTGAGGGCCGGGGCATCGGTGCGCCGCTGCGGTAGATACCCCCCCAGCGCCTGACGCCGCTCGTGGAGGTACTTCATCTCCGGCGAGTCCTCCGCCGGCTTGTAGAACGGCGCCTTCTCCAGCTCCTCGTCCGGTACCGGGATCTCGAACCGATCGCGGTAGTGCCGCAGCGCCTCGATGCCCATCTTCTTCTGCTGGTGGGCAATGTTCTGACCCTCACCGGACTGACCCATGCCGTAGCCCTTGACGGTCTTGGCCAGGATCACGGATGGCTGCCCGGTGTGGTTCACCGCGGCGTGGTAGGCCGCGTAAACCTTGTGGGGGTCGTGGCCACCGCGGTTGAGACGGCGGATGTCCTCGTCGGAGAGGCTGGAGACCATCTCCTTGAGCTCCGGGTACTTGCCGAAGAAGTGCTCGCGGGTATACGCGCCGCCCTTTGCCTTGAAGTTCTGATACTCGCCGTCCACCGCCTCTTCCATGCGCTTGAGCAGCAGGCCCTTGTCGTCCTTGGCGATGAGCGGATCCCAGTAGGACCCCCAGATGACCTTGAGCACGTTCCAGCCGGCGCCACGGAACTCGCCCTCAAGCTCCTGGATGATCTTGCCGTTGCCGCGCACCGGCCCGTCCAGGCGCTGCAGGTTGCAGTTGACGACAAAAATCAGGTTATCCAGGCCTTCCCGCGCAGCCACGTCGATGGCGCCAAGGGATTCCGGCTCATCCATTTCGCCGTCGCCCATGAACACCCAGACCTTGCGGTCGGAGGTGTCGGCGATGCCGCGGTCGTGCAGATACTTGAGGAAGCGCGCCTGGTAGATGGCCATGATCGGCCCCAAGCCCATGGACACCGTGGGGAACTGCCAGTAGTCCGGCATCAGCCACGGGTGCGGATAGCTGGTGACCCCCTTGCCGCCCACGTCCTGGCGGAAGCCGCGCAGGTGCTCTTCGTCCAGCCGGCCTTCCAGGTAGGAGCGGGCGTAGATGCCCGGCGCCGAGTGTCCCTGGATGAAGACCATGTCGCCGCCGTGATTCTCGTTCGGCGCGCGCCAGAAATGGTTGAAACCCACGTCGTAGAGGGTGGCACTGGAGGCGAAACTGGCGATGTGACCACCGACCCCCGGGCGCGCTTCGTTGCCCTGCAGCACCATGGCCATGGCGTTCCAGCGAATGATGGAGCGCAGGCGCCATTCGAGATGGTGGTCCCCGGGAGAGCGCGTTTCCAGGTGCGGGGGGATGGTGTTCAGGTAGGCCGTGGTGGCCTTGAAGGGGATATGGCCGCCGCGCCGGCGTGCCTTGTCAACCAGGGTTTCCAGAAGGAAGTGGGCCCGGTCCGGCCCCTCCATCTCGATAACCGCCTCCAGGGCTTCCAGCCACTCACGCGTCTCCTGGGGGTCGATATCGTCCGGTTTCTCAGCCATGGACCTGCCTCATTGTTTTGCCCCGCACCCGGGCCGAGCCGTCACCCCGCTTCGGGGCGGCTACCGATCATCGCCTTGTGAGCGATGACGCCGTGGGCGCATGGGCGTGACTTTTCTGTTTGCGTCTCCTCGACAGTCCCATCATAGAAGCAGCGCCTCTGGCTGACTACACGGTATTTTACCCTTTCAGGACAAGCGTTTATTCCGCCTGTTTATGTTGCGATGCGCCACCGCCCCCTTGGGTCGACATGCCTGCGGTCACTGCAAACCGCATCGCCTCGTCCATGCCCATGTCCACCGGCTCAAGGTGTTTTCTCGGCAGAATCAATGTGTAACCACCGATCTGGTAGCTCATGGGAAGGTACACGGCAACCGTTTCCCGATCGCCCATGTTCTCCGGCAGACCCTCCCAGGCCTCCCGGGTGACGAACCCGAGCAGTTTCGCCTCCGTCTCGCCCAGCGGCAACCGAACCAGCACGACCTGCGATTCCTGGCTGCCACCGTCACGGGAAACAAACGCCATGACGTCCTGTACGGCCGAGTAGACCGTCTTCACCAGAGGAACCCGTTGCAGCAGGCCCTCCCCCAGCCCGAACAGGCGCCGGATCAGATAGGCCTGCAACAACACTCCGACCACGAAAACCAGCGCCACACCCAGCATCAGGCCCAGCCCAGGGACGTACCAGCTTTCCGGAAGAAGCACGGTGAGAATGCCGCCCAGCACGTCCTCAGCGGTGCGGGCAAGCCACACAACCAGGTACACCGTGACGAAGACTGGCAATACAGCAGCCAGCCCCTTGAGAAAGACTTTGCTCATCCGGCGCATACCTGACTCCTCAGCGGCCAAACACGTCACGCAGCAGCGCCGTGGTGCGGGCTGCGGGGTCCGCCCGGATCCGTGCCTCCTCTTCCGCCAGCACCGTGAACAGGCCGTCCAGGGCCTGGTCGGTCACGTAGCGATCCAGATCCAGCTCCAGGCTGGGGAGCAATGGCAGCTGGTTGTACCCGTCACGCAGCGGCTGATAGACCCGATAGACGCCCGCGGCATCCATCTGCTCACGCACGATCGGCCGGTACCGTTCCCGGAGCTCGGACTCCGACTGATCCCGCAGGTACCGGGTGGCCGCGTCGGAACCGCCGTTCAGCACGGCGTGGACATCGGCCGGGCGCATATCGCGGATCGCCCCTGCAAAGACGGAAGCGGCCTCGCTGGCCGCCTGCTCGGCCGCCCGGTTCATGGTGCGCTCCAGCGTATCCACCTGACCGCCCAGGCCAACGCGCTGCAGCTGCGAGGCCGCGGAGTCGAACTGCTCCGGGAGCGGGATGCGGATGTCCGCGTTGCCCAGGTAGCCATCCTCACGGGCCGTGCGATCCACGGTTCGCTCCGTTCCCACGCGCAGGGCGTCGCGAAGGGCGGCGGCAACGCGGTCATCACCCTCATCCTCCGCCGGGTCATCCCGGTCGAACGGAGGCATCGACAGGTCGATTGCCTCACATCCGGCGGCAAGAATGGCGGCCAATGCAACCGCCAACAGTCGATACGGCATGAGCCCCCCTGCTATCGCAGTCCAGCAGTATGGCACGGTCCAGACACCGCCGGCGCCAACGAAAAAGCCCTCCATGAGGAGGGCTTCAGCACATCCGGTTCAGCGACCGTTCAACCAGCCCAGACGCTGCACCAGCCCTTGTCTTTAACAAGCACGTCGGCGAAGTCCGGGTGATGGCACTCACCCCAGCCGTTGTCACTCTCACCCGCCCAGAAGGCGCAGTTGTCACAACGCTGACCGTCCTCGTAACTCTCGTGATCCGCGTCCGCGGCATCGTTGACGTAGTGGTGGGCGTGGCCATCCTCAGCTTTGGCCATGGCACGCACGTCCCGCTGGTGGATCAACGTGCTCAGAGGCAGCGCGGCCACCGCCATCGCGCCGGTTTTCAGGAACTTGCGACGACTCGTATCAGTTGGTTGCGTCATGATGAATCCTCGTGGGTTGCTTATTGGATTTGGTAAATCTGGTGCTACCCGAACCACCGCGCCAGCGCGGCGGAGGACGAGTGAGGCCGGCGCGCGCCGCAGACATCCGTGCCCGGACCTTAAGGCCGCCCCGCGCAGGATCCACGAGCGCCTTAAACGTCCGACCATCCCCGCACAGGGGAGTTCCGGCCCTGATACCAGTGATAAAGGATGCCATCAACCACCCGGTCGGGGCCAGCACAGAGACGCACGCACCGGGGTTCAGCGGCTCACCGGTCACACTCGCGAGCCACGCGGCCGCCCTCGCGCAACCACAGCAGAGCGGGCGAGGCGGCGTCATCGGCCCGATACTCCATGGTGAGCCCCTCGTCACGCGGGTCAGGCTGGTCACGCCCGGTGACCCGAAACCGGCGGCCCCGGTAATCCACGAATCCGGGGAATACCCGGATGCGCGCCGGCGGCGCATCCGGGTCCGGCGCCCAGAGTCGCTGTGCGGGCGCCTCCTGCAGTAGCGGTGGCTGTGGGCAGGAGGGGCGGGCGGGGGACTGGGAGGGCACGGCCGTGGCGCCTTTCACATCCACCTCCACTGGCGCATCCGCGCCGAATCCGGCCCAGCCCGCTTGGCACGCATGCTCGGCAAGGTGGCGCTTCAGCACCGCGTCCTGGGCCTGGTAATCGGATGCACTCTCCAGAGGGTAGGGATGGTGCCAGACGGCATCGGGTGGCCGACGCAGGGCCTTGAGGCGGATGATACGCAGCAGCTCCGGGGAGAACGGCTGTTCCCCTGCGCCGAACCAGGTGGTCGCCGCGCCCCCGTCCGGTTCCCGGATCAGGCAGGCAAACGGGCCGTCCTCACACCAGCCCGCGCAATACACCTGCAAAATCCGGCGGTGGCGGGCCCCGATGCAATCACGGGCCGACTCCGGGCACCCGGTGAGATGCCGGATCACCAGGGCAAGATCGACCCGGTGCAGGGTCGCAACAGGGGCAGCTCGGGCCATGGCACACCTCCGCGCTTTCAGCTCGGAGGTCAGTGTGCTTTGGCCCTGCAGTCCCAGCTTGTCTCTATGCGTCGTCCACCCACTCTCGTGGCGTCAGGTACCGGCTGGACAGCTCCGCCTCGGGCGAGCCCGGCTCAGGCGTATGCCCGTACTCCCAGCGCGCGAGCGGCGGCAGCGACATGAGAATGGATTCGGTCCGGCCACCGGACTGGATGCCGAACTTGGTGCCGCGATCGAAAAGCAGGTTGAACTCCACGTAGCGCCCGCGCCGGTAGAGCTGAAACTGCCTTTCACGATCCCCGTAGGGCGTCGCTTGGCGGCGCCGGACAATGGGCAGGTAGGCAGGCTCGAAGTGATCGCCCACGGAGCGCATGAAGGCAAAGCACTGTTCGAAGCCCCACTCGTCGAGGTCGTCGAAGAACAGACCGCCGACACCACGCTGCTCATTCCGGTGGGGCAGGTGGAAGTACTCGTCGCACCACTGCTTGTAGCGGCGATAGACATCTTCGCCAAACGGCGCACACGCGTCGCAGGCCACCTGGTGCCAGTGCCGGCAGTCCTCGTCGAAGCCGTAGTAGGGCGTCAGGTCGAATCCGCCGCCGAACCACCACACGGGCTTCGCGTTGTCCCGTTCCGCGATGAAGAAACGGACATTGGCGTGCGCCGTGGGCACGTAGGGGTTGCGGGGATGGATGACCAGCGACACGCCCATGGCCTGAAAGCTGCGGCCGCTGAGGGCGGGCCGGCGCTCCGTGGCCGCCGCCGGCAGGCTCGCCCCGTGGACATGGGAGAAATTGATGCCCGCCTGCTCGAAGACGTCGCCCTGGTACATCACCCGGGACCGGCCGCCGCCGCCTTCCTCGCGCACCCAGGCATCCTGCTGGAAACGGCCACGGCCGTCCTCGCTCTCAAGCGCCTCACACAGCGCATCCTGCAGGCCCAGCAGGTAGGCCTTGACGGCATCCGGTGCGGGATCACTCATTACGATGCTCCGATTCGTTCTTGCCGCTCACTGCGAACCATCAGCGTCGCAGCGTGGCGCCGGTGGTGCCGTCCCGGATCTCGGAGGGGCGTGCCCGCCCTCCCGTGGCGCCGTGGACCACATGATCCACGTGGCGGCCCAGCCGCCACCGCGCTTCGGTGGCGGTGCGCGCCGGCTGCGCGCCACGGCGATTGGCGCTGGTGGACACCAGCGCGTCACCGAAACAGTCGCTGAGGCGTGCCGCCAGGGCATGATCCGTCACACGCACCGCCACCGTACGCCGGCCGCCGGTGAGCCACACGGGCACATCGGAGCGACACGGCAGAACCCAGGTCACCGGACCGGGCCATGTGGCCATGGCCTGGTCAAGCTGCGCCGGCGTTGCCGCCAGGTACGGCATTACGGCGTCGATCCGGTTGGCGATGAGAATCAGCCCCTTGCCGCGCGGCCGGCCTTTCAGGCGACGAAGGCGCTCGACGGCCCCGCGATTCAGCGGGTCGCACCCCAGGCCGAAGACGGCCTCGGTGGGATAGGCGATCAGCCCACCCCCGTTCAACACGCGCATGGCGGGCAACAGGGTGAGGTCCATGTCAGCTGCTCTTCGAGGTGCGTTTCCTGGTCGTGCCCTTGGCGTTGGCACTCTTGCTGGTGGTGCCGCCCTTACGGCGCCCCTTGCGTTCCGGCGCCTTGGCGATCAACTCCTGACAGGCCGCCAGATCGAGGCTCTCGGGCTCCACGTCCTTGGGGATCTTGGCGTTCTTCTTGCCATCGGTGACGTACGGCCCGTACCGCCCCTTGAGCACGCGGATACCACCCTCGAACTCGTTGATGATGCGGTTGGCGTCTTCCTTTTTCTTCTCGGCGACCACTTCCTTCGCCCGCTCCGGGGTGATGGTGTAGGGATCGTCTTCTTTCAGCGAGACGAACTTGCTGCCGTACTTCACGTACGGCCCGAAGCGGCCGATGCTGGCCTGCAGCGGCTCACCCTCGTCGGTCTCGCCGAGGTCCCGCGGCAACTGGAACAGCGTCAGGGCCTCATCCAGGGTGATGTCGTCCATACGCTGCCCCGGACGCAGCCCGGCAAAGCGGGGCTTCTCGTCGTCGTCCTTGGTACCGAGCTGCACGAACGGACCGAAGCGGCCGACACGGACCTGCACCGGCTTGCCCGTCTTGGGGTCGGTGCCGAGCTCCCGCGCCTGCACCACCTCCTCTCTGGAGATGTCCTTCTTTTCCTCGACGCGGGCCTTGAAGGGCTCCCAGAAGTCCCGCAGCAGCGGCACCCAGTCCTTCTGGCCGAGGGATATCTCGTCGAGCTCGTCCTCCAGCCGCGCCGTGAAGTCGTAGTCCACGTACTGGGTAAAATGATCCGTCAGGAACTTGTTCACCACGCGGCCGATGGCCGTGGGGTGGAAGCGCTTGTTGTCCAGCTCCACATACTCGCGGCTCACCAGCGTGGAGATGATGTTGGCGTACGTGGAAGGACGGCCGATGCCGTACTCCTCCAGCGTACGCACCAGGCTGGCTTCGCTGTAGCGCGGCGGTGGCTCGGTGAAGTGCTGCTCCGGGCGGATCGCGACCAGATCGACCACGTCACCCTCTTTCATATCGGGCAGGATGCGGTCCTTGCTGTCACCGGGCCCCTTGGCATCATCCGTTCCTTCCTGATACACGGCCATGAAGCCGGGATCGGCCACGGTGGAGCCGTTGGCGCGGAACATGTTGCCTTCGCCACACTCCAGATCGATCGCCACGGTATTGATTGTGGCGTGCTTCATCTGCGACGCCATGGCCCGTTTCCAGATCAGCTCATAGAGCCGCCTCTGGTCGTCGCTGAGCTGCCCCTTGAGATCGTCCGGGTGCCGCGCCGCGGAAGTGGGACGTACGGCCTCATGGGCCTCCTGCGCGTTCTTGGCCTTGGTCTTGTAGACCTGCGGGCTGTCCGGCACCTTGTCGGCGCCGAAACGCTCCTGGATCACGCTCCGCATCTCCTGCACCGCTTCCTGGGCCAGCGCGACGGAGTCGGTACGCATATAGGTGATCAGGCCCACGGCGCCACCGCCGGTGTCGATCCCCTCATAGAGCTGCTGCGCCACACGCATGGTGCGCTGCGCGCCAAAACCGAGCTTGCGTGACGCCTCCTGCTGCAGGGTCGAGGTGGTGAAGGGCGCCGCCGGATTCCGCCGGCGCTGTTTGCGATCAATCTTTCTGACCGGCAGACCGTCCTGCCCGGCGGCATTCAGTGCCTTTTCCACCTCGGTGGCGCGGGTTTCGTTGTTGATCGTGAACTGCTCAAGCTTCTCGCCCTCGAAGTGGGTCAGGCGCGCCTGAAACGGCTGCTCTTCCTTCTTCAGGTCGGACTCGACGGTCCAGTACTCCTGGGGCTCGAACGCCTCGATCTCTTCCTCGCGCTCGCAGATCATCCGCAACGCCGGCGACTGCACGCGCCCGGCCGACAAACCGCGGTGAATCTTGCGCCACAGCAGCGGCGAAAGGTTGAACCCCACGAGATAATCAAGCGCACGGCGCGCCTGCTGGGCGTTGACCAGATCCATGGACAGGTCGCGGGAGTGTTCGATGGCGTCCTGGATCGCCCGCTTGGTGATCTCGTGGAACACCACCCGGCGCACGGTCTTGTCCTTGAGCAACCCCTTCTCACGCAGGAGTTCATAGAGATGCCAGGAGATGGCCTCGCCCTCGCGGTCCGGGTCAGTGGCCAGAAACAGGGAGTCGGCGTTCTTCAGCCCCTTGGCAATGGCATCCACATGCTTCTTGTTACGGTCGATGACCGCGTAACGCATGGCAAAGTCATTGGCCGGATCCACGGCCCCTTCCTTGGGCACGAGGTCCCGCACATGGCCGTAGGAGGCCATGACCTGGTACTCCTTGCCGAGATACTTCTCGATGGTTTTCGCTTTCGCCGGCGATTCGACGATGACCAGATGCTTGCTCATGGCAAAATAAAACCCCGCAGGGCAGGGCACTCGTTCCGGAGTGGGTTGTGGGCGATTGCCAGCCGGACCGGCCGGTGCCATGCACCGGCCGCGGCGCAAATCCCCCGGCCTAGTGGATCAGGTGCATGGGGTTGTCAAACAGATAGTTCTCCATCCACGCGTAGGCCTCTTCCTGGCCCGGCTGGTTGAACAGCACCATCAGCGTCACCCATTTGACCTGGTCCAGATCGACGTCCTCGTCATCCAGCGCCATGGCCCGGTCAATGATGACTTCACGACTCACCGGCGTCAGCACGCCAATCTGCTCGAGGAAGAGGATGAATCCGCGGCATTCCTGATCCAGCTTGGCGCTTTCGCGATCCGTGAAAAGCCGGATCGAGCGGCTTCCACTGAGGGCCGTTGCGCCGACGAGATCACGCGAGTCCGCGAGATCCTCGAGCCAGGCGAACGCGCGACGCACCTCGCCGGGGTGAAACCCGGCCTCGAACAGCTCACCTTCGAGGGAGTCCCGATCTGGTTGCGGTTCGTCGTCGTAGAAGTAGTTCTCGAACAGATACATCAAGACGTCGAACACGTTTTCCTTCATCAATCTCTTCCCGCCCGGACATAGCGACCGCCGGGCATTGCCGTTACACGACCGGACAATTCCAGTATCAGAAGAATGGAGGAAACCACATCGGGCGTCAATCCGGTGCGTTGCAACACGGTGTCCAGGGGAACCGGGTCGTAACCCACCGCCTCGAGCACCTTTTCGTGCTCGGGATCAAGGGCTGCAGCCCCCGTTTCGTCAGCGTCCGCAGCGCCGGTGTCGACGGGCTCCGGCGGACGGAGCAGAGCCGGCAGTTCCTCGAGGATTTCGTCCGCCTGCTCGATCAATTTTGCCGCACCGTCACGAATCAGCCGATGGCATCCCCGGGCCAGAGGGTTATGAATAGACCCCGGTATGGCAAATACCTCCCGCCCCTGCTCCAGAGCGTAGCGGGCGGTGATCAACGAGCCGGAGCGCGGACTGGCCTCCACCACGAGCGTGCCCACCGATAGCCCACTGATGATGCGGTTGCGGCGCGGGAAATGGCCGGCCCGCGCCGGTGTGCCACAGGGAAACTCACTGACCAGGGCGCCACCGGCGGCCACCGCATGGGCAAGTTTCCGGTGGCGCGACGGGTACACGCGGTCCGGGCCGGTGGCCACGACGGCCACGGTGAAGCCGCCACCATCCAGTGCGCCCTGGTGCGCCGCGGCGTCGACCCCGAGTGCGAGGCCGCTGGTGATGGTCAGTCCGCGTCCGGCCAGGTGGGCACTGAAGGCGGAGGCCGTGTCCAGCCCGCCCGGGGTGGCGTTCCGGCTGCCCACCACCGCAAGCTGCGGCACGCAGAGCACATCCGGATCGCCGGTGACGAACAGGCACACCGGCGGATCGGGGATTTCACGCAGCAGCGGCGGGTAGCGCGGATCCAGCAGGGGAATCAGGTGGTGGCCCGGGTCGGACTCGAGCCAGGCCAGATCCCTGGCGATCCCGGCCTCGTCGGGTGCGGCGACATCCCGGGCCACGGCCCGCGTGGCGCCGGCCGCACGCAGCGCCTCGGCGCCGGCGTCGACCACGGCGCGGGGGCTCCCGTAGCGAGCAAGCAGCGATTCGGCCACGCCGGCCCCCATCGCGGGGGCCCGGGCCAGGGCGAGCCAGGCCTCTGTCTCGGTCATGGTGGTCAGGGCTTGCGCACGATATCCATGGTGTTCATGGCGCGCTCGGCGCGCATGACCAGGCCGAAGCTCAGCCCGTCGAACACCCGGAACACGATCAGTTCACCGGCCCGCTCCTCCGGCAGGGTCACGGTCTCGCCGGCAATATCGTCCCGGATCTCGCGCCCGGCTTGGAACACGCCCAGCACGTGCCCCTCTTCCAGCCCGTGCTCCTCCCCGCGATTGAGCACCACCACGTCGAACTGGCCGATCTGGGTCACGCCATCCATGACATCAATGATGTAGCCCGCCACATCGCTCTCCGGTGCGCGGGGCTGGAACTCGGTACGGATGGGGTCCGCCGGCGTCTCCACCAGACGGTCACCGGGCAGAATCTCGCGATTGCTCGACGCCACCCGCGCTGTGCCCGGATCGCCGTGACTGACAACGCGGGCGTCGCCCACGTAGGTGGCCTCGAAGCCGAGCACGTCGTCCGTCTCCGGGTCCACGTACGGTTCGCCCTTACGAACGATGGTAAAGGCCTCCTGCCGGTCGTCGGGCAGGCGGCGCACGTAGATGGAATCGCCACGGGAAGCCATGACGCGTTCGTCTTCACCCGCAATGATGTAGGCGGCCGAATCGAGCACGTCCTCATCCAGCACACGGCTGCGGTTCAGGAAAGGCCGGATGGCTTCCATGGGGATGGTGCTGATCGCCGGCTCGAGCTGCTCCTCGCGCGTCTCCGGGGAGAGGCGCACCGTGCGCTCACCGCGCTCCACCGTCAGGCGCGGCTCACCGTCGATGTAGACCAGCACGATCACATCTCCCGGAAAGATCAGGTGGGGGTTGTCGATCTCCGGGTTGACGTGCCAGATCTCCGGCCAGAGCCAGGCATCCTCCAGGAAGCGCTCGGAAATGTCCCAGAGGGTATCGCCGCTCTGCACCGTGTAGCGCTCGGGGTGATCGTCCCGGAAGGTGTCGTCGGCAACCACCGGTGGCGCGGCGGCAAGCCACAGCCCGCATATCACAGCGATGAGCATCCTGATGCGCATTGAAGAATTCCTTGTACGATTGCTGACGGGCGGCGACAGGCCCACGACATGCGGTTATTTCGGATTGCCTGCGGTTCCCTTATGATTCTAGACTTTACGCTAACCTGAACGTGTGCGCTGCGCAACGAAACCATGCCCAAACTCGATATCCTTCAGTATCCCGACCCGCGGCTGCGGACCGTCGCCGAGCCCGTCGATGCCGTGGACGACCGCATCCGTCGGCTCGCCGACGACATGCTCGAAACCATGTACGACGCCCCCGGCATCGGTCTGGCGGCGACGCAGGTGGACGTGCACGAGCGCGTGGTGGTCATTGACGTCTCCGACGAACGCGACGAGCCGCTGGTGCTGGTCAACCCCGAGATCCTCGAGACGCGGGGGGCGGAGCGGGGCCAGGAAGGCTGCCTATCCATCCCCGGCTACCAGGACATGGTGGAGCGCGCCGAGTGGGTCCGCGTCCGCGCCCTGGACGGCAACGGCGATACGCAGGAGTTCGAGGCGGACGGCCTGCTCGCCGTGTGCATCCAGCACGAGGTCGATCACCTCAACGGCAAACTGTTCCTGGACCACCTCTCCGAACTCAAGCGCAAGCGCGCGCACCGGAAGCTGACCAAGCAGGCACGGATGTCGGCGTGATCAACCGGCGGGGCGCGAGCCTGCGCCACCGCGCCTCATTTCAACGACCACCTGATTCACCGTCGACAGCCGGTGTACAGCTGACCGTGAGCCCGCTCCATGAGTGACAAGGCCCGAATCGCGTTTGCCGGAACCCCGGACTTCGCCGTACCGCCGCTGCGGGTGCTCCTGGCATCCGGGCACGACGTGGTCGGGGTGTGGACGCAGCCCGACCGCCCGGCGGGCCGCGGCCGTAAACCGCGCCCCTCGCCGGTCAAGGCCGTTGCGCTGGAGCACGGTGTGCCGGTCCATCAGCCTCAGTCCCTACGCGGCGAAGCGGATCGTGCGGAACTCGCCGCCGCACGGCCGGATCTCCTGGTCGTCGTGGCCTACGGCCTGCTGCTGCCGCACCCGGTGCTCGACCTGCCGCGCGCGGGCTGCGTCAACCTGCACGCATCGCTCCTGCCGCGCTGGCGGGGGGCGGCGCCGATCCAGCGTGCGCTGCTCGCCGGCGACGACGAAACCGGGGTCTGCCTGATGCGGATGGAGGCGGGCCTGGACACCGGCCCGGTCTACGATTGCGTACGAACCGCGATCACCGCGAACGACACCGGTGGGTCCCTCCACGACAGGCTGGCGGAGCTCGGTGCAGGCCTGCTCAGGGACACCCTCGACCCTCTGCTCGACGGCAGGCTGACCCCAGCATCCCAGCCCGACGAAGGCGTCACCTACGCCCGCAAGCTGGAGAAGGCGGAGGCGCGCATTGACTGGCAGTTGTCCGCAAGCGCCGTGGCGCGGCAGGTTGCTGCGTTCAACCCCTGGCCGGTGGCCGAGACCGACTGGGGTGGAGAGCGGCTCCGAATCTGGCGTGCGGTCGCGCAGCCCTCGGCAAGCGACGCGCCACCGGGCACCGTCGTCGCGGCCGGTCGCGAGGGCATCGACGTCGCCTGCGGTGAGGGCTGTCTGCGTCTGCTGGAACTGCAGGCGCCGGGCGCACGCCCCATGCCCGTTGCCAGTTTCATGAACGGCCGCGACGTCGCGGCCGGGGCGCGGTTCCACTGATGGCGGGGCAACAAGCCAGGAACCGGCCCATTGGCGCACGCCTGGCTGCCGCCCGAGCGGTGCAGCAGGTCACCGAGGGCCGCTCCCTCGGCGACGCCCTGACACCGGTGCTGGCCCGTGTCGCCGCCGGGGAGCGGGGGCTCGCCCAGGAGCTGGCCTACGGCTCGCTGCGCTGGTACCCGCGATTGCAATGGGTACTGGAGCAGTTGCTGGAGCGGCCCCTGCGTCGGCGTGACCGGGACGTGCACGCCCTGCTCGTGGTAGGCGTCTACCAGTGCCTGGATACCCGCATCCCGGAGCACGCCGCCGTGTCGGAGACCGTGGCAGCCGCGCGCACCCTGGGGCGGCGCTGGGCGGGCGGGCTCGTCAACGCGGTGCTGCGCCGCTGCCTGCGTGAACGGGAGGCGCTGAAGGCCGGCTGGCAGAGCGAGGACACGGCCCGTTACGCACATCCCCGCTGGCTGCTCGACGCCTATCGCGACGCCTGGCCGCACGACTGGCAGGCACTGGCCGACGCCAACAACCAGCGCCCGCCCATGACGCTCCGGGTCAACCGCCGGCACACGACCCGGGCTGCATATCACCAGGCGCTCCGGGACAGCGGCCTCGCCGCCGAGCCACACCCCCTGGCCGACGACGCCCTGGTGCTCGACGAGCCCGTGGCCGTGGAGCGACTCCCGGCGTTCGACCGCGGCCACGTTGCCGTGCAGGACGCCGCCGGCCAGCAGGCTGCGGCTCTCCTTGACCCGCAGCCGGGCGACCGCGTCCTCGACCTGTGTGCCGCCCCGGGCGGCAAGACCTGCCATCTGCTCGAGCGCCAGCCGGACGTGGCGGAGCTGGTCGCCGTGGAGCTGGAGGCCGCGCGGCTGACCCGCATTCGGGAGAACCTGGAGCGCCTGGGGCACGCCGCCACGGTACTGGAGGGCGACGGCACGACCCCGAACGCCTGGTGGGACGGAACGCCGTTCCAGCGCATTCTCCTGGATGCGCCCTGCTCCGCCAGCGGCGTCGTACGGCGCCACCCCGACATCAAGCTGCTGCGCCAGTCCGGTGACCTGCCCCGTCTGCAGGCGCTGCAGCGCCGGCTCCTGGCCGCGGCCTGGCCCCTGCTTGCACCGGGAGGTATGCTGGTGTATGCCACCTGCTCTGTCTTGCCGACGGAAAACGAAGCGGTCGTGCAGCCTTTCGTCGCATCTCGCGGCGACGCGGTGGCGAGGCCCATCAATGCTTCCTGGGGACGGGCGACGGAGCACGGCCGACAGATACTCAGTGGCGAATCCGGGATGGATGGCTTCTATTACGCGTGCCTCGTGAAGCAATGAACAGACCGCCGCCCCACGCCAGAAGCTACGCCAACCGCCTGTCCGCGGCGCTGCTGATGGCGATGCTCATGTGGCTGCCGGCGGCGGCACACTCGGCGGGGTTCTCGCTTGCCGGCTCGGATCTGCGCAACGACGATACCCATACCTACCTCAATGCACGTTTCGACGTCGCGCTCAGCCGCGAAGCGGAAGAGGCTCTGCAGAGTGGAGTTCCCCTGCAGCTCGAGCTCCAGATCCGGGTGACGCAACCGCGTCGCTGGTGGTGGGACGCTGAGCTTGCGGAGTTCAGCGTGCGCACGGAGCTGCTCTATCACGCCCTGAGCCGCCGCTACGTGGTCCTGAATCACGAAACCGGGGAGCGCCGCACGTTCTTCCGCCGCGATGCCGCGCTCAACGCCTGGGCCAGTGTTGCCAGCCGCAAAGTCATCGCCCACGAACAACTGGACAGCGGCGAGCGTTACGTACTCCATCTGCGCGCCCGCCTGGACACTGACCGCCTGCCCCATCCCCTGCGTACGGTGGCACTGGTCTCCCCCGAGTGGCGTCTGGTCAGCGAGTGGTACACATGGCCTCTGCCTGGATGAAGCGCCCACGGGCGGACACACTGCTGCGCATCGTGCTTTGCCTGCTGCTGCTGGGCTCGCTGTACCTGCTCAGCATGGCCACCCAGCACTCCGAGCTGTTCGGGCGGCTGCACCCCTGGCTGCTGCTGATCAACAGCATCTCGCTCGCGGCGCTGGTGGTACTGATCGCCTACAACCTCTGGCGGTTGGTGGTTCAGCGGCGCAGCGGTCAGGCCGGCAGCCGGCTGACCGTCCGTCTCGTGACCATGTTCGTGATCCTCGCGGTGGTCCCCGTCTCGGTGGTGTACTACTTCTCCATTCAGTTTCTCGACCGGGGTATCGACTCCTGGTTCGATGAACGCACGGAACAGCAGGCGCTGGAAGAGGCGCTGCGGCTGTCACAGGCCTCCTTCGACATGCGCAAGCGTGAGCTCCTGCAGCGCACGGAGCGCTCGGCCCGAGAGCTGGCCGACGTCCCGGACGGGCTGGTGCCGCTGGTCCTGGAGCGGATGCGCGGGCAGGTGGGCGCGGAGGAGGTCACGGTGATGCGCTCCAGCGGCAGGGTCATCGCCACCAGTTCACGCGCCCCCGATTCCGCGATTCTTCCGCACCTGCCCGAGGACGACGTCCTGCTCCAGGTGCGCATCGGCCGCCCCTACGTGGGGCTGGACCCCATCGGCGACGACGGTCTGCACATCCGCGTACTGGTGTCCGCCCCGGGTGCGCAGGGCGCGCCGAACCAGCGCATCCTGCAGATGCTCTACCCGGTCTCGCCGCGGGTGAGCGACCTGGCGGACCGCGTGGAAGCCGCCTACTCCCGCTACCAGGAGGTCAGCTACCTGAGCCGGCCTCTCAAGGAGACCTTCACCATCACGCTCTCGCTGGTGCTGCTGCTGAGCCTCCTGTTCGCCGTGTGGTCGGCATTCTACGCTGCACGCCGCCTGGTGGAGCCGGTGCGGTCACTGGCCGAAGGCACCGCGGCGATGGCCGCCGGCGACTACGGGCGGCAGCTGCCGCCCACCGGCAATGACGAGCTCGGCTTTCTGGTGCGCTCATTCAACGACATGAGCCGGCGGGTCGCCCAGGCGCGGGAAGATGCCAAGGGCAGTCAGGCCCAGGTGGAGAACCAGCGCGCTTACCTGGAAACCGTCCTCGCACGCCTTTCCTCCGGTGTACTGGCCCTGGACGGGGCCGGCAACATCCGCACCTGGAACCGCGCCGCAGACCAGATCTTCGGTCTGTCCCTGCGGTCGTACAGCGGCAAGCCACTGGTGATGATCACGGAGCAGGCGCCGCACCTGGAGGCGTTCGCAGCCCTCGTCGCCCGGCGTATGCAGGGACAGGAGGCGGAATGGCGCGAAGAGCTCAACCTGTTCGGCCCGCAGGGCCGGCAAATCCTCACCTGCAGCGGCGCAACGCTGCCGGGGGGCGGCCAGGGCAGCGGCGGCCACGTGATCGTGTTCGACGATGTCACCGCCCTGATTCAAGCCCAGCGGGATGCCGCCTGGGGCGAAGTGGCCCGGCGCCTGGCCCACGAGATCAAGAACCCGCTCACCCCCATCCAGCTCGCCGCCGAGCGGTTGCGGCACAAGCTGGAGTCGAAGCTGGAAGGTCGTGATGCCGAGGTGCTCGAACGCTCCACGGGCACCATCATCCAGCAGGTGGACGCCATGAAATCCATGGTCAACGCATTCAACGAATACGCGCGCCCACCGCGGCTGGAGCTGACCCTGTCGGACATCAACCGGATCGTGCGGGAAGTAGCCGAGCTTTACCGCACGGGCCCTGACGGACCCCACCTCGAGCTGGACCTGGACGCCAGTCTGCCCGGCATTCTCGTGGATGCCGGGCGCATCCGTCAGCTCCTGCACAACCTCATCAAGAACGCCACCGAGGCCACCCCCGCCGGGGAGCGGTGCCACCTCAAACTGGCCACCCGGCACCGGGGCGAGCCCGGTTTCACCGGCATCGAACTGCAGGTCCGGGACCACGGGCCCGGCTTCAGCGACGAGATCATGGAACATCTGTTCGAGCCGTATGTCACCACCAAGGCCAAGGGCACCGGGCTCGGCATGCCCATTGTCAAGAAGATCGTAGAGGAGCATAACGGCAGTATTACGGCAGAGAACGTCGCGGACGGCGCCTGCGTCACCGTGCGCCTGCCCATGCCGGAACTGATTCCGGTGGCACAGTCCGCCAGGGGGAACGAATGAACGCATCAAGCATACTGGTCGTCGACGACGAGCCCGATATCCGGAGCCTGGTCCAGGAAATCCTCGAGGACGAGGACTACGACGTGCAGGCCGCAGCCGATGCCGCGGAAGCGCGCCAGGCGCTGCGCAACCGCCGGCCGGACCTGGTCCTGCTGGACATCTGGATGCCCGACACGGATGGCATCAGCCTGCTCAAGGAGTGGGCCGAGAGCGGGGGCCTGCCCTGTCCGGTGGTAATGATGTCTGGCCACGGCAGCGTGGAATCGGCGGTGGAGGCCACGCGGCTCGGGGCGTACGACTTCGTGGAGAAGCCCCTGTCGCTGGCCAAGCTGCTGCTGGTGGTCGAACGCGCCCTCGAGGCGGACCGCCTGGAGCGCGAGAACCGCGGATTACGCGCCAACAGCGAGGGTGTCGACGAGCCGGTGGGCCAGAGCGGCCTGATGCAGGATCTGCGCGCCCAGGCCCGCCGCATCGCCGGACACAACACCTGGGTGTTGATCACGGGCGAGGCGGGCAGCGGCAAACGCAACTTCGCCCGTTACCTGCACCAGAACAGCCCGCGCAGTATGCGCCCGTTCGTGGAAGTGGCCGCCGGCTCCCTCACCGGCGGCAGCGCCGCAGCGGAACTGTTCGGCAGTGAGCAGGACGGGCGCGTCAGTTACGGACGGCTGGAGCAGGCCAACCACGGCACCCTGTTCATCGACGAGGTGGCGGACCTGGACATGGGTGCTCAGGTGCGGCTGCTGAGCGCCCTGACCGGCCAGAAGTTCCACCGCGTGGGCGGCGCGGACCCGGTGGCAGTGGACGTCCGCGTGCTGGCGGCAACGCGGACGGACCTGGAAGCCGAAGTGCGCGCGGGCAACTTCCGCGAAGACCTCTACTACCACCTCAACGTCGTGCCCCTGCGCATCCCCGCCCTGCGCGAACACCCCGAGGATATCCCGGAGCTGCTCGATTTCTACCTGGAGCGCTTCGTCACCCGCGAGAAACTGCCGCGCCGGCGCTTCTCCGATGCCGCACTCAGCCGGTTGCGCGGGCACCCGTGGCCCGGCAACGTGCGAGAGCTGAAGAACCTGGTGCAGCGCCTGCTCATCCTCGGCGAGGGCGAGGAGATCGGCGTGGACGAAGTGGATGGCGCCATGGGCAGCGGCGCGGGCTCGCCGGTCGAGGCCCGTGCCATGCCGTTCGACCAGCCGCTGCGTGAGGCGCGCGAGGACTTCGAGCGTATGTACCTGCGGCACCAACTACGCGAGGCCGGAGGCAGTGTCGGTGAGCTCGCCAAGCTGGCCGGCATGGAACGCACACACCTCTACCGCAAGCTGAAAGCGCTGGGTATCGACCCCCACGATTTCTGAGCCGGTGCGGTATTCCGCGCGCGTAACGGTTCAAATTTGCGGCACGGTGGCTTACCGTGTCGCAACCGTTGTTCCGGGCAGACCGCATTCATGAAAATCATCATTCTCGGTGCCGGCCAGGTGGGAAGCTCTCTGGCACAGAACCTTGCCAGCGAGGCGAACGACGTCACGCTGGTGGACACCGACGGACAACGTCTGCAGGACCTGCAGGACCGGCTCGACCTGCGCACGGTCGTGGGCAATGCCACCCACCCGCCGGTCCTCATGCGCGCAGGCGCCGACGACGCCGACCTGATGATTGCGGTCACCAACAGCGACGAGGCGAACATGATCGTTTGCCAGGTGGGCTACACGCTGTTCCATACGCCCACCCGCATTGCCCGCGTGCGCGCCCCGGAGTACCTGGCCTATCCTCAATTGTTCTCCCCGGATGCCCTGCCGGTGGACGTACTCATCAGCCCGGAGCAGCTGGTCACCCAGTACGTGAAACGGCTCATTGAACACCCGGGCGCCCTGCAGGTGCTGGATTTCGCCGGCGGCAAGGTGCGCATGGTCGGTGTCCGGGCCTACTACGGCGGGCCACTGGTGGGTCAGGCCCTGCGCACGCTGCGCGAGCACATGCCCAACGTGCAGACCCGGGTGGCGGCGCTGTTCCGGCGCGGTCAGGCGATCATCCCCGAGGGGGATACGGTGATCGAGGCCGGCGACGAGGTGTTCTTCGTCGCCGCACGCAAGAACATTCGCGCCGTCATGAGCGAACTGCGCAAGCTCGACAAGCCGGTCAAGCGCATCATGCTGGCCGGCGGCGGCAACATCGGCAAACGCCTCGCCCAGGCACTGGAATCCCGCTACCAGGTCAAGATTATCGAGCGCGGCGGCGAGCGCGCGCGGGCGATTTCCGAGGAGCTCAACCGCACCATCGTGCTCATGGGCGACGCCGCCGACGAGGAGCTGCTGCTGGAGGAGAACATCGAGAATACCGATGTCTTCTGCGCACTGACCAACGATGACGAGGCCAACATCCTTTCCGGCATGCTGGCGAAGCGGCGCGGCGCGCGTATGGTGATGTCGCTGATCAACCGGCCCGCCTATGTGGATCTGGTGCAGGGCAGCGAGGACATCGACATCGCCATCTCACCGCAACAGGCGACCATCGGCACGCTGCTGGCCCACGTGCGCCGCGGCGACGTGGTCATGGTGCACAGCCTGCGGCGCGGCGCCGCCGAAGCGATCGAGGCCGTGGCGCACGGCGATTCCAAATCTTCCAAGGTGGTCGGGCGTCGCATAGAGAACATCCCGCTGCCCGCCGGCACCACCATCGGCTGTCTGGTGCGTGGCGACGAGGTGATCATGGGCCACCATGACACCGTCATCGAACCCGAAGACCACGTCATTCTGTTCCTGGTGGACAAGCGCCGCATCACCGAGGTCGAGCGCCTGTTCCAGGTCGGCGTGACATTCATCTAGGGCGGCACGATGCATTGGTCGGCGGTTGAGCGGATTCTCGGGCTGTTGCTGATGCTCTTCAGCCTTACCATGCTGCCGCCCGCCGTGGTCGCGCTGATCTACGGCGACCCGGGGCTGGTGCCGTTCCTGGTCTCCAGCCTGGTGATCCTGCTCGTGGGTGCGCTGGCCTGGCTGCCGGTGCGCAACGCGCGGCATGACCTCCGCACCCGGGACGGCTTTCTGATCGTGGTGCTGTTCTGGACGGTTCTGGGCGTCACCGGCGGGCTGCCGCTGTTTCTCTCGCAGAACCCGGACATTCCCTGGACCGACGCCGTGTTCGAGAGCCTCTCCGGGCTCACCACCACGGGCTCGACGGTGCTCACCGGCATCGACGACCTACCGCACTCGATCCGCTTCTACCGCCAGCAGCTGCAGTGGCTCGGCGGCATGGGCATCATCGTGCTGGCGGTTGCCATTCTGCCGATGCTCGGCGTCGGCGGCATGCAGCTCTACCGTGCGGAGACGCCGGGGCCGGTGAAGGACGCCAAACTCACCCCGCGCATCGCGGGCACCGCCAAGGCGCTGTGGTACATCTACCTGGGCCTCACCATCGCCTGCGCCACGGCATACTGGCTGGCGGGCATGACGCCGTTCGACGCCATCGGACACGCCTTCTCCACCGTTGCCATTGGCGGGTACTCCACGTACGACGCCAGCATCGGCCATTTCGACAGCCCGTTGATCTCGATGATCTGCGTGGTGTTCATGCTGATCGCCGGCATCAATTTCGCCATGCACTTCGCCGCCTGGCGCGGGCGCACGCTGCGCCACTATCTGCAGGACACGGAGACGTGCTGGTTCCTGGGGATTCTCGCCACCCTGAGCACGGTCACGCTGGTCACGCTCACGGCCACCAGCTACCTGGGCGGCTGGGGCGACACGTGGCATCACGCCATCTTCCAGGCGGTATCCATCGCCAGCACGGCCGGGTTCACGACCACCGAGTTCTCGACCTGGCCTGTGTTCCTGCCGGTCATGCTGCTGATGGCTGCGTTCGTTGGCGGTTGCGCCATGTCCACGGGGGGCGGAATCAAGGTGGTGCGGTTCGTCCTTCTGCTCAAGCAGGGCCACCGCGAGATCATCCGACTGATCCACCCGCAGGCGCAGGTGCTGGTCAAGATGGGGCGCCGCGCCGTGGACGAGCGGGTGATCAACGCGGTCTGGGGGTTCTTCGCCGCGTACATCGCCCTGTTCGCCCTGATGATGCTGGCGCTCATGGGCACCGGTCTGGATCAGGTGACCGCCTTTTCCGCCGTCGCGGCCACCATGACCAACCTGGGCCCGGGGCTCGGCCAGGTGTCCGATCACTTCGGGGAGATCAACGCGGTGGCGAAGTGGGTGCTCATGTTCGCCATGCTGCTGGGGCGGCTCGAGGTCTTCACCCTGCTGGTGCTGTTCACACCGGCGTTCTGGCGTCGCTGATCAATTGCCCGCCCATCTTGAAATCCTCTCCGCATGGCCGCATCCCTGACTCACCTCATCAGCGACGCAGGGCAGGGATATCCCATGCTTGACCGACTGGAGAAACTGCTGGAGTCCGGGCAGGACTCACCCATGCTGCGACTGTCTCTTGGACAGGGCTATCTCAAGGAAGGGCGCCACGAAGAAGCGGTCGACCACCTGCGCCAGGCCCTGAAGCTGCAGCAGGACTACTCGGCGGCCTGGAAGGCGCTGGGGCAGGCGCTTGCCGCCGCCGGCGACCCGGATGGCGCCCGGGCGGTCTACGACGACGGCATCCGCATTGCGCGGGACAAGGGCGATCTGCAGGCGGCCAAGGAGATGGAGGTCTTCCGCAAGCGCCTGGACAAACAATCTCCCGGCTAGTGTCAGCTGCCCGGTTGCCGCGTCACCGGTACGGGTTCGGCTGCCCCGGCGGTGCCGGGCGAAACCGGCGATAGGTCCACTGGTACTGGGCGGGCGCGATACGCACGCACGCCTCCACACCGGCGTTCACCGCAGCGGCCGCGGCCACGGGGTCGGGATCGTGCACCCCATCCGGGGCCGGAATCACGTGTAACCGGAACCCGCGCCCCCAGGGCAACCGCTCCATGAAGGTGAACAGCACCGGCGCCCCCGTCTTGCGGGCCATCTGCGCGAGCAGCCCCATGGTGCGCGCCGGCACGCCGAAGAAGGGCGCGAACTCGCCGCTGTCCCGGGGCGTCTGGTCCGGCAGAATGCCCACCAGTTCCCCCTGCCGCAGCGCCTTGTAGAGCTGCCGGATGCCCGCACCGGTGGCCGGCAGGGAACGCGCGCCGGTCCGCTCCCGGGCCTCCACCATCAACGGCTCCAGATCCTCCGAGCGGGGCGGCCGGTAGAGGTTGTTCACCCGGAAGCGCTTGTTCACGTACAGGCTGACCAGTTCCCAGTTGCCCAGATGCGGGCCCGCCAGGAGGAGGCCGGAGCCCTCGGGCCAGTGGGCCGCCATGGTGTCCAGGGCGTCCGGGTTGACCACGAGCCGCTGCAGCCGGCGCTCGTCGGCATACCAGATGATCCCCGTCTCCATGAGCTGCTTGCCCAGCTCGCGAAAACTGGCGCGGCGCAGCCGCCGCCGTTGTGCGTCGGTGTACTCCGGGAAGCACAGGCGCAGGTTCACGTCGGTGATCGCCCTGTGCTTCCCAGGTATGGCGGCCAGCACGCTGCCTGCCACTACCCCGAGCCCATGTGCCACGGGCAGTGGCAGCAGGCTGGTGGCGCGCAGCAGCGCGCGTATCAGATGAATCCGTTGCACGGGCCTCCCCGGCTTATCGCCTCGTCGTTGCGCGTCATGTTGCCCTGCTACTATTGAGAGTGGCGAGTATATCGGTTTTGCCCGTGCGGGTGACCGCTCGCGGTGTCACAGTCAACCGACCCAGAGGGGGGAGAGACGATGGACTGGAACAAGCAGATGGAAGAACTGGTCAATGCCTGGACCGAAACACAGCGCCGCACCTGGGACAACTGGCTTGAGACCGTCAAGCAGTTCAGCGACAACCTGCCCGAGGGCACGGCGGCGCCCGGCGCCGATTACAAGGCGAATCTCGAGGCATGGGAACAGTCCGTGCGTCAGGCACTGGAGACCCAGGCACAGTGGGCAAAACAGTTGTCCAACGAACACGTCGCCGGCCAGTCGCCGGAAAGCATGGAGCGCTGGGCGCGCGAGATGCAGGAGATGATGAAGGGCTGGACGGAGTCCCAGCAGAAGCTGTGGGACGCCTGGCTGAGCAGCATGCGGGACATGGATCCCAGCGCCATGTCGACCCAGTGGGAGAAGGAGAGCAAACAGGTTCTGGAAGCCTGGCAGCAGGCCACACAGCGGGCTCAGGACACCATGTTGGAATGGTCCCGGGCTACGCAGTCAGGCGCCAAGGGCGGAACCGGCAAAGGGAAAGGCAAGGGCAAGGGCGGGCAATAACCGGAAATTCGCGCCCTTGAGGAAGCACTGAACAAAAGAAAACCGGCACATTCCATGTGCCGGTTGGCAGGTTCTCTTAGCTGAAGGTGCTCTGCGCGGGTTAATCCATCAACCCTGTGTTCATCCGTGACCGCAGTAGGCGCAATCCCTATTGTTTTCTTATGTCCTCACCGTCCCTGGCCACTCTGTGCATCCTGCCGTTCAGGTGACGTGTGTAGGTTGCCACAGCTCATTCGGTCCAGAAGTCGGTAATGATCGACAGCTTATGTAGGAAAATTCTTACAAGAATACTGGGACGCATGGTCCTGATTTAGCGGGTAATACGAGCGGAACGGCCGAGCCCCGGAGCTGGGGGCCTGGGTCCCGGACTGTCTGCGGCCAGGACGGCCGCAGTCAAGCGCCCATGGATGGGTTCACAGCGTGTCCGGGACCCAGGCCCCACCTCCGGGGCGTGACGCTGCCACATAGCGGGAATCAGGGAGGTCGGACTTGATCGGTTTGCTGCAACGGGTAACAAACGCATCGGTCACCGTGGACGGCGAGACGGTGGGCGCCATTGGCACCGGCCTCGCGGTCCTCGTGGGCGTGCAACAGGGCGATGGGGCCCGGGAGCGGGACCGGCTGCTGGAGCGGCTGCTGGCCTACCGCGTCTTCCCCGACGACGCCGGCCGCATGAACCTGTCCCTGCAGGACACCGGCGGTGGCCTGCTGCTCGTGCCCCAGTTCACCCTGGCCGCCGACACCCGCAAGGGCAACCGCCCGAGCTTCGGCCCCGCGGCGGCGCCGGAGGCCGGCCAGCACTGGTTCGAGAGCCTTGCGGAGCGGGCGCGCACCCTCTACGCCCCGGTGGCCTGCGGGCGCTTCGGCGCCGACATGCAGGTACAGCTCACCAACGATGGTCCGGTCACGTTCTGGCTGGAGGTCCCACCCTCGCGCTGAGGCCGGCGTGTGCTATGATGCCGAGCCCATTTGGGCAGACGGCGAACAGGCGCATCGATCCATGGCTGACCGCAAGGCCACCGTCGAACGCAACACCCTGGAGACGCAGGTCCGGCTGAGCCTCAACCTCGACGGTGAGGGCCAGTCCGATCTCGACACCGGGGTGCCGTTCTTCGAACACATGCTGGACCAGATCGCACGGCACGGATTGCTGGATCTCACCGTGCGTGCCAGCGGCGACACCCACATCGACGACCACCACACGGTCGAGGACGTGGGCATCGCGCTCGGCCAGGCTCTACGCAAAGCGTGTGGTGACAAGAAGGGCATTCGCCGATTCGGTCACGCCTACTGCCCCCTGGACGAAGCGCTAACCCGCGTGGTGGTGGACCTTTCGGGGCGACCGGGTCTGGAGTTCAACGTGGACTACCCGCGCGACTCCGTGGGCGGCTTCGACGTGGAGCTGGTTCAGGAGTTCTTTCAGGGGTTCGTCAACCACGCCTTCATCACCGTGCATGTGGACAATCTGCGTGGCACCAACACGCACCACGTGGTAGAGACGGTCTTCAAGGCCGCGGGGCGCGCCCTGCGGGCCGCAGTGGAACAGGACCCGCGACTGGGCGACGCCACACCGTCGACCAAAGGCGCGCTCTGATCCGGCAGACCAGGGGATTCTCGGCGATGGCAACCATCGCGGTTATCGATTACGGCATGGGAAATCTGCGCTCCGTGGCCAAGGCCCTGGAGCACGTGGATAACCGCTCACGCATCGTGGTCACGCATGATCCGGCCGAAATCCGGCGGGCGGACCGCGTGGTGCTGCCCGGCGTCGGCGCCATCCGCGAATGCATGGCGGAGCTGCGGCGGCTGGAGCTGGACGCGGTGATCCACGAGGTCGCTCGCAACAAGCCCTTCCTGGGTGTCTGCCTGGGCATGCAGGCGCTGCTCACCGCTAGCGAAGAGAACGGCGGCATGGACGCGCTCGGCGTGCTCCCCGGACAGGTGCGGCACTTCGCGTCGGGGTTTGCCGATGTCGGCATTGCGCCCCCCGGAAAAGTTCCCCACATGGGCTGGAACCAGGTCCGTCAGGCGAGGCAGCACCCGCTATGGCAGGGTATCGCCGACCACAGCTGGTTCTATTTCGTGCACAGCTACTTCGTACCGCTGCTCGATGACGGGCTCACGGCCGGTGTCACCCACTACGGTCTGGACTTTACCGCCGTCGTCGCGCGCGAGAATATATTCGCCACGCAGTTTCACCCGGAGAAAAGCCAGGGCGCCGGGCTGGAACTGCTTGCAAACTTCACCCGCTGGAACGGGACCGTATAGGCTGGAGATTATGCTGCTCATACCCGCCATTGACCTGAAAGACGGAAAATGTGTCCGCCTGCGCCAGGGCAACATGGATGACGAGACCATTTTCTCCGACGACCCCCTCGCCATGGCGGAGCGGTGGATCGACGCAGGCACCACGCGCATCCACATCGTCGACCTCAACGGCGCCGTTCAGGGGTTTCCCGTGAACGCGGACATCATCGGCCGCATCGCCGAGACCTACCCCGACATCGAGATCCAGGTGGGCGGCGGCATCCGTGACTTCAACACCATCCAGACCTATCTGGACGTGGGCGTGGACTTCGTGATCATCGGCACCCAGGCGGTGCGCACCCCGCACTTCGTGGATGATGCGTGCATGGAATTCCCCGGCCACATCATCGTCGGTCTGGACGCCCGCGACGGCAAGGTGGCCGTGGAGGGCTGGGCCAAGGATTCGGGGCACGACGCCATCGGGATGGCGCAGCGCTTCGAGCAAGCCGGTGTCGAGGCGCTGGTATTCACCGACATCGGCCGCGACGGCATGATGCGGGGCGTAAACACGGGCGCCACACGCGAGCTGGCGCGCAGCGTCGAGATTCCCGTGATCGCCTCCGGAGGCGTCACCAGCCTCGATGACGTCCGCGACCTCTGCGACGCTGAGCAGGACGGCGTCTCCGGCGCCATCATCGGCCGAGCCCTGTACGAGGGCAAGCTGAACCTGCGCGAAGCGCAATCGGTGGTCAACGGCCAGGGGGCATCCAGGGGCGTTTCATGACACTGGCCAAGCGCATCATTCCCTGTCTCGATGTGGACGAGGGGCGTGTCGTCAAGGGCGTGAAGTTCCTGGACATCCGCGATGCCGGCGACCCTGTGGAAATCGCACGGCGCTACGACCAGGCCGGCGCGGACGAGATCACCTTCCTGGACATCACCGCAAGCTCCGACGAGCGCGAGACGCTGGTCCAGGTGGTGGAGGCCGTGGCCGCCGAGGTCTTCATGCCGCTGACCGTCGGCGGCGGCATCCGCACCCCTGCGGACATACGCCGCATGCTCAACGCCGGCGCCGACAAGGTCGGCATCAACACTGCGGCCATCCACAACCCGGAGTTCGTGCGCGAGGCCGCCGAGCGGTTCGGCTCCCAGTGCATCGTCGTGGCCATTGACGCCAAGCGCGTCAATGGTGACGACGAACCCCCGCGCTGGGAGGTGTTCACCCACGGTGGTCGCCGGCAGACCGGGATCGACGCCGTCGAGTGGGCGCGGCGCATGGCCGATCTCGGCGCCGGCGAGATTCTGCTTACCAGCATGGATCGCGACGGCACCCGCGAGGGGTTCGATCTGGCCCTGACCCGCGCCGTCAGTGACGCCGTCACCATTCCGGTGATCGCCTCCGGGGGCGTGGGGGGCCTGCAGCACCTCGTGGATGGCGTAGTTGAGGGAGGCGCCGATGCAGTGCTTGCAGCCAGCATCTTTCATTTCGGCGAGTACACGGTGGCCGAGGCCAAGGCGTTCATGGCGGGTCAGGGCGTGGCGGTACGCCGCCAGGAGGAGACATGAGCGGGACCGGATGGCTTGATGAACTGCAGTGGGGTGAGACCGGCCTGCTCCCGGCCATCGCCCAGGACGCGGAGACCGGCGAGGCGCTCATGGTGGCCTGGATGAACCGCGACGCACTCGCGGCCACCGCAGAGCGCGGCGAGGCCGTCTACTGGTCGCGATCCCGCGGCCGGTTCTGGCACAAGGGCGAAGAGTCCGGTCACACGCAGACCGTGCGGGAGATCCGCATCGACTGCGATGCCGACGTCATCCTGCTCAGGGTCGAACAGCACGGCGGCATCGCCTGCCACACCGGGCGCCGCAGCTGTTTCTACCGCCGCCTGCGCGACGGCCACTGGGAGACGGTGGACGCGGTCGTGCGCGATCCCCGGGAGATCTACCGTGACTGATCACGATCGCGACGCGGTGCTCCATGCCGTGCACCAGGTTCTGCAGGCGCGCAAGGGCGCCGAAGCGTCCAGTTCTTACGTGGCCGGGCTCTACGACAAGGGGCTGGACACGATTCTGAAGAAGGTCGGGGAAGAGGCCACGGAGACGGTGATTGCCGCCAAGGGAGGCGAGCGCGACCAGGTTGTTTATGAAACCGCGGATCTGTGGTTCCATACACTTGTAATGCTGGCGGCTCTGGATCTCGGCCCGGCGGACGTGCTGGCGGAGCTTGAGCGCCGCTTCGGCCTCTCCGGGCTGGACGAGAAAGCGTCCCGCTCATCCTGAACAGCGCACGGGTGATCCGTGCAGGAGTAATGCTTCAATGGGTATCGGTGGAATCAGTGTCGGCTCTCTGCTCGTCATCCTTGTAATTGTTCTGCTTCTGTTCGGCACCAAGAAACTGCGCAACGTCGGTACGGACCTGGGCGGCGCCATCAAGGGCTTCCGCTCCGCCATGAAGGAAGGCGAGCAGGCCGGTGCGGAAGCGAGTGATGACAAGAAGACCGAAGACGAAGAGCCCGCACAGCTGAGCCAGGCGGAGGACGATGCCGCCGTCAAAGGCAGCAGCGAGGAGCAGAAGCGCTCCAGGGAACAGTCCTCCTGAGCGGAGCGGACCACGCCGTCGCTGGTCGCCGCCGGCACGTACCGGCGGCAGACGGCAGGTTCCGGTCTTGACGCACTCCATGAACGCTGACCCGATGCCGCCAGCCTGCCATCATGTTTGATATCAGCTTCCCGGAAATGCTGTTGATCCTGGTGGTCGCCCTGGTGGTGATCGGCCCGGAACGGCTGCCGCGCGTCGCGCGCACCATGGGCTTGTGGGTCGGGCGGGCGCGCTCGGTCTTCAACTCCGTCAAACGCGACGTGGAGCGGGAGGCGCGGCTGGACGAACTGCGCAAGGCCGAACGGGATTTCCGCAAGGACCTGGACCTGGGGCTCGACGAGGATGTCACCAAGGGCGAACGGACCAGCGCCCCCATCGGTGCATCCAAGAAGAAGACGGGCAAGGGCGCATCCGGCAGTGGCAAGGGGCGCCCCTCCATCGCCGATGTTGACGCACCGGCCGGCGACGGCGAAGCCGGTGGCGACGACCGGGTGACTCACGGCGAAACGGCGAAGGGCGAACGAGACAGCGATGGCAATACCTGAGTTCGACGAGGATCGGCCGTTTCTGAGCCACCTGCTCGAGCTGCGCTCGCGCCTGATGCGCGCGCTCGGGGCAACGCTGGTGGCGTTTCTCGCCATCTACCCGTTCTATGATCATCTGTTCACGTTCGTGGCCTCGCCCCTGCGGCGTGTACTGCCGGACGGCGAGCTGCTGGCCATTCAGGTCGCCTCGCCTTTTCTGATCCCGATGAAGCTGTCGCTGGTGGCGGCGCTGTTCGTCACCATCCCGTATCTGCTCTACCAGCTGTGGGCCTTCATCGCTCCGGGGCTCTACAAGCACGAGAAGACCCTGGTCTGGCCGCTGCTGATCTCCAGCACGCTGCTGTTCTACCTCGGGGCCTTGTTCGCGTATTTTGTGGTGCTGCCGCTGGTGTTCCCCTTCTTCGCCGGCGTCGCGCCACTGGGCGTCAGCTACCAGCCGGACATCAGCGAATACCTCAGTTTCGTACTCACCATGCTGGTGGTGTTCGGCCTCGCCTTCGAGGTCCCCATCGCGACGCTGCTGATGATCCGCACCGGCGCCACCACGCGCGCAAACCTGGCGGCGAAGCGCCCCTACGTGATCGTGGCGGCGTTCGCTTGCGGCATGCTGCTGACTCCGCCGGACATCATCTCCCAGGTGATGCTGGCCATCCCGGTATGGCTGCTGTTCGAGCTGGGGCTGTGGCTGTCCCGCTGGTATGGGACCAGCGGCGAGAATGAGGCTGACGATACCGAGCCGCAGGACTGACGCGCAATGCGGTCATCCCGAGTACCCGTGCTTTCTGATGATATTCTCGGCCGGTTTTGTGCCATTACCCGCAAAAAACGCTCCCGAGCGGTTGCCTCGGTGTCAGTCCGCGCGTTATTTTATGCCAACGGATTCGCCGTAATCGGGAAAATTTACTAAGTAGTAAGTTTTCCGATTCCGGAGGAACTGGAGCGCGGGCTTCGCTGCTCCGCCATGTGAACACCCTCTCGGGAGGTGGCTGGTTATCATGGGGAACACCCCATCAATGTGGATGCTACGCGACGGTTCGGCGCCCTGGCGCAGGGCGTCCCCCTCTTTTCCGGCATCCCCCGGTCGCCCGCAACAGTCAGTGGATGCCGCCCACGGCAACCGCCCGCTTCCCGGTCTCAGCCCCTCCCGATTCAACCCCGATCATCCGGTTCACCCAAGCGTCATGACGACGAAGGTGGTATGACATGTCAGGCTCCTTTCAGCAGTTGCAGCGCAGTTCGTATCTTGCCGGCGGCAACGCCTCGTTCATCGAAGACCTCTACGAGCAATATCTTCGTGATGCCTCGCTGGTACCCCAGGAGTGGCGGACCTACTTCAAGGGTCTCGAAGACGCCGAACCCCGGCAGGCCCGCGAGGTCCCCCACAGCCAGGTGCGCGAGGAGTTCGTCCGCCGCGCCCGGCGTAACGGCGGTGCGACAGCCGGCAGCGGCGGCCCGGCCATGTCGCCGGACGCCGCGGAAAAACAGGCGGCCGTGCTTCGTCTGATCAACGCATGGCGCGTGCGCGGCCACCAGGCGGCCAATCTGGACCCGCTGGACCTGCGCGACGCCTCGCCCATTCCGGACCTCGATCCCGCTTTCCACAATCTGACGGAAACGGACATGGACGCCGAGTTCAACACGGGCTCCCTGTTCACGGCCGACCGCATGAAGCTTCGCGACATCATCGCGTTCCTCAAGAACACGTATGGCCAGACCGTTGGCTCCGAGTTCATGCACATCACGGACACCCGCGAGAAGCGCTGGATCCAGGAGCGCATCGAGCGTGTCCAGGGACGCCCGGAACTCGACGGCGACCAGCGCCGCACCACGCTGGAGCGCCTGTCGGCGGCCGAGGGCATCGAGAAGTATCTGCACTCCAAGTACGTGGGGCAGAAGCGCTTCTCGCTGGAAGGCAGCGAGGCGCTCATCCCGCTGCTGGACGAGCTGATCCAGCGCAGTGGCGCCCAGGGCGTGAAAGAGATGGTCATGGGCATGGCCCACCGCGGTCGCCTGAACGTGCTCATCAATATCCTCGGCAAATCACCGGCGGACCTGTTCCAGGAGTTCGAAGGCAACTTCAACCTGGAGAACGCCGGTTCCGGGGACGTGAAGTACCACCTGGGCTACTCCTCCGACATCCAGACCCCGGGCGGCGCCCTGCACCTGGCCATGGCCTTCAACCCCTCGCACCTGGAGATCGTCGATCCGGTGGTGGTGGGCTCCGCGCGCGCGCGCATGCAGCGCCGGCACGACCGCTGGGGCGAGGAAGTGCTGCCGGTGCTCATCCACGGCGACGCCGCCTTCGCCGGCCAGGGCGTGGTGATGGAGACCTTTCAGCTCTCCCAGGCCCGCGGCTTCTACACCGGAGGCACGGTGCACGTCATCGTCAACAACCAGATCGGCTTCACCACCTCCAACCCGCTGGACTCGCGCTCCACACTGTACTGCACTGAGGTCGCCAAGATGGTGCAGGCGCCAATCCTGCATGTGAACGGCGATGACCCGGAGGCGGTGCTGTTCGTCACGCAGTTGGCGCTGGATTTCCGCCAGCGGTTTAAGAAGGACGTGGTCATCGACGTGATCTGCTACCGCCGCCACGGCCACAACGAAGCGGACGAGCCGGCGGCCACGCAGCCGATGATGTACGGCAAGATCAAGAAACGCCCGCCGGTGCGCAAGCTGTACGCCCAACGGCTGCACGAGGCGGGACTGATCGCCGGCGAGGATGCGGACACCATCGCCCGCGAGTACCGTGACGCGCTGGACAACGAGGAAGTAGTCGCGCCGCACATTCTCACCGGTGTGCGCAATGACTACGCGGTGGACTGGGACACCTACTTCCAGGGCAACTGGGATGACCCGGTGGACACCAATCTGTCGCCGCAGGTGCTGCGGGAGCTGAACGAGACGCTGCAGCAGCTGCCGGATCGCTTCGAGCTGAACCCACGGGTCAGTGGCATCATGGAAAGCCGCCGCAAGATGGGCGCCGGGGCGCTGGCCATGGACTGGGGTTTCGCCGAAACCATGGCCTACGCCGGGCTGCTGCGCGAGGGGCACAAGGTCCGCCTGACCGGCCAGGACAGCGGACGCGGCACCTTCTCCCACCGCCACGCCGTCCTGCACAACGCCAACGACGGCAGCACCTACGTGCCGCTGAAGAACGTCACCACCGAGCCGGAGGACTTCGTGGTCATCGACTCGCTGCTCTCGGAAGAGGCGGTGCTTGGCTTCGAATACGGCTACGCCACCAACGACCCCCGCACCATGGTGATCTGGGAGGCCCAGTTCGGGGACTTCGTCAACGGCGCCCAGGTGGTGATCGACCAGTTCATCACATCCGGGGAGACCAAGTGGGGCCGGCTGTCCGGACTCACCATGTACCTGCCGCACGGGTACGAGGGTCAGGGGCCGGAGCACTCCTCGGCCCGGCTCGAGCGCTTCCTCCAGCTGTGCGCGGACAACAACATCCAGGTGTGCGTGCCGACAACTCCGGCGCAGTTCTTCCACATGATCCGCCGCCAGCAGCTGCGCCGCTACCGCAAGCCGCTCATCGTCATGACCCCCAAGAGCCTGCTGCGGCACAAGCTCTCCACTTCCGCGCTGGAGAACCTCACCGAAGGGCACTGGCACAACGTCATCGACGAGATCGATGACATCAAGGTCAAGGACGTGCGAAAGGTGATCATCTGCAGCGGCAAGGTTTACTACGACCTGCTCACCGAGCGCCGCAACCGCGACATAAAGGACACCGTCATCGTGCGCGTCGAGCAGCTCTACCCGTTCCCGGAGAACGACCTCTCCGCACTGCTGCGGCGCCGCTACGGCAAGGCGAAGACCGTGGTTTGGTGCCAGGAAGAGCCGAAGAATCAGGGGGCCTGGTACTCAAGTCAGCACCATTTCCGCCGCTGCATGAAGGAGACCCAGCAGCTTCACTACGCCGGCCGGGACGCATCCGCATCGCCGGCAGTGGGCTACCCGAAGGTCCACCATGAGCAGCAGCGCAAACTGGTCGAGGATGCCCTGACCATCTAATCTCGTGGCCAGGGCCACGATCCGACATCAACGCCGGGCCTGTTGGCGGGCCCGGCTTCGCACGATCCGGACCATACCGGAGCCAATAACAAGCGAGGCACTGGATGAGCATCGAAATCAAGGTACCGCCGCTACCGGAATCCGTCTCCGAGGCCACGGTCGTCACCTGGCACAAGCAGCCGGGCGACGCCGTGGGCCGGGACGAGAATCTCGTCGACATCGAGACCGACAAGGTCGTTCTGGAGGTACCAGCGCCCGCAGACGGCGTTCTCGGAGAGATCAAGGCGGGCGAGGGTGACACGGTCACCGCCGATCAGGTCATCGGTACGCTGGACGAAAAGGCCGCCGCAGGTGGGGAAGACAAACCTGCTGCCTCGACCGGTGGCGACCAGAAAGAGCCGGCGGAAGCCGAGTCCGCCAAGTCACAGGGAGGCCGTAGTCAGGCGGCCGAAGACGCGGAGCTGAGCCCCGCCGTTCGCCGCCTGGTGGACGAGCACCAGCTCGACCCCCACGCCATTGAGGCCACCGGCCCGGGCGGGCGAATCACCAAGGAAGACGTGCTCAGGCACATGGAAGGCAGCGACGGCGACGGCGGTCCCACGCCAGAGCCGTCCCAGCCGCCGACTCCGCCGGCGCGCGACCGGTCCCGGGAAGCCAAGGAGGCCCAGCCGGAACCCGCCCTGAGCGGTGCACCCGCCGCGGGCGACCGCACCGAGCGCCGCGTGCCCATGACGCGCCTGCGCCAGCGCATCGCGGAGCGGCTGGTCGAGGCCCAGCAAACCGCCGCCATGCTGACCACCTTCAACGAGGTCAACATGAAGCCCGTGATGGACCTGCGCGCCAAGTACAAGGAGCAGTTCGAGAAGACCCACGGCATCAAGCTCGGGTTCATGAGCTTCTTCGTGAAGGCGGCCTGTGAAGCGCTGAAACGCTACCCGGCGGTGAATGCCTCCATCGATGGCAGCGACATCATCTACCATGGCTACCAGGACATCGGCATCGCCGTGAGCACCGACCGCGGCCTGGTCGTCCCGGTGCTGCGGAACGCCGAACACCAGGGCTTCGCGGAGATCGAGTCCAACATCATCGACTTCGGCAAGCGCGCCCGCGACGGCAAGCTGTCCATGGACGAGCTCACCGGTGGCACCTTCTCCATCACCAACGGCGGCATCTTCGGATCGCTGTTGTCGACGCCGATCCTGAACCCGCCACAGAGCGGCATCCTGGGCATGCACAAGACCCAGGAGCGACCGGTCGTGGAGAACGGCGAGATCGTCATCCGGCCGATGATGTACCTGGCGCTGTCGTACGATCACCGCATCATCGATGGCAAGGAGGCGGTGAGCTTCCTGGTGGCACTCAAGGAAATCATCGAGGACCCGGCCCGCCTCCTGCTGGAGGTCTGAGCCGTCCGGTCGCCCGGGCCTCGGGGCCCGGGCTCCCAGTCATTATCAGGAGTCATCCATGTCCAAGCATTACGATGTCATCGTCATCGGCGGCGGCCCCGCCGGCTACGTAGGCGCCATACGCGCCGCGCAGCTCGGCCTCAACACGGCCGTCGTGGACAACTTCATCTACAAGGATGGTGAGCCCTCCCTCGGCGGCACCTGCCTGAACGTGGGCTGCATCCCCTCCAAGGCACTGCTGGATTCCTCCGAGCAGTACCACAAGGTCACGCACACCCTGTCCGCCCACGGCATCAAGGCCAAGGACGTGGAGCTGGACGTCAAGGAGATGATCAAGCGCAAGGACAAGGTGGTGAAGGACCTCACCGGCGGCATTGCGCAGCTGTTCAAGGCCAACAAGATCGACTGGCTCAAGGGAAACGGTAAGCTGCTGGACAACAAGCAGGTCCAGGTCACCGGCCACAAGGGCGAGCAGGAGACCTACCAGGCGGACAACGTCATCCTGGCGCCGGGCTCCCGCCCCATCGACATCGAGGCGGCACCGCTGGACGGCGACCGGATCGTCAACTCCGACGGCGCCCTGGACTTCGACGATGTGCCGAAGCGGCTGGGCATCATCGGGGCCGGCGTCATCGGTCTCGAAATGGGCAGCGTCTGGAGCCGCCTGGGGTCCAAGGTGGTGCTGCTGGAAGCGCAGGACCAGTTCCTGCCCACGGTGGACCAGCGCGTGGCCAAGAGCGCCCAGGCCGAGTTCAAGAAGCAGGGCCTGGACATCCGCTTCGGCGCGCGCGTGACCAACGCCAAGACGGCGAAGAACGTCACGGTTCACTACGAGGACAAGGACGGCAAGCAGAGCCTCCAAGTCGATAAGCTCATCGTCTGCGTCGGCCGGCGCCCCAATACCGGCGACCTCTTCTCCGAGGACGCCAATCTGCTACTGGACGAGCGCGGCTTCGTCAACGTCAACGAGCAGTGCGAGACCAACCTGCCGGGCGTCTATGCCATCGGCGACGTGGTGCGCGGCCCGATGCTGGCGCACAAGGGCTCGGAAGAGGGCGTGATGGTCGCGGAGCTCATTGCCGGCGGCAACGGCCATGTGAACTACGACACCATCCCCTGGGTCATCTACACGCACCCCGAGATCGCCTGGGTGGGTCGCACGGAGCAGTCGCTGAAGTCGGCCGGCATCCCGTTCAAGAGCGGCACGTTCAACTTCGGCGCCACCGGCCGTGCCCGCGCCATGGAAGAGACGGCCGGCATGGTCAAGATCATTGCCCATGCGGAGACCGACCGCGTGCTCGGCGTGCACATCGTCGGCCCGCAGGCCTCGGAACTCATCGCCGAGGCGGTTGTGGCCATGGAGTTCCACGCCAGCTCGGAAGATCTTGCGCGCACCATCCACGCGCACCCGACTCTGTCCGAGGCGGTGCATGAGGCAGCGCTGTCGGTGTCCAAGCGGGCCATTCACAAGGCCAACTGACGGGGCGGGCCCGGCGCCCCTCCCAGCGGGCGCCGGGCAGTTCCAATCCAACAAGCGGGCCAGTATTGAAATAAAAAAGGGTATATGGGCCGGCTCCACGGCCTGTCCCTGATTGAAAACGCACCTTTTCTGCGTTTTTGTGTACTAACATTATGAATTGAAAGCGTTTTGGGAACCGCTCTTTCGCTGAGTTAGACTAGGCCTCCGCATCGGATCAGGGGGTTATCATGAGTTCCTTCAAGGCTTTGCGCATTCACGAAGCAGACAAGGGCGTTGATTCCCGCGTCGAGGACATCACGCTCGATGACCTTGCCGAAGGTGCGGTGGAGATCCGCAACGCCTGGTCCGGTATCAACTTCAAGGACGCCCTGGCCGTTACCGGCAAGGGCAAGATCGCCCGGAAGTTCCCCCTGGTCGCCGGAATCGACCTCTCCGGCACGGTCGAGGCGTCCGAAGACCCGCGCTTCAAACCCGGCCAGAAGGTGCTGGTCACCGGCTGGGGCATGGGCGAGACCCACGACGGTGGCTACGCCGAGCGCGCCCGGGTCCGGGGCGACTGGGTCGTCCCGCTCCCCGACGAGTTGGACCTGCGCCAGGCCATGGTGATCGGCACCGCCGGCTTCACGGCAGCCATGGCGCTGGTGCGCATGGAACAGAACGGCCAGCGCCCGGAGCAGGGGCCGGTGGTCATCACCGGCGCCAGCGGCGGCGTTGGCAGCTTTGCGACGCGCCTGTTCAGCCGCGCCGGCTACGACGTCACGGCCATGACCGGCAAGCCCGAGGCCGCCGACTACCTGCGCAGCCTCGGCGCCACGGCCATTCTTGACCCGACACAGGTCGACTACGGCAAACGCCCCCTGGAAAAGGCGGAATGGGCCGGCGCCGTGGACGCACTGGGCGGCGAGACGCTCACCTGGCTCACCCGCACGGTGAAGCCCTTTGGCAACATTGCGGCAATCGGTCTGGCCCAGGGCATTGAGCTCAACACCACGGTCATGCCGTTCATCCTGCGGGGCGCGAGCCTGCTCGGGATCGATTCCGTCTACTGCCCCGCGACCCTGCGCCTGAAGATCTGGGAACGGGCCGCCCAACTGCTCAAGGCCGACGACTTCCAGGCCATCGGCCAACGCGAACTGACCCTGAACGACGTGCCCCAGGCCTGCGCCGACCTCATGGACCGCAAGGTCCACGGACGCATGCTGGTGCGCCTTAGCGGAGAACAATGACATGAGCCAGACCCTTACCCCCGGCGCGCGCTTCCGCGCCGCCCTGGAAGCCGAACGCCCGCTGCAGGTTGCGGGCACCATCAACGCCTACTCGGCCCTGCTGGCAGAGCGCGCCGGCTTCAAGGCCATCTACCTGTCCGGCGGCGGCGTGGCCAACGCCTCCTATGGTCTGCCGGACCTGGGCATCACCCAGCTGGCGGACGTGGTGGAAGACGCGAGCCGCATCACCTCCATTACCGATGTGCCACTGCTCGTGGACGTGGACACCGGCTGGGGCAGCGCTTTCAACATCGCCCGCACCGTGCGCGAGATGGAGCGTGCGGGCGTCGCCGCCATCCACCTGGAAGATCAGGTGGCGGCCAAACGCTGCGGTCACCGGCCCAACAAGGAACTGGTCTCCCGTGACGAAATGGTCGACCGGGTGAAGGCGGGCGTGGATGCGCGCCAGGACGATCAGTTCGTGTTCATGGCGCGCACCGACGCTTACGCGTCCGAGGGCATGGAGGCCGCCCTGGACCGTGCCAACGCCTATGTCGACGCCGGTGCGGACATGATCTTCGCCGAGGCCCTGCACACGCTGGAAGAGTTCAAGGCCTTCGCCGACCGTGTACCGGTGCCGGTGCTCGCCAACATCACCGAGTTCGGCCAGACGCCGCTGTTCACCACCAGTGAGCTGCGGGATGCCGGTGCGCAGCTGGTGCTGTACCCGCTGTCTGCGTTCCGCGCCATGAGCCGCGCGGCGGAGCAGGTCTACTCCAGCATCCGTGAGAACGGCACCCAGGCTGAAGTGGTGGACACCATGCAGACGCGAGCAGAGCTCTACGACGTGCTCGGCTATCACGAGTACGAACAGAAGCTGGACTCACTATTCAAGAAAGACCAGTAAATGCGGCGATCCCCAACTGACGGGGCCTGACTGACCGCAAACGAGAGAGAGGCAAAGCATGACGGAGAAGAAAATTGGCGGGGCCGGCCTGCGTGGCCAGTCCGCAGGTGCCACGGCGCTGTGCACCGTGGGCCAGAAGGGAACGGGCCTGACCTATCGCGGCTACGATGTGCGCGACCTGGCGGACAACACCAGCTTCGAGGAGGTGGCCTACCTGATCCTGTACGGGGAGCTGCCCACCCGCAGCCAGCTGGACGCCTACATCCAGCGCCTCAAGGGCCTGCGCGACCTGCCCCAGCCGCTGCGTGAAGTGCTGGAGCGCATCCCGAAGGACGCCCATCCCATGGACGTCATGCGCACCGGCGCCTCCATGCTGGGTAACCTGGAGACGGAGACCGACTTCTCCCAACAGCAGGACGTGGCCGACCGCCTGCTCGCGGTGTTCCCGTCCATCATCAACTACTGGTATCGCTACTCCCACGACGGCGTGCGCATCGACCCGAACACCGATGACGATTCCATCGGCGGGCACTTCCTGAACCTGCTACACGGCAAGGCCCCGAGCAAGCTTCACTCCGACGTGATGAACGTCTCGCTGATCCTCTACGCCGAGCATGAGTTCAACGCCTCCACGTTCACCGCCCGGGTGTGCGCCTCGACCCTGTCGGACATGCACTCCTGCATCACCGGCGCCATCGGCTCCCTGCGCGGGCCGCTGCACGGCGGCGCCAACGAGGCGGCCATGGCCATGATCGAGCAGTGGTCCTCGCCAGAGGAGGCCAAGCGCGAGCTCAAGGCCATGCTGGACCGCAAGGATAAGGTCATGGGCTTCGGCCATGCCATCTACCGCGAGTCCGACCCGCGCAACGCGGTGATCAAGGGCTGGTCGAAGAAACTCGCCGACGACGTGGGCGACACCACCCTCTACCCGGTGAGCGAGGCGGTGGAACAGCTCATGTGGGACGAGAAGAAGCTGTTCGCCAACGCCGACTTCTTCCACGCCTCGGCATACCACTTCATGGGCATCCCCACGAAGCTGTTCACGCCGATCTTCGTGATGTCGCGGCTCACCGGCTGGGCGGCGCACGTGATGGAGCAGCGGGAGAACAACCGCATCATCCGGCCCAGTGCCGACTACGTGGGCCCCGAGCTGCGCGAGGTCACCCCCATCGACCAGCGCGGCTGAGACCGCCCGTGAATCCCCCCGGGCGTCCGACCTCAGGGCGCCCGGGCTGTCGCAGCATCCTGTCGCGGCGGAGCCCCTGCCGCGCTGCCAATCCGAGACGGATACCGCCATGCCTGACGTGACCAATACCGACTACCGCAAGCCCCTGCCGGGCACCGATCTGGACTACTTCGACGCGCGCGCGGCCGTGGACGCCATCAAGCCCGGCGCCTGGGCGGGGCTGCCCTACACCTCCCGCGTTTTCGCCGAGAACCTGGTACGGCGCTGTGACCCATCCAGACTCACGGACAGTCTCAAGCAGCTCATCGAGCGCCGGCGTGACCTGGACTTCCCCTGGTACCCGGCACGGGTGGTGTGTCACGACATTCTCGGCCAGACGGCGCTGGTGGACCTGGCCGGCCTGCGCGACGCCATCGCCGAGAAGGGCGGCGACCCAGCCAAAGTCAACCCGGTGGTGCCGACACAGTTGATTGTCGACCACTCCCTGGCCGTGGAGCACGCCGGCTTCGAGAAGGACGCCTTCGAGAAGAACCGCGCCATCGAAGAGCGGCGCAATGAGGACCGCTTCCACTTCATCGACTGGACCAAGAAGGCCTTCGACAACGTCGACGTGATCCCGCCGGGCAACGGCATCATGCACCAGATCAACCTGGAGAAGATCTCTCCGGTGATCCAGGCGGGCGACGGCGTGGCCTACCCCGATACCTGCGTGGGCACGGACAGCCACACCCCGCATGTGGACGCCCTGGGCGTCATCGCCATCGGCGTCGGCGGCCTGGAGGCGGAGAACGTCATGCTCGGCCGCGCCTCCTACATGCGCCTGCCGGACATCGTCGGCGTGGAGCTCACCGGCAAGCCACAGCCGGGTGTCACCGCCACCGACATCGTGCTGGCGATCACCGAGTTCCTGCGCAAGGAGCGGGTGGTGTCGTCGTACCTGGAATTCTATGGTGAGGGCGCCAAGGCGCTGACCGTGGGCGACCGGGCCACCATCTCCAACATGACTCCGGAGTTCGGCGCCACCGCGGCCATGTTCTACATCGACCAGCAGACCCTGGACTACCTCACCCTCACCGGCCGCGAGCCGGAGCAGGTGAAGCTGGTGGAGAACTACGCCAAGACCGTGGGTCTGTGGGCGGACGATCTCGAGACCGCCGAGTACGAGCGCGTGCTGCGCTTCGACCTCTCCTCGGTGGTGCGCAACGTCGCCGGACCCTCCAACCCGCACAAGCGCGTGTCCACCACGGATCTCGCCAAGGCGGGCATCGCCGGCGAGGTGGAAGAGCGCGATGACGGCCTGATGCCCGACGGTGCAGTGATCATCGCCGCGATCACCAGCTGCACCAACACCAGCAACCCGCGCAACGTCATCGCTGCCGGGCTGCTGGCGAAGAAGGCCAACGAGCTCGGCCTGCAGCGCAAGCCCTGGGTGAAGACCTCGTTGGCGCCCGGCTCCAAGGCGGTGCAGCTCTACCTGGAAGAGGCCAACCTGCTGTCGCATCTGGAAGATCTGGGCTTCGGCATCGTCGCCTTCGCCTGCACCACCTGCAACGGCATGAGCGGCGCCCTGGACCCGAAGATCCAGCAGGAGATCATCGACCGCGACCTCTACTCCGTGGCGGTGCTCTCCGGCAACCGCAACTTCGACGGCCGCATCCACCCGCACGCCAAGCAGGCCTTCCTGGCCTCGCCGCCCATGGTGGTGGCCTACGCCATCGCCGGCACTGTGCGCTTCGACATCGAGAAGGACGTGCTCGGCCATGATGCCGACGGCAACCCGGTCACCCTCAAGGACCTGTGGCCCAGCGAGGACGAGATCGACGCCATGGTGCGTGACTCCGTGAAACCGGAGCACTTCCGCAACGTCTACTTCCCCATGTTCAAAAAGTCCACGGACGCGAAAGTGCAGGTGAGCCCGCTGTACGAGTGGCGGCCGCAGAGCACCTATATCCGCCGCCCGCCGTACTGGGAAGGGGCACTGGCGCACAAGCCGACCCTCCAGGGCATGCGGCCGCTGGCCGTGCTCGGCGACAACATCACCACCGACCACCTCTCGCCCTCCAACGCCATCATGGCCGACAGCGCCGCCGGCGAGTACCTGGCGAAAATGGGCCTGCCGGAGGAGGACTTCAACTCCTACGCCACTCACAGGGGCGATCACCTCACCGCCCAGCGCGCGACGCTGGCCAACCCCAAGCTGATCAACGAGATGGCGGTGGACGCCAACGGCGAGGTAAAGCAGGGCTCGCTCACCCGGCTGGAGCCGGACGGCAAAGTCATGCGCATGTGGGACGCCATCGAGACCTACATGGAGCGCAAACAGCCGCTGATCATCATCGCCGGCGCCGATTACGGCCAGGGCTCGTCCCGGGACTGGGCCGCAAAGGGCGTGCGGCTGGCCGGCGTGGAGGCCATCGCCGCCGAGGGCTTCGAGCGCATCCACCGCACCAACCTGGTGGGCATGGGCGTGATGCCGCTGCAGTTCCAGGAGGGCACCACCCGCAAGACCCTGGGCCTGGACGGCACCGAGGTCTATGACGTGGAAGGCGAACTGGCCCCGGGCGAGACGCTGACTCTGGTGGTGACCCGCGCCAACGGCGAGCGCATGGACGTGCCGGTAACCTGCCGGCTGGATACCGCCGAGGAGGTCTCCATCTACGAGGCCGGCGGCATCCTGCAGCGCTTCGCCAAGGACTTCCTGGAGGCGGACCCGGACGCCACTGCTCTGGAGCAGTGAGCGCGAGCCTCCGACCCTGAACCACCCGCGTCGCTCCCGCAGCGGCGCGGGCCTCACTACGACGGAACCCGAGTCATGGCCCATCAACCCCAGATCCGCATCCCCGCCACCTACATGCGCGGCGGCACCAGCAAGGGCGTGTTCTTCCGCCTGCAGGACCTGCCGGAGGCCGCGCAGGTGCCCGGCGCCGCCCGGGACAACCTGCTGCTGCGGGTGATCGGCAGCCCCGACCCCTACGGCAAGCACACCGATGGCATGGGCGGCGCCACGTCGAGCACCAGCAAGACGGTCATCCTCGCCGCCAGCGACAGCCCGGACCACGACGTGGACTACCTGTTCGGCCAGGTCTCCATCGACAAGCCGTTCGTGGACTGGAGCGGCAACTGCGGCAACCTCTCCGCCGCCGTGGGGCCGTTCGCCATCGCCAACGGCCTGGTGGACCCGGCCCGCATTCCGGACAACGGCGTCGCCGAGGTGCGCATCTGGCAGGCCAACATCCAGAAGACCATCATCGGTCGCGTGCCCATGGTCAATGGCGAGGTGCAGGAGACCGGCGATTTCGAGCTGGACGGGGTGACCTTCCCCGCTGCCGAGGTGCCGGTGGAGTTCATGAACCCCGCCGACGGCGAGGGCGCGCTGTTCCCCACCGGCAATCTGGTGGACGAACTGGACGTCCCCGGCATGGGCACCCTGCAGGCCACGCTGATCAACGCCGGCATCCCCACCGTGTTCGTCAACGCCGACGCCATCGGGTACACCGGCACCGAGCTGCAGGAGGCCATCAACGGCGACCCGGAACAGCTCGCCATGTTCGAGACCATCCGGGCCCATGGCGCCGTGCGCATGGGGCTCATCGACCACGTGGACGGAGCCGCCAACCGCCAGCACACCCCCAAGGTCGCCTTCGTCGCCCCGCCGAAGGACTACCAGGCGTCCAGCGGCAAGAGCGTGCGCGCCGGTGACATCGACCTGCTGGTGCGGGCGCTGTCCATGGGCAAGCTCCACCACGCCATGATGGGCACGGCGGCCGTGGCCATCGGCACCGCCGCCGCCATTCCCGGCACCCTCGTGAACCGGGCCGCCGGTGGCGGCGACCGGGACAGCGTTCACTTCGGCCACCCCTCCGGCACCCTGCGCGTGGGCGCGAAGGCGGTGCAGGAGAGCGGCGAATGGACCGTGGCCAAGGTCAGCATGAGCCGCAGTGCGCGCGTGCTCATGGAGGGCCATGTGCGCATCCCCGGGGACGTGCTCGCGCCATAGCGGTCAACGCCACTGACGGCCACGCCGTCAGTGGACTATAGTCGGACTATCCACCCGCACGAGGAGGAGGCCGACCCATGAGCGCAGCCGACGGTATCAAGTCCGCCAAGCGGCCCGACCCGGACCCCGAACTGGTGGCCATGGCCGAGTACGTGGCCAACGCCAGTATCGACAGCGACGAGGCCTACGACACTGCCCGCCACATGCTCATGGACAGCCTGGCCTGCGCCATGCTGGCCCTGCAGTACCCGGCCTGCACCAAGCTGCTGGGGCCGGTGGTGCCCGAGGCGCAGATGGCCAACGGCGTCAAGGTGCCGGGTACCGCCTACCAGCTCGACCCGGTGCAGGGCGCGTTCAACATCGGCGCCATGATCCGTTGGCTGGACTTCAACGACACCTGGCTGGCGGCTGAGTGGGGCCACCCCTCGGACAACCTGGGCGGCGTGCTCGCCGTGGCGGACTACATCAGCCGCCGCAATATCGCCAACGGCCGCGAGCCGCTCACCATGCGCGACGTGCTCACCGCCGCCATCAAGTGCCACGAGATCCAGGGCGTGATCGCGCTGGAGAACAGCTTCAACCGCGTCGGCCTGGACCACGTCATGCTCTGCCGCATCGCCACTGCCGCTGTGGCCACGAAACTGCTGGGCGGTGACAAGGAGGACGTCGTCACCGCCCTGTCCCACGCCTGGATCGACGGCTCCAGCCTGCGCACCTACCGCCACGCCCCCAACACCGGCTCGCGCAAGAGCTGGGCAGCGGGGGATGCCTCCGCCCGCGGCGTGCGCCTGGCGCTGATCAGCCGCACCGGCGAGATGGGCTACCCCTCGGCGCTGTCGGCCAAGGGCTGGGGCTTCAACGACGTGCTGTTCAAAGGCAACCCTCTGAAGTTCAGCCAGGGCTATGGCAGCTACGTCATGGAGAACATCCTGTTCAAGATCTCCTTCCCGGCGGAGTTCCACGCCCAGACCGCCGCCGAGGCGGCCATGACCCTGCACCCGGAGGTGGCCGACCGCATCGACGAGATCGACAGGGTGGTGATCGAGACCCAGGAAGCGGGCGTGCGCATCATCGACAAGACCGGCCCGCTGGACAACCCGGCCGACCGCGACCACTGCATCCAGTACATGACCGCCGTGCCGCTGATCTTCGGCCGCCTCACGGCGGATGACTACGAGGACCATGTGGCCGCCGACCCGCGCATCGACGCCCTGCGCGACAAGATGGAAGTCACGGAGAACCCGCAGTTCTCGAAGGACTACCTGGACCCGGACAAGCGCTCCATCGGCAACGCCGTGCAGGTGTTCTTCAAGGACGGCTCCAGCACCGAGCGCGTGGCCGTGGAGTACCCCATCGGCCACCGCCGCCGCCGCGACGAAGGCATCCCGGTGCTGGTGGAGAAGTTCGAGGCCGCCCTCGCCACCCGCTTCGCACCGCGCCAGGCCGAGCGCATCCGCCACGCCTGCGCCGACCAGCGACGCCTGGAAGAACTCCCGGTCAACGTGTTCATGGACCTCTGGGCCCTATGAGGTAGGGTGGACCTTCAGGTCCACCGATATAGCCACGATGGTGGACCTGAAGGTCCACCCTACGGCGACGGCTCTGGCGCGATCACCCCTCCAGAGTCGCGTCCATGGTGATCTCCGCATTCAAAAGCTTGGAGATCGGGCACCCCGCCTTGGCGTTGTTCGCGGCGGTGTCGAACGCCGCCTGGTCCGCGCCCGGCACCTTGGCTTTCACCGTCAGATGCACCTTGGTCACGGCGAAGCCGCCGTCCACCTTCTCAAGCGAGACGTCTGCCGTGGTGCGGATGCTGTCGGGCGTGAGGCCGGATTCCCCCAGCTGTCCGGACAGGGCCATGGAGAAACAACCCGCATGGGCCGCACCGATCAGCTCCTCCGGGTTGCTGCCCTTCTCATCCTCGAAGCGGGTGCCGAAGCCGTAGGCCACATCGGCCAGCGCACCGCTCTCGGTGGAGACAACACCCTTGCCCTGTTTCAGGTCACCTTTCCATTCCGCGTTCGCACTGCGTTTCATGGCTCGCTCCTCCTTCTGACCTCTTGAAAGCGTAGTTCACTGGTGGACCTGAAGGTCCACCCTACGGTGGCTTCGGTGACGGAGTCTAATGCAGGTGTAGATACCGTCTTGCGGGTCAAGCGGTAGACCCCGTAGGGCGGACCTTCAGGTCCGCCATCCCGGGCCCCCCATGCCGGTTGGCCGTCAGGCCAACGCGGGGTCGTAAGGGCGCTGGTTTTTGATG
>NZ_JBLWFT010000012.1:0-91790 GCF_048323695.1 Aquisalimonas sp. APHAB1-3 | reverse complement strand
GCCACTGGAACTGCGGGTCGCCCTCGGCCAGCAGCGCCTCGTAGTCCAGATCGCTGAGCGGCTCGCCTTCCCCGTACTCCGGGTCGTCCACGTCGATCACCAGGATGTCGCGATCGACACGGCTCAGCGCCTCGCGGATCACCGGTGCGAACTCGCGGTCGGCGATCAGGACCCGGGCTTCACCATGGCCGAGCATGAAGGCGATGGCGTCGGCATCCAGCCGCGTGTTGAGCGCATTCAGTACGGCACCGACCATGGGCACACCGAAGTGGGCCTCCAGCATCTCCGGGATATTGGGCAGCATGGCGGCCACGGTGTCGCCCTTGCCGATGCCGCGGTTGTGCAGCGCACCGGCGAGACGCCGGCAGCGGCTGTAGGTCTCGGCCCAGCTGCGGCGGATGCTGCCGTGAACCACCGCAGTGCGCTCCGGGTAGACACTGGCGGTGCGCTCGATGAAGGTAAGGGGCGACAGCGGCGTATAGTTGGCGGGCGTCTGCCCGAGGTGCTGCTCAAAGATGGATGCTGCAGGCTGGTGCATTGCGTCTCCTCCGCACAACGGTTGCTTGATTGGATGTTTTATGGTGGAAGAACGTAGCAACAGTTGTCAGACATTGCAAAATCACTTAGAAACTATCGTATAAATACTATACCCATGACGAACAGCATCCCGAACGCCCTCGCCAGCGCTGCCGGGGCGGCAGCGCTGGCCCCGGACCAGCGAACACGCGTCCTGGCCATGATCGGACTGCTTGAAGCGTTGTGTCCCGACCAGGCGTACGCCGCGTTCCTCCGCCCGCCGGACGGCGATTTCCTGCAGCCGGTCGCCGGGATGCGCCGACTGCAGCACGGGCAGACCAGGCATTTCAGCAAGGGCAGCGACCAGGGCCTCTCGACCCGCCTCACGGCGTGTACACCCACGGCCCTCGGAACCGCTACCGGCCATTGCCCGGACACGCCGGTACTCACCCGGCTCCGGGCGGCGGCCCCGGGCACGGAGTGGCAACTGATACGCGCCGGGCTCCCCGACGGCGGCGACGCGCTGTTCGCCCTCATGGAGCCCGCAGGCCCCGACGCCCTGGCGGCGACCGTGATACTGGCCGGGCTGCTGCAGCACATCAGCAACGATCCCGGGGATACCCCGACGCTGCCGGAAGCGCCCCTGCTGTGGCGAGATCCCTGCCCGAGCCTGCTGTTCAACAGCCACGGTGACCTGGTACTGGAGAACCCGGCGGCCAGCGCGCTTGCGTCACAGCTCGCCCTGCCCGGCGCACACGGCCTGCTCCCTGCCAATCATGAGGCCCTGTTCCGCTCAGCGATCCGGGGCGTCCGACCCATCGCCGAGGTGGAAACCGATGTGGCGGACCGCATCCTTCTGTGGACCTACATCCCCGTCGCCGACGGGCAACGGCTCGCCCTGCGGGCCCGGGACGCCACCGAGCAGCGGCGCGCGTCGCGCTGGTCCAGCCGGGTGGACCGCATCCACCGGCTGATCACCGAGAACACCACGGACCTCATCTCGAGACATGACCGCGCCGGCACGTTCCTTTACGCCTCGCCCGCATCGCTGCAGCTGCTTGGGCGCATGCCCGGGGAACTGGAGGGCACCGCCCTCAGCAATCTGATGGCGCCGGCGGAGCGGGAACAGCAGGATGCCGACGCCAAGGCGGCGCTGATCGAGCGCGGCTTTCACACCATGACCTGCCGCCTGCGTGACGCCCAGGGCGGTTACCGCTGGTTCGAGATCGCCATGCGCGCCATCCGCGATACCTACAGCGGCGAAATCGCCGAATGGGTCTGTATCTCCCGGGACGTGACCAAACGCCATCGCGCGGAAGAAGAGACCCGGCGACTCGCCGCAATCGTCGCCGCCACCACGGATCTGGTGCTGTTCTCCGATGCCCAGGGCTCGGTGCTACACTTCAACCGCGCCGCCGGTGATTACCTGGGGCTACAGCATCCGCTGCACACCACCATCGAAGTGGCCGATCTGGTGGCCGAGAACTCGCGGCAGGCGTTCATCCGCGACGCACTGCCCACGGCCCTGCAAGAGGGCGTCTGGCGTGGCGACCTGCGGCTGGCCGGTTGCGGGCCCGACGCGTCGTTCCCGGTCTCCATGGTGGTCATGTCCCACCCCGGCGATGATGACGCCCTGCAGTACGTCTCCGTGATCGCCCGGGACATGTCCGACCGCGAGATGCGCGAGGCCCAGGCCCGCGAACACCAGGATGAGCTGGCCCACGCCGCCAGGCTCAGCACCATGGGCGAGCTGGCATCCGGTATCGCCCACGAGATGAATCAACCGCTGGCGTCGATCATGAACTACGCCCGCGCCTGCAGAAACCACCTGGACCGGGCGGACACCCCCGATCGTGACCACCTTCAGGACGGCCTCAAACGCATCGATGACCGGGCTCAGCACGCCGCTCAGGTCATTCAGCGCCTGCGCGCCTTCATCCGCAAGGACCGTCGCCAGATCACCGCCGTCGCGGTAGAGCCGGCCATCCGCTCGGTGATGGACATGGTGGCCTGGGAAGCGCGGCGGGGCGGGGTTCACCTCGAATGGAGCCCACCCGCGCACCTCCCCCCGGTGGTGGCTGACCAGGTACTCCTCGAACAGGTGCTGGTGAACCTGATCCGCAACGCCATCGAGGCCAGCCGCGACCGCGGCGACGACACCGCCCCGCACGTGTGGATCGACGCAAGCCACGACGATGGCGCAGACACGGTCATCATCCACGTGCGCGACAACGGCCCGGGGCTCGACGAACAGGCGGTGGAGAACCTGTTCGAGCCGTTCCGGTCCAGCAAACCCGAGGGCGTGGGTCTCGGGCTGACCATCAGCCGCTCCATCGTGGAGCAGCTCGGCGGCACGCTCAGTGGAGAGGCAGACGCGGACGGCGGCATGGTGTTCAATGTCACACTCGCTGTGTGGACGCGGGGGAGAGAGGCGTGAACGCGATGACCGAGTATCAACCGGTGGTGTATGTCATCGACGACGACACCGGCATGCTGGAATCGACGGCCTGGCTGCTGGAATCCATGGATATCCAGTGCCGGACCTTCGCCGACGGCGCCCGGTTCCTGGAGGCCGTCCACCCGGACATGCTCGGCTGCATCCTGCTGGACGTCCGCATGCCCGGCATGGGCGGGCTCAACGTCCAGCAGGCCCTGCGCGAGCAACAGTGCCCGCTGCCGGTCATCCTCATCAGCGGCCACGCCGACGTGCCCATGGTCAAGCGCGCCTTCCGCGGCGGCGCCACGGATTTCATCGAGAAGCCGTTCAACGAGCAGGAGCTGCTGGACGTGGTGCAGCAGGCCCTGGAGCAGGACCGCCGTGTTCACGAGCGGCGGGCCCTGGAGCGCGCCGTCGCCGAGCGCTTCCAGGCCCTGACCCCGCGGGAACGTGACCTGGTGGAACCGCTCGCACGCGGCCTGCGCGCCCGGGAGATCGCCGCCGAGCTGGACATCGGCGCCCGCACGGCGGAGCTGTATCGCAGCCGTGTCTTCCAGCGGCTGCAGGTGAACAACCTGGCGGAGCTGGTTCAGCTCTGCATAGTGGCCGGTGTGATCGACCCGTACGACGCCGCTCCGGCCACCACCGCCGAAGACAGCTGACGCAGACGACAACGCGTTGCGCCGCCGCCGGGCCTCTCTCAGGTTGACCATCTGACCACACACAAGAGAGATAAAATTCCTGTATCGTTATTGCATCGATTTCGTCTACTATTTTTGGAGACAGTAGGCGAGCCGCTCCCTTGCGGGCAGACTGAATGCTCGCCGGACTTGCGGACTCAAGGATCTCGAGCATGTGCAGAATGGCAGCGTATACAGGTCCGGCACTGCGGTTGCGGGCGTTCCTTCTGGATGCGCCGCACAGCCTGGTGGTGCAGGCACATGCACCACGGGAGACCCTGTCGGCAACGGTCAATGCGGACGGCATCGGCTTCGGCTGGTACGACGACCATGGCGAGCCTGCCGTGTACCGTTCACCGCTCCCGGCCTGGGCCGACCCCAATCTGGACGCGCTGGGACGCTCTCTGGAGCGCCCGATGTGGATCGCCAATGTGCGCAGCGCAACCGACCCGCTCTCCCACAGCCACGCCAACACCCAGCCGTTCCAGGGTGACGGCCTGCTGTTCCTGCATAACGGCTTCATAGAGGCCTTTGCGCGAGACATCCGGCCGCACCTGCGCGCCCGACTCAGTCCGGAGTTGGATGCAGACATCAACGGCACCACCGACTCCGAGTATCTGTTCGCCCTGCTGCGCGAACACCTGCGCGCGACCGATGGCGATCTGCCGGGGGCGATCCGGGCCACCATGAGCGAGTTGCGGGAGCGGTTGTCGCAGGCCGGCCGCCCCGCGCTACTGAATCTGCTCATCGCCCAGGGCCCACGGCTGATCGTGGTCCGCCACTCGCACGGTCTGGACTGTCCGAGTCTGTACACCCACACCGGTCACCCCGGTTTTTCCGGCGGTCAGCTGGCGGCGTCGGAACCCCTGGACGACCACGCCGAGTGGAACGCCGTTCCCGCTCATCATCTGGTAATTCTGGAGCCCGGCAGCCATGCCCAGACAGCCCCCCTTTGATCAGACTCCTGTCAGCGGGCCGGAGGCGTCGCCCCTGGAGACACTTGCGCAACACCATGCGGCCGGGCAACAGCTGGCAGCGGACCTGCCAGAGCCCCACCTCTTCGGGCAGCACCATCCGGACCTGAGTCCTGTCGGCTGGCATCTGGGGCATTGTGCACTGGTGGAGCAGCACTGGATCGGCGAACGGATTCTCGGGGAGCCGGCGGACGCCTCCATCCACGCCCTTTATTTCCCTGAGTTCAGCGACAAGCGGGGGCGCTCGGCGCGGCTGCCGGAACGCGAGGCCCTCGCCGCCTGGACGACGGCCACCCACGAACGCACCCGCGCCCTGCTGGCAGAACCGCCCGAGCCACTGGCCAGCCACCCGCTGATGCGCGATGACTACCTGGCCCATTTCCTCGAACAGCACTACGCCCAGCATCACGAGACGCTGGCCTACTGCCTCAGCGCCATTACCGCATCCCGGGACGACAGCGAGGTGGCGTCCGCCCCGCTCGAGCGGCTGAACCCGTGCGCTCCCGCCCGGGAGACGGTGACGGTGGCAGCCGGCGTCTACACCATCGGCACCGACCACGTGCGCGGTTACGACAATGAAAGACCGGCGCACACCGTTCCGCTCGACGGCGCACGGCTGGGGCGGAATCCGGTCAGCAACGCGGAATGGCTGGCGTTCATGGTGGACGGCGGCTACCACACCCCGGATTACTGGACGCAAACAGGTGATGCCTGGCGTCGGGCCTCCGCCGCCCGGCAGCCCTGGACCTGGCACGAGGTCGAGCCAGGCCACTATCTCTGGAACGGCCCCCGTGGCCGCGACGCCCTGGAGCCGTCCGCTCCAGTGAGCGGCGTCAATCACCATGAAGCGCTGGCGTTCGCGCGCTGGGCGGGGGCGCGCCTGCCCCATGAGTTCGAGTGGGAAGCGGCGGCGGTCGAGGGCCACCTGCACGGCGCCGGGACCGTCTGGGAATGGTGCGGCAACGCCCTGGCACCCTACCCGGGGTTTCAGCCGTTTCCCTACGACGGCTATTCCATGCCCTGGTTCGATGGCCGGCATTTCGTGCTCCGCGGCGGCAGCCGCTTCACCGAACCGGGACTGAAGCGCCCGAGTTTCCGGAACTTCTTCGAACCCCACGTCCGGCACCAGCAAGCCGGCCTCAGGCTGGCCTGGGACCTGACCCAATGATCATCAATGGACGGCAGTACGACCACCGTGCATGCCTGCCGTCAGGGAGACCGCAATGACACCGGGAGCGAACCATCTCGCCCACGACCACCGGAGTGACGACGCCGCGGGGGAGTTCATGGCGGACGTGCTCGCCGGACTGGCTCAGCCCCAGCCCCTGATACCGCCGAAGTATTTCTACGACGACACGGGATCCCGCCTGTTCGATCGCATCTGCGAACTTCCGGAGTACTACCCGACCCGGACGGAAATGCAGATCCTTGAACAGAGCGCTGGCGATATCGGCAAACGGCTTGGCGAGCGGATCGTTCTGGTGGAGCCCGGCAGTGGCAGCAGCGCGAAGGTCAGCCTGCTGCTGAAAAGCCTGCACCACCCCGTGGCCTACGTCCCGGTGGAGATTTCGGGCGAGCACATGCTGAGCAGTCTCACGCCGCTGCGGCAGCAGTTTCCGAATGTCGAGATCATCCCGGTCTGCGCGGACTTCACCGCGGGCTTCACAATCCCCGCGGTGGGCGCACCGGTCGCCCGCCGCGCCATCTTTTTCCCCGGCTCGACCATCGGCAACTTCCCGCCGGAAGACGCGGCGGCGCTGCTGGCGCAGTTCCGTAAGCTCGTCGGTGCCGGTGGTGCCATTGTTCTGGGCGTGGACCTGCACAAAGACGCCGGCGTTCTGGAGGCCGCCTACAACGACGCGGCCGGCGTCACCGCCGCATTCAATCGCAACCTGCTCACGCGCATGCAGCAGGAACTCGGGGCCGTGCTGGACGCGGACGGTTTCGGTCATCGCGCGGTATGGAACGCGCCGGAGAGCCGGATCGAGATGCACCTGGTCAGCCGCCACCGGCAATCCATCGAGGTGGGCGGCAGCACCTTTTGGTTCGAGGCGGACGATTTCATCATCACCGAGTTCAGCTACAAGTACTCGCAGTCGGGCATCGACGCCCTGGCGGCGGAGGCCGGGCTTCGCGTCGGCGCCACATGGCTGGACACCCATGGCTGGTTCAGCATCCAGTACCTTGAAGCCTGACCGCGCGCAGCCGGTGGCAGACGCCGCATGACGGGACAGCCCGTCATCGCCGGCATGGACGGCTGCCGTGGCGGATGGCTGTGTGTCTGGGGGCCGGCGGACCAGCCGGCGTCGCTCCGGGCGGCGTGGTTTGAGCACCCGGACACCATTACAGCCATGACACCGGTTCCCGTTGTGGTCGGTGCCGACATCCCCATCGGCCTCGCCGAACAAGGGCCTCGTGGCTGCGACATCGCCGCCCGCGCGCACCTGGGACGTCCGCGCGGCAGCAGCGTGTTCCCGGCCCCGATCCGCCCCATGCTGACAGCGAACAGTTACGAGGCCGCCTGCGAGATCGGCCGCGCCCTGGCCGGGCGGGCGCTGTCGCGACAGGCGTGGAACATCGTCCCACTGATCCGCGCCATGGACTCGTTCCTGCTGGAGCACCTGGATTGGCGGCAACGGGTGTACGAAGTGCACCCGGAAGTCAGTTTCACTCTCTGGAACGCGAACACACCCATGCGCCACAACAAGAAGCGCACGCTGGGCCGACAGGAGCGGATCGCCCTTATCGAACGGGACCTTCCGGGCGCGCTGGAGGCGACGCAGGACGCGCTGTCAGGCCAGCGGTACGCGGGGGACGATCTGCTGGATGCACTCGCGGCGTTCTGGAGTGCGGCACGCATTGCGCGGGGCGAGGCTGTGTTTTTCCCCGAGACGGTGGAGAGGGACGAGTGCGGGTTGCCGATGGTGATTCGGGCTTGACGGGGGTTACGCGGATACACGGCGTGTGGCGGACCTGAAGGTCCACCCTACGGTTACGATCCACGCGTAGGAGCGGCGCAAGCCGCGACGCCAGGCCCGGGGCAGTCCCGCCCCGGGCTCGGCAATCACCGCTTACTTGGCGTCGTGAAAGCCCTTGCCGTCCTTCGCCAGCTGCTCCAGCAGCGGCGACGGCTTCCACTGCTCGCCGCCCTGTTCCTTGTAGAACTGGCTGACGCGATCATGGATCTCCTTGAGGCCCACCTGGTCGGCCCAGAACATGGTGCCGCCGCGGTAGACCGGAAAGCCGTAGCCGTAGATCCAGACGATGTCCACGTCCAGGGCGCGGGCGGCGATGCCCTCTTCCAGGATCTTGGAGCCTTCGTTGACCATGACGTACATGCACCGCTCCAGGACTTCCTGGTCGCTCACGTCGCGCGGCGTGATGCCCTTGTCCTTGCGGTGCTGCTCGATCACCTCGGCGGTGACCGGGTCCGGCTTGGGCGTCCGGTCACCCTCTTCGTACTTGTAGACGCCCGCCTGGGTCTTCTGGCCGTAGCGGCCTTTCTCGGCCAGTTTGTCCAGCCAGGTCAGCTCCTGGGCGTCCGGGTCACCGGCCTTGCGGCGCTCCAGGCGGATGCTGTAGCCGATGTCCAGGCCGGCCAGGTCGGACATGGCGAACGGTCCCATGGGGAAGCCCAGATCGTAGATGACCTTGTCCACCTGCTCGGGGCTCGCACCCTCTTCCACCAGGGCCACGGCCTCGGCCTGGCGCTTGTGCAGCATGCGGTTGCCGACGAAGCCGTCGCACACGCCGACGCACACGGCCACCTTGCCGATCTTCTTGCCGATGTCCATGATCGTGGCGACCACGTCGTCGGAGGTCTTGTCGCCGCGCACGTTCTCCAGCAGCTTCATGACGTTGGCGGGGCTGAAGAAGTGCATGCCGCAGACATCTTCGGGCCGGCTGGTGAACGAGGCGATCCGGTTCACATCCAGGGTGGAGGTGTTGCTGGCGAGAATCGCGCCTTTCTTGCAGACCTTGTCCAGGGTCTCGAACACGTCCTGTTTCACGTCCATGCTCTCGAACACTGCCTCGATGACCAGGTCCACATCCTTGAAGTCATCGTAGTCGAGGGTGCCGGACAGCAGGCTCATGCGCTTCTCCACGTCGTCCATGGAAATGCGGCCCTTCTTGGCGGTGCTCTCGTAGTTCTTCCGGATGGTGGCCAGGCCCTTGTCCAGGGCTTCCTGCTTCACTTCCTTGATGATCACCGGGATGCCGGCGTTGGCGAAATTCATGGCGATGCCGCCGCCCATGGTACCGGCGCCGACGATACCGACCTTCTTCACGTCGCGCTTGGGGGTGTCCTTGCTCACACCGGGGACCTTCGCCACTTCGCGCTCGGCGAAGAAGACGTGCCGCTGGGCCTTGGACTGGGGCGATTCCATCAGCTCCTGGAACAGCTCGCGCTCACGCTTGAGGCCGTCCTGGAAGGGCAGGTCCACCGCGGCCTTGACCGCCTTGAGGCAGTGAAACGGCGCCAGAAAGCCGCGCGCCTTCTTCTGCAGGCCCTTCTCGAATTCCTCGAACAGGCTGGCGGATTCGGCCTTGGCGTCCATGTCGCAGATGCGCCGCCGCGGGGCGCCGTCGGCCACCAGCTTATTGGCGTAGGCGATGGCCTCGGCCTCGAGGTCGTCACCGACGATGGCATCGATGATGCCCATTTCCTGGGCCTTGGGCGCCTTCACCGGGTTGCCGGCGGTAATCATCTCCAGCGCGGCTTTCGGCCCGGCCAGACGGGGCAGGCGCTGGGTGCCGCCGGCGCCCGGCAGCAGGCCCAGCTTGACTTCCGGCAGGCCCACGGCGCCGGACTTGACCGCCACCCGGTAGTCGCAACCCAGGGCCACTTCCAGACCGCCACCCAGGGCGGTGCCGTGAATCGCGGCAACCACCAGCTTGTCGCTGTTCTCGTAGGCGTCAATGACGTCCGGCAGGCTCGGGTCCTGCGGCGGCTTGCCGAACTCGCGGATGTCGGCACCGGCCGGGAACGTGCGCCCGCCGCCGATGACCACCAGCGCCTTGGCACCATTATCCGCCAGGCCCTTCGCCAGCCCTTCCTTGAGCCCGGCACGCACGGCCTGGCCCAGGGCATTCACCGGGGGGTTGTTCACGGTGATAACGCCCACGCCATCCTTCAACTGGTAACTGACTGCGTCGCTCATGCGATCCTCCTTCATCTGATTCGTCCGTGGCCGGGGCGCGCACCGCGCCGCCGGCACTGGCTTGTTGCTAACAAATGCGCCGGGCGATCAAAGACCGCCCATGCACAGGAACTTCATCTCCAGGTATTCGTCGATGCCGTACTTCGAGCCCTCACGACCGATGCCGGATTCCTTGAACCCGCCGAACGGCATGCCCTCGTGCACGAAGCGGGCGGTGTTGCAGGCGACCATGCCGTACTCCAGGGCCTCGCCCACGCGCCACATGCGGCCGGGATCGCGGGTGAAGTAGTAGGCGGCCAGACCGTACGGGGTATCGTTGGCAAGGCGCACCGCCTCCTCCTCGGAGCTGAACCGGTAGACGGGCGCCACGGGGCCGAAGATCTCGTTGCCGAAACAGGCCATGTCCGGATTCACGTCGGCGAGTACGGTGGGCTCGTAGAAGGTTCGGCCCAGCTCGTGCCGCTGCCCGCCGCGAACGGCTTTGGCGCCACTGCCCACGGCGTCCTTCACCAGCCCTTCGACCTTCTCCAGGCCCTTGTCATTGATCAGCGGGCCTGTAGTGACACCCTTCTCGGCGCCGTTGCCGACGTTGAGCTGATCCACCGCGGCGGTGAACTTCTCCATGAAGGCATCGTAGACGTTCTCATGCACCATCAAGCGGTTCACGCAGATGCAGGTCTGACCGCTGTTGATGAACTTCATCATGGTGGCCGCCTGTGCGGCGGTGTCGAGATCGGCGTCCTCGAACACCAGGAACGGCGCATTGCCGCCCAGCTCCAGGCTGACCTTCTTCACGGTATCCGACGCCTGGCTCATGAGCAGCTTGCCCACGGCGGTAGAGCCGGTAAACGAGAGCTTGCGCACGGTGGCATTGGTGGCAAGCTCACCGCCCACATCGGCGCCGTGGCTTGCGGTGACCACATTGACCACACCGGCGGGGATGCCGGCGCGGTGGGCCAGCTCGGCCAGGGCCAGGGCGGATAGCGGGGTGTCTTCCGCGGGCTTGATCACCACAGGGCAGCCGGCGGCAAGCGCCGGGGAGACCTTGCGGGTGATCATGGAGGAGGGGAAGTTCCACGGCGTGATGGCACCCACCACACCCACGGGCTGCTTTACCACCAGCTCGCGCTGTCCCGGCCCCTGGGGCGAGAGCAAATCCCCTTCGATACGCTTGGCCTCCTCGGCGAACCACTCCACGTAGGCGGCACCGCCAAGCACTTCCCCCTTGGCTTCGGCGTGGGGCTTGCCCTGCTCCGCAGTCAGGAGCTGGGCGAGATCATCGCTGTGCTCGGTGATCAGGTCGTACCACTTGCGCAGCAGTTTGGAGCGCTTGCGCGCAGTCATGGCACGCCACTCGGGCCACGCCTGCTCGGCAGCGGCGATGGCCTGTCTGGCGTCCGCCGCGTTCATGTCGGGAACGTTGGCAAGGACATCGCCGGTGGCCGGGTTGATCACATCAAACGTGGCACCGGCGCCGGCGGGCGCCCATTCACCGCCGATGTAAGCCTGGGTCTTGAGTAGCTGGGAATCGTTCAACGAGAGACTCACGGCAATTCCTCCTGTGCTGCGTGACGAAAGCGGTATCCACGACCCCGCGCGTTGTTCGTCGTCCGTAACTGGCGGCCTCGTCGACACAGTTGCGTTTTGCGAAACAGCGTTTCATTTCTGACTTGGGAGACTAGCATCTATTGGGGGGGATGTGGCGACATCGGGGATGCCCAACGTCCAGGAGAGCGTAACGAAGCGATACGTCTCGCTTCGACGACAGCAGGTTTACTATTGCGTTCATGAGGTTAGAGCCAGAGTCACCGAAAGACGACACCGGCGGGCGACACTACAAACCGATAGAACGCCTCCAGGCTGTTGATTTTAAGCGCATAAAAAAGCGGCACCGAACTTGCTTCGAGTATCCTGCCCGGCAATGGAGCCTGGGCGCGCTCGGGATACCAGTCCCAGGAGGTAGGTCATGAAATTCACGACATACGCGCTTGCACTGCTTGTCGCTCTCCTCTTTTCCATCGCCGCCACCGCGGCCCCCCTTGGCAGCTCGCTGGGTACCGGCGCGCAGAGCGCCGGCGATGCCAACGACGTGGTTCTCTACGATGAGGATCGCGACGAAGACGAGGAAGACGAGCACGAAGGGGACGAGATCGAATAACTCGATCAACACACGGATGTAGCATTCCCCCCACTTGCACTGGCGGCATGTTCATGCCGCCAGTGTTTTTTTTGGCCTAACGGATCATGTCCGGCGCCGCGACGAACACGGCACCTTCCAGAAACCCATGCTAATGAACGTGGGTCGACCAGAGCTTCCGTGGGCGATGACGGCCGAGGATCTCTTCGACCTCCCGCAGCCCACGATCCGGGGTCATCACCTTGACCTGACAGGTGTCGCGGTCCAGGTAGACCTTTTCCTGGTCGAAACCATCCGCAATCAACTCATCGACGACGTTCCGGGCCGCTTCAACGCTCTCATATGCGGCGGTTACTGCCTGTGTCATGACGACCTCCCGCTTCAGTGGCGATCAGACCGTTGCTGTCCCGGGGCGCAGCGCCCCTGGCGGAAGTATAGTCGGAGGGGGTGCGGGACGGGGCGTGGTTATTGATCGGGATTGGTGGACCTGAAGGTCGACCCTACGGCCGGAGATCGTGCGGCTGGAGATTGATGCCGGGAGTGATGCAACAAGAAAGCCCGCAACGCCAAGCGCTGCGGGCTCTTATGCGTATCTGGTGGCCGGGGACGGAATCGAACCGCCGACACGCGGATTTTCAATCCGCTGCTCTACCGACTGAGCTACCCGGCCTGAGGCGGCACATTGAACCCCATCGGGCCGGGCGCGTCAAGGCAAAGCCCGGCCACGGGCGCGTTCACTCCTCGGGCGGCCGGTAATCCGGCGGTGGCACGGCGGCACCACCCTCGAGCAGGAACTTCTCCATTTCCCCCTCAAGGAACTTGCGCGCCTTCGGGTCCACCGGAGTGAGCCGGTATTCGTTGATGAGCATGGTCTGGTGGCCCAGCCACTCCTGCCAGGCCTGTTTGGAGACGTGCTCGTAGATCCGTTTCCCGAGTTCACCCGGGTACGGCGGCTTCTCAAGCCCTTCCAGCTCTTCGCCGAGCCGGGCACAGTGAACGGTTCGCGCCATGGGTCATGCTCCCTGGTGAAAGTGCTGCAAGAGCCGGTGAACCGGAGCGGCCACACCGCGCCCAAGCGGTGAGTGCTCGTTATACCAGACGGCCTCCGCACCTGTCATGACGCGGCCGGCTGAACCGGCGAGCCGGGCGTGGACCGGCTCGATATCCAGGTGGTAATGGCTGAACGTATGCCGGAATGCGGACCACGCCTCCGGGGCATCGACTGTGATGCCCAGTTCGGCGCTACAGTGGACCACCGGATCCACATCGACGGGACACTCGGGAAAGCTCCACAGCCCGCCCCAGATGCCGGCGGGTGGCCGGCGCAGCAGCAGCACGCCCTGATCCGACTCGATGAGCAGCATGCGGGTCTGCCGCACGGGCAGGCGTTTGCTGGGCTTTGGCTCGGGATACGCCTCTTCTTCGCCTTGCGCACGGGCACGACAGCCCTGGCTCACCGGGCACAACAGACAGGCGGGGTTACGGCGGGTGCAGACGGTGGCGCCGAGATCCATCATGGCTTGGTTGTAGTCGGCGCAGCGCGCCTCGGGAGTCAGCGTCTCGGCCACCGCCCACAGCTCCCGCGCCACGGCGGTGCGGCCAGGCCACCCGGGGACTGCGCCATAGCGCGCCAGGACGCGCTTGACGTTGCCGTCGAGGATGGCGTGCCGCTGCCCCATGGACAGGGACAGGATGGCGCCGGCCGTGGATCGCCCCACACCCGGCAGGGCTTCCCACTCTTCGATGCGCTCCGGCATGGCACCGCCGTAGTCGTCGACGATGCGCTGCGCCGCGCGATGGAGGTTTCTGGCGCGGGCGTAGTATCCCAGCCCGGCCCAGTGCGCGAGCACGTCGTCCAGGGGCGCGGCGGCCAGCGCCGCCACGTCCGGGAACCGCTCCATGAACCGCTCGAAGTAGGGGGTGACCACACTGACCTGCGTTTGCTGCAGCATGATCTCGGACACCCACACGCGGTAAGGCGTCGCGGGCTGCTTCCAGGGCAGCGCGTGGCGGCCGTTGTGGTCGTACCACGCCAGCAGCTGCGCCTGGAAGCGTTCCGCTTCGGCGGCCTCCGGCACCATCAGTCGAACAACCGGCGCAGCTCGTCCCGGGCCCGTTCGCGGACTTCCCCTTCACGCTCCTCGCGCTCTTCCCGGAGGCGCTCCCGGGCGCGCTCGGCCTCTTCGTCCGCGCGCTCGCGCAAAGCCGCCTCACCATCACGCAACCGCTGGCGCTGCTCACCGGTCAAGGCCTCGGCAAGATCGAGACTGATATCGGGCGAGAGCAGGGAGCCGTCGAACCGGACCGGCAGGGTGACGCCGCGCAACCACTCCATCTCGGAGCCGCTGCCACCCACCAGTTCGGTTTCCAGAAGGTAGTCCACTGTGAGGTCGAAGACGTGGGCCTCCCCAACCCCACGGATGTCGAACACCTCCGAGCGGATGCGCAGATCGTCGTTGCGGACCACGCCCCGGTCGATACTGAGCTGCGCATCCACATCCTGGAACGCGGTGCGGGGGGCTTCCGTATCGTCGGTGCTTTCGTCCCGGAGCCGCGCGACGGCATTGCGCACGGTCTGCTCCAGATTGATGCCCATGATGCTGCCCTCGGAGAAGGAGAGATCCACCTGGGCGATGAGCTCGCGCACCAGTTCCATGGGTTCGTTGCCCCGGGTCTCGCCCTGCAGGCGCATGTTGGCGGTGCCGCGCAGCAGATCCCGCCCCAGGAACTGCTGCACGATGGGCTGCGCCTGCACGCCCTCCATGCGCTCATCCACGCGTACGAGCAGTTCATCCCCCGTGGCGTCGAGCCGGATGTCGCCGGCGTAGGTGCCGTCGTAGAGGTTGGCGGTGAGGGGATGGATGCGGATGCGGCCGTCAGCGGCATTCACCTCGATGTTGATGTCCGCCAGCTCGAAACCGGCGACGATCAGCTCCTCCAGGGTGAACTGCCCCTCCAGGTTCAGGGCCCGCAGCGGCTCCAGCGGGATCTCGGCCCCTTCGGCGTCTTCATCCGCATCGGCCACCGCGGTGCCCCCGGCGCCGGGCTCGTCCGCGCCTTCCGGCAGGTAGCGGTCGGCGTTGAACCGCGTGCCGGCGAAATCGAACCGGACCATGGGGTCGTCGAAATCGGCGACGCTGGCGGTGCCACTCAGCTCGGTATCGTCAAGCGCCACCAGCAGCTCGGTGAGCTCGGCACGGTCGGCGTCCGCGCGGAATGCCCCGTTCAAGCTGAACCGGCGCAGGGCGTCGTCATCCGCGGGCTCGAAGTCGTCCTGACCGAGTCGGGCGAGCACCGCCCGCAGGTCGGTCTCGGGGATGTCGAAACGGCCGTTCACCGTCGGCTCTCCGGTGAGCGACGCCACATCCGCAGAGGCATTCAGCCGCAGCCCGGCGGTCTCCAGCACCAGATCACTGAGCTGCGCGCTGTCCGCCTCCAAGTCGGCAGTCAGCAGGGCGCGCAGGCTCGCGTCCAGGCCACCGTCGGGCAAGCCCTCGGCCTCGGTGTTGAGGTTGAGGCCGAGCACTTCGGCGCGGAAACGCTGGAAATCGCTGCTGACGCGCAGCAGACCGTTCAGATCACCGCTGAGCCGGGTGTCTTCGTCCAGGCTGACGGCCCAGTCCGCTTCCAGAGTGACGTCATCGTCCAGACGCAGCTCGCCCAGGGTGACGTTCACCGGGCCAGCCTCGTGGCGGGCGCCCGTCTGGCGATCCTCGTAGGTCACGTGCAGATCGGTGATCTGAACACCCTGGATCGTGCCGACGGTGAACGGCAGCCCGTCACGCTCGGCCGGTACCTCGTCGGGGGCGTCTTCATCCGGGACGGGCGTTTCGGCGGGTTCGTCCGGATCCTCGGGCAGATCCAGCTCCCAGTTGGCGTTGCCCGCCTCGCTGACAATCAGGTTGGCGCGCAGGCCGTCCAGGCGGATGGTGTCCAGCACCACTTCCCGGCGGAACAGCGGAAGGATGCGCACGGCGACGCCGGCGTTCTCGATGCTGACGAAGGGTTCGTCGCCGAACTCCTCCCTGTTCTCCAGGCGCGTACGCCCCAGATCCAGCCCCAGCCAGGGGAAGAACGACAGGCCGATCTCCCCTTCGATCACCAGTTCCTGCCCAGTCTGCTCCTCGACCAGTCGCTCAATGTCCTCGCGGTAGTCGTTGGGGTCGAAGAACAGCATGAGCGCCGCGACGAGCAGCGCCACCAACCCTGCAAACGCGGCGAGCGCGACGAGCAGCCACTTGATGATCCGGGGCATGACGAATCCCTTCAATTGTGAATGTAGTAACTATACTGCAGTCAGGAGTCCCGCAGAAAAAAGAGTCGCAGCAACGCGGCCGCCATAAGACATGGGCTCCACAACGGACGGCGCCACCCGGCCGGGACGGCGGGTCATGGTGTCTGTCGTACGATCGGCGGCTTCCCCGCCGCGAACCAAGGAGATCACGTATGAGTCGTTATTGTGTGGTCGTTGCCGAGGGATCGAAGGCCCGTTTTTTCACCGTAGAACACCCAGAAGTACCAGAACTCGAGTCCGGACCGGACCTCATCGAAAGAAAAACCATGGCGAACCCTATCCACCAGGCTCACCGCGAGGAGATCCTGGCGGAGCTACGTGCCGGGCGCAATCGTACGCCCAATGGGTCCGCCCATGGGTATGACGATCATCGCGATGGATACGATGCGGAATGCGAACGGCGTTTCGCCCGTGAAATCGCCCAGGAACTCGATGCCATGGCGCGCAGCAACGGCACGCGCCGAGTGGTTCTGTGCGCCGAAAAACGCATGCTCGGGTTTCTGCGCCCCAATCTCCACAACGCGATCCCCAACGGGGTGGACCTGCATGAAGTCCCCAAGGACCTGGCCAAGCTGACCCCCAGGAAGCTCCAGGAACGCCTGGCCAACGACGGCCACATTCCGAAACGTCGCGGCAGACGCCGGCACTGAAACAGAAACGCGCGCCCGTATGGCGCTGACCATCAAAGCCCCGCTCGTGCGGGGCTTTCTTCTGGTTCGTAGCCGGTGGTGGACCTGAAGGTCCATCATCACCAACCATGCCAGCCCCCCGCGGCTTCCTTTGCCCCGCGCGGGCGCTGTGCCATAGTCGAACCGCGTCTCTGGATCAGGACCGGCCCGATCATGCAGTTTGAAACTCCCTGCGCCTCACGCCGCAGCCCGGTGCTCGGCGACAACGTGGTTGCCACATCCCAGCCGCTGGCGGCACAGGCCGGCCTGGACGCGCTGGCTCGTGGCGGCAACGCCGTGGACGCCGCCCTCGCTGCGGCCATAACCCTGACCGTGGTGGAGCCCACGGGCAACGCCGTGGGCAGCGATGCCTTTGCCATCGTCCACGATGGCACCCGCCTTCACGGCCTGAACGCCAGCGGGCGCTCGCCGGCGGCGTGGCGTCCGGAACGGTTCGAGGCGTTCCAGAGCATGCCGCTGCGCGGCTGGGAGTCGGTCACGACGCCCGGTGCCGTATCGGCATGGGTTGCCCTGTCACAGCGCTTCGGAGCGCTGCCGTTCCAGCAATTGTTCGAGCGCGCCATCGACTACGCCGAGGGCGGTTTTCCCGTCTCGCCCGTCATCGCCCGGCTGTGGGCGCTGGGCGCCAGTGAGCTGTCGACACAGCCCGGCTTCGCGGAAGCCTTCCTGCCGGGCGGCCGACCACCGGTCGCCGGTGAGCGCTTCCGCAACCCGGCACTGGCGGCGACCCTGCGCGCCATTGCGGAGAGCCGTGGCGAGGCGTTCTACCGAGGCGAACTGGCGGAGCACATCGCGGCCGCCGCCGCAGACAACGGCGCGGCGCTCTCCGCAGAGGACCTGGCGTGCCATGCGGTGGACTGGCCCGGCACGATCCACGTCCCCTACGGCAACGTGGTGGCCCATGAAATCCCGCCCAACGGCCAGGGCATCGCCGCCCTGATCGCCCTGGGTATTCTCGATCGCACGGAACTTCGTGAGGTAGGGCCGGAGAGTGTTGCCGGCATTCACCTGCAGATCGAGGCAACCAAGCTCGCCCTGGCCGACGCCCACGCCCACGTCGCGGATCCCGCCACCATGACCGTCAGCCCTGACGATCTGCTGGCACCGGACTACCTCGACCACCGCGCCAGCCTCATTGACCGCCACCGCGCGGGCGACCCGGGCCACGGCGACCCACGCCCCGGCGGCACGGTCTACCTGTCCACGGCGGACGCTGACGGCCGCATGGTGTCGTTCATTCAGTCCAACTATCTCGGGTTCGGCTCCGGTGTCGTGGTGCCCGGTACCGGGATCAGCATGCAGGGCCGTGCCGGCGGGTTCAGCCTGGAGGCCGGGCACCCGAACCGGGTCAACGGCGGCAAACGCCCCTTTCACACCATTATTCCCGGCTTTCTCACCACGTTCGATGGCGCGCCACTGACCAGCTACGGCGTTATGGGCGGCCCCATGCAGGCGCAGGGGCATGTGCAGATGACCGTGCGACTGGCCGACTTCGGACAGGACCCGCAGGCCGCCTGCGATGCCCCGCGGTGGCGCGTGCTGGCCGGATGCCGGGTGGCCGTGGAAACCGCCATGGCGGATACGACCCGGGCCGCCCTGGCCGAGCTGGGACATGAACTGGTGGTTGAGGCGCCAGAGGCCGCGTTCGGCTTCGGCGGGGCGCAGATCGTTCACCGCCTGGAGGGCGGCTACGTCGCCGGCTCCGACCCGCGCAAGGACGGGCAGGCGGTGGCGTTCTAGCCACTCTCGTCCACCGCCGGCTGCAGCGGCTTCTCCCGCAGGGACCGGCGTGCCCGCAGGAAGCCCCACGCGCCCAGCGCCACCACCGGCCCGGCGGCGAGCCAGGCCAGTTGTTCGTCGGGGTGCAGGATCACCACGAGGCTCAGCAGCGCAATCGCCAGGCGCGCCGCCCAATCCGGTGTCCGCGCTCGTGCGAAATTCCCCTGCAACGCGAAGATCACGCCGAGGGTGCCGATCAGCAACAGCGTGAATGCCGGCACCTGCGCAAGCCCCGGCTCAACCACCAGCCCGGGCCGGGTATAGACCCCGGCCATCATGATCAACAGCGGCACGCACAAGCCCAGCGCGGCGATCATGGTGCGCACGAACGGCGCCTCCGCGATCCGGGACGTCACCGCCGCGACCACGGACGTGGGCGGTGACAGCTCGCCGAATACCGCCACCAGGAAGGCAAAGAAATGCGCCACCCACGGGTCCACCCCGGCGCGGATCATGAACGGCGTGATCACCACGGCCACGATGATGTACGTGGGCGCAACGGGCAGGCCCATGCCCACCAGATAGCCGAACCCGAATGCGACCAGCACCATCAGCGCCAGATGCGCGCCGGCAGTCTCCATGAGCAGAATGCCAACCTTGGTCGGCACGCCGGTGATGGTGAACGTGGCGGTGAGAATGCCGAGCGTCGCCAGCAGCACCGTCAGCTCCGCGGTGTTGGTGGAGAACGTCTCGATCATGCGCACGAACGGCCCGCCCGCTTCCCGCAGACTCTCCCGTCGCAACAGTGCAGCGGGCTTCTCGCGGGCAGCCCAGACAAGGCGCGCGAAGAACAGCACCGAAAGCGCCAGCAGCAACCCCATGAACACCAGCTGCGCCGACGACATGGCGGCGCGGCGCTCCACACCCATCAGCCAGATCAGCGCCACCACCGCCAGCCCATAGGCGGCAAGGTTGATCATATCCATGGGCTGCATCGGCTCCTGACGCGGATTCACCACCCGGTGCATGTAATGCCCCGCCAGCAGATACACCGCCAGGCTGACGCCGATGAAATAGAGAATCGCCGGCGCAAAGCCGCGCGCGACCACATCGAAATAGCTGACCTGCATGTACTCGGCCATCAGAAAGGCCGCGATGCCCATGAGCGGCGGCATGAGCTGCCCCCCCAGGGACGACGCCGTCTCCACCGCGGCGGCCTTGACCCTGGGGAAGCCCGCGCGGATCAACGCCGGAATGGTCGCCGAGCCAGTCGTGGCCGCGTTTGCCGCTCCACTGCCCGAGACCGCGGCCACGGAGAAGCTCCCAATCACCGCGGCCTGGGGCAGCAGGCGCGGCGACCGGGCGGCCAGGCGCGAGCTGCCCACGAGGATGGACTCGATACACCCGAACGCCCGCAGCACCGCCAGTACGAGCATGAACGAACCTATCAGCGTGAGGCCAAGCTGGGACAGCCGCTCGAACACCCCGGTGGAGATCTCGACACTGGACGCGGTGAGAATCCGTTCCCAGCTCATGCCGGGGTGATTGAACACCCCCGGCACCAGATAGCCGTACGCGGTGTAGAGGATCAGCGCCAGAATCACCAGCGCCAGGGCCAGATAACGCCGACGGGTGTACTCCAGCACCAGCACGGCGACAATGCCACCCGCCAGCTTGTCCGCCTCATTCCAGAAGCCGACGCGATAGATGCGGATGCTGTCGAACTCGGCGATGAGATACGCGGAGGCATACAGAAGGGCAGCCGCGTAGGCCGCGCCCACCAGCGTCGCCAGCACAGGACCCAGGGCCGGATAAAGCTCACCCTTGCGGAGGTCGTTGAGGTAGGCCAGCGCGACCGCGACCGGCACCATGGTCACGGCCAGCAGCGTGGCCCCGCCCGCCCCCGTCAGGTAGTACGTGGTCAGGTATGAAAAGAAGTAGAGTGAGATCCCGTAGAACAGGATCTGGCTCACCACGTTGCACCAGTAGCGGGTACGGGTCAGCGGGCGCTGCCCCGCGCCCTGGACCTGTTCACGCGCCATGGATCCGGGCTTCCAGCACTGATCCTCCCGGGCGCCTCAGGGGCGCCGTAGTGGCCGATCAGGCCCGACACCGGGCGCCGGTGCCGGGCGTGCGTGGATCAGTCCTCGTAGATCCAGTCGTCCCAGGCGTCGTCCCAGGCATCGTTATCCTTCAGGAAGCGGGCAAGACCCGGATGCACCGGCACGCTGCCGCCGGAGGCCGCAACGCCACGCCGCTGGAGGTCAACGATGTCGTCATCGATCTGAGCAAACGAGGCATTGGCCGCCCGGAGCTCCTCCGAGTGCTCGTCGATGATGGTGAGCATCTCGTAGAGGTCCTCTTCGGGTACGTCCGGCCCCAGATGAAAGCCGTAGAAGAACGGCACTGCGTATGCGGTATCCACGTTGACGTCGGTGTCGTAGACGTCGGGGTCGATAGCAACGACCTCCATGCCCGCCTCCTCGATCATGCGCCGCTCGTCCTCGCTGGGATTGAGGATGGTGGCACGGGACGAGAGCATGGCCTCGTTCACCCATGGCGCCAGACTGGACTCACCCGTGGTGTAGGCGTTGAAACCGCGAATGGTGCCTTCGTTGAGAGAAGAACCGGCGATATCGATATCGATTTCGGTGTACTCGTGGGAGACCTCCGCAGCCGCCATGGCGCGCTCCAGCTGGGCACGCACATCCCACGGGGCAGGCCCGGTGAACACCGGCTTGCCGGACAGACCCCCCCAGCCATCGAACGCCTCCTGATCGTCCGCGCTCACTGCCAGCCCCACCTCCATGGTGTAGGCCCAGAAGGACTGCACCGGCTCACGCTCCATGGCGCTTCGGAAACCCTCGAACCGGCCGGAGTCATCGGCCAGCTCCTGGAAGGCCACATCGGCGCCGTAATAGCCGTCGAACTCGCCCAGGGCGTAGCCTCGCACCGTCGCGATGGCGCCGGCCGTCGGCAGCACGGTGATGGAGTAGCCTTCCCACTCCCGGTTCAGCACCGCCATGAGATCCACCTTCACGGCGTGACCACCGGAGCCGGTGGCCGAAGTCGCCCAGGCGAGATCCCTTTCAGCGTGAACAGGTGCCGTTGCAAGGCAGGTCAGCAGCGCCGCGGCACCAAGAGCGCCGGGCGTAACGAACGAAGAGCGCTTGACCATGTCTCCTCCCCTCTCTCTTTATTTGCGTTATTTGTCCCTTTTTATTGTTCAGCCCACGGTCACAAGGCGTCCGGGGCCAGTTTTGAGTGTGGTTTGGGGGTGGCGGGAGGTCAAGACGGCCGGGGAGAGTAGAGTGGAGCGGGTGATGGGAATCGAACCCACATTAAGAGCTTGGGAAGCTCCCGTTCTACCATTGAACTACACCCGCTTGCTGCGAGAGTGAATGTAGCCGCGAAGGCGGGGGCTTGGCAAGTCCGCGGATACCATCCGTTGCGGACAGCAAAGCCGGTTGTTGTTGTAGAATGCGGCTCCTGGTGTCGTAAGCATCCACACCCGACTCGGACCGGCGCTATGCACATCGAACTCAACGGCGAACGCACCAACGTGCCCGAGCCACTGTCCGTGGCCGACCTGATCGCCCACCTGGAACTGAGCGAACGGCGAATTGCCGTGGAGGTCAACGAAGACGTGGTGCCGCGCAGCCAGTTCGCACAGACGCACCTTCAGCCCGATGACCGGGTAGAAATCATTCACGCCATCGGTGGCGGCTGACCAAACAGGAATCGCCTGCTCATGACCGACGACCCCCTCGTCATCGCAAACCGTTCGTTCCAGTCACGGCTGCTGGTGGGCACGGGCAAGTACAGGGATCTGGACGAGACCGGCGCCGCCACGGAAGCCAGTGGCGCAGAGATCGTCACCGTGGCCCTGCGCCGCTCGAACATCGGCCAGGACCCGGATCAGCCCAATCTCCTGGACGCCATCCCGCCGGAGCGCTATACGATCCTGCCGAACACGGCGGGCTGCTACTCGGCGAAGGACGCCGTCCGGACCTGCCGCCTGGCGCGGGAGCTGCTGGATGGACACAACCTGGTGAAGCTGGAGGTGCTCGGCGACGAGAAGACCCTCTACCCGGAGATGCGCGAGACGTTCAGCGCCGCAGAGACGCTGGTGGCCGATGGGTTCGAGGTGATGGTGTACATGACCGATGACCCCATCGCCGCGCGGCAGCTCGAGGACATCGGCTGCGTGGCGGTGATGCCGCTGGCCGCCCCCATCGGCTCGGGCCTGGGCATCCAGAACCGGTACAATCTGCTGGAGATCATCGACAACGCCGGCGTGCCCGTGCTGGTGGATGCCGGCGTCGGCACGGCGTCAGACGCCGCCGTGGCCATGGAGCTGGGCTGCGACGGCGTGCTGATGAACAGCGCCATCGCCGGTGCCCGGGAACCCGTGCGCATGGCCACGGCCATGCGCCACGCCGTCATCGCCGGACGCGAGGCCTACCTTGCCGGGCGCATTCCGCGCAGGCGCAATGCCAGCGCCTCCTCACCCCTGGACGGCACGTTCTTCTGACTGGTTGCCCATGACCACCGATACAGACACCCCACACCACCGCCACGTCCGCAGTTTCGTGCGCCGGGAAGGGCGCATGACCGAGGCGCAACAGCGGGCACTCGACGCCCTGTTCGCCCGCTACGGGCTCGCCGCCGGGGAGACGCCTCTGGACTATGCCGCGATCTTTGGCCGCGAGGCGCCGGTGGTCCTGGAGGTGGGTTTCGGCAACGGCGAGTCCCTGGCAGCCATGGCGGCCGCACACCCGGAGCGGGACTACATCGGCGTGGAAGTCCACCGTCCCGGCATCGGCCGGCTGCTCAATCTGGTGGAACAGCAGGGGCTCGGAAACGTCCGCGTGATCGACCACGACGGCGTCGAGGTGATGAAACACCAGATCCCGCCGGCGTCGCTGGCCGGTATCCAGCTCTATTTCCCGGACCCGTGGCCCAAGAAGCGCCATCACAAGCGCCGCATCGTGCAGCCGGACTGGGTGGAGCTCGCTGCCAGCCGGCTGCAGCCGGGCGGCTGGCTGCACATGGCCACGGACTGGGAGAACTATGCCGAGCACATGCTCGAGGTCATGGAGGCCAGCCCGGCTTTCGACAACGCCCATGGCGCCGGGTGTTTCGCCCCGGGGCCGGGAGAGCGGCCACGCACCAAGTTCGAAGAGCGCGGTGCCCGCAAGGGGCACGGCGTGTGGGATCTCGTCTACCGGCGCCGACCCGCCGGGGCCGCGCCAAGCGCAGAATAATCCATCAAGGGGAGAGACAGCATGCAATACCGTCCGCTGGGCACCACCGGAGCCGACGTGAGCACCATCTGCCTGGGCACCATGACCTGGGGCGAGCAGAACACCGAGGCGGAAGCCCACGAGCAGCTGAGTTATGCCGTGGATCAGGGCGTGAACTTCATCGACACCGCCGAGATGTATCCCGTGCCGCCGAAGGCGGACACCGCCGGTCTCACCGAGCAGTACATCGGCACATGGCTGAAGGGCCGGCAGGACCGGGACAAACTCGTTCTCGCCAGCAAGATCGCCGGCCCCGGCCTGGACCACTGCCGCGACGGCAAGTCCCGGCACACGCCGGCGCAGCTCCGAGAAGCCGTGGACGGCTCCCTCCAGCGCCTGCAGACGGACTACATCGATCTCTACCAGCTGCACTGGCCGGCCCGCAGCGCCAACTATTTCGGCAAGCTGGGCTACCGCCCCAAGGACAACGACATCATGACGCCCATGGAGGACACCCTCGAGGCCCTGGACGGGCTGGTGCGCGAGGGCAAGATCCGCTGGATCGGTCTGTCTAACGAAACCCCCTGGGGCGTGATGAAGTTCCTGCAGCTCGCCGAGGCCCGTGGCTGGCCCCGTGTACAGACAGTGCAGAACCCCTACAGCCTGCTCAACCGCACCTACGAGGTAGGGCTGGCCGAGGTGAGCCACCGGGAGCAGTGCGGCCTGCTGGCCTACTCGCCGCTGGGCTTCGGCATGTTGAGCGGCAAGTACCTCAACGACCAGTGGCCGGAGGGGGCGCGCCTGACCCTCTACGAGCGGTTTCAGCGCTACCTGAACGACGGCGGCAAGGCGGCCACGACCGAATACGTCGCCATCGCCCGCGATCACGGCCTGGACCCGGCGCAGATGGCGCTGGCGTGGGTGAACACCCGGCCGTTCCTCACCAGCAACATCATCGGCGCCACGTCCATGGAACAGCTCCGCAGCAACATCGCCAGCATCGACGTCACCCTCGACGATGCCGTCATCGAGGCGCTGGAGGCGGTCCAGGCCCGCATGCCCAACCCCTGTCCGTAACCCGGGCGACGCCCTGCCTGTCAGTGCACGGTCTCCCGGCTTAAGCGCCTGGAGACCGTTCATCCCATCGCTGCTTGCCCCGCATCCCCGAAGCTTCTATACAGGAGGAAACGCTTCACCGTTACCAACGGGCACACGACGTCCACCGGGGCACGACGGCCTCAGGAGGAGTGGAAGGCATGGGAATGCACTACCAACCGGTCATCGGTGACTGGTACGAGACCGCCACCGGCGAAGCGTTCGAAGTGGTGGCCCAGGATCCCGAGGAAGGGACACTGGAGATTCAGTATTTTGATGGCGCCATCGAGGAACTGGATCTGGAGACCTGGCTGGAGCTGGATCTGATCCCCATCGAGCCGCCCGAAGACTACTCCGGCTCCCTGGACATCTCCCGGGAGGATTACGGGGTGGATCTGGACGATGGCCCGCCGCGCTATCGTCTCAGCGGCAACCCGCTGGACGGCTTCGACTTCGAGCGCTGAGCCCGGCGGCTCCCGCACGGCTGCTACCATGGCGCCATGGTCACGGCAGCCCTCCACGAATGGCCCGGCGATGTCCGATCCGCACGCGGCCTCCAGCAGGCGCTGGCGGGGCGGGTGCGGCTGGACGACGCCACCGGGCGTGTCACGACCGTGGCGGGCGTCGATACCGGGTTCGAGGCAGGCGGACACACAGCGCGCGCCTGTGTCGCCCGGTTCCGGTGGCCGGACCTCACTCCGCTGGAGACGGTGATCGGCCGCGCGCCGGTGACGTTTCCGTATATCCCAGGTTATCTGTCGTTCCGCGAGATGCCGGCGATTCTCGACGCAATGGTGCGGCTTGAGCAGCTGCCGGACCTGCTGCTCTGCGATGGCCAGGGGATTGCGCACCCGCGGCGGCTTGGCATCGCTTCTCATCTGGGGCTCTGGCTGGATCGCCCCGCCATCGGCGTCGGCAAGAGCCGCCTGTGCGGATCCCACGAGGAAGTCGGCGAGCAGCGTGGCGACCAGCAACCGCTGATGGACGGCGACACCCGCATCGGCACGGTGCTGCGCAAACGCAGCCGCGTGAAACCGGTGTTCGTCTCGCCCGGCCATCGCGTCAGCCATGATGGCGCGGTGGCGTGGGTCATGGCCACATTGAGCCGTTACCGCCTGCCGGAACCGATCCGTGCGGCGGATCGGGAGGCGTCCCGCCGCCGCTGACCACCGTGTCAGACGGCGAGAATCAGTGCGGTCACCACCCCCGCTGCCAGCACCGTACAGGCCACCAGCATGAACCGCCGGGTGCGAGCGTGGGCGGCGTTGGCCTCTTCGGCGGCGGCCTCGGCGGCGGCCGCGGCCGCTTCCTTGAACATCACTTCCGATGCGCTGCGCAGCGCATCCTCCACCGTATCCAGCGCCGCCTGCGCGGCCAGCTCCCGCACCCACTGATCCAGCGCGTTCTTGAGCACCGGCACCCCGTGATCTGTCAGGGCTGCGACCAGCTGCTCACGAAAGGCGTCCGTCTCGCCCAGGGCCTCCAGCCGCTCGGCCAGCAGCGCATGCACATGCTGTTCCAGTTGGGCATCCTGCTGCGGGATGTCGCGCTCCGCTAGCGCCTGCTCCACGGCCTTCGCCGCCGCCTGACGGGCGGCTTCCTCCGCCTGCTGCCGCAGCCCGTTGGCCGCGTCGCTGACCGCCGACTGGGCGGACTCCTCCGCAGCCGCCTTCGCGGCCCCCAGAGTGTCGTCATCGCGGCGCGCCTGCTGCATGCTCTCCTGGAGCATTTCCTGCAACTCCGCGCCCACCCGGTCCAGCTCGTGCTGCCAGTGAACCCGCGCTTCGTCCAGCTGCGTATCCAGGGTCTCCCGGGCGACCGCCGCGGCCACTTCGCCGGCGCGCTGCTCCAGCTCGCGGGCATCGGGCAGCGTTGCGCCATTGGTGGCCTCCGTCGGTGCGGAGTCGACGGGAGGCACCGGTGATGACACCCCGGTCACGGGCTCCGTGCCCTGTTCGGGCGAGGCGTCCATGGCCGTTGCCGGCGGCGGCTCGCCGGCCGGGTCGTCCATGGCTGGCGGCGACCAGGCTTCCACATCGGCCAGCACCGCATCCAGCGCGTTTTCGCTGGTGGGTTTGGGGAGAAAACCGCACACCCCAAGCTCATGGGCACGCAGGCGGTCGTCGTCGGTGTCCTGGGACGTATACATCACCAGCGGCAACGGCGCGCGCTCCGGGAGCGCCTGAATCGCCCGGGCCGCTTCCATGCCGTCCATGTCCGGCATCATGTAGTCGAGAAAGACCACATCCGGCGCCTGGGTACGCAGGTATTCCAGCGCCTCGCCGCCGGAACCGGCCACGTCCACTTCGATTCCACGGCGGCCAAGCAGCTTGCTCAGCGCCACCCGCGCCAGGCGTGAATCATCCACTACCAGGGCTCTGGTCAATGCCATTGCGCTCCCTCCACCCGGCCCTGCGCTCCCGCAGCCGGGGACGATGACAGGTGAAAAACCCGATTCCGCCACTATCCCACGACGACGCCGCGCCGTTGTGCGCCACACATCACAACATACCGCCATCACCGCGTCGGTGCGCGGCCATGCTACCGTTTACCCTGCAGACAGCGAAGGGAACAGGAGCACCGGCGCATGAATCTGGAGAAAGTGGTCTTCGGCTTTTTCATCCTGCTCGCCCTCACCCTGAATTTCGGGTTCTTCCTCGGTGAGTTCGACAACCCCGACCACCACAATGTCTACGAGCTGTTCGCCGCCATTGTCGTCAGCCTCATCGCCACGGTGCTCAAGCTGGGCGAGCGCACGCAGATCGGCGCGGTCCTCCTGGCCGCCAGTCTGGTGGCGGACCTGCAGCTCATCGCGGCGGCGCTGGTCTGGGGCATTGCCGTCTACGCCACGGACACCGGACTCACCCCCGCCGTCATGGCCAGCATTGTGTCGCTCTCCGGAGGGGCTCTGCTGGCTAACATGGTCTCCGCCACCCTGCTGGTCATCGAGACCTCGAGCCTGCAGCGCTGAACCATGGTGAGATCCGTCGTCCCACAGATCCTCCGGCGCATGCGGCCACCGCTGCTGGTGCTCATCACCGCCTACGCGGTTGCCGTTGTGGGCCTGACGCTGATGCCGGGGCAGGACGATCAGGGCACGCCCTGGCGGATGGACTTCTTCCACGCCTTCTACGTCATCACCTACACCGCACCCACCATCGGTTTCGGCGAGATCCCGTACGAATTCAGCGGCGCGCAGCGCCTGTGGGTGACCATCAGCATCTACATCACGGTGCTGGCCTGGTTGTATGCGGTGGGAACGATCATCTCGCTCATCCAGGATCCGGCGTTCCGCTCCGCGGTCAAGCGCAGCCGGCTGCGACGGGCGGTACAGCAGATGAGCGAGCCGTTCTACCTGATCTGCGGATACGGTGACACCGGGGCGCTGCTGGCGCGCGCACTCACCGAACGACGCCGGCGTGTGGTGGTGGTGGACCACGCGCAGGAGTCCATCGAGAGCCTGGACCTCAAGGACCTGGGCGTGGACGTGCCGGGCTTCCGGATGAACGCGGAAATCCCGGCCAACCTGACCATCGCCGGGCTGGACCACCGCTGGTGTGCAGGCGTGGTCGCGGTGATGGACGATGATCACGCCAACCTGAAGGTGGCGGTGACGTGCAAGCTCCAGAGCCCATCCACGACCATGATCGCCCGGGCCGGCAGCAGCGAGACCGCGGCCAACATGACATCGTTCGGTACGGACGCGGTGGTGGACGCCTACACCGGCTTTGCCGACCGACTGATCCTCGCGATCCGCTCCCCGAACATGCACCGGATTCAGGACTGGCTCACGGGGATCCCGGCGACGGAGCTGCCAGACCGCCCGAAACCGCCGGAAGGCACCTGGATCATCTGCGGTTTCGGCCGACTCGGCCGGGCGGTTTACCACGCACTGCGCCGCCACGGGGTGCGCGCCGTGATAGTGGACGCTGCCCCCGATCACAACGACTGCCCGCCGGACGTCATCCGCGGCAAGGGCACCGAGGCGCATACCCTGCGCCGGGCCGGCATCGACACCGCGGCGGGGCTGCTCGCGGCCACGGCGGACGACGCCGACAACCTCTCCATCGTGATCACGGCGCGGCAGCTCAACGGCGGCCTTTACATCGCCGCCCGCGAGAACGACCTGTCGAACAAACCCCTGTTCCGAGAAGCGGACATCGAACTCACTGTCGAGCCGAGCTACATCCTCGCCAGCCGCATCCTCTCGCGTTTGAACGCGCCATTGCTGGAGGACTTCCTGGCGCACGCCCGCACCCGCGACGCGCAGTGGCACGCCGCCCTCGCGGAACGGATTCAGGCGATCGCCGGCGGCACGGTCCCGGAAACGTGGACGCTGCGGATCAGCACCGCACGCTGCCCGGCCGTCATCGAGGCCCTGGAGCAGGGCATGGAGGTGACGCTTGCCGGCCTCACGCACCACCCGCGCGACCGGCACCGGCCACTGGACTGCATTGCACTGATGCTGTTGCGGGAGAACGAATCCGTCCTGCTGCCCTCGGCAGACACGGCACTGGCCTCCGGCGACCGGATCCTCTTCTGCGGCACCAACGCCGCCCTGGGCGCCATGCGCACGCCGCTTCGCCACATCAACAACCTGCGCTACATGCTCACAGGCGAGAGCCGGGGGGACGGGCTCGTCTGGCGCTATCTCGCCCGACGCGCCCGGGAGTGAGCACACCTCACTCCCCCGCGATGACCTCTTCCATGGCCTGGGACTCCAGCCATTCCTGGGCGTGGCTGCAGCCGTTGATCGCCGCCCGATAGAACCAGCGCACCGCTTCCTCGTAGTCCACCTCCACGCCGCGACCTTCGGCATACATCACGCCGAGGTTGTGCTGGGCTTCGGCGTGGCCGCCTTCGGCCGCAGACCGCAGCCACGCCACCGCCATCTCGTTATCCCGGGGCACGCCCTGCCCGGTCGCGTGGAGGAACCCCAGCGCATGCTGCGCTTCCGGCAGGCCCCGCAATGCCGCCTGCCGGTAGAACCGCGCCGCCGTGTCGATGTCCATCGGCACGCCATCACCCATTTCGTACCGGCGACCGATTGCATAGGTCGCCTGCGCCATATCGTTATTCATGGTCATTTTTGTGCCCGCCTTTCTCAGCGTTGTCCTGCTACCTCTGCAGGCAGTTGAAGCACAAAGCGGGCCAACTATTAATATTCTGCAAAAACATCGCGTTATGGACATCACAAACCACGACTGACGCGATGCGTCGTCGCCTTGCGTCAACAACTGGTCATGGAGTGTCACCCGGGTGGCGGACCGTCAGTCGTCCTTGCCCGGCTGCCGCATGCGGTCGGGGTGGGCAAAGCGCAGGAGCAGCAGCGCCAGGACAACGGCGGGGAGTCCCGCACCGGCGGCGATGATGAAGAACCAGACCCAGTCCACCTGCTCCGCGAGCCACCCGGTGAAGCCGCCGAGGAACTGCCCCGGCAGGGTCATGAGTGAACTGAACAGGGCGTACTGGGTGGCGGTGTACGCCGTATTGGTGAGACTGGCCAGATACGCCAGAAAAACGGATATCGCCATGCCGCCGGTGACGTTGTCGGCGATGATGGCGAACACCAGACCGTAGAGCTCCGGGCCGATCAGCGCCAGCCACGAGAAGGTGAGATTGGTCACCGGCGCCATGATCGCGGTGAAGATCAGCATCCTTGCGATACCGAAACGCAGCACCAGCACGCCGCCGAGCGCTGCGCCGCCAAGCGTCATGGCAAGCCCGAAGGCCGCGGCCACGTTGGCGATCTCGGTCTTGGTGAAGCCGAGATCCAGATAGAAGGGATTGGCCATGACCCCCATGACGATGTCGCTGATGCGGAACGTGCCCACGAACAACAACACTGCCACGGCGGCCAAGCCGTAACGCTTGAAGAAATCGGCGAACGGGCAGACCACCGCACTCAGAAACCAGGCCACAAAGTCGCGCAGCACGCCCTGATGGGTGGTGCGGTCCAGGTACTCCACCACCCGCTGTTCCATGCGACGGGTATCCCCGCTGACCTGCTGAACTTCCGGCTCGCGCACGATCAGGGTGGTGATCAGCCCCACCCCCATCAGTACGGCCATGGCGCCGTAGGCAACGCTCCAGTTGCCCACCGCCGCAATGTGCAGCGCACCGGCGCCCGCCATGAGAATCGCCAGTCGGTACCCGGTGACATAGGTGGCGGCCATGGCCCCCTGGCGCTCCCGCCCCACCGCCTCGACGCGGTAAGCGTCGATGGAGATGTCCTGGGTTGCCGAGCCGAAGGCGGTGATCACCGCCCAGAACGCCACCAGCCAGAGATTCTCGACCGGATCGGTCAGCGCCATGCCGAGCAGGCCGGCGGCCACGGTGCACTGCGCCGCAAGAATCCAGGCGCGCCGACGCCCGAACAGCGACGTCAGCACCGGCAGGGTCAGGCGGTCGACCAGCGGCGCCCACAGTACCTTGATGCTGTGTGCCAACCCCACCCAGCTGAGAAAGCCGATGGCGGCCAGCTCCACGCCGAGGTCGCGCAGCCACGCCGTGAACGTTCCTCCCACCAGCAGCAGCGGCAGCCCGGCGGCGAACCCCAGGAACAGCATGGCGAACACGCGTGGGTGCGCATAGACGCGCAGGGCGTCCAGCCGGGACGGACTGGCAGTGCTGGTGACGGATCCGGACATGGTGATACCGCGACGTTGGCGATGGCCGGACTGTAGCGGTTATCGCGCGTCAGGGAAACGCCCCAATCAGCGTGTTGTGCTTGCCATCTCGGCAACACCCTCGCCGGACCCGGGGCTCAGCAGCCACTTCTCCAGCTCCACCAGCAGGAACACGGTCAGGCCGGCGGCGAGAATCCGCAGCCAGTCCGCGGGCGCGAGCGCCTGGGAGCCGAACAGCAGCTGCAGCGGGGGCGCATAGGTGAACAGCAGCTGCAGGACGACGATCGCCGCAATGGAGCCCGGCACCCACGGGTTACCCCGCATGAGCCCCGCCGCCAACGCCGGGCGACGGACGAACCGCGCACTCACCAGATAGAAGATCTGGCAGACCACCAGGGTGTTCACCGCCACCGTGCGGGCGTATTCCATGGCGGCGTCATCGGCGTGGGCGAGTAGAAAGAGCCCGAACGTGGCGGTCACCAGAAGGACCGAGACAAACGCCACCCGCCAGACCAGAAAGCCGGACAGGATGGGCTCCGTCGGCGCCCGTGGCGGCCGCGCCATCACCCCGGCCTCCGTGGGTTCGAAGGCCAGCGCCAGGCCCAGAGTCACGGCGGTGACCATGTTCACCCAGAGGATCTGCACCGGCGAGATGGGCAGCAGCAGGCCAGCCAGCACGGCAGCGATCACCACCAGCGCCTGGCCGCCATTGGTGGGCAGCAGGAACAGCAGGGCCTTACGCAGATTGTCGTAGACCGTCCGCCCCTCTTCCACCGCCCGGGCGATGGAGGCGAAGTTGTCGTCGGCGAGCACCATGTCGCTGGCCTCCTTGGAGACCTCCGTGCCCTTGAGCCCCATGGCCACGCCCACGTCGGCGCGCTTGAGCGCGGGCGCGTCGTTGACGCCGTCACCGGTCATGGCCACGCGCTCGCCGCTGGCCTGAAGCGCCTGCACCAGCCGCAGCTTGTGCTCGGGGCTGGAGCGGGCGAACACGTCGGTTTCCGCAACCGCGCGCTGCAGCGCGGCGTCATCCATGGACTCCACATCGCCGCCGTTGAGCACCCGGCTGCCGTCGCCGATGCCCAGCTCACGGCCGATCGCCCGGGCGGTGAGGGCGTGATCACCGGTGATCATCTTGGTGCGGATGCCCGCCTCCTGGCACTGTCGCACGGCGGCGATGGCCTCTTCCCGCGGCGGATCGATGATGCCGACGAGCCCGAGCAGGACCAGGCCCTCATCCACATGTTCGAACGCCAGCTCCTGCTGGCCGGCGTCGGCGGCGCGGGCAGCCAGGGCCAGAACACGCTGCCCGCGGTCGGCCAGCCCGTCCATGACGCCGTGCCAGTGATCGCGGTCAATGACCTCATCGCCGTCCGCGGTGCGTTGCCGCGCACACATCTCCAGCACCCGCTCCGGCGCCCCCTTGAGATAGATCACGCCGGCACCGTGGTGGTCGTGATGGAGGGTGGCCATGAAGCGGTGTTCGGACTCGAACGGGATGGCGTCGGTGCGCGGCAGCTCGGCCCGCAGGTCGGAGGCGTCCAACCCACCCTTGAGGGCGAGCGTCATCAGGGCGCCCTCGGTAGGGTCGCCCTCCATGTGCCAGCCTCCCTCCCGGCGTTGTACCACGGCGTCGTTGCACAACAGCGCCGCGCGCAGCACCTCCGGCAGCACCGCCTCGGCCTCCGGGTCCACCGGCGCGCCATCGCGCTCCATGGCCCCTTCCGGGGCGTAGCCGACACCGCTGACGGCGTAATCGGTCTCCGCCGTTGCCACCGCCTGGACCGTCATCTCGTTGCGGGTGAGCGTACCGGTCTTGTCGGAGCAGATCACGGTCACCGACCCAAGGGTCTCTACGGCGGGGAGTTTGCGGATGATGGCGTTGCGCCCCGCCATCCGCTGCACGCCGATGGCCAGGGTGATGGTCATGATCGCGGGCAGACCTTCGGGGATGGCCGCCACGGCAAGCCCCACGGCGGCGAGAAAGATCTCGCCCCAGGCGTAATCGCGGAACGCCAGACCGAACAGGAATGTCAGCGCCGCCGCCACCAGAATGGCGCCGGCCAGCCACCGCCCGAACACGGCGATCTCGCGCAGCAGCGGCGTGGTGAGCTTCTCCACGTCGGCCAGCATGCTGCTGATGCGTCCGATCTCCGTGTGATCGCCGGTGGCAGTCACCACGCCCGTGGCCTGGCCGTATGCCACCAGGGTGCCGGAGAAAGCCATGTTCAGCCGGTCACCCAGCACGGCATCCGCCGGAACCGGGTCGGCGTGCTTGTTCACGGCAACGGATTCGCCGGTCAGCACGGCCTCGTCCACGCGCAGCTCGCGCACGCGGAGCAGACGCAGATCGGCCGGCACCTTGTCGCCGGACTGGAGCACGACGATATCCCCGGGGACCAGTTCCTCGGCGGGCACGGTGACGCGTCGGCCGCCGCGTATGGCCGTGGCCTGGGGCGAGAGCATGTCGCGGATGGCATCCAGCGCGCGCTCGGCCTTGCCCTCCTGGAGCACACCGATGACGGCGTTGATCACGACAACGCCCAGGATCACGCCGGTATCAACCCAGTGACCCAGCAGGGCGGTGACCACGGCGGCCGCGACGAGGACGTAGATCAGCACGTTGTGGAACTGCAGCAGAAAGCGCATGAGCGGCCCGTGGCGACGCTGCGGGCGCAGGCGGTTCGGCCCGTGGCGCTCGAGCCGCTCGGCCACCGCGTCCCGGCTCAGGCCGTCCCGGTGCGTCTCCAGGCGCTCCACCACGGCGCCCGCCTCGGTCGCGTGCCAGTCCTCCCGAGGACTCTGATCCGTCGCCATTTCGTCAGTCCCTCCGCTCATGAGCTCGACCGTGACAAGTATTGCGCACTGCAACAGACTAGCGCATGACGTGGATCAAGTCCGCACGGCCCTTGAATTCCCGACCCGGCGCCCCGATCCAGAAACGCTCACGCGCAGGCCATTGGCGGCAAATGCACTTTGTTTTCGGCACCGTGAATGTAGACAATGCTCCTCCCGAAAGAAAAACCGATCGGAGGAACCGACATGACCGGAGCCGAACTGCCGCTGACGCCACTGATTTCCCTGCTGGCCGGGGTTGCGATCCTGATCGTGCCCAAGCTGCTGAACTACATCATTGCCGCCTACCTGATCCTGGTGGGAGTCATCGGCCTGATGTGATGCCGCCGGCGCGGCCAACTTCTAGGAGAGACCATGAGCGAGGCGAAACATCAGAAGCTGCTGATCCTGGGCTCCGGACCTGCGGGTTACACCGCTGCCGTCTACGCCGCACGAGCCAATCTCGAGCCGGTCCTGGTCACCGGCATCGAGATGGGCGGTCAGCTCACGACCACCACCGACGTGGACAACTGGCCGGGCGACGTGGAAGGGCTGCAGGGCCCGGCGCTGATGGAGCGCATGAAGGCCCACGCCGAGCGCTTCGGCACCGAGATCATCTTCGACCACATCCATACGGTGGACGTGACCCAGCGGCCGTTTCGCCTCGAAGGTGACGTGGGCGCCTACACCTGCGACGCACTGATCATTGCCACGGGCGCCAGCGCGCAATACCTCGGGCTGGAGTCCGAAACCACGTTCGCCGGCAAGGGCGTCTCCGCCTGCGCCACCTGCGACGGATTCTTCTACCGCAATCAGAAGGTGGCGGTGATCGGCGGCGGCAACACGGCCGTGGAGGAAGCGCTGTACCTGTCCAACATCGCATCCCACGTCACGCTGGTGCATCGGCGCGACTCGCTGCGGGCGGAGAAAATCCTCCAGGACAAACTATTCGCCAAGGCCGAAGCCGGTCAGATCACGCTGCAGTGGAACCACACCCTGGACGAGATCCTCGGTGATGACACTGGCGTCACCGGTGCCCGGGTCAGGTCCACGGAGAGCGGCGAGACCACGGACCTGGACGTGGCCGGGGTGTTCATCGCCATCGGCCACAAGCCCAACACCGACATCTTCCAGGGTCAACTGGACATGCAGGGTGGCTACATCCGCGTGAAAAGCGGCCTGGAAGGCGACGCCACCGCCACCAGTGTGCCGGGCGTGTTCGCCGCCGGCGATGTCATGGACCACGTCTACCGCCAGGCAGTGACCTCCGCCGGCACCGGCTGCATGGCCGCGCTCGACGCCGAGCGCTACCTGGACCGCATCAGCAACACGTAAATCGCGGGCCGCAGCCTCTCCCCGGGGCCGCGGCACTCCGCTCGACAGGGGTTGTGAAAAGGCAGGGAAGCCCTCAAGGTTATGGAGACAGGCCCCTGCAATTCACCCGAAGCCCCTGAAGAAGAGAACCATGGCGACGAGTCCTCAGAATCCAGCCGTTGTAACGCGCAATGACCAGGAGCAGGAACATGTGGACCGGGAGACGGACAACCTGGCGCTGTACTACTACGACACCTGCCCGTTCTGCATCCGGGTCCTGCGCACCATCGAACGCCTCCGCCTCAAGATCGAGCTGCGCGACATCCGCCGTGTGCCCGCCTACCGGGAGCAGCTCCTGCAGGGTGGCGGCAGCAGCACCGTGCCCTGTCTGCTGATCCAGAAAGAGGACGGCTCGCTGGACTGGCTCTATGAGTCGGACGCGATCATGGGCTACCTGGAAGACAGGTTCGCCTGATCGTAATCCACGGTTAACGGCGCGTGGTCCGAGAAGCGGTCGTCGGTATAGACGGACGCGTCTCGCAGCGACGGCTTCAGGCCAGGCGTGATCACCTGGTAGTCGATCCGCCAGCCCGTGTTGTTGTCCCAGGCCCGGCCGCGGTTCGACCACCAGGTGTACTGCTCCCGCTCCGGGTAGAGCGCCCGGTAGGCGTCCACCCAGCCCACCTCGTCGAAGACGCGGTCCAGCCACTCCCGCTCATGGGGCAGAAAGCCGGAGTTCTTCCGGTTGCTGCGCCAGTTGCGCAGGTCGAGCTCGCGGTGGGCGATATTCCAGTCGCCGCAGATGATGTACTCGCGGCCGTCGGCCATGAGCTCGCGCAGGTGATCCAGGAAGTCGCCCATCCAGCCTTCCTTCACCCCTTGCCGCTGGTCGCCGGACGAGCCGGACGGGAAATACAGCGACACCACCGACAGCGCGCCGAACCGCGCCTCGATCCAGCGGCCCTCGGCGTCGAAGTCCGGCCAGCCGAGCCCGCGGATGACGTCATCCGGCTCACGTCGGGCGTAGATGCCGACGCCGCTGTACCCCTTCTTCTCCGCGGCGTGCAGCGCCACGTGATAACCCTCGGGATGAAACGGGTCCGCGGGCAACTGGTCGGGCTGGGCCTTGAGCTCCTGCAGGCAGACCACGTCGGCCTGCTGCTGCGGCAACCAGTCGAAGAATCCCTTGCGGGCCGCGGCACGGATGCCGTTGCAGTTGAGGCTGATAACGCGCATGGACAATCGCCTTGCAGGTAACAACGGACCGGAAACAAACGGGGCGGCCCTGCTGGGCCGCCCCGGAATGCAAGTCGCGGATCGAGGCGCGTTACATGCGCTCGAACAATGCGGCGATGCCCTGACCGCCGCCGATGCACATGGTCACCACCGCGTAGCGGCCGCCGGCGCGCTGGAGCTCGTAGAGCGCCTTAACCGTCAGGTTGGCACCGGTGGCGCCGATGGGATGCCCCAGGGAGATGCCGCTGCCGTTGGGGTTGACCTTGTCCATGTCCAGCTCCAGGTCGCGGCACACGGCCAGCGCCTGGGCGGCAAAGGCTTCATTGATCTCCCAGACGTCGATCTGGTCACGGCTGACCCCGGTTTTCTCCAGCAGCTGCTGCACCGCCGGCACCGGACCGATACCCATGTACTTGGGATCCACCGCGGCCACCGTGCCGGCCACGAGGCGACCCATGGGCTTGAGACCGGCCTTCTCGGCCGCACCCGCTTCCATCATGGTCACCGCCGCGGCGCCATCGTTCAGGGACGACGCGTTGCCGGCCGTCACGGTGCCGCCGTCGCGCTTGAACACGGGCTTCATGCCGGAGAGCGCGTCCGCGTCGGTGTCGCGGCGGGGACCCTCGTCGGTGTCGAACACCTTCGTGCCCTTCCGGGACTTGATCTCCACCGGCATGATCTGGTCCTTGAAGCGGCCTTCGTCGATGGCGTTGGCCGCCCGCCGGTGGCTCTCGGCGGCCAGCGCATCCTGATCCTCCCGGGACACGCCCCACTTCTCGGCCACGTTCTCGGCGGTGATGCCCATGTGGCACTTGTCGAAGGGATCGGTCAGCGCCCCTACCATGGCATCCAGCATGGCGCCGTCGCCCATGCGCTGCCCCCAGCGGCCGGACGGCAGCCAGTAGGGCGCGCGGGACATGGCATCGGCGCCACCACCCACCACGGCCTCGGCGTCGCCGTTGCGGATGTAGTCGGAGGCCGTGAGAATCGCCTGCAGGCCGCTGCCGCACAGGCGATTGAGGGTCAGCGCCGGGGTCTGCTGAGCGAGGCCACCATTGATGGTGGCCACGCGGGCCAAATACATGTCCCGCGGTTCGGTGTGAATGACGTTACCGAACACCACGTGCCCGACCTGCTGCGGGTCCACGCCGGACCGGCGCACGGACTCGCGCAGAACGTCCGCGGCGAGATCGCCGAGAGAGACATCCTTCAGCCCGCCACCGTAGGTACCAATCGCCGTGCGGGCTCCGCTTACCACCACAACTTCGCGCGTCATGTCATGCCTCCTCGCTGGAAATCCGGCCTGCCTGGCGCGGTCTGGCGCGTGCCTGCGCCATCCCGGTCCGGCACCGGTGGAATACTGGACAGGCATTGTAGTTGGCGCCCGTGCGGGTGTCGACTTAGGGAAACACTGAACAATTCGCATGGGGCTCTGCGGAGCCATGCGTTCGCAGTGGCAAGGCGGCGTTCGCAGTCAATGGCCGTCGCCCTTGGCAAGAACGCCAACACAGTCCACTGCGAACGCATGGCCCGCCCGTCGGGGTCTTCAGCCGTGCCCGCAGTCGGCGTTGCGTCTCTTGCCAAGGGCGACGGCCATTGACTGCGAGCCGCGCCTTGCCTGCGGGCACGGCTGAAGACCAGAGCCCCATGGGAATTGTTCAGTGTTTCCCTAGGCGCTTCCTTGAACGCGCTCCCGCCCCGGGGCAAAATGACGAGCCACCGAGCGGCCCCCTCCCGCAAGCGCCGCAAGAAGGCGCACGGAGGGCTTGGCTCAGCGTGTCCTGCGGGGACTCTGCGCGCATCGACCGCCCGAGACCGTTTCTCCCGGCGGCGGAGCATCCCGCCGCCCCGCCGGCCTCCGGCGAAAGGGTTATACTCAGGCCTGACAACCAGGCTGCCCGGCCATGACCCGTGGCGTCCGCCAACCCTGGGACGTCGGGACCAAAAGTCCATTCGGGCTGGCATGAACCACAAGAGGAGGACGCATGACCGGACACATCTCATACCCCAGCGGCGGCCAGAAGATTACCGTCAAGGACGGCAAGATCCAGGTCCCTGACGAGCCCGTTCTCGGTTACGTGGAAGGCGACGGTATCGGCCCCGATATCACCAGGGCCTCCATGCGCATCTGGGACGCTGCCGTGCAGAAAGCCTACGGCGGCAAGCGCAAGATCCACTGGGCCGAGCTGTACATGGGTGAAAAGGCCGCCGGCCTGTACGAAGGCGACTACTTCCCGGAAGAGACCAAGGAAGCGCTGAAAGACCTCCTCGTGTCCATCAAGGGCCCGCTCACGACGCCCGTTGGCGGCGGCTTCCGGTCCCTGAACGTGGCGCTGCGCCAGGATCTCGACCTCTACGCCTGCGTCCGGCCCGTGCGCCACTACGACGGCGTGCCCTCCCCGCTGCGACACCCCGAAGACGTGGACGTGGTGATCTTCCGCGAGAACACCGAGGACGTCTACGCCGGTATCGAGTATCAGTCCGGCTCCGATGAAAACCGCAAGGTGGCCGACTTCCTGCGCAATGAGATGGGCGAGCGGTTCTTTGACGACGCCGGTCTCGGCGTCAAGCCGATCTCCGAGTTCGGCAGCAAGCGTCTGGTGCGCAAGGCCATCCAGTACGCCATCGACAACAACCGTGAAAGCGTGACCCTTGTGCACAAGGGCAACATCATGAAGTTCACGGAAGGCGCCTTCCGCCACTGGGGCTACGAGCTGGCCCGCGAGGAGTTCGGCGACGTCACCATCACCGAGGAAGAGCTCTACAGCACCTATGGCGGCAAGCGCCCCGAGGGCAAGGTGGTGATCAAGGACCGCATCGCCGACATCATCTTCCAGATGATGCTGCTGCGCCCGAACGAGTTCGACGTGCTGGCCACCATGAACCTGAACGGCGACTACCTTTCCGACGCCGTGGCGGCGGAAGTGGGTGGTGTAGGCATCGCGCCCGGCGCCAACATGAGCGACAACGTCGCCGTGTTCGAGGCGACCCACGGCACCGCGCCCAAGTACGCCAACCAGGACAAGGTCAACCCCGGCTCGCTGCTTTTCTCGGGCGTGATGATGCTCCACCACATTGGGTGGACCGAAGCGGCGGACCTCATCACCGCCGCGTACGAGCAGGTGGTCACGAGCAAGATCGTCACCTACGACTTCGCCCGCCAGATCGAGGGCGCGGCGGAAGTACGCACCAGCCAGTTCGCCGACGCCATCATCGCCGAGATGCAGGGCGACCTGGACCTGGACCAGTTCCGCTCCGAGCGCGACCAGGCCATCGAGAAAGATCGCAAAGCCCGCGAGCTGCGTCGTGTCTCCTCGCCGCTGGAAGAGATGGTGGCCTCCGGCCGTATCCCCCACACCGTGGCCGACCTCATGAACCCGAACCCGGTCTCCGTTCCGGCCGAGACCAACGTGGAAGACGCCATGCACCTGATGCGCGAGAAGCGGATCAGCAGTGTCATCGTCCGCCCGGGTGACGACGGCCAGTGGGGCATCATGACCCAGCGCGACGTGCTCGCCCGGATCGTCCAGCCCAGCCGCCGCCCGAACACCGTCAAGGTTGGCGAAGTGGCGTCCAAACCGCTGGTGACGGTGCCGGTGGACATGACCCTGCAGGAGTGCGCGGAGAAGATGGGTGGCAGCAACATCCGCCGGTGTGCCGTCACCGACAAGGATCAGGAGCCCATCGGCATCATCTCCGATACGGACATCTTCGCCAGCGTCGAACAGTTTGGCCTGCCGGAGTAACACCGGAACGGACTCGGGTGTCTTTGTCACACCATGGTCGGGGCTGAAGCCCCTCCCACACCGACGGTGGGAGGGGCTTCAGCCCCGTCTGTTACCGCACCCGCTGCAATCAGACCGGCCCAGAACAGACCGAGGTCGCCATGACCGATCGATCCGCCACAGACCAACCCCTTCGCGATGACATCCGGGAACTGGGCGACCTGCTCGGCCAGATCCTGCGCGAACAGGGCAGCCAGGACCTCTACCAGACCGTCGAGACCGTGCGCAGCCTGGCCAAGCAGGCACGCAGCGGCGACAACCAGGCCGCCACCCGGCTGGAAGAGACGCTGACCGGCCTGGACGACAACATGATCATGCCCGTCGTCCGCGCCTTCTCCCACTTCCTCAACCTGGCCAACATCGCCGAACAGCATCACCGCGTCCGCCGCAGCCGGGCGTGGGCGCTGGCGCCGGACTCCACCCCGCTGCGCGGCTCGCTGGAAGAAGGGTTCAAGCGCCTGGCCGCGGGCACCGACCCGGATGACCTGTTCAACGCCGTGTGCAGCATGCGGGTGGGCCTGGTCCTCACGGCCCACCCCACCGAGGTGACGCGGCGGTCGCTGCTGCAGAAACACAACCGCATCGCCAGCCTGCTGGAGACCCAGGACCGCCAGGATCTCACCCCCGACGAGACCGGCGAGCTGCAGGCGGAACTCAAGCGGGAAGTCACCGCCGCCTGGCATACCGACGAGATCCGCCAGCGTCGCCCCTCCCCCGAGGACGAGGCCCGCTGGGGCTACGCCGTGGTGGAGCAGACCCTCTGGGATGCCATTCCCCGCCACGCCCGGCGCCTGGACCGCATGCTCCGGGACTACACCAACCGCGGCCTGCCGCTGGACGTGGCCCCGATCCAGTTCGGCTCATGGATGGGCGGCGATCGCGACGGCAACCCGCGCGTCACCGGCCGCGTCACCCGCAACGTCTGTCTCATGGCTCGCTGGCAGGCGGCGGAGCTCTACGACAAGGAGCTCACCCGCCTGATCTCCGAGCTGTCCCTGCAGTGCCGCGACGCCGACCTGCGCGAACAGGTGGGCGACGCCTGGGAGCCCTACCGGGTCGTACTCAAGCGCGTGCGCGCCCGCATGCGGCTCACCCTGCGGTGGCTGGAGGCACGGCTCGCCGGCCGGGAGCTGCCGGAAGGCGAGATCTACCTGCATGTGGACGACTTCCGGCAGCCGCTGCTGGACTGCTACCGCTCGCTGCATCGCTGCGGTGCCGGCGTGGTGGCCGACGGCCGTCTGCTGGACCTGCTGCGTCGGGTGAGCTGTTTCGGCCTGACCCTGATGCGCATCGACATCCGCCAGGAAGCCGGACGTCACACCGAAGCCCTCGGCGCCATCACCCGGGCGCTGGGCGTGGGCGACTACGGCGACTGGAGCGAGGAAGAGCGCCAGCGCTTCCTGATCGCCGAGTTGGACAACCCACGGCCACTCACCCCGCGCGGTTTCGCCCCGGACGACGACGTCCAGGAAGTGCTGGACACATTCCAGGTCATCGCGGAACAGGGGCCGGACAGCCTTGGGGCCTACATCATCTCCATGGCATCCAAGCCGTCGGACATCCTGGCGGTGGAGCTGCTGCAGAAAGAGGCCGGCGTGAAGCACTACCTCCGGGTGGTGCCACTGTTCGAGACCCTGGACGACCTGGAAGGCGCCGAGGCCTGTCTCGACCGGCTGCTGGAGATCGACTGGTACCACCAGCGCATCCAGGGCCAGCAGGAGATCATGATCGGCTACTCCGACTCAGGCAAGGACGCCGGCCACCTCACCGCCGCCTGGGCGCTCTACCAGACCCAGGAGCGGCTGTTGGCCTGCTGCCGGCGCAACGGCGTGGAGCTGACCCTGTTCCACGGCCGGGGCGGCTCCATCGGCCGCGGCGGCGGCCCTACCCACGCGGCCATTCTGTCCCAGCCACCCGGATCGGTGAACGGCAGCCTGCGCGCCACCGAGCAGGGCGAGGTCATCCAGGCCAAGTTCGGCCTGCCCGGCATCGCCCTGCGCAACCTGGAGCTCTACACCACCGCCGTGCTGGAAGCTACGCTGCAGCCACCACCGGAGCCCGACCCCGAGTGGCGTGAGCTCATGGACACCCTCTCCGGTACCGCCGTGGCATCCTATCGCGGCATGGTCCGGCATACGGACAACTTCGTGGAGTATTTCCGCGCCGCCACACCCGAGCAGGAGATCGCCGGGCTCACCATAGGCTCCCGCCCGGCGAAACGCCGGCAGAGCGGCGGCGTCGAGAGCCTGCGCGCCATCCCCTGGATCTTCAGCTGGACCCAGACCCGCCTGCTTCTGCCCGCCTGGCTGGGCGTCGGCGAAGCGCTGCGAGAGGCGCTGGAACAGGGCCAGGAAGAGCGCCTGCGCACCATGTTCGAGCAATGGCCCTTCTTCCACGCCTTTCTGGACATGGTGGAAATGGTGCTGGCCAAGGGCGATCCGGACGTTGCCGCGCAGTACGACCGTCGCCTCGTCCCGGCCGAGCTACAGCCCCTGGGCGACGACCTCCGGCAGCGTTACCGGCACACCCTGGACGCCGTGCTCACCGTGAGCGGCCACGAACGGCCGCTGGCCGACTTCCCGGTGGTGCGGCGTTCGGTGGACGTGCGCAACCCCTACGTGGACCCGCTCAACCGGCTACAGGTGGAGCTGCTGCACCGGGTCCGGCACCGCAACGAGGAGCACCTGCGCAAGGCGCTGCAGGTGTGCATCAACGGCATCGCCGCCGGCATGCGCAACACGGGATAGCATTCACCGTAGGAGCGGCGCAAGCCGCGATTTCGCAGAGCTTGTGGCAGGCCGCTGTCGCGGCTCGCGCCGCTCCTACGAGGCATCGGAGACGAACACAACGGCTATGCACGATTACCAAAGGGAATTCCTCGATTTCGCCCTGGAGCAGAACGTGCTGCGCTTCGGCGAATTCCAGCTCAAATCGGGTCGTATCAGTCCCTACTTCTTCAACGCCGGGCTGTTCAACACCGGCGGCACCCTCGCCGCCCTGGGGCGCTACTACGCGCGCTCGATCACGAACTCGGGGGTCGGCTTCGACATGCTCTTCGGCCCGGCCTACAAGGGCATTCCCCTGGCCAGCACGACAGCCGTGGCGCTGGCCGATCACCACGACCGGGACGTGCCCTGGGCCTTCAACCGCAAGGAGGCCAAGGATCACGGCGAGGGCGGCACCATTGTCGGCGCACCGCTGGCCGGCCGCGTGCTGGTGATCGACGACGTGATCTCGGCCGGTACCTCGGTGCGGGAATCGGTGAACATGATCCGCGCCGCCGGTGCGGAGCTCGCCGGTGTGGCGATCGCGCTGGACCGCAAGGAGCGCGGCAGCGGCGAGCTGTCGGCGGTGCAGCAGGTTCGGGACCAGTACAACGCCCCGGTGGTGCCCATCGTCGACCTGGACGACCTGGTGGAGTGGCTGGAGCAGCGCGGCGACCACGACGCGGACCTCACCGCCATCCGCGCCTACCGGGAGCAGTACGGCGCCTGAGTCGGCGGTCGCGGCTTGCGCCGCTCCTACGGGCGTTGCGCATGCCGTTACAGGTCCGCTTACCGCTCCAGCATCCGAAGCCAGTCGGCCAGCCCGTCCGTGTAGGTCTCGCCGCTGCGCATGAACCCAGTGTTGTGATCGCCCTGGATGCGCAGGAACTGCTTCGGCTCCCGGGCGGCCTCGTAGATCGCCTCGCCGTGGTGAAACGGGATTATCTCGTCCTCCGGGCTGTGTACCACCAGTAGCGGCACCTGCAGGTCCTGCACGAACTTCCGCGTCGGGTAGTGAATACGGGCAAGCTGGCGCACCGGGAAGATCGGATAGAGCTCGGCCGCCATGTCGGGCGCCGACGTAAACGCCGATTCCAGAATCACGCCCCCCACGTCCCGCTCGGTCGCCACGTGGGCGGCCACCGCCGCTCCCAGGGAACGGCCGAAGGCAATGATTTCCCCCGGCGGCACATCCCGTTGCTCCGCGAGATAGTCCCATGCAGCGCGACCGTCCCGGTACAGTCCTTCCTCGGACGGGCTCCCCTCGCTACGACCGTAACCGCGGTAATCGATGATCAGCACGGCGGCTCCAAGGTCGTGGAAGATCTCCAGACTGTCCAGCCGGTGGCTGATGTTGCCGGCGTTGCCGTGAAAGAAGAGCACCGTATGGCGGGTATCATCCGGCCCCGGCAGGTACCAGCCGTGAAGCTGAACGCCGTCTTCGGTTTCCAGGGTAACATCGTCCCAGTCGAGCCCGATTTCGGCCGGCGTGGCAATCAGCTCGCGCCCGGGTACGCCAGGCAGATGGATCAGCCGCGACTGCATCCCGTACAGTAGCAGGAGCAGGCCGAGGTAAATCCCGACGCCCATAAGCGCAATGACGGTGATAGTCCCCATGAACCCCCTGTTCCGGCGCGCTGTACTCATACTGGTTGTCACCCTGCTTGGCGCCGCACTGGCCGGCTGCGGCAGCGTCCACCGCGGCTACGAGAGCATGCTGCTTCTGGGTGATGTCCAGTCCGGCGCCGAGAGCAGCCGGCTGAAGAACATCACCGAGAAGCCTGAGCGTTCCACCGTAGCCTACGCGGTCGGCGACCGGGAACACGTTGCCGATGTCTATCAACCCGCGGACCGCGAGCCGCGCGGTACGCTGGTGCTGATACACGGCTTCACCGAGCACGGCCGCCGCGATCCGCGGCTGGTGGAGTTCGCCACCAGCATGGCGCGCGCCGGCTTCACCGTGATCACCCCCGATGTGGAGGGGCCCATGACCATGGCTGTGGGGCTGCGCGACGCCAGGCACATCCAGGACACGCTGGAGTACGTGGTCGCGGAGCAGGACGGTTTCGCCACCGAGCCGGTGGGCCTGATGGCGTTCAGTTTCGCCGTCGGGCCGGCGGTGATCGCCGCGAAGGCGCCGAACGTGGCAGAGGACGTGGCATTCCTGGTTGCCGTGGGCGGCTATTACGACATCGAGGACGCCATCACCTACGTCACCACAGGCGTGGAACCCCGGTCCGGGCGCCAGGATACCGTGCCCGAGCCACGACGCGAGGGCAAATGGGTGGTCCTGCTGAGTCAGCTCGATCGCATCGACGACCCGCGCGATCGCGAGCTGCTGCGGGAGATCGCCGAGACACGCCTGGAGAACCCGGGTGCACAGGTCGACGGCCAGGTGGACGCGCTGGGCGGGGACGGACAGGCCGTCTACGGGCTGATCACCAACACCGACCCCGATCGCGTCGGCGAGTATTTGGATGCCCTGCCCGCGACGGTGCGGGACGAACTCCAAGGACTGGACCTGGCGCGCCGGGACCTGTCCCGGCTGAAGGCAGAGCTGATCCTGGTCCACGGCACGGATGACAACGTCATCCCGATTGGTCACAGTGAACGCCTGCAGGCCGCTATCGGCGACGAACAGGCCCATCTGTATCCCGCCGCCGGCCTGTACCATGTGGATGTGGCACCGGGGCTGCGCGATGGCTGGCAGCTCTGGCGGGCCAGCCGCCTGGTGCTCCGCCTGACGGATCGGCACTGAGCACCAGACGTCGTACCGAGAGGCAGGAACGCCCCATGAAACCGCTGCTCCCACACCGCCGCGCCTGCGCCCTGGCTACGCTGATCATCACAAGCGTGCTGGCCGCACCCGCGGGCGCCGATGGTCAGCTCTACCGCTGGACGGACGATGACGGCAACGTGCACTACAGCGACCGGCTGCCGGCGGATCGCGCACCGGACGGGCGCGACGTGTACGACCGCTCGGGCCGGCACCTGGAGCGCATCGACGCCGCCCTGTCCGACGAAGAGCGGGCGCTGAAGCGCGAGCGGGAGGCCCAGGAGCGCGAAGCGCAGGCCCTGGCCGAGGAACGGGCGGCGGAGCAGGCGGAATACGACCGCATGCTGCGCAGGACCTACACCCACCCGGACGAGATCCGGGCCGCCCGCGACGAGCGCATCACCACCCTCGAGGCCGCGGTGTCCCTTGCCGACAACCGCATCGAGCGCTACCGCGAGGAGCTGGACCGCCTGCGGGACGAAGCGGCCCGGCTGGAGCGGCGCGCCAGTGGCGATCCGGCGCCGGCCCATGAGCGCATCAATGAGGTACGCGAGCGAATCGCCCGGCAGGAGCGGTTGATCCAGCGCCTGGAAACGGAGATGGCCGACGTGCGCGAGACCTTTCAGGGGCACCTGGAACGCCTGCAGGAGCTCCGGGCCCGGGACAGCTGACCGACAATCCCGCGGCCGGTCAGGACGGCCCGTGGATCAGCGTGCCCACGCCGCGGTCGGTGAACAGCTCCAGCAGGACCGCATGGGTGACCCGGCCGTCGATGATGTGGGCCGCGCGCACGCCATTCTGCACCGACTCCAGTGCACAGCGGATCTTGGGCAGCATGCCGCCCTGGATGGTGCCGTCCCGGATCAGTTCTTCCACCCGCTCGGCGTCGAGACCGGTGAGCAGATGACCGTCCCTGTCCAGCAGCCCCTCGGTGTTGGTCAGCAGAATCAGTTTCTCGGCACCCAGCACTTCCGCCAGCTTGCCGGCGACCAGATCGGCATTGATGTTGTATCCGCGTCCGTCGTCACCCACACCGATGGGGGCGATCACGGGGATGAACTCGCCCGTGTCGAGCATGTTCACCACCGAGGCGTCGATGCTGGCCACCTCGCCCACATGACCGATGTCCGGCAGATCGCTGTCCGGCGTTTCGGCGCCCTTGCCCTCCAGCCGCAGCTGCCGGGCCCGGATCAGGCCACCATCCTTACCCGTGAGCCCCACGGCCCGGCCGCCCTGGGCGTTGATGAGCTGGACGATCTCCTTGTTCACCAGCCCGCCCAGCACCATCTCCACCACGTCCATGGTCTCGGCATCGGTCACGCGCATGCCGTCCACGAACCGGGTCTCCTTGCCGATCCGGTCCAGCAGATCGCCGATCTGGGGGCCGCCGCCGTGGACCACCACCGGATTGAAGCCCACCAGCTTCATCAGGACGATGTCGCGGGCGAAAGAGCGCTTGAGCGCCTCGTCGACCATGGCGTTGCCACCGAACTTCACCACGATGGTCTTGCCGTGGAAGCGCTGGATGTAGGGCAGCGCCTCGGTGAGGACTTCGGCGACTTCGGCTGGGGTCTTGGTGGTGGTCATGGTTTTCCTGTGATGAGGTTGTCTGGTTGGTGGTGGTCAACATGGTAGACCTGAAGGTCTACCCTACGGTTGCTGCGGCCGCGGTCTGCGGTGAATGGTGGACCTGAAGGTCCACCCTACAGGCTACCCTACGCAAAAATCTGACCGCCGCGGTATCACGCCCGCGTAGGGTGGACCTTTAGGTCCACCGGTTCGCCTCCGATCCGGTACCCCCTACGCCCGCACGCGCCGGGCCGCCTCAGAACGGCAGATCCAGCCCCGGCCGCGCCTGTTCCAGCAGCGTCCGGAAGCGCGCACGGATGCGCTCCAGCGCCGTCTCGTCGTCACCTTCGAAGCGCAGCACCAGGCAGGGCGTGGTATTGCTCGCCCGAACCAGGCCCCAGCCGTCGGGGAAGTCCACCCGCAGGCCGTCGATCGTCGTCACCCGCGCCTCGGGAAAATCGGCGGCCGCCACCAGCCGCTCGATCACCTGGGGCGGCTCCCCTTCGGAGAGGTCCACCTTGATCTCCGGGGTACTCACGGCCTCGGGCAGCGCCGCGAACACCTCGGTACTGGAGCGATCCTCCATGGACAGGATCTCCAGCAGTCGCGCCGCGGTGTAGATGCCGTCATCGAAGCCCGGCCAGCGGTCGTTGAAGAAGATGTGGCCGCTCATCTCCCCGGCCAGGGGGGCGCCGCTCTGCTTGAGCTTGGCCTTGATCAGGGAGTGGCCGGTGCGCCACATCACCGGCACGCCGGCGTGCTCGGTAATCACCTGGGCCAGCTGCGACGAGCATTTCACGTCGAAGACGATATCCGCGCCGGGATTGCGGCTCAGCACGTCCCGCGCGTAGAGCATCATCTGCCGGTCCGCCCAGATGATCTTGCCCTCGGCATCCACCACGCCGAGACGATCACCGTCGCCGTCCAGTGCCAGCCCGACGTCCGCCTGCTGCAGGCGCACCAGGCTGATCAGCGCCTCCAGGTTGTGCGGGTCGCTGGGGTCCGGGTGATGATTGGGAAAGGTGCCGTCCACGTCACAGTACAGGGGCTCCACTTCGCAGCCGATGGCCTGCAGCACCTGCGGGGCGATGCCGCCGCCGACGCCGTTGCCGGCGTCCAGCACCACCCGCAGGGGGCGATGCAGGGTGATGTCGCCGGCAATGGCGTCGATGTAGTCGGTGGCCACATCCTGGCGGCGGACACCGCCCTCTCCGGCCACCAGATCGTCCTCGACGATGCGCCGGTGGAGATCCTTGATGGCGTCGCCGGACAGGGTCTCGCCACCGACCATGATCTTCAGACCGTTGTAGTCCGGGGGGTTGTGGCTGCCGGTGATCTCGACCCCGGTCCCGGTGCCGAGGTGGTGCGTGGCGAAGTACATCACCGGCGTCGGCACCTGGCCGATGTCGATCACCTGCCGCCCGGCGGCGATGAGCCCTTCGGTCAGCGCAGCGGCCAGATCCGGGCTGGACAACCGGCCATCGCGCCCGACCACCACCTCGTTGCAGCCCCTGGCCGCGGCCTCGCTGCCGATACTGCGGCCGATCTGCCGCACCACGTCCACCGACAGGCTCGAGCCCACCACGCCGCGAATGTCGTACGCCCGAAACAGGCTGGGATCCACGTTCAAACCGTTCTCCTTTTCCAGATCCGCATGCGCCGCCGGCGCATCATGCCCGGACTGCGGTTCAGTCTCGAGCTCCTCCACGATCATGCCACCCCGGGTGGCGGGGGCCGGTTCCGCTGCGCCGGGCGCGGGCTCCGGCTCTGCCGCCCGGCAGGGCGGTTCTTGCGCTGGTACCAAGCGAGTCCCGGCCGCCGGCCTGCGCAGCACGCGCAGGGTCGCGACAACCACCAGCAGCATCAGCGTGCCCGCCACCCCGGCAATGGTCAAAAACCACGGGTCGCCCAACGGCCGGTACGTGGCGCCGACACCGTCGGTGGCAACACGCACCTGCCACTGGCTGCCGGGCACGCCGGCCGCCCGTTCGATCGCCCCCGGCTGCGGTGTGCCGGTGGCAACAACGGGATCGCCGCCCTGGGTCACCACCCGCCTGCCGTCCGCGCCGCCGGAGAGGTCCAGTGCCTCCCGCAACCACTCGGGCGGCAGGGAGACGAGCAGCAGCCCGATGACCGCGTCGTCGCGGATGACCGGGGCCACCAGATTCACGTGCGCCTGCGCCCGCCCGGGCAGGTGGGCCTCCGGGCCGGTCACGGCCGCACTGGATTCGCTCTGCCGCAGCATGTCCAACGCCGCGTAACCGAGCGGCGGCTCGGTGTCCAGTGCCGGCTCGTCGTACCCGGGCGGGTACAGCATGACCCGCAACGCGCCGGGGAAGCGCGCCGCGACGCCCTCGGCGGCCGCCTGCAGGCCGTCACGGCCGCCGTCCGCCGCCGCATCGGCAACCTCCGCCTCGGCGGCAACGGCGCGGGCGCGCGCCCGCAGCTGCTCCACCCGTTCGCCGACCTGATCGGCCAGCTCGGTGGCGATCTCGCCCGCCCGCGCCTGCCGTTCAGCCTGGCGCGCTTCCTGGGCGGCGTCCCGGATCAGCCAGAGCGCCGCGGCGACGATCACAACCACCAGCAACCCTGCCGTTGCCAGGACGGGACCGGCTCGCCTTCCGGCGCTCACGCTCAACGGCCCCCCTCCCCGCGTACTCAGCTCCGGCCGGAATGGCCGAAGCCGCCGGCCCCGCGCTCGCTGGCTTCAAAACTGTCGACCACGCGCAACCCCGGACGCACAACCGGCACGAAGACCAGTTGCGCAATGCGCTCGCCGGGCTGCACCGTATAGGTCTCCCGGCTGCGGTTCCAGCAGGAGACGAACACCTCGCCCTGGTAGTCGGAGTCGATCAGGCCGACCAGGTTGCCCAGCACGATGCCGTGCTTGTGACCGAGGCCCGAGCGCGGCAGGATCACTGCCGCAAGCGTCGGATCACCCATGTGGATGGCAAGCCCGGTGGGTATGAGCAGCGTCGCATCCGGTGCCAGCAGCGCCTCCTCCTCGAGGCAGGCGCGCAGGTCCACGCCCGCGGAGCCGTCGGTGGCGTACCCGGGGAGGCCCCATTCGTTGTTCAGCCGGGCGTCGAGCACCCGCACGTCCACGGTCGTCATGCCTACTCCTGCGATTGCTTGTCACGGAGGCGCTGCTCAACGACCTCCAGTAGCGCCTCGGCGAGGCGGGTCTTGGGCGACGGCCCCAGTGCCACGGAGCCGCCGTCCCAGCTGACCTCCAGGGCGTTGTCCTCGGCATCGAAGCCACTGCCCGGCCGCCCGACCCAGTTGGCGGCGATCATGTCGAGCCCCTTGCGGCGCCTCTTGTCTTCTGCGTGCGCCTGCATGTCGTTGGTCTCCGCGGCGAACCCCACGGTGAACGGCGGCCGCGCCCGCCCGGCCACATCGGCCAGAATGTCCGGGTTGCGCACCAGCGCCAGCGCCATGTCGGCGTCGTTCTTCTTGATCTTTGCTTCCGCCGGCGTGGCCACCCGGTAATCCGCCACCGCCGCGCAGGCGATGAAGATGGTGCAGTCCGCCACGTGCGCCGTGACGGCATCGTGCATTTGCGCGGCCGACTCCACGTCGACTCGCGCGACGCCGGGCGGCGTCGGCAGCGCCACCGGCCCGCTGACCAGGGTGACACGCGCGCCGGCCCTGGCTGCGGCCGCCGCCAGGGCAAACCCCATGCGGCCGGAGCTGCGGTTGCTGATGTACCGCACCGGGTCGATGGCTTCACGGGTGGGCCCGGCAGTCAGGAGCACGTGCTCCCCAGCCAGTACCGGCACCGGAAAGAGCGTCGCCACGCCTTCCACCAGCTCCATGGGCTCCAGCATGCGGCCGGAGCCCACCTCGCCGCAGGCCTGGTCGCCGGCGCCCGGGCCCAGGACGGTGGCGTGGCGCTCCACCAGTCGCGCCACATTGGCCTGAGTGGCCGGATGCGCCCACATCACCCGGTTCATGGCCGGCGCGATGGCCAGGGGCGCTTCCGTGGCGAGACACAGGGTCGTGAGCAGATCGTCCGCGTGGCCGTGGGCCAGCCGGGCGATCAGATCGGCACTGGCGGGAGCGATCAGCACGGCGTCCGCCCATCGGGCCAGCTCGATGTGTCCCATGGCGGCCTCGGCGTCCGGGTCCAGCAGACTGGTATGCACCGGGTTGCCGGACACCGCCTGGAACGTCAGCGGCCGCACGAACTCCTGCGCGCCGGCGGTCATGACCACGCGCACGTCTGCGCCGGCATCGCCCAGGCGGCGCACCAGATCAGCGCTCTTGTAGGCGGCGATCCCGCCCGAGACCCCCAGAAGTATGCGTTTGCCGGTGAGGTCGGCCATGATGTCCCCTGCTTGCGCGCGGCACCGCCGCGGACCGGTGGAAAGTGTACGAAATCCGTCGGTACTGTGCATGCTTGCAAGTGCGAGCACAAATGGCTAAAAGGAGGCACGCATACCCACTCGCGATCACTCCACGGAAGGAGAACACCAATGGCCATTACCGACTGGCCGGAGGCGGAACGCCCCCGGGAACGGCTGCTCGCCCACGGCGCCGACGCACTCTCCGACGCCGAGCTCCTTGCCATCTTCCTGCGCACCGGCAGCCGCGGCCGCAGCGCCGTGGATCTCGCCAGGGATCTCCTGCAGCGTTACAACGGCCTGCGTGGGCTGCTGGAAGCCGACCGCGCCAGCTTTTGTGCCGGCCCTGGCCTGGGCGACGCCAAGTACACCCAGCTCCAGGCGGTGCTGGCCATGGCGCGCCGCTATCTGGCCGCGGACCTGGAGCGCGGCGACGCCCTCACGACACCCCAGACCACCCGCGCGTTCCTGCAGTCGCGGCTCCGGCATCGGCAGCGGGAGGTGTTCGCCTGCCTGTTCCTGGACAACCGACACCGGGTGATGCACTTCGAGGAGCTGTTCGAGGGCACCATCGACGCAGCGGCCGTCTATCCCCGAGAGGTAGTCCGCCGGGCGCTGGCGCACAACGCCGCCGCGGTGATCGCGGCCCACAACCACCCCTCCGGCGTCGCCGAGCCGAGCCGGGCCGACGAACAGATTACCCGCAGGCTGCGAGACGCCCTTGGACTCGTGGATATCCGCCTGCTGGACCATTTCATCGTTGGTGACGGCGAACCGGTGTCGTTCGCGGAGCGGGGGCTCATGTAGCCGCCCCGCCTGTGTCAGACTTGCCCCATCTCCACCACCACGCGGGTAGACGGCATGCGCAGGATTACGGATGAACAGGGACACCAGTGGGACGTCACGGTCGGGCGGGAGTCCTACGGCATGCAGGTCTTCCTGTTCATGCCCCAGAACGGCAGCGGGGTGCGCAAGGCGCTGATGACCGCCGACACCTGGCTGGACGGCGAGCGGGAGCTGCACGCGCTGGATGAGGCGGCACTGCTGGAGCGGCTGGCGGTCTCTGTCCCTTGGGAGGAAACCGCGTCGTATTGACCTGGGGGCTGGTGAATGCGGCTGGATCACCGGCTCATCTGGTGGACCTGAAGGTCCACCCTACGGGTCTGACGGTCCACCCTTCTAAGACGCCTACGGGGCCGCGGGTCTGTGGGCGTTGCCGTTCCCGGGGTAGGGTGGACCTTCAGGTCCACCAATGGCGGAACGCCCCCCGGCGCGACGCAATGCACCATACAAAAACGGCCCCGCAGAGCGGGGCCGAAGTCATCAACAGGGGAACACAGGGTAACGCGCGGCGTCAGGCCGCCATGGCGGCCTTCAGCTTATTCATGGCGTTTTTCTCGAGCTGACGCACACGCTCTGCGGAAACGCCGTACTTGTCCGCCAGCTCCTGAAGGGTCGTCTTCTGCTCCACCAACCAGCGACGCTGGACAATGTCGCGGCTGCGCTCATCCAGCCCGTCGACAGCGGAGTGCAGCGCATCGATCTGGTGCCCGTCCCAGTCGTCGGATTCGATCTGGGATGCCGGATCCATGCGATTGTCCGACAGGTACGCGGCCGGCGACCGCACCACGGCGTCGTCGTCATCCGCGTCCGGCTGCGGATCAAACGCCATGTCCTGACCGCTGAGGCGGGATTCCATCTCCAGCACTGTCTCCGGCTTGACGCCGAGATCGCGGGCGACGTTGTTCACTTCGTCGTTGGAGAGCCATCCCAGGCGCTTCTTGGAGCTGCGCAGGTTGAAGAACAGCTTGCGCTGCGCCTTGGTGGTGGCGACCTTGACGATGCGCCAGTTGCGCAGGATGTATTCGTGGATCTCGGCACGGATCCAGTGCACGGCAAACGACACCAGGCGGACCTTCACGTCCGGGTCGAACCGCTTCACCGCCTTCATCAGGCCGATGTTGCCTTCCTGGATCAGGTCGGCCAGAGGCAGGCCGTAGCCGTTATAGCCGCGGGCAATGTGCACCACGAAGCGCAGGTGCGCGAGCACCAGCTGCCGGGCGGCGTCGATGTTTTCCTGGTCGCGGTACTCCAGCGCGAGCTCCTGCTCCTCCTCGGCGCTGAGCACGGGAATCTGGTTGACCGCCTGAATATAGGCCTCTTCACTGCCTGCGCGCAGCGGCAGTTGATTGGCTGTGACCGTGGACAGGGCAGTACCCATTGCTTTCCCCCTTGCTTGCTTCCGTGACTAGTTTAGCAGTCACAACCTTTGAGTGCTAAGCGGCGGAGAAGTTCACTACCCCGGGTGGGGTGATGGGGTTCCGGGACGGGGGTTCCAAGGGGATCATGTGGCGGGTGGTGGACGTAAACGTCCACCCTACGCCTCGACCAACCTCGACCAACCTCGACCAACCTCGACCAACCTCGACCGGCCCCATCGCCCCATCGCCCCATCGCCCCATCGCCCCATCGCCCCATCGCCCCATCGCCCCATCGCCCCATCGGACCATCGGACCATCGGACCATCGGACCATCGGACCATCGGACCATCGGACCATCGGACCACCGGACCATCGGACCACCGGACCACCGGACCATCGGACCACCGGACCACCGGACCACCGGACCACCGGACCACCGGACCACCGGACCACCGGACCACCGGACCACCGGACCACCGGACCACCGGACCACCGGACCACCGGACCACCGGACCACCGGACCACCGGACCGTCGTAGGGTGGACCTTCAGGTCCACCAAACCAACGACCCTAACGCGGCTCGATGGAGGCCAGGTGGCGCCCCACGGCGATCCACGACCCGGCCAGGCCAAGACCGATGCCCACGGCCCAGACGGCGACAATGCCCTGGAACCCCAGGCCGCTCAACAGCGGCCCGGTCTGGTAGAGCTCTGCCAGCCGGTGCAGCGGCCCGCTCAGCATCAGCCGGCCGCCCTCCACCAGGATCGTGGCCAGCAACCCGCCAATCACGCCGTACCACGCCCCCTCGTAGAGAAAGGGCCGCCGGATGAAGGCGTTGGTGCCGCCAATGAGCTTGGTGATCACGATCTCCTCGCGGCGGTTCTCGATGGCGAGGCGAATGGTGTTGCCGACCACCATGATCACGGCCAGCCCCAGCAGCCCCGCCACGATCCACGCGGCACGCCGCAGCAGCTCCATGATGGCCTGCAGGCGCTGCACCCACTCCAGATCAAGGCGGGCCCGATCGACGGCGCCGTGGTCGCTCAGCTCGTTGGTCAGCGTCTCGAGGCTGGTGGCATCGGTGCCGCGCCGCGGATGGATGACAATGACGGGCGGCAGCGGGTTGTCATCGAGCATAGCCAGCGCGGCATCCATGCCAGAGAGCTCCTGAAATTCGGTCAACGCCTCGTCCGGGGTGACCACCTCGGCGCGCTCGATGCTGTGGCGGCCCGCAAGCTCATCGGCGAGCTCGCGGTGGGCGGATTCCCCGATGTCCATTTGCAGAAACAAGGAGATCTGCGCCCCGTCGTCCCAGTCCCCGGCGTGCCGTTCGACATTGTCCAGCAACAGCAGAAAGGCCGCCGGCAGTGCCAGAGCGATGCCGAGCACGCCCGCGGTCATGCCGCTGGCCAGGCGCGTGCGCGCGAGCCGCCCCAGGGCACCCACGGCCGCGCGGGCGTGGTCGGCACCCCATGCCTGAAGCCGGCCGATGGGGCCAATGCCCGTGCTGGCGCGGTTGCTGCGCTGTTCGCTGCGCTCCGCCATCGCCCTAGCCTCCCCGGCCCGTGCGCCCGCTGTCGGCGGTAAGCTGGCCATCCCCCAGGCTCAGGTAGCGATGCCCGAGGCGGCGGATGAGGTCCAGATCGTGGCTGGCGATGAGTACCGTGACACCCACGCGGTTGAAGGCCTCGAACAGGCCCATGATCTCCTCGGAGAGCTCCGGGTCCAGGTTACCCGTGGGCTCGTCGGCGAGCAGAATCGGCGGCCGGGTCACCACCGCCCGGGCGATTCCCACGCGCTGCTGCTCCCCGCCGGAGAGGGTCACGGGATAGGCCGTCTCGCGGTGGAGCAGACTGACCTTGTCCAGCGCCGCGCGCACACGCCGGCCGATGTCGCGATGGGGCACGCCGGCGATGACCAGTGGCAGGGCCACGTTGTGGTAGACCGTGCGGTCGTGGAGCAGCCGGTGGTCCTGGAAGATCATGCCCACTCGCCGGCGCAGGTAGGGAATGCGGCGCGAGGACAGGCGATTCAGATTGATGCCGTTGATCACGATCTGCCCGCGACTGGGGCGTTCCAGCACCGGGATCAGCTTGAGCAGGGTGCTCTTGCCGGCCCCGGAATGGCCGGTAAGAAAGACCATCTCGCCGCGATCCACCTGGAACGACAGGCTGCGCAGTGCCTCGTGGCCGCCCGGGTACTGTTTACTGACGCTATCGAAGAAAATCATCGCCAGCGGCTACTGCACATCCATGGCATCGCCAAGCAGCGCATCCACGAACTCTTCGGCGTGGAACGGCCGCAGATCGTCGGGGCGCTCGCCCACGCCGATGTAGCGAATAGGCAGGCCAAGACGCTGGGCGATGGCGAAAATCACGCCCCCCTTGGCCGTACCGTCGAGCTTGGTGACGATCAACCCGGAGACACCCACGGCCTTGTGGAACTGCTCCGCCTGGGAGAGCGCGTTCTGCCCGGTGCTGGCGTCCAGCACCAGCAACACCTCGTGGGGCGCGGTTTCGTCCAGCCGCCCCAGCACGCGCCGGACCTTGCGCAGCTCGTCCATGAGATTGTCCTGGGTATGAAGACGCCCGGCGGTGTCGGCGATGAGCACGTCGACCCCGCGCGCCTTGGCGGCCTGCTGAGCGTCGTAGATCACGGAAGCGGAATCGGCCCCCGTGTGCTGGGCGATCACGGGAATGCCCGTGCGCTCGCCCCACTGCTGCAACTGCTCCACGGCCGCCGCGCGGAAGGTATCTCCGGCGGCCAGCAGCACCGATCGCCCCTCACCGCGATAGCGGCTGGCGAGCTTGCCGATGGTGGTGGTCTTGCCCACACCGTTGACGCCGACGGTCAGTACCACGAACGGCCCGTCCGCGTTCTCCGGCACAAGGGCTTCTTCACAGGGCGCGAGCAGCTCGATCATGTCGGCGCGCAGGGCCTGCATGAGTGCGTTGATGTCGCCCAGCTCCTTGCGCCGCACACGCTCGGTCATGCGCTCGATGATCCGCGTGGTCGCCTCGACACCGACATCGGCCATGAGCAGCCGGGTCTCCAGCTCCTCGAGCAGTTCGTCGTCAATGGTCTTGCGGCCGAGAAACGCCGTCGCCAGACCCTCGGTGAGCCCCGAGCGGGTCCGCCCCAGCCGCTCCTTCAGCCGCCCGAACAGACCGGGGCGCTGGGCGCCGTCATCCGGCGTTTCGGAGGTGGACGGCGTCTCGTCCTGTTTCCCTTTTCTGAACCCGAACATGTCTTTGGTGGTCACTCTCTGGTGAGCGGTTTGCGTATCCTAGCACTGTCGGCGCAACCTGCTCAGGGGGAATCCGGTCGCAACGCGCGATCACAGCCGGACCATAACAACGCTGCCACGACATACACACGCACCAGAGAGCGATAATCACCATGATGCGATCATGTCTCGCCCTGTTCGCCAGCCTGCTCCTGTCGGCTGGCACCGCAGCCGCCGCCACTGCGGACATCCACAGCTTCGAACTGGACAACGGCATGACGGTTATCGTCAAGCCGGACGAACGCGCCCCGGTGGTGATCAACCAGCTCTGGTTCCCGGTGGGCTCCAGTCACGAACAGCCCGGCACCACCGGCATCGCCCACATGCTGGAGCACATGATGTTCAAGGGCACGGAGACCCGGGAGACCGGCACCTTCTCCCGCACCATCTCCGAGGAAGGCGGCCGGCTCAACGCGTTCACCGGGCGGGATTTCACCGGCTACTACGAGGAACTCGGCGCCGACCGCCTGGAGATTGCCCTGGAGCTGGGCGCCGACCGCCTGGACAACATCGTCTTCGATCAGGACGAGTTCGACCGGGAGCTCGAGGTGGTCAAGGAGGAGCGCCGTCTGCGGGTGGACGACAACCCCGTCGGCGTTCTGCACGAGCGCTTCAACGCCGTCGCCTGGCACAGCAGCCCCTACGGCCAGCCCATCATTGGCTGGGAGCGGGACATCGAGCAGTTCACCCTGCAGGACGTCGAGGACTGGTACGACGACTGGTACGGGGTGAACAACGCCATCCTGGTGGTAGTCGGCGACGTGGACCCCGACGCCGTCCGCGATCTGGTCGACGAGTACTTCGGCCACATGGAGCCGCGGGACGCCCCGGAGCAGAAGGTGCGCGAAGAAGTGGAGCCCATGGGCGAGCGCCGCCTCACGGTACACCACGAGAACGCCAACCCGTACCTCATGATGGGGTATCAGGTGCCCTCTCTCGCCACCGCCGAATCGAGCCGCGACGCATACGCGCTCAGCGTGCTCTCGCAGGTGCTCGATGGTGGTGACAGCGCGCGCCTGCCCAGCCGGCTGGTGCGCGGCGAGGAAGTTGCAGCGGGGGTGAGCGCACGCTACAGCAGCATCGCGCGGCTGGACACGCACTTCACGCTGCAGGGCCGTCCCACCGGCGAGACGGACCTGGACGACGTGGAGGCCGCGCTGCGGGAGCAGATCCGCGATGTGCGCGAGGACGGCATCACCGACGAGGAGCTGCAGCGGGCCAAAGTGCAGCTTCGCGCCGACTACGTCTATCGCCTGGACTCCCTCTCCGGTCAGGCGATGGAAATCGGTCTGCTCGAGACCGCCGGCATCGGCCACGAGGCCATGCGCGACTTCGAGACGGAGCTGGAAGCGGTGACAAAGGAAGACGTCCACGACGTGGCGCAACGCTACCTGATCGATGACCGTCTGACCGTCGGCCACCTGAAGCCCGAGAACGGCGACGACCCCTCGCTGCCGGGCAGCATACCCGGCGCGGCGCCCACCGACGACACAACCGGATACTGAGGAGCGATCATGCGCAGCCTTTCCACGCACTTCCGCAACCTCCTTGCCGTCGCGGTGACGCTGGGCGCGCTGGCGCTGGCCGCGCCGGCCCACGCCGCGCTGGACATCCAGCACTGGACCTCCGATGACGGCCTGGATGTCTACTTCGTGCAGAGCGAAACACTGCCGATGGTGGACCTGCGGCTCACCTTTGACGCGGGCTCGGCGCGCGACGGCGATCAACCCGGACTGGCCAGCCTCACCAGCAACCTGCTGAGCGAGGGTGCCGGCGGCCTGGATGCCGGCGAGATCGCCCGCCGCTTCGAGGACCAGGGGGCGCGCTTCTCCACCAGCAGTGGGCGCGATTCCGCAAGCGTCAGCCTGCGGACCCTGAATGAACCGGACACCATGAGCGCCGCGGTCGAGGCACTCACGACGGTCGTGCGGGAGCCCGACTTTCCCGAGGCGGCGGTGGACCGCGAGCGGCGGCGCATGCTGGTCAGCCTGCGCAACAGCCGCAACGATCCTGGGTCCATCGCCAGGGAAGCGTTCTGGGAGGCCATCTACGGCGATCACCCCTACGCCAGCAACCCCGGCGGCACCGAAGACAGCCTGGGCGAGCTGAACCGGGACGCCGTCAGCGCCTTTTTCGAGCGCTACTACGTTGCGGAGACTGCCTCGCTGGCAATCGTCGGCGACATCAGCCGCGCCGAAGCGGAGACCATCGCCGATCACCTCGGCGGCAGCCTGCGACAGGGCGAGCGCCCCGACCCGATCCCCGAGCCCGAACCCACGGACAAGGCCGGTGAGACCATCCATATCCCGTTCAGCACCAACCAGAGCCACGTGCTGAAAGGGCAGATCGGCTACCAGCGGGGCGACGACGACCACTTCCCCCTGTACGTGGGCAACCACATCCTCGGGGGCAGCGGGCTGGTCAGCCGGCTCGCGGAGGAGATGCGCGAAGAGCGCGGGCTGTCGTACAGCGTCGGCAGCCGGTTCCAGCCCATGACCCGCTCCGGGCCGTTTTTCGTGAACACCCAGATCCGGGCCGACCGGACCGAGGAGGCGCTGGAGGTGCTCGACACCACCGTCCGGTCGCTGCGCGACGACGGCCCCGGGGAGGACGAGCTGCGCCGGTCGGTCCGCAACATCACCGGCAGCTTCCCCCTGCAGCTCGACAGCAACCGCGGCATGCTCGGCTACGTCGCCGTCATCGGCTTCCACGGCCTGCCGCTGGACTACCTGGACACGTTCCAGGACAACGTCGAGGCCGTCTCCGCGGATGACATCCGCGATGCACTGCAGCGCTGGCTCGACCCGGACCGTTTCACGACGGTCATCGTCGGCCCCCAGGACGAGGACGGCGAGGAGCCCGAGGAGGACTGACGCCGTAACCCGGCCGTGGCATTCATGACCGGCTGGCGGTACATTGCGTGGCCATGGCGAAACGGGCACGCAATGAACTGCGGATCATCGGTGGCGAGTGGCGCGGCCGGCGGCTGCGCTTCGCCGGCGGAGCCGGGCTGCGCCCCACGGCGGACCGCAACCGCGAGACCCTGTTCAACTGGCTCCAGCCCGTCCTCCCCGGCAGCCGCTGCCTGGATGTGTTCGCCGGCAGCGGCGCCCTGGGGTTCGAGGCGGCATCCCGTGGCGCGGCAGAGGTGGTCCTTGTCGAGCGTGATCGCCGGGCGCTCGCCGCCCTGCGGGAGAATGTCCGGCTGCTGGCAGCCGACGACCGGGTCAGCGTCCACGGTGGCGACGCCCTGTCGCTGCTTTCAGGCGGTACCGCCCGCCCCTTCGACATCATCTTTCTGGATCCGCCATTCCGCGAGGCACTGTTGCAGCCCGCCTGCCAGGCGCTGGCAACCGGCAACTGGAGTCACGCCGACACCCGCATCTACATGGAACATGCGCGACAACAGGCCCCGGCACTGCCGCCCCACTGGCAGGTCCTGCGGGAGCGAACAGCCGGGGACGTACGCTTCGTGCTGCTGCAGGCGAACGGGAATTGATCCCGGGCGCGGCGGATGGTTTGATGAGAGGCCATTTTTCCGGCGATCGAGTTTTTCAGGACAAAGGGCGAGCGCATGACCATTACAGCCATCTATCCGGGTACCTTCGACCCCATCACCAACGGTCACATCGACCTGGTGGAGCGGGGGTCCAAGCTGTTCGACCGCCTGATCATCGGCGTCGCCGCATTTCCCAGCCCCAGCAAGAAGCCAGCGTTCTCCAACGATGAGCGGCTGGAACTGGCCCGGATTGCCCTGGATCATGTGCCGAACATCGAGGTCAAGGCGTTTGATACGCTGCTCGCCCACTTCGTCGCCGCCGAGAACGCGCAGGTCATCCTGCGCGGCCTGCGCGCCGTGTCGGACTTCGAGTACGAATTCCAGCTGGCGAGCATGAACCGCCAGCTGATCCAGGACGTGGAGACGGTCTTCCTGACGCCCGCGGAACAGTACGCCTACATCTCCTCCAGCCTGGTCCGCGAAGTGGCCGCGCTGGGCGGCGACATCGAGAAGTTCGTGCATCCCAAGGTCGCCGAAGCGCTGATCGCCCGACTGCGGCGCTGAATTTCACAACCCCAGGAGTGACTGCATGGTACGCGCCAGACTGGCCGGGATCATTGCCACTGCCGCACTGTTTTTCACCAGCGCACAGGCGTTCGCCGCCACGCCGCCGGGGGCAGCGGTGGCAACGGCGCACCCGCTCGCCACGCAGGCGGCAGTGGAGATACTCGACCAGGGCGGCAATGCTTTTGACGCCGCAGTGGCCGCGACGGCGGCCCTCGCCGTGGTGGAACCCTACGGCTCGGGGATCGGTGGCGGCGGCTTCTGGCTCCTGCACCGGGAAGCGGACGATTTCCAGACCATGGTGGATGGCCGTGAAACCGCGCCGGGCCGGGCGACACGGGACATGTACCTGGACGAATCCGGCGAGGTGCGCGGCCGCGACTCCCTGGACGGTCCGCTGGCCGCGGGCATCCCAGGCACCCCGGCCGCACTGGTGCACATCACCGACGACTACGGCGAGCTGGACCTGGCCACCAACCTGGAGCCCGCCATCCGCTACGCGCGTGACGGCTTCGAGGTGGGCGAGCACTACCGGCGCATGATGCGGTTCCGCCTGGATGCCGTGCGTGACTCCCCCGCCGCAGCCGCGGTCCTGCTGGACGACGGCGAGGTCCCGGAGGAAGGCCACACCATCGTGCAGACCGATCTGGCGCTGACGCTGGAGCGGATCGCGCGCGACGGGCTGGAGGGGTTCTACCAGGGAGACGTGGCCGAGCGGCTGGTCCGGGGGACCAACGAGGCGGGCGGCATCTGGAGCATGGACGACCTGGCGGACTACGCGGTGGTCGAGCGGGAGCCGATCCAAGGCACATACCAGGGCCTGCGCATCACGGCCGCCGCGCCGCCATCCGCCGGCGGCATCAGCCTCATGACCATGCTCAACATCCTCTCCCAGCACGAGCTGCGCAACAAACCGGAAGCCGAGCGCATCCACCTGAAGGTGGAGGCCATGCGCCGCGCCTACCGTGACCGACAGCTCTTCCTCGGGGATCCGGATTTCGTCGACATTCCCGTTGCCCGCCTGACCAGCATGGCCCATGCGGAGGCGATCGGAGCCGATCTGCAACTGGACAAGGCCACGCCCAGCGAGGACCTGCCCGACCCGGACCGCGAAGGGGAGGACACGACCCACTTCTCCATCATTGACGGCGAGGGCAACCGCGTCGGTGCCACCCTGTCGATCAACTACCCGTTCGGCTCCGGCTTCATGCCGCCGGGGTCCGGGGTGCTGCTGAACAACGAGATGGACGATTTCGCCAGCCAGCCCGGCAAGCCCAACGCCTACGGCCTGGTCGGCGGTGAGGCGAACGCCATCGAGCCGGGGAAGCGCCCGCTGTCGAGCATGACGCCAACCTTCGTCGAGTCGGACGACCGGGTTGCGGTCATCGGCAGTCCTGGCGGCAGCCGTATCATCACGCAGGTGCTGCTGGGAGTGATCAGCTTCGCGGACCGCCTGGAGCCGGAGCAGTGGGTCGCCCGCCCCCGCTTCCACCACCAGTACCTGCCGGACAAGATTGAGCACGAGCCCGGCGCCATTTCCGTGCAGACCCGTCGCGCCCTGACCGCCAAGGGCCATACCGTGCGGCCCATGCTGCGTCGGTACGGAGACATGCAGGTGGTCTTCTGGAATCGTGTGGACGGCGTCATGGACGCAGCCAGCGATCCCCGCGGCGGCGGCGAAGCGCGGGTCACCGGGGAGTAAGCCAGGACTCGTCAGGCGTAGGTGTCAATGTGATCGCCACCCTGGCGATCATCGTCTCCGCCGCCGGACGCGTCCGGCGGCGCGTCATCATCGACCACGTCGCCACGTGACAACGATTTCCGTGTCGCACGATTCCATTCTTCAATGGCCTCACGCCCGGGCGTCCGGTCCCGGGGCAGTACGCCGTCATCCGCGTAGCGCAGGGTCTGCTGCACCTGCCCCAGCTGGCGCGGCGGCGAGAGATTCGGCCCGCGCGGGTAGTAAACGTAAACATCGAGCATAATGAGGCACCTGACAGCCTTTCCGGATCCAGTATAGACCGGCATGGGCGATGGCGAAAATCAACCGCCCTCGCCTCCGGCCACCGCCCAACGGAGTCACCGATGCAACACGGACCCCTGTTCAAGCCGCTGATCGTTCTGCTCATTGTCCTATGGCCCGCCATCGCGGTGACCAAGTCCCCGGAATCCGTTGTCGAAGAGACGTTCCGCGCCTCGCTCAACAGCCTGCTCGAGCACCATGAGGCCATCGCCGAGGATCCATCGGTGGGCGAGGCCCTCATCGACGAGGTGCTCTCCCCGCGGGTGCATTTCGAGCTGATGAGCCGGTTGATACTCGGGCGGCACTGGCGCGACGCGGACGAACAACAGCAGGAGCGGTTCGTCGCCGCTTTCCAGGAGCACGTGGTCCGCACGTACTCGCGGATGCTCGCGGACAATATCGATGAAGCCCTGGACATGGTGGACGGACGCGGCGCTGGCGACATCCTGCGCATCGATCGGGTATCGGAGCCGGATCAGCACGGGCGCGTCACTGTGCGGACCACGCTGCGATTCGACGGTACGTCCGTGCCCGTCCACTACCGCATGATCGAGACGGAGGCGCACGGCTGGCTCGTCTACGACGTGGTGATCGAGAACATCAGTTTTGTCACGAACTACCGGCAGGAGTACGGCAGTGCCATCCGCCGGGACGGTGTCGAGGGGCTGGTCAGCCGGCTCGAGGCACGAAACGAGCGACGCCGGTAGGGCCTCATGCGTGCAGCCGCTCTGGTCGCTACCGTCACGCTCCTGCTTGCCGGCTGCGGCACCACACCCCCGGACCGCACGGACAACCTGTGCCATATCTTCGACCATCAGCCGCGCTGGTATGACTATGCGCGCGAGTCGGAAGAGCGCTGGGGGCTGCCTATCGCCACGCAGATGGCCTTTATCCGGCAGGAGTCGTCGTTCCGGCACGATGCCCGGCCGCCACGGACCCGGTTGCTGGGCTTCATCCCCTGGCGCCGCCCGAGCACCGCCTACGGCTTCGCTCAGGCGCAGAACCCCGTCTGGGGCGAGTATCAGGAGGAGCGGGGCACGCTGTTCTCGCGCCGCACGAACATGAGGCACGCTCTCGACTTCGTCGGCTGGTATAACCAGAACACCCAGGACCGGCTCGGCATCAGCAAGAACAACCCCCGCCACCTCTACCTCGCCTACCACGAGGGTCACGCCGGTTACCGCCGCCGGAACTGGGAACACAACGACACCCTGGACCGCGCGGCCAATCGCGTTGAACGCACGGCGATCCAGTACGAGCAGCAGTTGCAGGCCTGCGAAGAGCGCTTCCAGTGCCGGCGGTTCTGGGAGATCGGACCGTTCTGCGATCCGTGAACGGATACGCCATCGCCCGCGCCGATTATTGGTGGACCTGAAGGTCCACCCTACACGTACCCCCCTCGTGATAGGCGTGGATCGACGTTTCACGCCCCTCACAAGGCGTAGGTGGACGTTTACGTCCACCATCAAACGCGGGCAGGTCACATTCATTCACGGATCACAGCAGGTGATCGCGGACAAAAAAAACCCCCGTCGAGAGACGGGGGCAAGGTTCACGCGTCAGGGTGGGCAGACGCGCTGCCTGGTGACCAACGGTGATGGGTGCGCGGGACACCGAAGGTCACAAAGTCGTCGTGGTAGCAGGGCATACACTGAGGCGGGCCACGACGACCAGGCGATGGCACTTACCTGGTAAGCACATCGCGTGCCAGAAAAAAAAGACACTCAAAAACAGATACTTGAATAGCGGCAGACAGGAGGGTATGGCCCGGAGTGTCAAGTATTGGCAACACATTTCCGGGCCAGTGGCATATCTAGCTGTTTCTATTGTTTATTTTACTGTCTCCAAACGGAGACATGTCGGCTCGGCTGACGGACAGACTGTCACAGCATTTCAGTCGAAATCGGGTTGCGCACCCCGCTGGGCAATCTGGAGTCGCTGCAGATAGCGCTGCAGCAGGGTGCTGCCGTTGGTCGAGAGGTTGCGAAAGGCCAGCCCGACACGGCGACCGACCGTGCCGTCACGGAACATGTGTCGCGAAATGTTTCGCACTTCCAGATCCATGACCAGCGGGCTGCTCCCGGGAATCTCCACTTCGCACTGACCGAAGACATCGCGCATGCTCAGCGACAGATCCATTGAAGCATCAATGATGCCAACCCCCCCGAGACTGAGGTCCATGGCGCGGAACGTGTGTGTCTCGCCATCCGGAGCCGGAATCCGGCAGGTCACAGGCTTCGCCACGGCGGTGGGCACGCGGAAATACTCCCGGCGCTGCAGACGATAGAGGCTGTCCGGTAGCGCCGCGCGGAAGACCGTGCCATCCCGCCCTTCCTTCTCCCGCACGGCATTGAGCCGGAACCGCACGCTGACGTTGTTCTCCCGCGCCATGCAGACCAGTGTGCCCGCCGCGAGCGCACGCCGGTTCACTGCGGGCTCCGGACCGGGATCCAGATCAATCTCGCCCCGATCGGCGTCGACGCGGACCACAGCGGTATTGAAACTCTCCTTGCCCTGATTGAAACAGGCCGTAATCAGCTCCGGCCGGCGCGCCAACTGACGCAATACAGCGACAATGTCCGGCTGCTCCGTGAGCGTGAACCGATCACTGTCCTCGGATGCGCTGCCCTCTTCAATCATTTCCTCTGCCCCCTATCTCGTGATGCATCCCGCCGTGCAATGCCTGGCGCGCTTCGATGGCGCATCCGGCGGCGCGTCTGGCCCTTTATCGTCAGCAGACGCAGAACCTATACTTGAAAAACCAGTTTAAGCGCTTCAGCGCGTGTATTCTGGTGGCTTGAACGATACATTTCCGTGAAGTCCGCCCGGCAATGATAAACGAACCAGACCACGCAACAGGAGAGGGCATGCACACTTACACTCCCCCCAGACTGGCTCAGCAAGGACTGGGCTCACTCGCGCTCGCGGCAATCGTCGCTGGTGCCGGTCTCCAGTCGGCATCCGCCGACAGTGCACGCTACGAGATCTGGGCCCTGGACCAGGGGACCCACAAGGCGCACATCTACGATCAGGACCTCAAGGAAGTGGCTCGCATCAACTTCGGCGCCCACGGCATGGAAGTGCCGCACATGATCGACTTCAGCTCCGACTACCGGTACGCGACGGTCGCCAACGTGGCCACCGGCAACATCGCCGTGATCCGGACGGAAGACTACCGCGTTGTCGACATTATCGAAACCGGGCCGCGCAGCCACATGGCCGGTTTCCTCCCCGACGACAGCGCCATTCTCGTGGACGTCATCGGCTCACCGGACGTGGAGCGCGACGGAAAGGTGGTCGAGGTTTCCTCTGATCTGGACAATGAACGCTTCGCCATCGAGCGCGAACTGGTCATCGCCGACGACCCGACTTTTCAGGAACGCGAGGGCGATTTCAACGACGTCGCCGCCATCTGCCACGACACCACGGCCGACGGCTCACGGGCATTCATCACTCTGGGCCCGGACCTGGACAACGGCGGCCTGGTGGTCATGGACACGGAGAGCATGACCCTGGACGCGGTGTTCTCGCCGAACGAACTCCAGGTCAACTGCGGCACCATGCTTACACCGGACGAGCAGCACATGATCGTCAACGGGGGAGGCGCCGCAACCGGCCTGTGGTATGCGCTTGATGTGGACACGCTGGAGGTGGCCGCCTCGAACGTGAGCCAGGGCATCGACGCCCACGGCGTGCGCAACGTGCCAAACGGCGACGCCATCTGGATGGTCAACCGGGCGAGCTCCGACGGTATCGTGATCGATGCGGACACGCTGGAGATTCGGGACACCATCCCCGACACGGGCGAGACGCCGGACATCCTGGACTTCTCCCCGGACTCGCGGTACGCGTTCATCACCCTGCGCGGCCCCAACCCCGTGTCCATGCCACATATCGCCAAAGGCTCGACCCCTGGCTTCTCCATCCTGGACGTGGAGACCCTTGAAATCGTTGATATCATCCAGCCCGCCGAGGGCAATGAGGACAGCGACTTCCACGGCATCGGCGTACGAGTCATCGACTGACTACGCCAACCGGACGCGGGGTGCCGCTGACCGGCATCCCGCGCCTGCATCAGGCAACCGCCAAGAGTGGACATGAGCCGCCATCGCCCACCACAGCACCGCAAGTCCCCCTACATCACCCGCGAAGGCTGGCGCGAACTGGAGCGGGAACTGAACTGGCTCTGGCGCGTACGTCGCCCGGAGGTAACCCGGGCCGTGCAGGAAGCAGCCGCCATGGGAGATCGTTCAGAAAACGCGGAGTACATCTACGGCAAGAAGCAGCTCCGCGAGATCGATCGTCGCGTGCGCTATCTCAGCAAGCGCCTGGACGAGCTCACGGTGGTGCAGGAGACGCCAGCCAGCCCGTCACGGATCCACTTCGGTGCCTGGATCACCCTTGAGGATGACGACGGCGAGCGTGTTCGTTACCGCATCGTCGGCCCGGATGAATTCAATGCGGATGCCGGCTACATCAGCGTCGATGCGCCAGTGGCACGAGCAGTGCTTGGGAAAACCGTCGATGACGAGGTCACCGTGCCGTTGCCGGACGGCGAAGCGCACTACCTCATCGTCGACGTGCAGTACTCCCCATAGCAACTACCCGGGCAGCGGCCTGCGGCCCGGGCACTGTCAGCCAAGTCCTTACTCGCGGCGGAAATCGCCCGATGCGCGCTCTTCGGGCTGGAATCGCGACGCCTCGTAATTGCTGGACGCCGGCTGGTTCGCCGCATCGGTACTGAACCCGCCACCGCTGGTGGTCTGGGCTTCCGGCTGCACGTCGAGATTCTGGTAGGTGCCCCAGGCCATGTACCCACGGGCATTGGCGGTCACCGGATCGCTTACCATCACGCTCTGGGGGACCTGCGGACGCAGATAACGCTCCAGCACGTGGGCACCACCGCCGGTCAGCAGCACGGCATCGTACTCGGTCAGCTGCCACAGGGACTGCAGTTCCACCATCAGCTTGGTGGCCACTTCACCGAGGATCTGATCGCGCAGGTCGGTGATATCCACCCGACGGCCGGAGACATTCACTTCGCCATCGATCACCGCCTGGTCCAGCGTGTACGGCTCGCGTTCCAGGCCGTACTGCGTAGCCAGGGAGGCGGCGAGCGTGTCATACCCGGTGGAGATGCCCAGCGGCACGGTCCGGCTCCAGGCCGGCGCGTACTCGCCTTCGACGATCGTGGCGAAGTCCGTGGTGCGGAAGCCGACGTCGATGATGCCGACGCGGCCGCGCAGGAGATTGGAATCACCACGCAGCTGTCCGCGGCTGTCCAGCACTTCGGACCAGAACGTGCCCAGCGGCTGGGGCACCACTTCCACCTGGTCGAGGCGGATACTGAGATCCTGACGGTTGCGGCCCACGTGACGGGTGACGGTGTGGTCGCCGCGCAACTGCGAGACCAGGTCGTCGGCCAGATGCATGCGCCCTGGCGGCAGACCGGTGACCACCTGGAAGTCGTTCATTGACTCCCGGCAGAACATACTCAGCGCACCCAGGAACAGGATGCGCAGGTCGTCGCCTTCGGCACGCGTCGCGGACAGTCCGCGGTGGGCGATGCGCGAATGGCGGATGGCCAGATCCCCCAGGAAGAAGCTCTTGCCACCCACGGTGATCCGGAGATCGCTGGTCGGATCCGGCTTCTGGAAACCCAGTGACATGGGCCCCCCGCCACCGGCATGGCCGACCACACTGGGGAAACGGACTCCATCGCGGCCATCGTTGGCCTTGATGAACCCGTAACCCATATCGAGTCCAATTACACGTTCCACAGCGTCACCCCCGATTGTCTGCTTCCGTTTGGCCTGCGGTTCCATTCAGCGACGTTTGCGCGTCGGACGAACCGTCACAGGCCCCGGCCCCCCCGATCCTAAACTTCAAACGACGTTATCGCCACCGCCGTTCACCCTGAGCGACCCAGTCACGCCCCTGGCGCGGGTCGTCCCGATCCTGGGCGCGGCCGGGCTCGGCACCGTCATCGGCGCCTGGCTGCCGGTCTTCATCCCCCAGGGCCGGGCCGATATCCGGCTCTGCCGCGTGCTCACTTTCCGGGACCGCGGCGGCCACGTCCGGCTCGGGCTCCGGTGAAATATCCACCGGCGGCTCCGGTTCCGGGTCGGGCTCCGGTCCGGGCGCAACCACGTCCGCCCGCTCCTCCGATGCCGACGCGCCGCTCTTCTGTTTCCAGTGACTCAGCGCAGCAACCGCCTCCTGATCCGTGGAACGGCTTTCGCCCAGGAACTGACCGCCGGGCTCGATCACGAAGGCGCGGCTGGAGACTTCACCGAGCACTTTGCCCTGCTCGACGATTTCGAGGCTGTCACACTCGATACGGCCGCGGGCGAAGCCGCTGACCACCATGCGGTGAGACTGAATGTCGCCCTCGAAGCTGCCATCCGAACCAATGGAGACGTCGTACTCCGAGCGGATATTGCCCTCGATACGGCCATCAATGTGCAGGTTGCCTTCCGGTTTCAGCTCCCCGACGAGGGTTGTCCCGGTGGCAATGATTGTCGTCCCGCCGCCGCGGCGTTTGGTCTCTTTGCCGCTCTTGCCGAAAAGCCCCATGGCACGCTGGCTCCTCACTCGTCTCTATGCTTAAGCGGTCGCGTCGACGATCGCATCCGATTATCCAGACTCGTCAGCCTACGCTTATCGTCCGGTCGGGAATGTGGCATGGATCACAGCGGCCCGGGTTATCGGGCCAATCATTCGCGGTTTGCGACACATGCACCCTCGATCGCAACGTCAACGCTGACAGACCGGACAGTAACATGTGCTCCGCTGGCCGACCCGCATCAACCGTAACACCGTCCCGCAGGCAGGGCATGGCTCCCCGGCCCGACCGTAGACCGACAGTGACTGCCGGAAGTAACCGGGATTGCCGCCACTGCCCACGAAATCGCGCAGGGTCGTGCCGCCGGCCTCGATGGCGTCACCGAGAACGGCACGGATGGCGTCGGCAAGTCGGTGGTAACGGGCACGCCCCACGCGACCCGCCGCCCGCGCCGGGTGGATCCCCGCGCGAAAAAGCGCCTCAGCCGCGTAGATGTTCCCTACGCCGACTACGGTCGCTGCATCCATGATGAACGCTTTCACCGCCTGCCGACGGCCGCGGGAGCGGGCGTAGAGCCAGGCGCCGGTGAATGCGTCACCCAGCGGTTCGGGCCCGAGGCGGGCCAGCAATGGATGGGCCGCCCCATCCCCCGGCGCCAGAAGCAGGCTGCCGAACCGGCGCGGGTCGACGTAGCGCAGCACCTGGCCGGAATCCAGCAGCACATCCACATGGGCATGCGGCTCGGCCGGGGTGCCCGCCTCCACGACCCGCAGGCTTCCGGACATGCCAAGATGCAGGATGAGCGTGTCCGGCGCGGCGCGAAAGAGCAGGTACTTGGCGCGCCGATCGACGCGCCGGACCACCCGCCCGCGCAGGGCGTCGGGCAGATCGGCCGCCACCGGCCAGCGCAGCCGCGGGTCGCGCACGACCACATCGGTAATGGTGCGGCCGGTAACGTGGGGCTCGACGCCGCGGCGGGTGGTTTCAACCTCGGGCAGTTCCGGCATGCGTCTACTCGCGACCGTCCAGGAGGTAACCGCGGACGTGCTCGGGCAGCACGTAGGCGACGCGGGAATCCATGTCGACCAGGCGGATCTCGCCCGATTCCTCCGTGGCGACGAACCGCCGCTCTCTGCCCTCATCGAGGCACAGGCGCACGTCCGGGGCATCGACGTCCGGCGGATCGTCCAGGGGCCGCGCCACAAGGGCTTCGGCTTCGCTCCAGGCGGCGGCCAGTTCGGCGAGTTCGTCGGCGTCCAGATCGCCACGATCCACTTGCCAATCGTCATCCCCCGTTCGCCCGGCCAGCGCCGGGGTCTCCAGCGCGGTTACGGTGGCACCGCGCGGCAGCAGGTGGCGATCAAGGAAATTCCACCACGGCCCGTCCAGCAGTGGCATGAGCCCATCCGGGATCAGGTGGACCCGGTCGTCCACCACCGCGTAGCGCAGCCCGTCCATCGGCTCGGTATCGCCGAGGCCGATGCCGGTGCCGTTGAACGCCACCTTGATCTGCGGCGGAATGAGCCCGAGTTCGCGGGCGTCCACGTCATCCAGCGGGTAACGGCGTTCACTGGGCGCCCGGCCGAGCTCCAGCAGCTGCTCGACGTGAAACTGGCTGGCAGGCGCCTCCACCGGTTCCGTGATCAGCCACCCCTCCCCGCTGCGTTCCATGCGCAGCGTCTCGCCGTCGGCGTCCTGGATGCGCACCACGCGAACCTCGTCCGGGCTCAGCCCCGTGAGCCGCGGGGACTGGTCTCCGCGCTCCAGGTCCAGCCACGCCACCGCGGCCAGCAGGCCGGCCAGGGCCACCACCGCGAGATTGATCAGCAGCCGGCGCCTCATGCTAGCCCCGCACCCGGCGCCACCAGGCCCAGCCAGCGCCGAGCAGCCAGAGTCCCGGAAGCACCAGCAGGAGGCCGACGCCGATGGCGATGGTGTGCGTACGGGTCAGCTCCAGGGTCTGATCGGGCGCCGCACGCCCGGGCATGGCGCCGGCGCCACTGCCGTCGGTGAGCCAGTCCACCAGTTGCATGCCGAGCTGCAGGTTGTCGCCGTTGCCCACATAGGCGTTGGAGAGAAAATCCGCATCGCCCACCACGGCTACGCGCTGTTCGGCGTCATTGGCGCCGGTCCGGCTCAGTGTCAGCGCCACGCTCAGGGGGCCGCGCCGTTCTCCGGCCGCGGCGTCGAACGACGGGTTGTCCGGGTCCTGCAGCTCGATCCAGTGGCGTTCATCACTCCGCAGCAACTGGCTGACCTGCCACTGCTCGTGAGCGGTATCGCCCAGCTCCAGGGCGCGGGCGCCGACGAACAGCGCCATGCCGTCGAGGCGGTCCAGCGCCGGATGCCGAGGGTAATCGGCGAGCAACAGCAGCCGCGGATCGTCCACGCCCAGCAACGCCTCGGCCTGGGGTTCGATGATGATTCCGGGGAGAATGGCGATGCCGAGCGCCTCCGCGAGGAAGTCCAGCCGTTCGCGGTCGTCTTCATCCACCAGCCACAGCAGGTTGCCGCCCGCATCCACCCAGTCGGTCACCGCGTCGCGCAGGGGCGGAGCCCAGTCACTGCGGGGCCCGGCCACCACCAGCAACGAGGCGTCATCGGGCACACCATCGCCGGCATTGAGGGCTGACAGCTCGTGACCACGCTCATCCAGGTAGCCACCGAAACTGCCCAGGTCGTGGTTGGCATCACCGGCGAGGTCACGCTCGCCGTGCTCCACGGGATAGACCACGGGCCGCCCGTCTGCATGCGCGAGGCGGCCAATCGCTGCGCTCAGGCGCTGCTCGCTGGGTGCGGCGACCTGCTCCTGACGCCCCCGGTACTCGACCACCATCTCGCCCTGCCCCTCGACACCGAACTGGCGCACCAGCTCCGGCCGGGCATCCGGGTTGATGGCACGAAAACGCAGATCGGGGTGGTGGCGCTGGTACCGCTCGACCAGGCGCTCGATGTGACCGGCCAGGAAGTCGTCCGGGCGAACGAAGGCAACCACCTCCAGCGGTTCATCCATGCCTTCCAGCAGCTCGACGCTGCTGTCCGACAACTCGCCGCCGCCAGTGGTGGACCATTCCACGGCGACGGTGTAGCGCGTACTCAGCCATGCCGCGAGAACAAGCACGGCGAGGAAGCCTATGCCCATGACGAAGCTGTTGAGGCGCAGCCAGCGCAGCGTTCGACGATCAATCCGCATGTATCAGTCCCAGTTCACGTCCTGCCACGGCGGCAGACTCAGCCCGCATGGAGCCGCAGGCCATCCAGGCGCTTGATGGTAAAGCCGAGGAAGCCAGTGATCAGCAGCAGAAAGTAGATCACGTCCGTGGACACGACCCGTCCCTGCACGAGCGTCTCGTAGTGCGGCAGCAGTGCCACGTACCGTGTGACCGCATCGCCGGTGTCCAGCGCCGCATCCAGCCCCACCAGGGCCAGAATAATTCCGGCCGTCAGCGCCACTGCCACGGCCGGCTGCGTGGCGAGACTGGACGCAAACAGCGCGACCCCGGCAAACGCCGCGCCAAGCAGCGCAAGCGCCAGGCCGGCGGCGGCAAGGCGGCCGAGATCCAGCTCCGTCCCCGCAAGGAGGGTCAGCGGCATGGCCAGCCAACTGAGCACCAGCAGCAGTAGAAACCCCACGGCAGCCAGATATTTGCCCAGCACCAGCTCAGTAACGCTCAGCGGCGCTGCGTAAAGCAGGTGCAAGCCACCACTGCGCCGCTCCTCCGCAATCAGCCGCATGGCAAGCAGCGCCGCGGCAAGTAGCAGCAGCCCCAGAACGACCACGCTGCCGAAGAACGGCATCAGCACCAGATCCGTGACCCCCATGGGGCTGTTGGTGCGCACCAGCATGGGCTGATAGGTGCTCTGGAACTGCTCAACCAGCGACAGAAACCACCAGGCCGCAACCACCTGGCATACAGCGAGCAGGATCCACGGCAACGGCGAGCAGAACAGCAGCCGCAGTTCGCGCGCGGCAATGCGCAGGACCATCATGCAGCCTCCTCCCCGCCACCCCGGGTCAGCTCCAGGAACACGTCTTCCAGGGTGTGCTGCTCGCGCCGCAGTTCACGCAGCCGCCAGCCGCGCGCGACGGACGCGGCAACCAGCCCGTCCAGGGCGTGCTCGCCGTCGAGTTCCAGCAGCACGCCGTCGCCGCCCGCGGCATCGACGCTGCTGACGCCCCTGATGGCCGTCAGCAACGATAAATCCGGTCGCTCCGCGAACCGCGCCACGAACCGCAGCGGCCCCGGCGCATCACCTCTGGCCGGCCCGGAATGAATGACACGCCCCTCGTGGAGAATGGTGACTCGGTCGGAAACGGCCTGGACTTCCGCGAGAATGTGGCTGGAGAAGATCACGCCGTGGGCCTGCCTCAGGTCCTGAATCAGGGCACGGATGGCCTGCACCTGGCGGGGGTCGAGGCCAACCGTTGGCTCGTCGAGCACGATCAACTGCGGGTCGTGCACGATGGCCTGTGCGATGCCGACACGCTGCTGATAACCCTTGGAAAGGTTACGGATGATCCGGCCGGCAACCTCTTCGAGGCCACAGCGCTCCAGAGCCGTGTCGGCTGCCGCCGCGCAGGCGGCCCGCGTGGGCACACGCCGCAGGCGCGCCGTCCAGCGCAGATAGCCACGCACCGTGGCATCGGGCTGCAGAGGGGGCACCTCCGGGAGATAGCCCAGATGGCGCTTGGCCGCCCGCGGGGACTCCAGCAGATCCACTCCGGCGACGCGGATGCCGCCCGCACTCGGTGCGAGTACGCCGCACAGCATCTCCAGCGTGGTGGACTTGCCAGCGCCGTTAAGGCCCAGAAGGCCGAGAACCTCGCCCCGCTCCAGGGTCAGGTCGATGCCAGCCACCGCCGCGCGCTGGCCAAAGCGCCGCTCCAGTGCGGTGGCGACGAGCAATGGTTCGGTGGTCATGCTGCTCCGTCCTTAAGAGTCGATGTCCTGTGCGACTGCACTCAGTCCGGATACTGGTGCTGAAAGGCATCCCGTGACCATGCAATGGCATCCAGGTACGCCTGGATGACCTGAGCCGCAGGATAGCCGCTGAGTTCCAGCCAGTCCCAGTCGCCGGTCTCGTAGTGGAGGACGCAGTCAAGCACCTTGCCGCCGGTGCCCTTGCGACGCAACAGGGCATCGCGCAGATCGCGGCTCAGGGGCAGCGCCTTCAATACGTCCTTGAGTGGCGCCTCAAGCACCACATCGAGGCCGGAGAACAGCCCGATGGTGAAATAAGTGTCGCTGTCGCCATTATGAAACTGCGTTCCCAGCAACTCGCACATGCGCGCCCGCACGGTGAGCATGGAAATGAGTTCGGGCGGTTTGTCGTCCATCGCGGAAATGGCCATCAGCGACGCCCAGCGCCGCATTTCCTGGGTGCCGAGATAGAGCACCGCCTGGCGGATGGAGTCCATGGGGCGCTGGAGCTGGTAGTAGGCGGAGTTCATGTAGCGGAGCAGACGGTAGCTCAACCCCACATCGGTGGCGATGATGCGCTCCAAGTCGGCGACATCGAGCTGTGGCCGCTGGATAGCCGCAAGCAGACGCACCGTCGGCAATCGGTGCACGGGCACCGACGAGCCCCGCACCATGCGCGGCCGACTGAGAAAATACCCCTGGAAATAGTGGAAGCCGAGCGCCAGGCACTCCTGGAAACGCTGCCGGTTCTCGATCTTCTCGGCCAGCATCCGCAGCCCGGGGCGCTCCACCGTCTCGACCAGCGCCGCGAGTTCCTCCTGCGTCCGGCCCTCCACCTCGAGTTTGACGATGTCCGCGTGGTCAAGTAGCGGCAGGGTCTCCGATGACGGCACGAAATCGTCGAGGCACAGGGTGAATCCGGCCGCGCGCAGTGCGTCCATGGCCTCCAGGACCTGGGGCTCGGCAGTAATACTCTCGAGCAGTTCCAGCACGATACGCCGGGCCGGCAGCGTACGCTCCCGCGCTTCGCGGACGAGAAAGTCACGGCTGACGTTCACCAGCGCCGGGTAGCGCCCAACCACCTCCTGCAGGCCGATTGCGGTGAACGTATTGAGCAGAACACTGCTGGTGGCGAGATCATCGTCGATCACCTCGGCGCGCTGCACGCCCTCCGCCGCCCGGAACAGAAGCTCGTAGCCATACAGGCGGAGATCGCGGGTGAAGACGGGCTGCCGGGCGACGAAGACAGTGCTCATGGGCGCGGGAGCCTCCTCCCGGCCTCTGCGACAGAACGATGGTGCGGTGCCTGGGTCATCCTGATGACTCTGCTCAACCGGCCGTTTTAGCGTAGGTATCAGAAGCCGACACTACCACTGACGGGCCCAGTTCTCAGCCCGAACCATCATGGCCATCGCAAACCGCAGACACACAGCGGGCCCGCATCCCGGAGAATGCGGGCCCGCTGTGTGTCAGGAGGCGTCCGGCGAACCGGATTACTTGATCTTCGCTTCCTTGTACATCACGTGCTTGCGGACAACCGGGTCATACTTCTTCATTTCAAGTTTCCCGGGGGTGTTCCGCTTGTTCTTGTCGGTCGTGTAGAAGTGACCGGTTCCGGCACTGGAGACCATCCGAATCTTGTCGCGCATACCGACCTCCTCAGACCTTTTCGCCGCGCGAGCGCAGCTCGGAGAGCACCGTATCGATGCCCTTCTTGTCGATGGTCCGCAGACCCTTCGTCGAGACCCGCAGCCGCACCCAGCGCTGCTCGCTTTCCACCCAGAACCGATGGTACTGGAGGTTCGGCATGAACCGACGGCGGGTCTTGTTGTTCGCGTGGGACACATTGTTCCCAACGGCCGGGCGCTTGCCCGTGACCTGACATACCTTGGACATGGTGTCCGCCTCCTGAATTCGTTCGTGCCGTCCTCGGGGACGGAGAGCCGCGTTTTATACCAGTAACGCCGCCGCCAATCAAGGCATCCGTTACCCATCGGCCCATTCCGGTCACCCCTTGAAAGCCCGGATAATGCCCCTATGTCTATTCCGGAAAGGCGCCATTAGGCGCGAAATCAACCGTTTGTCACTCCCGCCGAAGCCGGCGCACGAACCGGCCTTCCGGGAATGCGTGGAAGGTGATACAGGGCGTATGGAGTACAAGGACTACTACAAGACGCTCGGCGTTGACCGGGACGCCAGCCAGGCCGACATCAAGAAGGCCTACCGGCGTCTTGCGCGCAAGTATCACCCGGACGTGAGCGAGGAGAAAGACGCCGAGGCCCGCTTCAAGGAGCTCAGCGAAGCGTATGAAGTGCTCGGCGACAAGGACAAGCGCGCCACCTACGACCAGCTCGGCAGCGGCTGGCACCAGGGCGACGATTTCCGGCCGCCGCCCGGCTGGGACTTTGGCGGTGGCCGCGCCGGCAACGGCGGATTCGGCGGCGCGGATTCGGCGTTCAGCGACTTCTTTGAATCGATCTTCGGCGGTGGAGACCCCTTCGCAGGGGGCGGCTTCCGCGGTGCTCGGGGTTATCAGGCACGCGGCCGCGGCTTTCGCGCGCGAGGGGAGGACCAGAGCGCGAAAATCACCATTACCCTGGAGGACGCCTATCACGGCGCGTCGCGCAACCTGAATCTGCAGACCCGTCACGACGACGGACGGGTGGAGCCGCGGCAGGTCCGCGTGAAAATCCCCGCGGGCATCACCCACGGCCGGCAGATCCGGCTCAGCGGGCAGGGTCAGCCCGGCATGGGCGGCGGCGAGCGCGGCGACCTCTACTTGGAGGTCAACATCGCCCCCCATCGCCAGTACCGCCTGAACGGCAAAGACGTGGAGCTGGATCTGCCCATTACCCCGTGGGAGGCCGCCCTGGGCGCCAAGCTGCAGGTGCCGACACTTGGCGGCTGGATCGACATGAAGATTCCGGCGGGGTCGAGCAGCGGCAAGCGCTTCCGTCTCAAGGGGCGGGGACTGCCGGGCAAGCCGCCGGGCGACCAGTACGTGGTGCTCAGCATTGTTGCGCCGAAACCGGAGACGGACGCGGCACGGGAGCTCTACGAGCGGATGCGCGAGGAAATGCCGGTGAATCCGCGCGAGAAACTGTCGGTATGACGACTCGCTGACTGAACAGGGCGTGCGCGGTTGGTGCGGCCGCCGCGCACGGGGTGCCCAAGGCCGGGCCGCACCAACGTGAGAACGCGACCGATGAAAGCACTGCGGTGGTTCGCCGCTTCGATGCTGTTTGCTGCAACAACCTGCACCTGGGCGCAACTCCCCGCCTCAGTGGACGGGGAGCCCCTGCCGTCGCTCGCCCCCATGCTGGAGAAGACCACGCCTGCCGTGGTGAACATCGCCACCACCGGCCGGGCGCTGGTGGCAGAGAACCCGCTGCTGCAGGACCCCTTCTTCCGCCGCTTTTTTGACCTCCCGCCCGAACAGCCAAGGGAACGCCGCACCCAGAGCCTGGGCTCCGGCGTCATCGTCGATGCGGAAGCCGGCTACATCCTGACCAACCACCACGTCATCCGGCGCGCGGACCAGATCACGGTCACGCTCGCCGACGGTCGGGAACTGGCCGCCACGGTGGTGGGCAGCGACTCCGAGACGGACGTAGCCGTGATCCAGGTGCCGGCGGACGACCTCCAGGCACTGACCCTCGCCGACTCGGACAACCTCCGCGTGGGCGACTTCGTGGTCGCCATAGGCAATCCATTCGGGCTCGGGCAGACGGTCACGTCCGGCATCGTCAGCGCGCTGGGGCGCTCGGGGCTGCGGCTCACCAGCTATCAGGATTTCATCCAGACGGACGCCTCCATCAATCCCGGCAACTCCGGCGGTGCCCTGGTCAACCTGCGCGGTGAGCTGGTGGGCGTGAACACGGCCATTCTCAGCCCCGCCGGCGGCAACGTGGGGATTGGTTTCGCAATCCCGTCCAACATGACCCGCTCGGTCATGGACCAGCTCATCGCCCACGGCGAAGTCCAGCGCGGGCGCCTGGGCGTGAGCGCCCAGGACCTGACGCCGGAGCTGGCCGACGCCTTCGGCCTGAGCCAGCGCTCGGGGGTGGTCATTACCCAGATCGAAAGCGGCTCGGCCGCCGCGGAAGCGGGTCTCGAGACCGGCGACATCATTCTCTCGGTGAACGGCCGCTCCGTGCAGCAAGTGACCGACCTGCGCAACGCCATCGGTCTGCTGCGGGTGGGCGAGACAGTGATCCTTCGCATCCGCCGCGACGGCGAAGTGCAGGAACTGGAGGTGCGCATCGCCGAACCGGAGCTGGTGATACTGGAGGGCGAGCGCGTCAGCGAACGGCTCAGCGGCGCCCAGTTCAGCGTCAGCGAGCAGCGGGAGGGGCGCGAGAGCCAGCAGCGCGTGGTGATCCAGTCCGTGGAGCCGGTCAGCCCGGCACACCGGGCGGGGCTACGCGATGGCGACGTCATCCTGTCGGTGAATCGCCAGGCGGTCAGCACGCTGGCGGAGTTCCGCGATCGGGCGAGCGGTCAGCGGGAGTTGCTGCTGCACATCCAGCGCGGGAGCGGGGCGTTGTTCCTGGTATTGCGGTGACCGGGAGGTTTCCGCCTGTCCTGGGGTGGTGGACCTGAAGGTCCACCCTACGGCCTAAGGCGGATGCGGCGCATCAGGCGTAGGGCGGACCTTCAGGTCCGCCACCCCCCGACACGAGCGGCGCGACCGGCGGCTCAACGGCTGAAGCGCACCGGGAGTTCGAACTCGTGGCGCTCGCCGGGGAGGTCGTCCGGCACGGCGGGCAGCGGTGAGGCGCGGCGCAGGAGGTCTTCCACTTCGCTGTCCAGCAGGTCGTGGCCCGAGGACGCGATAATTTCGTACTCCTCCACCGTGCCGTCCCGGTTGACCACGAACCGCACGATCACCTCCCCCTCCTGACGGCGCATCTGCGCCTGACGGGGATAGTTCTTGCGGCGATCCAGGTAGGTGCGTAGCTCGTCACCGTAGGAGGCGATGGCCTCGGGGTCGCCCTCGACGGCCGACTGATCCTCGGTTTCGTCGGCTTCGAGCTCCGCCTCCTCGAGCCCCTCGGGCACTTCCTGCGGTTCCGGTTCGGGCTCCGGTTCGGGCTCCGGTTCGGGCTCCGGTTCGGGCTCCGGTTCGGGCTCCGGTTCGGGCTCCGGTTCGGGCTCCGGTTCGGGCTCCGGTTCGGGCTCCGGTTCGGGCTCCGGTTCGGGCTCGGGTTCGGGCTCGGGTTCGGGCTCGGGTTCGGGCTCGGGTTCGGGCTCGGGTTCGGGCTCGGGTTCGGGCTCGGGTTCGGGCTCGGGTTCGGGCTCGGGTTCCGGTTCGGGTTCCGGTTCGGGTTCCGGTTCGGGTTCCGGTTCGGGTTCCGGTTCGGGTTCCACGTCCTCCGCGCCGTCCGGCTCACCGGCCGTGGGTGTCAGCGTGATCTCGATACCCGGTGCGCGCTGGTCCTCGGGCTCCGCCTCGTCGTCGCGGAACAGCCCCAGCACCGCCAGATGCAGCACCAGCGCCAGAACCAGCGCGATCAGCCAGTGGTGCCAACGCAAGCCGCCCATGACTCAGTCACCACCCTCCGTGGTCAGGAGCAGCAGTCGCTCCAGACCGGCGTCACGCAATCGATCCATGAGGTCCAGCAGGCGGCTGGAGCCGACAGCGCCATCCGCCTTCAGGCGCAGCTCGAATTCGGGTTCCTCCTCCAGCCGCTGCTCCAGCACGCGGATCAGGGCGTCGTCGCCCTCGAGTTCCTCGCCTTCAAAGGCCAACTGTCCGTCGGCGCCAAGGAGCAGCACCCCTTCGCCGTCGTCGGCTTCCTGACCCGCACGGGATTCGGGCGGATCCACGTCGAACGGGTCCGGTGTCGTGAAGGTACCGGCCAGCATGAAGAAGATCAGCAGCAGAAAGACGATGTTGATCAGCGGGATGACCGGCTCGCCGAATTCGCGGCGATTGGGTGCAGGCAGGCGCATGTCAGTCCTCCCGCTGCAGGCTGATGCGCACGCCGTCGACCTGGTTGAGGCGCTCCATGACGGTCACCAGCCGCTGCAGCGGCACGTCGCCCTCGGGGCGTACAACCACCACCCGCTCGGGGTCCGAGCTGATGGCGTCCGCGATTGCGTCAGCCACGGCGGACAGCGCCATGCCGTCACCGTCCAGGGAGACACTGTCGTCACCCACACGCACCACCAGCGGCGGTGCCTCCTCTTCGGAGGGGGCAGTGGCCTCCGCCGGAACGTTCAGCTCCAGTGATCGCCACTCGGTAAACGTCGACGCCAGCATGAAGAACACCAGCAGAATGAAGACCACGTCGATGAGTGGTGTCAGCGACGGTTTGCGGCGGCGCGGGCGGTCTGTGTACTCAATGTGCATCAGCGGCGCGTTTGGACTGCAGGCTGGCCACGCTCTGGTCCTGCGCATCCGGTGCGTGGCCGGCACGCAGGCCCTGGGTGAAGACCTGGGTGACCGCATCTTCCATGCGATGCCGGAAGCGGTCGACCCGCCCTTCGAACCAGTTGAGCAGGATGACCGCCGGGATTGCCACGGCCAGGCCGACGGCGGTGGTCAGCAACGCCTCCCATATACCGCCGGAGAGCAGCGCCGGATCCACCTGACTGCCGGCACCCTCGAGCTGCCGAAAAGCGTCGATCATGCCCAGCACTGTGCCCAGAAGGCCGATCAACGGCGCCAGGGAGCCGATCACCTCCAGCCCGCGCAGGTAGCTGCGCAGGGCGTCCAGGTAACCGGTGGCCACGCGCGTGACCTCTTCGCGGACCAGGTCCATGGGTACGTCCGGGTCACGGCGGCCGCGGATTGCGGTTTCCATGACCCGTGCGGCGGGATTGCGCTCATCGGCCAGACGCGCCAGCACGGCGTCGTCACGCCCCTGACGCAGCTCGTCCAGGCAGCCGTTCACGAACCCCAGGCGCGTGATGCGCAGGCGCTGGAACTGCCACAGTTTCAGCAGGCCGATGGCAATGCCCACCACGGACATCAGAAGCAGGACAGCGACGACCGGCCCACCGAGATCAAGCAGAACGCCCAGTCGATCCGATAGCGCCGTCACCGCGGCCGGGTCTGCCATGGAAAACCACCTCGAAATAACACGGAATCCCTTGCGGAATTCGATGGATGAAGAGGGTCAAAAGGCTATTCTAATTGCGAATCATTTGCAACTGGATAACCCGGAATACGCAGGCCCACGACACCCTTCAACTGCTTGCCGGGCCGGGGAAATCTGCTTAGGATTCCCGTGCCTGAAGCGTAGACTACTATGATAACGCACAGCGGATGCCCGGGCGCGCGCGGCACAACATGCGCGCCGCCCACCCCCACGATGGACAAGACACAGCGGAGATGGCGATGAGCGAGATGAACCTGGAACAGGCCCGCTTCAACATGGTGGAACAGCAGATTCGGACCTGGGACGTGCTGGACCCGCGGGTCCTGGAGGTGCTGGAGACCATGCCGCGGGAGCGCTTCGTCCCGGATCACCTGCGCAATCTGGCGTTCTCCGACATGAACCTGCCCATCGGCCACGACGAGGTCATGCTCTCCCCCAAGCAGGAGGGCCGGCTGCTGCAGGCCGCGGAGATCTACCCATCCGAGCAGGTGCTGGAGATTGGCACCGGAAGTGGCTACCTCACCGCCTGCATCGCCCACATGGCCGATCACGTCACCAGCGTTGACTACTATCAGGACTTCATCGACACGGCGGGCGACCGGCTGCAGCGCGAGGCCATCCGCAACGTGACCCTGAAGCAGGGTGACGCGGCCGCCGGCTGGGACGACGGCAAGCGCTACGACTCCATCATCGTCAGCGGCGGCCTGCCGGAGCTGCACACGGGCTTCCACCACTCGCTGACCATCGGCGGCCGACTGGTGCTGATCGTCGGCGAGGCGCCGATCATGGAAGGGCTGCTGATCACGCGCGTAGCCGAGGACCAGTGGTCCACGGAGAGCCTGTTCGATACCTGGCTGCCAACGCTGGTGAACGCCCCGCGCACCCGCGCATTCGACTTCTAGCACGGCTGAATCGCCATGACGGACGATGCGGACGTCATCATCATCGGCGGTGGCATGGTTGGTGCCACCCTGGCCGGGCTGCTCGCCCGGGACGGGATCAAAGTCACCGTGGTCGAAAGCCAGCCCGCTCCGCACGTAGACGCGCAGGCGCCGCTGGATCTGCGCGTGTCGTCCGTGAACATCGCCAACGCGGAACTCTTCAAGCGCATCGGCGCGTGGGAGTTCATGACCAACGTGCGCGTGTGCCCGTTCCGACGGCTGCGGGTGTGGGATCAGGGCGGCGGCGAGACCCGTTTCGATGCCCGCGAGACGGGTCATGACTGGTTCGGCTGGTTTGTCGAGAACAGCGTCATCCAGGCGGGGCTTTACCAGGCACTGGCCGAACAGCCCAACGTCCACTGGCTGGCCCCGGAGACGCCGGAAGCGATCACCAACGACGGTGACGCCGTCACGGTGCGGCTGGCATCAGGCACGACGCTGCGCGGGCGGCTGCTGGTGGGCGCCGACGGCGCCCGCTCCATGGTGCGGGAGCACGCGGGCATTGCCGTGCACCACACCGACTACGACCAGCGCGCGCTCATCATCAACGTGGCCACGGAGCTGCCGCAGCAGGATCAGACCTGGCAACGATTCACCCCGGATGGCCCGCAGGCGTTTCTGCCCCTGACCGGCAACCGGGCGTCGCTGGTGTGGTACGGGCGACCCGACGCGATCCGCATCCTGGAATCCCTGGACGACGACATGCTCGCCCAGGAGATCGTCGACACTTTCCCGGAAGACCTGGGCGGCATTACCGCCGTACTCGGCCGCGCCAGCTTCCCCATCCGCCGCCAGCACGCGGCCTGTTACACGGCAAGCCGCCTGGCACTGGTGGGCGACGCCGCCCACGCCATCCACCCTCTGGTGGGCCAGGGTCTGAACCTGGGCCTGCAGGGGGTGGAGACGCTGGCGCAGGTGATCCACACCGCCCATGCGGGCGGGCGGGATCCCGGCGCGGCGGCGGTGCTGGCTGAATACGAGCATCGCCACCGCGCGCGGGCGCTGACCATGATGGTTGCCACCGATGCGTTCCATCGCCTGTTCACCCGCGAGCCGGGCATGCTGACGCGCATCGGCAATGGCGTGCTGAGGCTGGCCGACAAGGCGCCCACGGGCCGCAAACAGGTGATGCGCCACGCCATGGGCCTGCCGCTCTGGGGCTAGCCGGTCAGGCCTTTTCCCATAACGTGTCGACCAGCGCCATGACCCGTTCGGTGGCGCCGCGGTTGGCTTCCATCAGCCCCAGCGCCCGCCGCCCCATGTCCGCCCGCTGTTCCGGACGCTCCAACAGTTCGATGACCGCGTCGGCGAGCAGGTGCGGATCCGCCACCTGATAGAGCCCGCGCCGCGCCACCAGTTGCTGGACGATCTGCTCGAAATTGAACGTATGGGGCCCGACCAGCACCGGCAGGCCAAGGGCAGCGGGCTCCAGCACGTTCTGCCCGCCCAGGGGCACCAGACTGCCACCCACGAAGGCCACATCGGCGGCGGCGTAGAACACATACAGCTCGCCCATGGTGTCGCCCAGCAGGATCTGGGCATCACTCCCGCAGGGGGCTTCGCTACTGCGCAGCACCACCGAGTAGCCCCGGTCACGGCACAGCGCGGCCACGCGCTGGAAGCGGTCCGGATGGCGCGGCACCAGCAGCAGCAGCACGTCCGGCAGGTGGCGTCGCACCTCGTCGTAGGCCTGGAGCACCAGCTCCTCCTCGCCATCGCGGGTGCTGGCGGCCACCCACACCGGTCGCTCGCTGCCTAGGGCGCCGCGCAGGGCCTCACCCTGCTCCCGGGCGCTGGCCGGTACGGTCATATCGAACTTGAGATTACCGGTGACCGTCACCCGCTCCGGGGGCGCCCCCAGGTGGATCAGACGCCGCGCGTGTTCGCGGGTCTGGGCGGCGATGGCCGTGGGACAGGTCAGCACGTCAGCCATCAGCCGCCGAACGCGCCGGTACCCCCGCGCGCTGGCCGCCGACAGCCGCGCGTTCACCAGCAGCAGCGGAATCCCGCGGCGATTGACGGCGGCGAACAGGTTGGGCCAGAGCTCCATCTCCATGATCACCGCCATGCGCGGGCGCAGCGCCCGGAGGAAACCGGCCACCGCGTGGGGATAGTCGAACGGCAGATAGGCGTGGTGCACGCCCTCGCCAAACAGCCGCGCCACGTGGGCGGCGCCCGTGGGGGTCATGGTGGTGACCACCAGCGGCGTCTCCGGGTAGGTGGCACGAAGCTGGCGGATGAACACCGCCGCCGCCTGCACCTCGCCCATGGAGGCAGCGTGCACCCAGATGGCGTCGCGCGGCGCATCGGGCGCCCGCAGGCCGAACCGCTGCGCCCACTGGGCCTGGTAGTCCGGCTCCCGCCATGCGCGCAAGGCGAGATAGCCCAGCAACAGGGGCGTGAACAGGTAGAGCAAAGCGCTGTAGACGTGCCGCATCACGCACCTTCCGCTGGCAGGGTGAGACGGTCCTGCGGCGCGGTGGCGAGCAGCGCACCGATGCGCTCGAGGACGTCGTCCACGGTAATCAGCTCCATGGCGTCGGGCTTGCGCACGCGCCGGCCCCAGTCGATGTCGTCCACACGCTTGCCGAGCTCCGCGCGCACCGCCTCGGGGTAGCGGTTCACCACCCACTGCTGGCTGAGATATGGCCCGGTGCGCCATGGATTGGAGGTGGCGTAGAGCCCGACCACCGGCGTGCCGGCGGCCACGGCCATGTGCGCGGGGCCTGAGTCCGGCGATACCAGTACGGTGGCCCGCTGCAGCAGGGCGAACAGCTCCTTGAGCGACGTCTGGCCGATGCGGTCGATGACGGGCACGCCCGCTTCCCGCTGAATGGCCTCGGCGTAGGCGCGCTCCTCGTCGCTGGGCCCGCCGGTGAGGAGCACCTGCATGCCTTGCTCGCGCACGGCCCAGCGCGCCACGGCGGCATAGCGCTCGGCGGGCCAGTTGCGGAAGTTGTTGAAGCGCTGGCTGCTGCAGGGGCTAATCACCAGCGTGGGGGCGTCGTCGGGGATGAGGGCCTCGGCAGCGGCCCGGGCGTCGGCCGGCACGGGCACGTCCCAGCGCAGCACGCGCTCGTGCAGGCCCATGGCGCGCAGGAAATCGAAGAAGCCGTCCATGACGTGCGCCTTCGGGTGCGGGGCGATGCGGCGGTTGACGAACAACCCGTGCAAATCCTTGCTGCGGTCGCGGTCGAATCCGAGCCGCAGCGGCGCGCGCACGGCACGGGAGGCGAGACTGGCACGCAGCGCCACCTGCATGAGCAGCATGGCATCGAACCGCTGGCCGGCGAGCTGGGCCTTCAGGGCGCGGCGCCCGGCGCGGCCGGCCTTCTTGTCGAAGGTGATACACTCCACGCCGTCCAGATCACCGAGCAGTGCCGCCTCGGTACGGCCGATGATCCAGGTGATGCGCGTGCGCGGCCACGCCGCCTGCAGCGTGCGCACCACGGGCACCATGTGACAGCAGTCACCGATGGCGGAGAGCCGGAACAGGCACAGCCGTTCCGGAGGTTCGGCGAAGGATATGGCTGGGGTATGAACCATCAGGTCGTACAACAATCCGGGGCGACGCACTCCATCCATGATCCACGCTTCGTGGATCCCCTGCCGGCGTGGCTGTTCGACCCGCAGACGCTGCACGCCCGTGGTCTGGTCACCGGCAGCAGCGTCGGCCGCAACAGTGCGTGGTTCTTCACCTGCGCCGACACACCCATGGTGCTGCGCCATTACTGGCGCGGGGGCATCGTCGCGCGTTTCGCCAGGGATGTCTATGTCTGGACGGGCCGCGAGCGCACGCGGCCGTTCCGGGAATGGCGGCTGATGGCGGAGCTGCGCCGCCGCGGCCTGCCCGTGCCGGCACCGGTGGCGGCGCGCGCGGTACGCGCGGGCCCTGGCTACCGGGCGGATCTGGTGACCGCCACCATTCCCGGCGCCGCCCCACTGGATGAGCGCATCCACGCCGGCATGGCCGGCACCCGCACCTGGCATCGGGTGGGCGTTGCCATCCGCCAGTGCCACGAGGCCGGTGCCTTTCATGCGGACCTCAACGTGCGCAACATCCTGCTGGACGACCGCGATCAGCCCTGGCTCATCGACTGGGATCAGGGGCAGCTCAAGCGCCCCGACCCCGGATGGCAGCAGGCCAACCTCGACCGGCTGCGCCGCTCCATCGCCAAGGACCCCACCGTGGAGGCGGCGGCCCAGGGCGGCTGGGAGGCGCTGATGGATGGCTACGGACGGGACTGACGAATCCGCTCCACAATCCCGGTGGTCGACACCCCATCGACGAAATCCAGCACCACCACCTCGCCGCCGTTCGCCCGCACCACATCCGCGCCGGCAATGGCTTCCGGGTCGTAATCGCCCCCCTTGACCAGCACGTCCGGCACCACCGCGCCGATCAGGCGCGCCGGCGTGTCCTCGCTGAACGGCACCACATAATCCACCGCCGCCAGCGCGGCGAGCACCTCCATGCGCTGCTGTACGGGCGTCAGCGGCCGCTCCGGCCCCTTGAGGCGCGACACGGACGCGTCATCGTTCACGGCCACCACGAGGCGATCCCCCAGGGCGCTGGCCTGCTGCAGATAGGCGACGTGGCCGGCGTGGAGCAGATCGAAACAGCCGTTGGTGAACACCACCCGCTCACCGCGGGCGCGCGCATCGGCCACAAGCTCCAGCAGACGGGGCTCGTCCACCGGCCCCTGATCCGCCTCGCGCAGGCCGTGGAGGGCGTGACGCAGCTCCGCCTGGGTGACCGTGGCCGTGCCCACCTTGGCCACCACCAACCCGGCGGCGACGTTGGCCAGGGCGGTGGCCACCTGCAGCTCCGACCCGGCGGCGAGCGCTGCCGCCAGCACGGAGATGACCGTGTCGCCGGCGCCGGTGACGTCATAGACCTCGCGGGCGTGGGCCGGTAGATGTAGGGCGGGCGCGTCGCGCGTGACCAGCGTCATGCCCCGCTCACCGCGGGTGACCAGCAGCGCGCCGAAACCGTACTCCGCCAGCAGCCCCGTGGCCCGTTCCACCAGAGTGTCGTCGTCCGGGCAGGGGCCGACCACCGCCTCGAACTCCCCGAGGTTCGGGGTGAGCAGGTCCGCCCCGGCGTAGCGGGCGAAGTCCGTGCCCTTCGGATCCACCAGCACTCGGCAGCCGGCGTCGCGGGCCGTGTCGATCATGGCGCGGGACTCCGCCAGCGCGCCCTTGGCGTAGTCCGAGAGAATCACCACCGACGCTTCGCGCACCGCTTCCGCGAACGGGGCGATCATGGCGCTGCGGTCCGCCGGCGCAAAGGGCTCCTCGAAATCCATGCGCAGCAACTGCTGCCGCCGGCTGAGCACCCGCAGCTTGCAGATCGTCGGGTGACCGGCCACCCGCTGCAGCCGACAGGTCACCCCCTGCTCGACCAGGCGCGCTTCCAGGGTGTTGGCGGCGGCGTCGTCCCCGGTAAGCCCTAGCACCTGGGCGTGCCCCTGGAGCGCCGCCACGTTCAGGGCCACGTTCGCCGCCCCGCCGGGCCGCTCCTCCACACCGCCCACGTGCACCACGGGCACCGGGGCCTCGGGCGATATGCGGCCGGTGCTGCCGTGCCAGTAGCGGTCGAGCATGAGATCGCCCGCGACCAGCACCCGGGCCTGTGAGAAATCCGGTAACGTGAGTTGCATCTGCGTCTTCCGCCCGTGGAAAATACGCAGCATTTTACAGAATTGAGCGCCTCGCTGGGCGATACTCCCGCCCCGAACGCACTGAATCGGAGCCCTGTGTGGCGAAACGCAAACGCAAGAAGCGCCAGCACTACCCAGAGCACCCTGCGCATCCGTACAACTGGGGCCAGACGGCCACGGTCGCGGCGCTGTGGCTGCTCGCCCGGCTGCCCTATCGCCTCGGGCTTCGCGTGGGCAGCGCCCTGGGCGGGCTGGCGTACCACATTGCCCGGGAACGGCGTGAGATCACCCGGCGCAACCTGAAGCTGTGTTTCCCGGAGAAGTCGGCGGATGAGCGCGAACGCCTGGTGCGGGATAACTTCCGCGCCACCGGCCGCTCCGTTGTCGAGACGGCCCTGGGGTGGTTCGGCGGCCCACAGGTGGAGCGGATCCCGTTCGAGGTGCGTGGCGAGGAGCACATCCGCAGTGCACTGGCGACGGGCCGACCGGTGATCATGCTCTCCGGGCACTTTCTCAGCGTAGAACTGGCCGCGCGGCGGCTGCCGGATGATATTCCCATGGTCGCCATGTACAAGCCCATGAACAAGAAAAAGGTCATGGACAACGCCATGCTCAAGGCCCGCCGCCGCAACGTGAACGACGCCGTCTCCAAGGACGACACCCGCGGCCTGCTTCGCTCTCTGAAGAAGGGCCTGCCCATCTGGTACGCCGGCGATCAGGACTACGGCCGCAAGCACAGCGTATTCGCCCCGTTCTTCGGCGTGCCGGCCGCGACGATCACGGCCCTCGGCCGGCTCGCGAAGATGACCAAGGCCTCGGTGGTGCCACTATTCTTCTTCCGCAAGGACGACGGCACCTACCTGATCGAGTTCCAGCCCGCGCTGGAGAACTTCCCCTCGGAGGACGACGTCGAGGACGCCACCCGCATGAACCGCATCGTCGAAGACGCCGTGCGCCGCTATCCGGAGCAGTATCTGTGGATGCATCGGCGGTTCAAGCGGCAGGCATCGCCCGAAACCAATCTGTATCAGACCTAACCACTCCACTTATGGATAACACGCATGGAAAACAGGGAGATGATGTGACGGCATCGGCGAACACGACCCCCTGCTCAACACCCGAACATCATTCGTTGTTCTTACGAGTATCCGGCTGGCTCGCGACGGCCGGGTGCATCCTGCTGCTACTCTCCGTGAGTGTCTCCAAGGCCGGACAGAACATAGGTGGCGGACTGCTACTCTTGGCTTTTCTCACCGCGGGCGCCCAAGTCTGGAGGGAAGCATTACGTCACCGGATCGTTTGGGCAACTCTGGCCTGGATCGCTGCCATAACTGCATCGATGATCTACGCAGCCACTGCTGTCGGGGTTCCGCTGGAAGAGCAGACCACTCATCTCTGGCGCTTCTCACGCCTGTTCCTGATACCGCTGGTGGCCTGGGGCGTAGCCGTAAGCAGACTGGGGCCTCATAACGCCTATGTCATCCTGTTCGCCGCGTTCGTCCTGGGGACGCTCTACCATATGTCAGCAGCCGGGTGGCCTTGGTTCTTCACGCACTCCGGACGCGCAGACATTTCCGGGGAAAACGTACAGTTCTATGGTCTGCTCAGCGCCACGGCGTTGATCGCCGCCATGGTATTCGGCAGCGCGGTACACCGCCACGTCTACACCACTGCACGTCGGGTCGCTCACTACACGCTTTGGGGTGTCGTCGCCCTTGCCGCGATCCAGGGACTTTTCATTTCATTAGCGCGAGGCGCATTCCTTGCTTTGGCAGTAGCGGGAACAGTCTGGTGCGGCCTCACTGCTTGGCGAACTCTGTACCACAGTACGCTGCGGTGGCCCCACGCTCTCGCCACTGCCTCAATCACCATTGGAATAGCGACGGCGATCGTCTACAGCGGCGTCGTGGATCATTCGATTGGACGGGTGCAGACAGACGTGGAGGCCCTGATGGCGGGTCCTGACCCCGAGACTGGCTTCTTCCAGGATCGCAGCATGGGTATCCGCCTCAACCAGTGGCAAGTGGGGTTGAGTGCATTCTTTGATCACAGCCTGCTTGGCCATGGAACAGACGGCTCACGCTTCGTACGCGACAATGCCGAGTTGCCCGAGCGCTCTGCGAGGGCGGCACCTCATCACTTTCACAACATCTACATCGACGTACTGATCCGGTTCGGCATACTCGGAGCGCTGGTAATTGGCTGGTTCACGGTGGAGTACCTGCGCGCCATAAGGCATGCGAACCCTGACACCAGCCCCCCAATCGCACCCTTTGCCATGCTTGCGCTGCTACTTTTCCTGGTTGCTGGGCTAACCCAGACTTACTGGACGTCGCAGGTGACCTGGTTCTACCTCGCGGCGGTTTTTGGACCTGCATGCGCTGGCACCTTCACTCATCCGAGCCAAGGAGGCAGATGATGCTAACGCCATTCAAGCGTGTTTCACGCTACGTCACAGACCAAAGGCGGCGGGCGAAGTCTCGCCGCATCGAAGCGGCTCCGTTCTACTGCTCGTACCCTTATAGTGGCCCCGTCAGCCTAGCCAGCCTGGACTCGAGGGTCGCCATCGACTTTGAACTCGGTTTCCTCTACAACCGTGTCCTCAAAGCCGCGAATACCACCATCATCGCAACCTTGGCATCGTTGAAAGCCGACGATAACGGCAACCCGAAGAACCTCTTCCGGAAACCGCTTAGGCTCAACTTTCAAGTGCAACACCTGACCCCTTCGGAGGTAGGCTGTTGCGATGAATACTGGATACCGACACCTCAGCAGTGAAGAGCGCGCCGTGATCTTCTGTGAACACCAACGGGGCA